>NZ_JBIUZD010000010.1:52941-284734 GCF_044744885.1 Streptomyces sp. NPDC087215
GGCCTCTCCGGCCCTCCGGCCTCTCCGGCCCTCCGGCCTCTCCGGCCCTCCGGCCTCTCCGGCCCTCCGGCCTCTCCGGCCCTCCGGCCTCTCCGGCCCTCCGGCCTCTCCGGCTCGGCCCTCACCGGCTCCGCCCCGCCCGGCGTCCGGTCCGCACCGGATCGCCCGGCGAAGACCGGGCCCCATCCGGCCCCGGGCCCCGTCCGGCCCCGGGCCCCGTCCGGCCCCGGGCGCACCCGGCGTCCGATCCCCGCCACCCCCCGGCCCGTCGTCGTCCACCCCGGCGGAGTCGCCCGGCGTCCCTCCCGGCCCGTCCGAACTCCTCCCGCACAAGCCTTGTCTGATGGACCGTCAGGTATGAGCATGGTCCCGCTCGTCCACACGGCGAGCCGTCAGGTGCGCACGGCTCCGAGGGGGTTCCCATGGTGGTCTACGGGATGCAGCTGCCCGTACAGTCGCAGTCCGCCCTCTACGCCGAGCCCTGGGAGGCGACCGCCGGGCCCGCCGATCTGCTCGCCGTCGCCCGCGCCGCCGAGGCCCACGGCTTCGACTACCTCGCGAGCTGCGAGCACGTGGCGATCCCGCGCCGCCTCGCCGACGCCATGAGCACCGTCTGGTACGACCCGGTCGCCACGCTCTCCTTCCTCGCCGCCGCCACCGAGCGGGTCCGGCTGCTCTCGCACGTCGCCGTCGTCGGGCTGCGCCATCCGCTCGCCACGGCCAAGGCGTACGCCACCCTCGACCACCTCTCCGGCGGACGGCTCGTCCTCGGGGTCGGCGCCGGGCACGTCCGGGAGGAGTTCGACGCCCTCGGCGTGGACTTCGCCCGCCGGGGCGCCGTCCTCGACGAGACCCTCGACGCGCTGCGCGCCGCCCTCGGGCCCGAGGAGTACCCGGAGCACACGGGCGAGCTGTTCTCCTTCAAGGAGCTGGGCCAGCGGCCCCGGCCCGTCCAGGAACGCGTCCCGCTCTGGGTGGGCGGCTCCTCCCCGGCGGCCGTGCGCCGCGCCGCGCTCAAGGGCGACGGCTGGCTGCCGCAGGGCGACCCGCGCGAGCGGCTCGCCGAACAGATCGCCACCCTGCTCCGGCTGCGCGCCGACGCGGGCGTCGCCGAGCCCCTGACGGTCGGCGCCATCACGGAACCCCTCCACGTCGGCACGCCCGCCTGGCGGGTCGGCCGCCGCACCCTGAGCGGCCCGCCGGAGGAGCTGGCCGCCTCCCTGCGCGCGTACGGGGAGATGGGGGTGCACCAGATCCAGGTCCGGTTCCGGTCCCGGAGCCGTACCGAACTCATCGACCAGATGGCGGCCTTCGGCACGGAGGTCGCCCCCCTTCTGAACTGAACCGAGGAGCGTGGCGGGCATGGGCAAGCTCGACGGGCGGGTCGTCCTGATCACCGGGGCGGCGCGCGGACAGGGCGAGCAGGAGGCGCGGCTGTTCGCGGCGGAGGGCGCGCGGGTGGTGCTCGCGGACGTCCTCGACGGGCCGGGGGAGGCGCTGGCCGGGGAGCTGGGGAAGGAGCGGGCGGCCTACGTCCGGCTGGACGTGACCCGCGAGGAGGACTGGGCGGCGGCGGTGGCCGTGGCGAAGGAACGGTTCGGCGGGATCGACGGGCTGGTCAACAACGCGGGCATCCTCCGCTTCAACGAGCTGCTCTCGACCCCCCTCGAAGAGTTCGACGCGATCGTCTCGGTCAACCAGAAGGGCTGCTTCCTGGGCATCCGCGCGGTCGCGCCCGAGATCGCGGCGGCGGGCGGCGGCACGATCGTCAACACGGCCTCGTACACGGGGCTCACCGGCATGGCCGGGGTCGGCGCCTACGCGGCCTCCAAGCACGCCGTCCTCGGACTGACCCGGGTCGCGGCCCTGGAGCTGGCCCCGAAGGGCATCCGGGTGAACGCGGTCTGCCCGGGGGCGATCGACACGGCCATGAGCAACCCGGAGGGCGTGGACCCGGCGGCCACGGCGGAGCTGTACCGCAAGCTCGTGCCGCTGGGGCGGATCGGACGCCCGGAGGAGGTCGCGGCCCTGGCGCTCTTCCTGACCGGGGAGGACTCCGCGTACATCACGGGCCAGCCCTTCGTGATCGACGGCGGCTGGCTGGCCGGGGTCAGTCTGTTCTGACGGGCCGTCAGGTATTGACGACCCCACCCCGTGGTGCGAAAGTCTGGCACATCATGAATCTGACGGATCGTCAGAATCATTGGAGACGACGAGGACGGTGAACCCCCTTGGAATTCGGGATCTTCGTACAGGGATACGTCGGCAAGCGTGCCGAGACCGATCCCGAAGCCGAGCACAAGGCGCTCATGGAGGAGACCGAGTACGTCATCCAGGCGGACCGGTCCGGCTTCAAGTACGCCTGGGCCTCGGAGCACCACTTCCTGGAGGAGTACTCCCACCTCTCCGCCAACGACGTCTACCTGGGCTACCTCGCCCACGCCACCGACCGCATCCACCTCGGGTCCGGCATCTTCAACCCCCTCGCCCCCGTCAACCACCCCGTGAAGGTCGCCGAGAAGGTCGCCATGCTCGACCACCTCTCCAGCGGCCGGTTCGAGTTCGGCTCCGGCCGGGGCGCGGGCTCCCACGAGATCCTCGGGTTCATGCCGGGCATCACCGACATGAACCACACCAAGGAACTCTGGGAGGAGACCATCGCCGAGTTCCCCAAGATGTGGCTCCAGGACGAGTACCAGGGCTTCCAGGGCAAGCACTGGTCCCTGCCGCCCCGCAAGATCCTCCCCAAGCCGTACGGGAAGTCCCACCCCGCCATGTGGTACGCGGCCGGGTCCCCCTCCTCGTACGCCATGGCCGGACACAAGGGCCTCGGCGTCCTCGGCTTCAGCGTGCAGAAGGTCTCCGACATGGAGTGGGTCGTCGACTCCTACAAGACCGCGATCAAGGAGGCCCGCGCGATCGGCGACTTCGTCAACGACAACGTCATGGTCACCTCCACCGCGATCTGCGCCGAGACCCACGACAAGGCCGTCGAGATCGCCGTCGGCGGCGGACTCAACTACCTCCAGTCGCTGCTCTTCCGCTACCACGACACCTTCCCCCGCCCCGAGGGCATCCCCGAGTGGCCCGAACTGCTCCCCGAGTACTCCGCCGAGATCATCGAACTCCTCATCCAGGAGGAACTGATGATCTGCGGCGACCCCTCGGAGGTCCTCGCCCAGTGCAAGCGCTGGGAACAGGCCGGCGCCGACCAGCTCTCCTTCGGGCTCCCCATCGGGATCTCGTACGAGGACACCATGAACTCGATCAAGCTGATCGGCGAGCACGTCATACCGAAGATCGACACCGACCCGGTCCACCGCACCACCCGCTTCCGGCAGGCCGCGGGCGCGTAACGCACCCACGCGTGGGCGGTGTCTTCCCGGACCGCCGCCCACAGCGCCCCGACCGCGGCGGCCCGCGGCCGGGGCACGCCCGCGTCCCGGCCCGCCCGGCCCGGCGCGCGCATCCGGCGCGGGGCGGGCCCGCGCCGGGACCGGGAGAGACCCCGAGCGGAGAGGGACCGTCATGCTCGACCACCTCATCACGGGCGCCACCGTCGTGGACGGCACCGGCGCCCCCGCCTTCACCGCCGACATCGGGCTGCGCGACGGCCGGATCGCCGTCGTCGCCGAGCCCGGCGCCGTCCACGAGGAGGCCCGGACCACCGAGGACGCCACCGGCCTGGTCCTCACCCCCGGCTTCGTCGACCCGCACACCCACTACGACGCCCAGCTGTTCTGGGACCCGTACGCCACCCCCTCCATGAACCACGGCGTCACCACCGTCGCGGGCGGCAACTGCGGCTTCACCCTCGCCCCGCTCCACCCGGACCGGCCCGAGGACGCCGACTACACCCGCCGCATGATGTCCAAGGTGGAGGGCATGGCCCTGAAGGCCCTGGAGGAGGGCGTCGACTGGAGCTGGTCGTCCTTCGCGGAGTACCTGGACGCCCTGGACGGCCGGATCGCCGTCAACGCGGGCTTCATGGTCGGCCACTGCGCGCTGCGCCGGTACGTGATGGGCGCCGACGCCGTCGGCGGGACGCCCACCCCCGAACAGCTCGACCGGATGGTCGCCCTCCTCAAGGAGGCCATGGCGGCGGGCGCCTGGGGGCTCTCCACCACCCAGTCCGCCACCCACTCCGACGGCGACGGCGCCCCCGTCGCCTCCCGGCACGCGGCCCCCGAGGAGCTGATCGCCCTCTCCCGCGCGGTCGGCGAACACGAGGGCACCCAGCTGGAGGCCATCCTCGCGGGCTGCCTCGACCAGTTCTCCGACGCCGAGATCGACCTGTTCGTCGCCATGACGGCCGCCGCCGGACGCCCCCTCAACTGGAACGTCCTCACCATCGACGCCGCCGTCCCCGAACGCGTCCCGCGCCAGCTCACCGCCTCCGAACGGGCCCGGGAGTCCGGCGGCCGGATCGTCGCCCTCACCATGCCGATCCTCACCCCCATGAACATGTCCCTCGGGACCTTCTGCGCGCTCAACCTCATCCCCGGCTGGGGCGAGGTCCTCGCCCTGCCCGTCCCCGAACGCATCGCGGAACTCCGCGACCCCGCCGTCCGCGCCGAGATGCTGCGGCGCGCCGACTCCCGGGAGGCGGGCGTCTTCCGGCGGCTCGCGGACTTCGGCCGGTACGTCGTCGGGGACACGTACAGCGAGGAGAACGAGGGGCTCACCGGCCGGGTCGTGAAGGACATCGCCGCCGCGCGCGGCCAGGACTCCTTCCAGTGCCTGGTCGAGATCTGCGCCAACGACGACCTCAGGACCGTCCTGTGGCCGATGCCCCCCGACAACGATCCGGCCTCCTGGGAGCTGCGCCGCGCGACCTGGGAGCACGAGGACGTCCTGCTCGGCGGCTCCGACGCGGGCGCCCACCTGGACCGGATGTGCGGCGCCCCCTACACCACCCGCTTCCTCGGCGACTGTCTGCGCGGCCGGAAGCTCGTCCCCCTGGAGAACGCGGTGCGGATGCTGACCGACGACCCGGCCCGGCTCTTCGGGCTCCGCGAACGCGGCCGGATCACCGAGGGCTTCCACGCCGACCTGGTCCTCTTCGACCCGGAGCGGATCGACGCGGGCCCGGCGACCCTGGTGCACGACCTGCCGGGGGACAGCCCCCGCCTCGACTCCCGCGCGGTGGGGATCGTGTCGGTGCGGGTCAACGGCGTGGAGACGGTACGGGACGACGAGGTGACCGGCGCGATCCCCGGCAGGGTGCTGCGCTCGGGCCGTGACACGAGGACGGTGAGCACCCGATGACCCGTACCGAGCGGCTCTTCGTGGGCGGGGAGTGGGTCGAGCCCGCCCTCGGCCACTACGAGGTGGTGAACCCGGCCACCGAGGAGGTCGTCGGCCTCGCTCCCGAGGCGTCCCGGGCCCAGGTCCACGAGGCCGCCGCCGCCGCCCGCGCGGCCCTCGCCTCCTGGTCGCGCACCGGGCCGCAGGAGCGGGCGGCGATCCTCGACCGGGCCGCCGATCTGATGGCCAGGGACGCGGAGGAGAACACCCTGCTGGCCCGCGCCGAGACGGGCGCCACGACCGGCACCGCGCGCGGGATGCAGGTCGCGGTGGGCGCGGCCCGCTTCCGGCGGTACGCGCGGGGCGCCCTGGAACCCGTCGAGCAGGCGCTGCCCCCGCAGATCAACGAGGCTGGCCCGATGGGCCGGGCCGGGGTGTTCGGCGCGGTCGCGGTGCGCCGCCCGGTCGGCGTGGTCAGCTGCATCACCTCGTACAACAACCCCTGGGCCAATCCGGCGGGCAAGGTCGCCCCGGCGCTCGCGATGGGCAACACGGTCCTGGTGAAGCCCGCCCCGCAGGACCCGCTGTCGGTGTACGCGATGGCCCGCGCGCTCGAAGAGGCCGGGGTCCCGCCGGGTGTCGTCAACGTGGTGACCGGCTCCTCGGCGGAGTCCGGGCGGGCGGCCGTGGACTCCCCGGACGTCGACATGGTGTCCTTCACCGGCTCCACGGAGGTCGGGCAGGCGATCGGCGAGGTCTGCGGCCGTGAGCTGAAGCGGCAGCTGATGGAGCTGGGCGGCAAGGGCGCGGCGCTGGTCCTCGACGACGCCGACCTGGACTCGGCGGTCATGGGGATCGGGACGACGTTCTCCTTCTACAGCGGACAGATCTGCACCGCCCCCACCCGGGTCCTCGCCCAGCGCGGGATCTACGAGCGGCTGGTGGAGAAGCTCACCGGCTACCTGCGGCACCTGCGGGTGGGGGACCCGGCGGAGCGCGGCACGGTCGTCGGCCCGGTGATCTCGGCGGCCCACCGCGACCGGGTGGAGGCGTACGTGGAGCTGGGCCGGAAGGAGGGGGCGCGGATCGTCGCGGGCGGCGAGCGGCCGGACCTCCCGAAGGGCTTCTACGTGGCGCCGACGCTGCTGGCCGACTGCACCCCCGGGATGCGGGTGGTGCGGGAGGAGATCTTCGGGCCGGTCGTCGTGGTGGTGCCCTTCGACGACGAGGAGGAGGGGATCGCCCTCGCCAACGACAGCGACTACGGCCTGATCGACTACGTGTGGTCCGGCGACGTGGCCCGCGCCTTCCGGATCGCGGCCCGGCTGCGGGCGGGCGGGGTGGGCGTGAACACGATCGGCCGGAACATGGAGGCGCCGTTCGGCGGGTTCAAGAAGAGCGGGGTCGGCCGGGACGTGGGCTCGTACGCGCTGCACGCGTACAGCGAACTCCAGGCGGTGGTGTGGCCGGGGTGAGCCGGGATGGGCCGGGGGCCGCGAGGGAGGTCCGGGCGGTCCGGGGCCCGGGGACTCCCGCCCCGGGACTCCCGGCCCCGAGCACCTCGGGGCCGTAGGTCCTCGGGCCCCGAGGACCTACGGCCCTGGCCCGGACGCGGACCGGGAGGGGCGGCCTCGGGGGAGCCTTCGGAAAAGCCCTCGGGAAATTTTGAAATCGGACATTTCGGGCAGGGCTGCGGTTCCCGCATATCGGACACGGGTCGACCGACCTACCAGTTGGTCGGTACGTAGTGGTTGTCGATCTTTCAATCATTGGCGGGTGTCTGATTCGACCCCCGTATTGCAAGGCGATGATCGATCAGATGAGCGGATTTGGATCTTCCGGATGTGGAAACCGCATGATTTAACGTCCTGTTCATGACTCAGGTGGAAGCCCGGCCTCCGGCCGGAGACACGGTAAGGGGCGTCGATGCCCCTGGCGACACCAACGGCGTGCGCACCAAAGGCCTCGGCGGGAACTCCGTCGGCCTCCTCGGCAGTGCCGTCATCGGCATCTCGACCGTCGCCCCCGTCTACTGCCTGACCTCCACCCTCGGCTCGACCGCGGGCGAGGTCGGACTGCAGATGCCCGCCGTCTTCCTCGCGGGCTTCCTCCCGATGCTCCTCGTCGCCTTCGCGTACCGGGAGCTCAACCGGGTCATGCCCGACTGCGGCACCTCCTTCACCTGGACCGTGAAGGCCTTCGGCCCCAAGATCGGCTGGATGTGCGGCTGGGGCCTCGTGATCGCGACGATCATCGTGCTCTCCAACCTGGCCGGGGTGGCGACCTCCTACTTCTGGCTCCTCGCGGGCGAGATCAGCGGCAACGCCTCCATCGCCGCCCTGGACGACAACAAGGCCGTCCACATCCTGACCTGCCTGGCGCTCATCGCCGCCGCCACCGCGATCAGCTACCGGGGCATGACCGCCACCAAGGGCGTCCAGTACACCCTCGTCGGCCTCCAGCTCGTCGTCCTCGCCGTCTTCGTGGGCATGGCCCTGTCGAAGGCCGGGTCCTTCGAGACCTCGGTGGACTTCTCCTGGTCCTGGATGAACCCCTTCGCGGTCCAGTCCTTCGCCGCCTTCACCGCCGGCCTCTCGCTCTCGATCTTCATGTACTGGGGCTGGGACGCCTGCATGGCGACCAACGAGGAGACCACCGGCAGCGCCAGGACCCCCGGCCGCGCCGCGCTCATCGCGATGGTCGTCCTGGTCGGCTCCTACCTGGCCACCGGCGTCGCCGCCCAGATGACCGTCGGCTCCGGCGAGCAGGGCCTCGGCCTCGCCAACCCGGAGACCTCCGACAACGTCTTCGCCGCCCTCGCCGGACCGGTCATGGGCCCGACGCTCGGCGTCCTGCTCTTCGTCGCCGTCCTCGCCTCGGCCGCAGCCAGCCTCCAGACGACCTTCATCCCGGTCGCCCGCACGGTCCTCGCGATGTCCACGTACGAGGCCCTGCCGAAGTCCTTCACCAAGGTCCACCCGGTCTTCAAGACCCCCGGCAAGGCGACCGTCGTCGCCGGTGTCGCCACCGGCGTCTTCTACACGGTGATGACCCTGGTCAGCGAGCACGTCCTGGTCGACACGATCTACGCGCTCGGTCTGATGATCTGCTTCTACTACGCGCTGACGGCCTTCGCCTGCGTCTGGTACTTCCGCGGCGAGCTGTTCCGCTCCGGCCGTGACTTCGCCTTCAAGGGCCTGATGCCGCTGCTGGGCGGGACGATGCTGACCGCCGTCTTCGGCAAGACGCTCTACGACATGTGGGACCCGGCGTACGGTTCCGGCTCCGCCGTCCTCGGCGTCGGCTCGGTCTTCGTGATCGGCGTCGGACTGCTGCTGCTCGGCGTGGTGATCATGCTGGTCATGCGGCGCAGGAGCCCCGCCTTCTTCCGGGGCGAGGTCCTGACGAAGGAGACGCCGTCGCTGGTGATCGCCGACTGACGGCCCCCTGACGGCCTCCGGGCCGTCCCGGAGAAGCACGAAGGTGGCGGGCCCGTGGGGGGTCCCGTCACCTTCGTCGGTCTCCGTGCTGTTCTCGGCCGTCTCCCCGGCCGGGTGGTCAGTGGCGGGGGAGCAGGCTCTCCACCATCGTGTTCGCGGGCGGCAGGTCGGGCGAGGCGGCGGGCTTGGCCTTCGGGTTCAGGACCCCGCTGAGCGGCACCACCGAGGGCAGGTTCAGGCCCCCGGTGTCGGCGGCGGCGGTCCCGGCGGCGAGGGCGCCGCCACTCGCGGCGAAACAGGTCAGGGCGACGGCGGTCAGGATCTTCTTCATGCCCGCACCAACGCGGAGGGAGTACGTCCGGTTACGACCGGATGCCCTCGGGCCCGGGGCCCGGGTGCGGAGGCTCACCGGGCCCGCTCGTCGCTCCGGGCGCGGGCCGTGGCCCCCGCGTCCGCTCACAGGCCCGTTCCGGCCGGCTGCCGGACGGTCACGTTCAGGCGGTTGAACAGGTTCGTGAGGCCGACCATCAGGACGATCGAGGCGAGCTGCCTCTCGTCGAAGTGGTCGGCCGCCGCGTCCCAGATCTCGTCCGGCACCGCGTCCGGGGCGTCGGCCAGCCGGGTCGCCGCCTCCGCCAGGGCCAGGGCCGCCCGCTCCTCCTCGGAGAAGTACGGGGTCTCGCGCCAGGCGGCGACCGCGAACAGCTTCTCGTCGCCCACCCCGTTCTTCCGCGCGCTCCTCGCCCCGAGGCCGACGCAGAAACCGCAGTTGTTGATCTGGCTGGCCCGCAGGTGCACCAGCTCCAGGACGGACTCGGCCACCCCGCCCCGCCGGGTGGCCTCCACCAGGTCCTGGATCGCGGCTCCGGCCTCCGGCAGGACGTGGGCGGGGTTGGTCATGCGGGCCTCGGGCTCGTACGTCATGACGATCGCTCCTCGACGTCTCGGGGGCGGGTCGTCCCGCCGCTTCCACCGCACTGACGGACCGCGCGCCGGAGATGTGACGAGTTCCCGAGAACTTTCTCCCCGGCGTCCCCGGCCTTCCCGACGGAGCCCGGGAGACGGCCGCAGGCCAGGGCGGCCCCCGGCCCCGTACGGGCCGCGCGGCGGCGGCCGGGGCCCGAGCCCGGGGCGGCCGGGCCCCTCGGAAATCCGGCCCGCACGCCCTACCGTGCCCCCATGCGGATCTCGACCACGATCTTCCTGACCGACGAGACCATCACCCCCCTGCGGCTCGCCCGCGCACTGGAGGAGCGCGGCTTCGGCGGGCTCTACCTGCCCGAGCACACCCACATCCCCGTCGAACGGACCACGCCCTACCCGATGGGCGGGGAACTGCCCCGGGAGTACGCCCGCACCCTCGACCCCTTCGTGGCCCTCGCCCAGGCCGCCGCCGTCACCGAACGCCTCCACCTCGGCACCGGCGTCACCCTGGTCGCCCAGCACGACCCGATCGCCCTTGCCAAGCAGGCCGCAACCCTCCATCACCTCTCCGGCGGGCGCTTCACCCTGGGCGTCGGCTTCGGCTGGAACCGCGAGGAGGCCGCCGACCACGGCGTGGACTGGGCCACCCGGCGGGACCTGGTCGCCGACCGGGTCCATCTGATGCGGGCCCTGTGGGCGCCGGAACCCACCGCGTACGAGGGGAAGCACGGGGACTCCGTACGCGCCTCCGAGGCCTGGCCCAAGCCCGCCGGAGGCGCCCTCCGGGTCCTCGTGGGAGGGGCGGGCGGCCCCAAGCTGTTCGCCGCGACCGCCGACTGGGCCGACGGCTGGCTGCCGATCGGCGGCGGAGGCCTGACGGAGGCGCTCCCGGCGCTCCGCGAGACCTGGGAGCGGGCGGGCCGCGACCCGGAGACCCTCCACATCGTCCCGTACGCGGTCCTGCCCACCCCCGGCAAGCTCGCCCACTACACGGACCTCGGCTGCGAGGAGGTCGTCCTCCAGCTCCCGTCCGCGCCGGAGGAGGAGGTGCTGCGGACGCTGGACGCGTACGCCCCGTTCGTCTGAGAACAGGTGCTCGCCCGATGTCCGACCGTACTTCGGAACACGTTGCCGAAGTACGGGGCACGTCATGGGGTGCACCCTCCCCTCGGTCTTCCCCTGGGTGCGGCACCTCTCGGCCGAGGACCACGGCGAGGCGGCGCTCCGTGACACCGAGCGGGGCGACGGCGTCGCCCCGCCACCGGCACCCTCGGCGGACGCGTCCACCCGCAGTGGGAGTACGAGGTGACCGCAGGGGGCCGGGTCCGGTATCCCGTCGACGCCCTCCGCCGTACGGTGCACCTGGTGTACGCCGCGCCGAGGCACCCCAAGGACACGGACCGACCTTCCCTGCGGGCACCCGAAGCGCCGGGGCGTGCGGCGCTCGTATGCTCGGTTCATGACGGATCACCAGGAAGCCCGGCCCACCGCGAACGCCATGCGACGTGCCCTGCGCAGAGCCAGGGACGGGGTCGCGCTCGACGTCGGCGAGGCCGCCGTGCTGCTGCGGGCGCGCGGTGACGACCTGGCCGATCTCGTCGCCTCCGCCGGACGCGTCCGCGACGCCGGTCTCGCGGCGGCCGGACGCCCCGGGATCATCACGTACTCGAAGAGCGTCTTCATACCGCTCACCCGCCTCTGCCGCGACAAGTGCCACTACTGCACCTTCGTCACCGTCCCCGGCAAGCTCCGCCGGGCCGGGCACGGCATGTTCATGTCCCCGGACGAGGTCCTCGACATCGCCCGGCGCGGTGCCGAACTCGGCTGCAAGGAAGCCCTGATCACCCTCGGCGACAAGCCCGAGGACCGCTGGCCCGAGGCCCGCGAATGGCTCGACGCGCACGGCTACGACGACACCGTCGCGTACGTACGGGCCATGGCGATCCGCATCCTGGAGGAGACCGGTCTCCTCCCGCACCTCAACCCAGGGGTCCTGTCCTGGACCGACTTCCAGCGCCTCAAGCCCGTCGCCCCCTCGATGGGCATGATGCTGGAGACCACCGCCACCCGCCTCTGGTCCGAGCCCGGCGGCCCCCACCACGGTTCCCCCGACAAGGAACCCGCCGTCCGCCTCCGCGTCCTGGAGGACGCCGGACGTTCCTCCGTCCCCTTCACCTCCGGGCTGCTCCTCGGCATCGGCGAGACCCTGGAGGAGCGCGCCGAGTCCCTGTTCGCGCTCCGCCGGATCTCCCGCGCCTACCACTCGATCCAGGAGCTGATCATCCAGAACTTCCGCGCCAAGCCGGACACGGCCATGCGCGGAATGCCGGACGCGGCACTCGACGACCTCGTCGCCACCGTCGCCGTGGCCCGGCACATCATGGGCCCCGCCGCCTGCCTCCAGGCCCCGCCGAACCTCGTCGACGCGGAGTACGAGCGGCTGATCGCGGCAGGCGTCGACGACTGGGGCGGGGTCTCCCCGCTCACCATCGACCACGTCAACCCCGAGCGGCCCTGGCCGAAGATCGAGGAACTGGCCGAGCGGTCCCGCGCGGCCGGATTCGAGCTGCGCGAACGCCTCTGCGTCTACCCGGAGTTCATCACCCGGGGCGAACCCTGGCTCGACCCCAGGATCGTCCCGCACGTCCGCGCCCTCGCCGACCCCGTCACCGGCCTCGCGAACCCCGAGGCGCCCGTCAGGGGCCTGCCCTGGCAGGAGCCCGACGAGACCTTCACCGGCACCGGCCGCACCGATCTGCACCACACCATCGACACCACCGGCCGCACCCACGACCGGCGCGACGACTTCGACGAGGTGTACGGCGACTGGGAGTCGCTCCGTGAGGCCGCCGCCCCCGGGATGGTCCCCGAGCGCGTCGACGCCGACGTCCGCGAGGCCCTCGCCGTCGCCGCCGACGACCCGACGGGGCTCACCGACGCCCAGGCCCTGGCCCTGCTGCACGCCGACGGGCCCGCGCTCGACGCGCTCACCCGGATCGCCGACGACGTCCGCAGGTCCGTCTCCGGCGACGAGGTCACCTATGTCGTCACCCGGAACATCAACTTCACCAACGTCTGCTACACCGGCTGCCGGTTCTGCGCCTTCGCCCAGCGCCGCACCGACGCCGACGCGTACACCCTCTCCCTGGACCAGCTCGCGGACCGCGCCCAGCAGGCGTGGGACGTCGGCGCCGTCGAGGTCTGTATGCAGGGCGGCATCCACCCCGACCTGCCCGGCAGCGCCTACTTCGACATCGCCCGCGCGGTGAAGGAGCGCGTCCCCGGGATGCACGTGCACGCCTTCTCCCCGATGGAGGTCGTCAACGGCGCCACCCGCACCGGCCTCTCCATCCGGGAATGGCTCACCGCCGCCAAGGAGGCCGGACTCGACTCGATCCCCGGCACCGCCGCCGAGATCCTCGACGACGAGGTCCGCTGGGTCCTCACCAAGGGCAAACTGCCCACCGCCACCTGGATCGAGGTCATCACCACCGCCCACGAACTGGGCCTGCGGTCGAGCTCGACCATGATGTACGGGCACGTGGACCAGCCCCGGCACTGGCTCGGCCACTTCCGCACCCTCTCCCGCGTCCAGCAGGAGACCGGCGGCTTCACCGAGTTCGTGACCCTCCCCTTCATCCACACCAACGCCCCCGTCTACCTCGCGGGCATCGCCCGCCCCGGCCCGACCGTCCGCGACAACCGCGCGGTCACCGCGATGGCCCGTCTCCTCCTCCACCCGCACATCCCCAACATCCAGACCAGCTGGGTGAAACTGGGCGCGGAGGGCGCCGCCGAGATGCTCCGCTCGGGCGCGAACGACCTCGGCGGCACCCTGATGGAGGAGACCATCTCCCGGATGGCCGGATCGAGTTACGGCTCGTACCGCTCTATCCGCGACCTGGAGGCCATCGCGGAGGCGGCCGGACGCCCGGCGAAGCCCCGCACGACCCTGTACGGCGAGGTCCCGGAGGAACGGCAGCGCGCCGCCCGGACCTCCGACGGCCATCTCCCCGAACTCCTGCCGGTCCTCCCGCCGGAGGGTACGGCCTGACGGAACCGGCCGGGCGGAACCGGCCGGGCGGCGGGTCCGGCCGGGGCGAGAAGCCCCGACCGCCCGCCGCCCCGCCCACTGACCCGCCCGCCGATCCGAGCCGCCCCGCCGCCCCGCCGGGAAGGCTCAGCCCAGCCAGCCCCGTTGCGCCGCCTGCCACACCAGCTGGGTCCTGGTCAGGGCTCCGGCGCGGTGCATCAGGGCCTGGACCCGGCGCTGGACCGTGCGCTGGCTGACCCACAGCTGGGAGGCGATGGCCTTGTCCGCGACCCCGGCGACGATCAGCGACAGCAGATACCGCTCGTCGTCGGCCAGCTGGACCGCCGGGCGCGGGCCCTCGCCGAGGTCGGCCAGCTCGCCGGAGTCCGTGACGTGCAGCGGGGAAGCCGCCGCCCACTGGCTCTCGAACAGGGCGATCAGCGCGTCCAGCAGACTGCTGCTGTGGACCACGGCGGCGGTCGGCTCGCCTCCCCGCCCGGCCGGGTCCCCGGCCCCCTCCGCCCCGGCCCCCTCGCCCCGGCTCTCGTACACCAGGGGGCAGATGGCCATGGAGCTGTCCGCTATCACGAGGCGGACCGGCAGCGATCCGACGGCCGCCCGCGCCTGCTCGCCCGCGCGGATGCTCCGGGCGACGTTGTCCACCATGCCGGGCACTTCGAGCAGTTCGCGCTCGTAGATCGTCTTGTACCGCACCCCCCGGGCGAGCAGCTCCCACTCCTCGTCGTTCTCCGCCGCCGCCAGCGCCACCGGACGCGCCTTGCAGAGCCAGCGCATCTCGCCCGCCGCGTACGCCATGTGCCGCAGCCGCTGCCGGATCACACCCGCCCCGGTGATCACCTCGACCAGCTGCCCGGCGTCGTGCCGACGGCCCCCGGCCCGGTACTCCTCGGCGAGCTGCTCCACCCCCCGCCGCGCCCACTCCAGGGCCTCGTGCCCGCGCAGCAGCAGCGGGCGCAGTGCCGCGTCGGGCGCCACCGGCACGTACCGCTCGGGGCCGCCCTCCGGCGGATCGGCGACCCGTCCCACCAGACCCTTGTCGTGGAGCGACGCCAGCAGCCAGTGGACCCGTGCCACGTCGAGGCCGAGCCGCGCGGCGATCCCGGCGGCGTCGGACTCCCGCGCCCCGACCAGGAAGCGGTACACGCGTTCCTCCGTGGCGCCGACCCCCGCCGCCTCCAGCATGTGCCCTTCTCCCACGACGCCCTCCCCCGCCCCGGCCGACGCGACCGCTCCCGAACAGGGCGTGATCAAACCACACCAACCCCATGGGAAACGAGAGTCCGCATTACCACAGGGGCCCCATCCCCGGGCGGTGAACGGCGCGAAGTGGCGGCGGGTGGACATGTCGCTTCTTCGTCAGTCGCGGACCGTAGCGGAGGTGATCCTTTCTGTTGACTCTTGGTTCCGCCGGACACGGACCCCCCGCCGGCGGAAGGAGCGCCTCACCATGCGACGCAGACGGAGAACCGCACTGCTCAGCTTCGCCCTGGCGGCCACCATGGCCGCCGGAGGCTTCGCGTACGGTGCCGCCCCCCTCCCGGCGGCCGGGGAGGACGCGGTGACCGCCGCGCCCCGGGACGCTGTCCGCACCGCGACAGTCACCCTGGTGACCGGCGACAAGGTGACCGTCGCCACCCGGGCCGGGAAGACCGTGGCCGTCAACGTCACCCCGTACCGGGCCAACGCCACCGGACTGCGCACCTACACCGTCGGCACCGACGTCTACGTCATACCCCGGGACGTCGAGCCGCTGATCAACAACGGCCGGGTCGACAAGCGCCTGTTCAACGTCACCCGGCTCGTCGCCCAGGGCTTCGACGACGCCCACCGCACGGCCACCCCGCTGATCGTGCGCTACGACTCCGCCACCGCCCCCACCCCCGACGGCGCCCGCCTCACCCGCGAGCTCCCCGGTGTGCGCGGCGCGGCCGTCAGCGCCGACAAGGCGAAGGGCGACACGTTCTGGGAGGCCGTCGACGACGACAGCGCCCGCGCGGGCACCCCCCGGGCCCGGCTCTCCGGCGGCATCCAGCGCCTCTGGCTCGACGGCAGGGTCGACGCCCTCCTCGACCGGAGCGTCCCGCAGACCGGCGCCCCCGAGGCGTGGGCCGCCGGATACGACGGCACCGGCGTCAAGGTCGCCGTCCTCGACACCGGCGTCGACGCCACCCACCCCGACCTCGCCGACCGCCTCGTCGAGAGCCGCAGCTTCGTCCCCGGCGAGACCGCCCGCGACGGCCACGGCCACGGCACCCACGTCGCCTCCACGATCCTCGGCAGCGGCGCCGGCTCCGGAGGCGCGTACAAGGGCGTGGCCCCCGGCGCGAAGCTGCTGGTGGGCAAGGTCCTCGGCGACGACGGCTCCGGCTCGGAGTCCGGCATCATCGAGGGCATGGACTGGGCCGCGCACTCCGGCGCCAAGGTCGTGTCCATGAGCCTCGGCGGCCAGGAGGGCGCCGACGGCACCGACCCCATGTCGCTCGCGGTCAACCAGCTCACCGCGAGCACCGGCGTCCTGTTCACCGTCGCCGCGGGCAACAGCGGCCCCGGCGCGAAGACGGTCGGCTCGCCCGGCGCCGCCGCCGCGGCCCTGACCGTCGGCGCGGTCGACTCCGCCGACGCCGTCGCGAACTTCTCCAGCCGGGGCCCGCGCGGTGACGGCGGCCTCAAGCCGGAGATCACCGCCCCCGGCGTCCGGATCGTCGCGGCCCGCGCGGCGGGCACCACGATGGGCACCCCCACCGGCGACCTCTACACCAGCGCCAGCGGCACCTCCATGGCCACCCCGCACGTGGCGGGCGCCGCCGCGATCCTCGCCCAGCGCCACCCCGACTGGACGCCCGCGCAGCTGAAGAGCCAGCTGATCAGCACCGCGAAGACCACCGCCGACACCTCCGTGTACGCCCAGGGCGCCGGACGCGTCGACGTGGCGCGCGCGGTCCGCCAGCCGGTCTCCGCCAGCGGCACCGTCGACTTCGGCCTGCGCGGCTGGGACGACTCCGCCCCGGTCGAGAAGAAGATCCAGTACGTCAACGGCGGCGACGCCCCCGTCACGCTCGCGCTCACCCTGGGCGCGGCGGGCGAGCAGCTCCCCGCCGGTGTCCTCGCCCTGGGCGCCGACTCGGTGACCGTACCGGCGCACGGCACCGCCGAGGTCGCCGTCACCCTCGACAGCGCGGGCGTCACGACCGGTTCGCACGGCGCCCACGTCACCGCCCGCGCCGCCGACGGGACCACGGCCGTCACCGCCATCGGCTTCGGCCGGGACGTGCAGCGCTTCGACGTCACGCTCAAGGTCCTCGACCGCGACGGCAAGCCCACCAAGGGCGTCGCGGCGGTCACCGACACCGCCCTGGACAAGGTGCAGCTCCCGGAGACGTACCCGGTCGGCGAGGACGGGACCGTCGTGATCCGGGTCCCGCGCGGCGAGCACTCCTTCACCGCGGAGGTCTTCCACTACAGCCCCGACTGGAGCAGGCTCCACGAGTACACCTACGCGGCCCGGCCCGGCGCCCTGATCGACTCCGACCGGACCCTGGTCTTCGACGGTTCCAAGGCGGGCCGGGTCACCATGACCACCCCGCTGCCGTCCGAGGCCAACCGGGTCAGGGTCGGCGTCTTCGCCCGCGCCACCACGGGCCCGATCCACGACCGCGAGACCTGGCTGGGCGGTGAGACGGCGGTGTACTCCGTGCCGTCGGAGTCCACCGAGGACCGCCTCTTCGAGTCGCGCGTCGGCTGGACGCTCTCCGCCCCCGCGCTCTCGGCCCGGCTCCTCGGCCACGGCGGTCGCACCCTCGACGCCTCCTACTTCCAGGGCTGGATCGGCTCCGCCCGCTTCGACGGCACCCGGGTCCTGCGGGTCGCCCGGCCCGGCGAGGACGTCCGGGGCAAGGTCGCGCTCGTGAAGCGGGACGACGCGAAGACCACGACGTACGCGCAGGTCGACGCCGCAGCCGACGCCGGAGCGGTCGCCGTGATCGTCGCCAACGACACCCCCGGCAACTGGCTGGCGAGCCACTGGCGCCAGCAGGAGACCCGCATCCCCGCGATGACGGTCTCCGGCGCCGAGGGCGAGCGCCTGATGTCCCTGTCCGGCGCCCGGATCGTGTTCTCCGGCACGGCGGTCAGCCCGTACTCCTACGACCTCCTCAAGTACACCGACGGCCGGGTCCCCGCCGACCAGCGCTACCGCGTCCGGGCCGGGGAACTCGCCACGGTCGACACCCGGTTCCACGGCGCGACCGCCGGGGCCGAGGCCGGATACAGCAGGCTGACCCGCTCCCCGATGCAGCCGGTGGCGAACTTCCTCTACGGACGGGTGACGCTCCAGCGGACCCTGACCGAGTACGTCACCCCGGGCGTGAGCACCGGCGAGGCCATGAAGCTCGGCCCCGTATGGACGGCGGGCGGCGCCTGGCAGGTCACGACCGGCACCACGCTGGCCCCCGGCCAGAAGGTGCGCCGCGACTGGAACAAGGCCGTGGTCCGCACCGCGCTGCCGGACGGACTGGACAACGCGGCCGTCCGTGACGGCTCCCTCGCCGGGATCGCGGCCGTCGGCCTCCTCGACAGCGGCTCCGGCCGGTGGACCGCCCTGCGCGGCGGCGCCGACAAGGAGCTGACCACGGTCTACCGGGACGGCACCCTCCTCGGTACCGCCCCCTCCGCCTCCGTCGCCTTCCCGGTGGTCCCGGAGCGCGCCGAGTACCGCGTGGTCACCGACGTGCGGCGCGGCGAGCCGGGCTGGACGACCTCCACCGAGGTCCGCACCGACTGGCGCTTCCACTCCGAGCGGGCCGAGGGCCGGACGGCGCTGCCCGTCCTGTCGGTCGACTACCGCCTCGGCACCGATCTGGCCAACAGCGCCCGGACGAAGTCCCGGACGTCCGTCGGCCTCGGCGTGCGGCACCCCAAGGGCCTGACCGGCTCGAAGATCACCGGGGTGAAGCTGTGGGCCTCGTACGACGACGGTGCCTCCTGGCGGCAGGTCCGCCTGGACGGCGCCCTGAACGGCCGGATCGACAACCCGTCCGCCGCGGGCTTCGTCTCGCTGCGGGTCACCGCCACCGACGCCGACGGCAACTCCGTCGACCAGACGGTGACGAGGGCCTACCAGGTCCGCCGCTGACGGTCCGCCGGAGGATTCCCGGGGATCCCCGGGGGACCGCTGAAGAACCTCCGGAGGACCGCTGAAGGAAGGCCGGGGCACCCCCACACGGGAGCCCCGGCCTTTCGCCTTCCCCCGGCCAACTGCGGTCAAAAGTGGCCGGAAGGGCGACGGATCACATAACGTTCCGGCCCCCGAGCGGGCGTACCCGGTCCATTACAGTGCTGCGCAGACCGGTCTACGGGGGAGGGGGCGCGTCGTGGCCACGACAGCCGCGGCCGTGTGGGGCCGCGCCGAACAACAGGACTTCCGCGCCCGCGTCCGGGGCTGTCTGCTCGGCGGCGCCCTCGGCGACGCCCTGGGCGCGGGCGCCGAGGGCCGTACGCTCGCCGAACTCCGCGAGGCCCACGGCCCCGAGGGGCTCACCGAGCCCGCCCCCGCGCACGGCCGCCGGGGCGCGGTCACCGCCGCCACCCAGATGGGCCTGTTCACCGTCGACGGCCTCATCCGCGCCCAGGTCCGCCGCGACACCGGCGCCTGGCACCCGCCCACCGACGTCCACCGGGCCCATCTGCGCTGGGCCGCCACCCAGCGCGACTGGGGCCCCGACGAACGGCGGGAGGACAACGGCTGGCTGGCCCGCGAGGAGTGGCTCTACGCCCGCCGCAACCCGCCCCGCGCCTGCCTCACCGGCTTCGGTGACGAGGTCCTCGGCACCCTCGGCAAGCCCAAGAACCCGGCCGCCGACGACTCGGGCGCCCTCGTCCGCTCCGCCCCCTTCGGCCTGCTCGTCGGCTGGGAACCGCAGCTCGTCTGCCAGCTCGCCGTGGAGTGCGCCGCGCAGAGCCACGGAGCCCCCGCCGCCGGACTGGCCGCGGGCGCCTTCGCCGTCATCGTGCACGGGCTCGCCCGGGGCGGCACCGTCGAGGCGTCCGTCGACCGGGCCCTGGAACAGCTGGCGGCCCGCCCCGGCCACGAACGGGTCGGCGAGGCGCTCGACCGCGCCCTGGCGGCCGTACGGGAAGGGGCGCCGGACCCGGACCGGGTGACCGCGCTCGGCGCGGCCGAGGACCGGGCGGAGGGACAGCTGGCGGCGGCCGTGTACTGCGCGCTGGTCGGCGAGGACGTACGGCACGGGCTGCGGCTCGCGGTGAACCACGACGGCCCGTCGGCGGCCACCGGGGCGCTCACGGGCGCGCTGCTCGGCGCCCTGCACGGCGAGACGGCCCTCCCCCCGGCCTGGCTCGCGGAGCTGGAGGGCCGCCCGACGGTCCTGGAACTCGCGGACGACTTCGCGATGGAGATGACCCAGGGCCCGGCCCTCCACAGCCCGACGGACGCCTCCCCGGGCTGGCTGACCCGCTACCCGAGAGCCTGACGGGGGACGCCCGCGGGGCGGTCCGGGACCGAAGGCGCCCGGCGGCCCGGCGCCCCCGTCCCCCCCCGGGAGGGATCACCGCATCAGCTCTCCCGCGTTGACCAGCAGGGACTGGCCGGTGATCGAGCGGGAGCGGTCCGAGGCGAGGAAGGCCACGGTGTCGGCCACGTCCCCGTCGGTCGCGAGCTCGGGCAGGGCCATCCGTTCGGTGAGGCGTCCGAGGACCTCCTCCTCCGGCACCCCCTCGGTGTGCGCGGTGAACCGTACGTACGCCTCGACCGGCGGCCCCCACATCCAGCCCGGGAGCACGGTGTTGACCCGTACGCGGTGCGGTCCCAGTTCGTGCGCGAGCGAGTACATGGCCGAGGTCAGCGCGCCCTTGGAGGCCGCGTACGCCGCCTGCCGCACCTGGGTGGGCGCGGCCACGGCCGACTGGGTGCCGATCAGGACGACCGAGCCGCCGCGCTCCTTGAGCGCGGGGAGGCAGGCCCGGGTCATCCGCAGGGTGCCGAGGAGGTTGACGTCCAGGACGCCCTGCCAGGTGGCGAAGTCGGCGTCCTGAAGGCCGCCGAAGTACGAGTCCCAGGCGGCGACGTGGACGACCGCGTCGATCCCGCCGAAGCGCTCGACGGCGAGGGCGGCCAGCGCCTCGCACTGCTCCTCGTCGGTGATGTCGGTGACCCGGTGCGCGGTCCGGTGCCCCGCCGGGTCGATGGCGGCGGCGGACTTGACGAGGTTGGCCCCGGTGCGGGCGCCGAGGACCGCGTTCCCGCCGTCCCCGACGACCGTCTCGGCGACGCGGTGGCCGAGCCCCGCGCCGACCCCCGACACGACGACCGTCTTCCCCCGGAGCAGCATCCCGACCCCTCTCGCCCCTGGCCATTCATCTGACGGCCCGTCAGGGTAGGTCTCCGTCACCGACTTGGGAAGGGGTACGAGCGTGAGCGAGGAGACCCGCAGCGAGACGTACGCGGAACTGGCCGCCGTGGGCCCGTACGGGGTGCGGCCGGGGCACGCGCTGATCACCATGGTCGAGCCGCACCCGGGCCACGAGTACGCGTACAACCGCTGGTACGAGGACGACCACTACTACGCGGGCGCCATGGCCATGCCCTGGATGTACGCGGGCCGCCGCTGGGTCGCCACCCGTGAACTCCGGGAGCTGCGGGTCCCGGAGGACTCCGCCGTCGCCCGGCCGGTCACCACGGGCTGCTACCTCTCCACGTACTGGATCACCGAGGGCCGCTACGACGAGCACATGAAGTGGACCGTCGGCATCAACAAGCGGCTCAACCGGGACGCCCGCGTCCACCGGGAACGGACCCATGTCTTCACCGCGTTCCAGGACCACGCGGCGACCGTCTACCGCGACGGCGCGGCGGGCCCGCGCGACCTCCACGCCCTCGACCACCCCTACGCGGGGCTGATCCTCCAGGTCGTCGACGCCGAGGACCCCGGGGAGCGGGCGGCCCTCCTCGACCACCTGCGCCACCGTGAACTGCCCCGCCGCCTCGCGGGCTCACCGGCGGCGATGGTCACCGTCTTCCGCCCGACCCCGCTGCCCGGCGACCGCATGACGTACGTGAAGCAGGTCGAGGCCGTCGACACCCGCCTCACCCTCCTGTGGTTCCTGGAGGAGGACCCCCGCACCTGCTGGCAGGACCATTTCGCCGACTTGGGGGCCCTGGACGCCCCCGCCGCCCGGGTGGAACTGGTGGCCCCCTTCGTCCCCACGGTCCCGGGCACGGACCGGTACGTGGACGAACTGCGCTGAGCCCCGGGCGCGGCCGGAGCCCTGCCCGGGGCGTACGGCCGTGCCGGTGGCGTACGGCCCCGGAAAAGGCCGAAGCCCCCTCGGCCAGGACGGCGGACCGGACGAGAGGGCTCTTGCGTACCGCTGTGCGGCGGAGGCGGCGGGGCTCAGAGGGCCCCGTTGCTCACCTCGCCGACGAAGGAGTTCCACGATCCGGGCCCGAAGGAGAGGGAGGGGCCCTCGGGGGCCTTCGAGTCCCGCACCGCGACCGCGGCCATGACCGGGGACTTCACTTCGACGCAGGCCCCGTTCCCCCCGGAGTAGGAGGACTTCGTCCAGGCGTCCGTACCACCCTGAATAATCGCCATGCTGCTCAGCTCCGGTTCTGCCAGTGAGGTGTCGCGCCAACGTTCTTGCCGGCGTGATCGAAGCTACTCGCCGGCCCCGTCCGGCGGGACCGGCGTTCACACGTCCGAGTGGCATATTCCAACCAGGCTTTCCCGGCAACGATCAAAGGGTGTACGCTCCCCGGCCCAGCCCGCAGAAAACGGTGTTCCGGCCTGCCCGGCGGCCTTCCGCGACCCTCCCGGGGATCTCCCCGGCGGCCTTCCGCGGCCCTGCCCGGTGCCTTTCCGCGGCCCTGCCCGCCACAAGCCCCGGCCTCAGCCCCTGGCGTGCTTCTTCGCCATCTCCGAGATGAACTCCCGGGTCTGCTCGACGTTCAGCGCCTGCGCCCGCAGGTGCTCGTACATGACGCTGTACTTGCCGACGTCCTGCGTCTTCTCCAGATACAGGTCGCTCGTCACGCCCTCGATGTAGACCACGCTCGAATCGGAGGTGTCAGGGAACTCCAGGATCGAGTACTGCCCGCTGATGCCCGGGTGCGCGCCCATCTCGAACGGCAGCACCTGCACGGTCACGTGCGGCAGCTGCGACTGTTCGAGCAGATGCTCCAACTGCTCCACCATCAGCTGTCTGCTCCCGACGATCCGGTGCAGCGCGCCCTCGTCGATGACCGCCCAGAGCCGCAACGGCCGCTCCGCGTCCCGGACGCGCTCCTGGCGCCGGGTGCGGACCGTGACGCGCTTCTCGATCTCCGCGGGCGTCGACTCCGGCAGTGCCCCGGAGATCACCGCCTCCGCGTACGCGTGCGTCTGCAACAGCCCCGGGATGATCTGCGGCTCGTACATCCGCAGGCTCTCCGCGTCCGTCTCAAGACCGATGTAGACGCTGTACGGGATGTCGCCGAAGGCGTGCCACCAGCCCTGCTGGCGCGAGTCCTTGGCCATCTGCATCAGCGAGTCGACCATGCGCTCGTCCTCGACCTCGTACACCCCGCAGAGGTCGCGCACATCGCGCTGGCTGATGGAACGGCGGCCGTTCTCCAGCCTGCTGATCTTCGACTGGGAGACGAGGAGACGCTCGGCGACCTGCTCGGCCGTCATGTTCTTCGCTTCCCGGAGCCGTCGCAGCTCCTGGCCCAATCGGCGTCGCCTGACGGTGGGGTTGACACTGGACGCCACGGAAACTGCACCTCCGGCTGTCTGCTGCGTAGCTGTGAGTATCTAACGCTTGGCAGACTGCCACCAAAGCCCGGGTGCGCGCTGGGAAACGAGCACAACGCGAGCCCGGGAACGCGCGTGTGCGGGACGGTCGTCGAGACCGCCCCGCACCTCGTGCGGCTCCCTGTGGGGTGCCTGGGCGAGCGTGTGCCCGCTCGCCGGGTACTGCCGAGTACCGCTGAGTACGCCAAGTGCTAGAGCGCCGCCGCGCGGACCATGCTGCCGTGCGGCTGCGCCGGGACACCCGGGGCGCTCCGGCGCGGCTGTGCCGCCGCGCCGTTCTGGACGTCCATCACGGCGTGTGCCACGAGGCCGCCCATCGGGTCGTGCCGGATCAGATCGCGCAGCCGGGACCGCGACGACCTTCCTTCGTTGCCGGGGTAGAGGTGCTTGCCGAGACCGACCGCATGGGCCAGCGCGGCAAGCGCCGCGGTCCGCGGGTCCGGCGGTACGCCGGTGCGGATCGCACTGTCCAGCCGGGAACGGATCTCCCGACTGATCGCCGTCTCCGTCGCCTGGTAGCGAGTCGTCGGCAACACCCCGCACATCTGGCCCTCCACGGCATGAACCATGCCGCATCGCTCCAGATGCGAGAGATACGTCTGACGGAGCCCCAGTCGGGGTCCGCCGATCCAGTGGACGGCCCGAACCGGACTGCCGCGTCTGCGCAGCAGTTCCAGTGCGGAGTCCAAGGTCGGATCTCCGGTCGGCCGTGGCATCACCACGGCGATACGATCCCCGTCTGGGGCTATCCGGCCTGCCAGCGCCAGCTCCACTAGCTGTGCGCCGGCCAGGCCCAGGTCGAGCGACTGCGGCTGCGCTGTGGTACCCGTGGCCGGGTCCAGAGCGAGCAGCAGAAGCTCCTCCGGAATGGTTCTGCGGCTCCTGCCCATCCATGCCTCCCCGCGTGGATGAATGACAGGGTGACCCCTCTCACATTCATCTGTCGAGAGCGCCTGGGTGCTTCATCCGGGAACCAGTAGGTATGTCGTTCTCGTCTAGCACGGGGGCCAAGGGGTTCACACAGGACACTGGTACACGGACCGGTACATGGTTCGAACGTACGCATGACGCTGAAGGAGGCACGGTGGCGGGCGAGTCCCCCGACATGGCGGAGCAGCAGCGGTCGTCGCAGGAGACGACGACCTCGGGCGGCGGCGGCCGGGATCCCCGGCTCTCCGTGCTCCGTGAGTCAGACGCCTCGCCGTCGGCCTCGGTTGCGGCGCCCGCCGATCCGGACTCCACGCCGTCGGCGGCGTCCTCGGGCGCGGTCCGGGTGGACGAGCGGACGGCCGTGCTCAAGAACCTGGCGCCGCGCGCGCCGGAGGACGACGCGGCGGCCGGGCCGGAGACGCCCGAACGGGAGACCGTGACCGAACGGGAGACCGTGACCGGGGCTGAGGCCACCACCGGGCCGGAGAGCGCCGGGCGGGACTCCGACGGGCCCGCGGACGCCGAGCCGGAGGGCGGGCGGCTGAAGGCGGCCGTGGCGGCGTGGGTCGCCACGGCGGAGGACCCGGAGGGGCCTTCCGCGTCGGACGGCGCCCCGGACACCGCCTCCGGCCCCGAGGCCGACTCGCGGGCGGGGAACGACTCCGCCCCCGGGGCCGTGGCCGAGCGGGACGTGGCCGACGAGCCTGAGGAGGAGCCCGCGCCCGAGGACGGCGACGAGTCCGGCACCGGGCCCGACCCCGACGACGAGACGGGCGACGACGAGGGGGACGAGGAGCCCGTGGAGGCGAAGTCCGCCACGGAGTCCTGGTTCGCCGCGCGGAAGCCGACGACGGAGGGGCGGCCCGACCCCGACCCCGACTCCGGCTCCGCCCCCGACTCCGCCCCAGACTCCGGCTCCGCTTCCGGTACGGCCGCGAGCGACGCCGAGGACGCGCCGGGCCGGGCGACCGGCGATCCGGTGGACCAGCCGACGACCACGCTCAAGAGGGAGCCCGGGGCGGTCACGGCCGGGACCGGGGCCGCCGCCGAGGGACCCAGGACGGGCGGCGGGGCTTCCCGCGCCGACAGGGACACCGGGTCTCCCCGGCCCGACACGGACGCCTCCGGCCCCGACACCGGTGCTCCGGCCTCCGGTTCGAGCGCCGAGACCTCCCGGCCCGGCACCGGGGCCTCTCGGGACGACGCCGAGACCTCCCGGTCCGGCGACGAAGCTTCCCGGGACGACGACCCGGTCGACCAGCCCACGACCATGTTCAAGGCCGTCCGCCCGCCCCTGGATCAGCCGACGACCGCGCTGAAGCTTCCGCCGTCCCTGGCCGGGGACTCCGACAACGAGCGCACCAGCACCTTCCTGCCCCTGCGCGCCGACATCCCGGCCGAGCAGAAGGCCGAGAAGGAGGCCGCGGAGGAGCGGGAGTCCCGCGCCGCGGCCACCGCGCCCGCCCCGGCCCGACCGCAGCCGTCCCCGGACCGGGTCACGCCGGACCGCGTGGAGAGCCCGGCGCGGACCCCGGGTGACCGGACCCCCGGCCGGACGTCCGACCCGACCTCGGGCCCGACCTCCGGCCAGGCCCCGGCGTCCGGCCGGACGCCGACGCCGGGTGTCCCCGCCGCCGGGCTCACCGAGCCGGAGCGGACACGGCAGCAGCCGCTGCCCCCGCTGCCCCCGCTCGACCTGCTCGCCGAGCTGACGAACACCCCGCCCCCGCCGCCCACCCCGATGCGGACGACGATCCGCCGGCTGCGGATCTGGACCCCGCTCGTCCTGCTGCTCCTGATCGTCTTCGCGATCGCACAGATGGTCCGCCCGCTGCCCGACCCCGCGCTGAAGCTCACGGCGGATCCGACGTTCACCTTCGCGGGCGGCGAGCTGAAGATGCCGTGGCCCGGTGAGGGACAGGGCGCCGTCGAGGTCGAGGGCGTCGGCTCCATGGGCACGTGGGGACCCCAGAAGCCCGCCCCGATCGCCAGCGTCACGAAGACGATGACGGCGTACGTGATCCTCCGCGACCACCCGATCAAGGGGAAGCAGAAGGGCCCCGAGATCACGATCGACAAGAAGGCCGCCGATCAGGCGAACGCCGAGCACGAGTCGACGGCGGCGGTCGAGGAGGGCCAGAAGTACACGGAGCGGGAGCTCCTCGAGCTCCTGATGATCCCCTCCGCGAACAACGTGGCCCGGCTGCTCGCGCGCTGGGACGCCGGTTCGGAGGCCGCGTTCGTGGCGAAGATGAACGCCGCCGCGAAGGACCTGGGGATGACCCGGTCGACGTACACGGACCCCTCGGGTCTCCTCGACAGCACGGTGTCGACGCCGGGGGACCAGCTGAAGCTGGCCAGGGCGGTCATGCAGTACGACGTGTTCCGGGAGATCGTGAACATGCCGAACGTGACGGTGGACGGCATCCCGGGCCGGATCGAGAACAACAACAACATCCTTCTGGAGCCGGGGGTGAGCGGCATCAAGACCGGCTCCTCCACCCCGGCCGGCGGCAACCTGCTGTGGTCGGCGAACACGGTCGTCGACGGCGAGAACCGGCGGATCCTCGGCATCGTGATGGGAGCGAAGGACGCCAAGGTCCTGAACGACAAGCTCCAGCTCGCCATCGACAACAGCCTCAAGCTGATCAAGCGGGCGCAGAAGGACGTCACCTCGGCCGTCGTGATCCGTGAGGACCAGGTCCTGGGGTACGTCGACGACGGACTCGGCGGCCGGACGCCCGTGGTGGCGACCAAGGAACTGAAGGCGGTCGGCTGGCCCGGCCTGGAGGTCGAACTTGAGCTGACCGACGGCGGTCGCGCGGTGCCCCACGCGGGCAAGGCGGGCGACATCGTCGGCCAGGTCTCGATCGGCACCGGAGCGGGCCGGGTCAGCTCCCCGGTGGCCCTCCGCACGGACCTGGTGGAGCCGGGCTTCGACAAGAAGCTCACGCGCGTGGGCTGAGGGGCCACGGCCGGGGCCACGCCCCGGCCCGGTCCCGCGCGGTCCGGGGCGTGACCCCGGCCCCACCCGCTTGGCCGGGCGCCCCGGGTCCCCCGGGCGCCCAGCTGTTAGCGTCGTGCGGGGGACGAGAGGGACGCGTGGCACTTCCCGCGCGCAGCGAGACGGGCAGCACGGGAAAGGGCCGCAGTTGACCACCGCCGAGCCGACACGCGCCGACCGCGTGCCTTCCACCGTCGATCCCGACGCTCCGGCGTCCGTGGGCGAAGGGTCCGGCGGACCCGGTGGAACGGGCCGGTCCGGGGCCGCCGGATCCGGTGTCCCGGGGGCGTCCGAAGGAACCGACGTGTCCGATGATTCGCTTCCGCGAATAGTGCTTCCGGCGCAGCGGCCCGCCCCCGCAGCCGTCCCCACACCCGCCCCCACGGCCCCTCCGGCGGCCCCGGAGCGGCAGGCCCCCCGGCGCAAGCGCCGCTACACGGTCCTGGCGGCCACCGCGCTCGCGGCCGTCGCCCACCTCCTGTGGTTCTTCTTCTGCGCGAACAGCGGCGGCGACCTGGCAGCCCAGGACGCGTGGGCCGAGTTCGTCGGCCGGCACCCGGACTCGGCGTACAACCTGGCCTGGTACGGGGGGATGCACCCGGTCTCGTACAGCGTGGTGTCGCCGTACCTGATGTCGGTGCTCGGCGTGCGCAGCACGATGATGATCGCCGGGACGCTGTCGGCGGCGCTCACCGCGCTGATCCTGGTGCGGGTGAGGGCGGTCCGCAATCCGCTGGCCTGCTCGGTGGCGGCGGTGTTCGCGTTCCTCTGCAACGCGCTGTCGGGCCGGGTGACGTTCGGCCTCGGCATGATGTTCGCGCTGGGCGCGGTGGCGGCGGTCTTCTGCTGGCCGCACCGCTGGCGCCGCAGGCGCTGGGTGAAGGCGGCGGTCGCGGCGCCGCTCGCGGCCCTGGCGACGGCGTGCAGCCCGGTCGCGGGCCTGTTCCTCGGGGTGGCGGCGGCGGCGCTGTTCCTCAACGGGCGGCGCCCGGGAGCGTACGCCCTCGGTCTCGCCCCGGTCGTGGTCGTCGCCCTGTCGTCCTGGCTGTTCCCCTTCTCCGGTACGCAGCCGATGGCCTTCGGGTCGACGGCGCTGCCGCTGCTCTTCGGGGTGCTGGTGTTCGTCCTGGTCCCGAAGGACTGGCGGACGGTCCGCACCGGGGCGGCCGTCTACACGGTCGGAACGCTGCTGACCTGGCTGATCGACTCGCAGATCGGCTCCAACATCTCGCGGCTCCCGATGCTCTTCGCGGGGGTGCTGCTGCTCGCCGCGCTGCCGTACACGGCGCCGCGCTCCCGCCGCTGGTACGCGCTGCTCCTGGCGTTCGCGGGGCTGAACTTCTGGATCGGCTTCAAGGGCGTCGACGACGTGATCCGCACCGCCCCGGACGCCTCCTGGGCGCGGGAGCTGGCGCCGCTGGTCAACCAGCTCCAGGTACGGGACGCGGGCAGGGCGCGGGTCGAGGTCGTCCCGGCGTCCAGCCACCGCGAGTCCTCGGCACTGAGCCCGTACATCAACCTGGCGCGCGGCTGGAACCGGCAGGCGGACATGGAGCGCAACCCGCTCTTCTACGACGACACCCTGAACGCGGTGAACTACGAGGAGTGGCTCGCCCGCTGGGCCGTGCACTACGTGGTGCTGCCGACGGGCGCGCCGGACTCGGGCGCCGAGCAGGAGGCGGAACTGGTCGACGCGGGGCTGCCGTACCTGAAGCAGGTGTGGTCGGACGAGAACTGGCGCCTGTACGAGGTCGAGGACCCCACGCCCCTCGCGGACCCGCCGGCGGAGGTGGTGAGCGCGGAGGAGAACGAGGTCGTGATCCGCGTCGAGCGCCCCGGCCGCATCCTCATCCGGGTCCCGTACTCGCCGTGGCTGGCGCTGATGGACGAGAACGGCGGCAAGGTCGAGCCCCCGCAGGAGACGGAGGCGTCGAAGCTCGCCCGCGAGGAGTCCGACACCGAACTCCCCAAGACCTTCGCCAACGAGAACGGCTGCCTCTTCAAGGCGGAACCGGACGCCGAGGGCGACGAATGGACCGAACTGATCGCCCCGAAACCAGGCACGTACCGCCTGGCGGCCCCGTACAAACTCTCCAGGGGCACGGCTTGCCCGGAGGAACTGCGCTGAGCGAGGCGCTCCACCATCCCGGACTTCGATCCCCCCGGGACCACCGTCCGAGAACTTCAGAGCGCCTCCCCCCCATGCACGGGCCCCTCACGACGTGCCGGACGGTGCTGATCGTCTGGGCGCCATTTAGGAGGCTGCCGCTCCATCCGCCCACGCAAACGGCCCCGGACGAGACGTCCGAGGCCGAGTGGGACTCCTACCCGGGGGGTGAACCCCAGATAGGAGCGGTCATGCATGGTGCCCCCGGCAGGATTCGAACCTGCGACACCCGCTTTAGGAGCGGGATCGAATCTTTGCCGGGGGCTGCGTGCTACTGCTGAGCAGTGCTGATTTCCCTGGTCAGCACGGTGTGGCGAGTCACTTGATCCGGTTCTTGCCACCCTGTAGTGGGCAGTCCGCTCACGCATCGCTCACGCACGAAGCATGTGTCCTGGAGGGTGGAGGCACGGGCGGTGGCTGGCTCAGCTGGTGGGCAAGCCAGCGGACTCCTTCTCACCAAAGGCCCACCACCAACACGCTTTCCCAATGTTCGTAAGGGGGTCCGGCGGGGGCCGCAGGTGTCCTGGCTTGCGGCGGAGCGTTCGGGGTGGCCCTGTCCGGACGGGGCCTGACGGGGGTGAATGCGACGAGAACCGCAACCAGGCCGCTGCCGGTCGGCTGGGTCATGGCGGACAGCCCGCTCGTCTCCGCGGTCCCGAGCGCAGAGTGGTACGCCCACCACCCGCCCGCAGTGCTTGGCGTCCTGAGCTCACACGTCCTTCATCTCAAGAGCGTTCACCGCCGGTGGCACGGCGGCTGGCGCCCGCTGTGCCGGACAGGTCTCCGGCACGCAGCCGTGGCCGACGCGCGCGGTGCCGTCGTCGAGGCGGAGAAGGACGGCGAGCACGCAACCATCGGTGACCTTGAGTTCCAGTGCGTGGCGGCGCAGGCTGGACAGCTGGGCGCTGCTGGTGCCGCGGCGGACGACGAGCGGCGAGTGGTCGCCGGGAGTCGTGAATGTGCGGCTCATCGGGGCCCTGCGCAGCCCGAGCCGCCAGGTCAGCCAGGCGTGCACATTGACGCCGCTGCCGCGCAGGATGTCCGCGTTCACGGGGAGCCGCATGCCGAAGACCTCGCCTTCGACGGCCATCGTGTCCGGCCGGACCGGTTCCTCTTCCTCGAAGGGGCAAGCGCCGCGGGAGACGAGATCGACGAAGCCGTCGTGGGTCTCGCCGAGCTGATCACTGAGCAGGCACTGCTTCAAGCGCCAAGGGGTGACGGGATGCAGCTCTGTCACCCTGGCGAAGAGCTGTGCCCGGGAGAGGGGGCCCGACTCGGTGACCACCGAGACCATCGCCTCCACCGCACTGGCGTACGGGGACGCGCGCAGGTGCGTCCACTCGACCAGGGCCCAGGTGCCCTCGGGGCGGATCTGCCGGAAGCGGTCATCACGGCGCAGTGCCTCCCGCACGGCTGCGGCGGTCGTCGCGGCCATCGGGGCGAGCAGCTCCTCGGCCCGACACGGACGCCCGGCCTCCAGCAGCCATAGGTACGCCGCGTCGCGTCCCCGCGCTTTGCGGCGGACCCAGTGCCCGTCGGCGCTCAGGGTGAGCCGTGACTCGGAGTGGCTCAGCAGCCAGGTCAGAGGGAGCCCCGCAGGCAGTCCGGCCTCGGAGGCGGCCCGGCCGAGGTCGTCCCCGCGGAAGGGTGCGGCGTCGACCAGACGCCGTAGGGCGCTGCCCAGCGTCCCCGGATCGACACTCCACCAGCCCCGCAACGGCCCCGCCCACGTCCGGGGCGCGGCCAATCCCGCTGCTGCCAGCAGCTCGTCCAGCAACACGTGGTCGACGATCCCCAGCGTGGCGGCGAAGTCCCCCCGCAGGGTGGCCGCGCCCGCGCCCATGGTGCGCAGCCTCTCCCGCCAACCGTCTTGGACCAGGTCCGCCATCACCACGAGCCGCTTCCGCGTCCCGCTCTGGACCTGGCGCACGCGCTCGCGGCTCAGCCCCAGCGCCTTTCCGACCTCATCGAAAGTCCGGCCCTTGGACCGGCCGGCAACGACGGCTCGCTCACGCTCGTCGAAGACCCCGGTCTCCCACGCCCTGACCAGCCATTCGCCCATCGACCACTCGTCCCCCACCGAAAACCCTTACATCTCGTTGAAATAGACGACCCGCACGCCGAGGAACTCGGCCATGCGCTCGTGCTCCTCCTTCTTCTCGGGCGACACAGGGTTGCGGAACGGATCGACGACGCAGATCGTCCAGGGCCAGGTCTCGCCGGTGGATCGGTCGAGAATGGCGGGCCACATGAGGTGCTTGAGGTTCGCCGCCGTCCCGGCCACGAAGTGCCGCTCCTCGTCCTCAGTCCCGATTTCGCGGACTTTCGCGCGCATCGGCTTCTGTTGGGTGGTCTCCGGGATGACCTCCCAGCCGGGGCCGTACGTCGCCACGACCATCTGCTCGAGCGTCGCCGCCGGCCGGGTCACATACTTGGCGTACTTGCCCTCCCCGCGCCGTGCCCGCTCGTACTCCTTCATGGGGCAGTCCTTCAGCCACGGACGGATGTTGGCCTGCTGCCCCACGAAGCCGAGGAGGCGGCCGCCGATCTCCGGATCCTCAGTCCATTCCCGGTACAGGCGAGTGCGGTCCGCGTCCTGGAGGTGCGGCCACTGGGCCTCGTCGGCCTGGGCGTAGATCCGAGTGACCACGGCCTTCTCGACGGCGGGCGGGATCTTGTAGTCGGTCACAGGATTCCTTTCGGTAGGGGGAATTGGAGGCGGACCTCGTCCGCCGCGGTCTCAAGGTCGGCGGCATCCTGGATCCACATGTCCATGAGGGAGCCGAGCGTCTCGTCCTGGAACTCGATGCGGGAGACGTGAGGGAGTTCCAGGTGCTCGGTCTCCTCTGCCTCCAGCGTCCGGCGCAGGTTCAACACCGCCGCGGCGCGGCGGATGTCGGTGACGAAGTCGAGGACCTTCAGAGCCTTCTTGCCGGGGCTCAGGCGCAACCCCCGGCCTAGCTGCTGCACGAAGATCCTGCGGCTGTGGGTGACACGAAGGAACGCGATCAGATTCACGTCGGGCACGTCGACGCCCTCGTTGAGCACGTCCACGCAGGTGATCACGGGGACGCGGCCGAGACGGAACTCATTAAGCAGGAGGTCACGGTGACGCTTCGACAGGCCGCTGTGCAGATGGGAGGCGTTGGTCCACGCGGGGTCCGAGATAGCGAGGAGGCCCGCCATGTGCTCGGCGTGCTCGATGGTCTGACAGAACACGATGGCGCGGGGTTCGACGGTCTCTCGCCAGGTCGCCCGCAGGTGCTCGACGATCTCCTCGTCGCGCTGGGGGAGGAACAGTCGCCGGTTCAGATCCTTGATCGAGTAGCCGTGGCGACTGATGTCCTGGACGGCGTCCCAGTCGACGCCGTCCGCGTACAGCTTGTAGTCGACGGCCGACAGATAGCCCGCCGCCATGCCCTCGGCGATGCCCATCTTGAAGCTGGGCCGGCCGAAGCGGGCGGTGATGTCGAATTTATCGCCGCGCCAAGGAGTGGCGGTGACTCCGAATCGCCCCGCAGTCCCGCACAGATCGAGGAGTTCCGCAAACCTGCCGGTCTCGGCGACGTGATGGGTCTCATCGATCATGATGAGGTCGGGTTCGTAGCCCACGCGTGCGGCGGACAGCGCGGACTCAACGGTCGCGACGACGACGCCGTCGAGGACCCTGGGCTTGTTCTCGCCGGTAAGGAGGCGGGTCGGCACACCCTTCGGGATGTGCCGCCACAGTGCCTTCTCCAGCTGACCCACCAGATCACGCATGTGCGCGACGACCAGGACACGGGCGTCTGGTCGCGAGGCGAGGAAATCGCCGATGACCTCGCCGCCGACGACCGTCTTACCCAGGCCCGTCGCCAAGACCAGCAGCGCCGTCCCCTCCGCGTCGAGGTCCCGCTCAATCGCGGCCACGGCCCGTTCCTGATACGGCCGCAGGGCATAGGGGACGGGTACCCGGTCGGGCATCCTCTCGCCGATGGCGTCCAGGGTGGCCCCGTGCCACAGGGTGATGTCGACGCCGATCCCCGCCAGTGCCCGGCGCCGCGCCTGAGCCGACGCGGTGATGTCCGTGTTGGTAACCAGGACGGCCTTGTCGGCCCGGTAGTGGGTACGGGCGCGCTCGAGGTCGTCGACGCCGGCGTGGTCGGCGGTGCCGTGCGCCTTCCACTTGCTCTGGAACACCCACTGTTCGTGATCACGGACCGCGAGCAGATCGGCACCGTGGTCGTGAGCGCCGTCGATAACGCGGACGTCTTGGAATCCGAGGTGCCACAAGGCTCGCTCGAGTGCCTTGGTCAGCCCCTCGGGGCCACCGTCGCGGAGTTCGACGGCCGTCAGGAACGCGGCACTCACTCCTCACCCGCCAATTCCTCGCGCAGGAGGGCGATACTCAGGCGGGCGCGCCGCAGCTGTGGCGCCGTGGCCTCGCCCGCGAAGGTGCCGATCGTCGCGACATCCGCGAGGCAGCCCGTGACACGGGCCAGGCTCAGGGCCTTTCCGGACGGCGAGGACACTCCGGCGTACGGGCCACGGAAGGCGGCGCCGTCCATGAAAGCCGTCGGCATTGCCTCGACGAGCCGGACCAGAGCCAGCGCGGGAACGTGGTGGACGAACCCGGAGTCGAGGCCGAGACGACCGATGAGACCGACACGTCCGGCGGCGATCATCGCCTCCTCGGTCGCGGTCTTCTCTTCCTTGGAGAGGTGGCGGTAGGCGAGCGCGTAGTCGCCGCTCTGGTCGAGGGCCTCGGCCACGCGCTCGCGGATCTCCGCGAGGAGGTCGCGGGCCTCCGCGCCGACGGTGGTGCCGTCGAGTGCGCTGTCCTGCAGGGACTCAGCACGGATCGCGGCGACGAGCTGGGACGGACTCCAGTCGGAGCGCGCCCGCACTTTCAGGACGGCGGCCAGCTCGACCAGAAGGAGATCGGCGTAGTCCGTGCCAAACCGCCGGAACGCGGCGTGCTTTGGGTCGACGAGGGCGGTGAGCTCGTTGCCGGACCGCTGGTCGAGGAGGACCGGAACGTGCAGCCCGTTGTCGTCGAGAAGCCGCGCGCCCGGCTTCAGCAGCAGGGTCCTCACCTTCATGTAACCGAGCTCGGGGTGCCCGAAGGATCGAGTCAGGTAGGCATGCGGCGATGCCGCGCCCTCGTACCGGGCCAGGCGCTCACCACGAGTCTCCGCCCTCTCTCTGATCGCCACGGCCGGGGCGGGCGCGGTGGAGACGACCTTGGGCCCGGTTTCGGGCTTGGCGGTGCCGGATGCGGGGATGTTGGCGGGCAGGCCGAGGGCGCCCAGGACGGCCTGCTCGTCGGGCTGGGCCGGCACGCTGGCCGTCGTCTTGGCCTCCTTACCCTGCTTCTTGATCTCCTCGTGCCGCAGGACCGCCTGCCACCAGTGATCGTCGGTCTGGAACTCGGCGACACCTGCCTGGAACTTCCGGCCCCAGTCCCGGGTATCCGCGTGGACCGGCTTGTTGCCGTCGCCGGGGACGAGGCACCGCAGGCCCGCGTCGTTGCGGCGAAAACCCTTGAACAGCAGGGCCAGCGGGCTGTCGTTCTCCAGGTAGCCCTGAGCGCGCTTGGGCTGGAGTGGCGCCACCCCGCGCAGCAACTGCACCGCCGCGAGCCAGCTACGGTCCGCGTACTCGAAGGCGTCCTTCTGGTAGGTCACGGGGACGTGGTCGAGGTGGATCTCACCGATGAGACGGCCGCCTTGGTGGGCGAGTTCGACCGGATACTCGGGCACCTCCTGTTCACCCTCGCGACCTTCGGGGTTGTTCCAGGTAAAGAGCTGCTTGTCCCAACGCAGGATCTTCCGGCCATTGCGCAGGAAGTCGATCCCGTACTCGGTCTTGTCGAGGTAACGCTGGACACCGAGCCAGCCGTGGATCCGGCGCTCGCGCACAGTCAAGTTGCCGCTGCCGCAGACCGAACAATCCTCGCCCGAACCGATCTGCCACTCCCCACAGTCCCGGCAGGCGATCCCGTTCTGGAGCTTCTCGTTGATCGGGATGTAGGCGGGGATCCGCTCCTTGCTGTTGTAGAGCACGTGACGGTCGTCGCCCCAGCGACAGTGACGGACCGGCTTGACCCGGGTCCCTCCGACGTAGAGGTGGAAGGGGTGCTCAGCGAGGATCCACGAATACACCGAGCCCAGGATGTTGCGGAGCGAGGCGCCGTTGCGGCGCAGCCAATCGGCACGCGTCCCGTGCAGGCGGTCAACGATGATCTTGGTGCCGTGCTGGGACGGGTCGCCCTTCGCTTCGATGATGTCCTTCGCCTCGAAGTCGTCCTTGATCTGGTCGAGGTCGATCTCGACGCCGATCCAGTTCGTGTCACCCGCTCGTGTCGTCAGGATGCGGGTGCGCCGGCCGAGGCGAGCGGTCGAGATGTTGAAGCCCATGCCGAAGAGGCCGAGCTTGTCGTGCATGTCGTTCCCGGACCAGCCGGCCCGTACCGCGCGCGCCAGGCGGTCCCGCGACATGCCTCGTCCGGTGTCGCGGACCTCCAGATGCCCCTTCGGAGACGACGGCAGGGTCACGCTGACCGTGAAGCCGTCAGGCCACTCCACCCCCGAGCGGAGGATCTCGAGGAAGTCATCGAAGGGGTTGTCGACGAGTTCGGCCACACACTGCCACTCATCGAAATCGATCTCGCCCAGCATGCTCAGCACGCGGGAAGAAGGGGTGATCTTCACTCCGGCGGAACCCTCCTGAAGGATCGGGACGCTGTCACAGCGGCTGCGGCATGCATGGTCATGGCGAAGCCGCCCGACTCTCATGAGTCGAGCATTCGATCCCGAGAGTAGAACGTGCGGCTAACAATTCGGTCGGAGTTTGCGAACCCCGGCGAATCATGTGGCTACCGGGGACGAACATAAAGGTTACATACCGCCATGAATAAGAACGATTCGGTCGCGGCTGGCGAGGGACGGATAGCTCCGCAGCCGCTGATCTTCTCGCGCGCCAGTTCCGCGACGCGTACCGCCGCGGTCTCAGGAGCCATGGGTTCTCCGAAACGCGGGGTGGCCCAGCCCCTGCGGGAGGGGTCTACCGCCGGGACCACCATGACGGTCTCCGTTCCACTCCCATGGCATCCTGGGAAGATGATTCGAGAGCCCGCTGAGGTGGCCGTGGCGGAGGATGGGACCATCGAGATCCCGATGGGTGTCCTGGTTGAGGCCGGTCTGCACGTCGGCGAGCGGTTGCTCGCTTTCGGTGACGGTGACGGTGACGGCCGGATCACCCTACGGCGCGCGACTGGCGCGGTCGGGGACCTACTCCGCGACGGGACCTTGTAACCCCATCACTGACCGCGTATTGCCGCATGACGCGGCCAGCGGCGTCGACGGGGTCCTCATGCTCCCAAATGCGGACAACTGTCCACCCGGCTTCGGAGAGGCGACGGTTCGTCTCCTCGTCCCGCGAGCGGTTGACCTCGATCTTGTCGCGCCAGAACTCAGGATTTCGAGTCGTCGCCGGCCTGTGATGTTCCGGGCACCCGTGCCAAGAACAGTCATCCACGAACACCGCCACGTGGGCCTTCGTGAACACAAGGTCCGCAGTACGACGCAGGTCGGGCAGCGGCCGCGCCGATACGCGGTACCGCACTCCCTCACGATGGTGAGGGGGAGCGGAACCTGCCTCAGGACCGGTGTCTTTGCCCCGGTTGCCACGCATCGACGCGCGAACCGCGTCCGATGAGGCCCACGAGCCCCGCGGCACGGGTCGGACGCCCACGAGTGCCTTCTCCACCGCCGCTTCCCACCCGGCGACGAGGTTCGCCGCTCGGGTTTCGTTGTCGACTTGCCCGAGGTACTTGGCGGGCGAACGGCCCTTGTCGGACCACCGCAAGTAGGTGCGAATGCGTCGTGTGTTGGGCAGCACCTTGAGTTCGACGGAGGCGAGAGCGTAGCGATCGTCATCCAGACGGACGTAGCGCCCTTGGCGACCGTCGGCCGCGCGGTCCTGGTCGGCCGCCAGAGCTTCTCGGCTTCGACCGGCGCGGCCTTTCCAGGCTCGCGTCGGCGGCGGTTGATCGTTCCAGCCGCTTTGCCTGCCACGCTGCGCATCGGTCACGATCGCGATTCCACGTCATCCAGTGCCGCGTGAATAGCCTTCGCGGAGATCTCTCCCAGGCGTACCGGCACGGCGTTGCCCAGCTGACGCATCCGCTCCCCGCGCGGCCCCATCAGGTTCCATTTGTCGCCGAACGTCATGACGCGCGCGGTCTCCCGGACGGTCATGTATCGGTGGATGTAGTCCAGGCGCCCGGTCTCCTGGTTTCGCTCACGCTTGTCCAGGAGCATCACGGACTCACCGCCAGGGACACCATGCACGCCGGCCTTCACGGTCTTCGCTGGGTAATCCGGCATGTTCTGCGTGTGGCCCTGGTAGATCCTCGCACCCGGCCACCCGATGTGGTCAGGGAAGCCCTGCGGCGTCTCCTTGTCCAACTGCTCCAAGTCGATCTCAGGCAGCCCGACCAAGGCGTCTCTCAGTGTCAGCCATGGGGCCAGGGACTCCCCTTCATCAAGCTGGGGCTCTTCCTGCCGGTACAGGCGCTCGACACCATCATGGACATGCTTCTCGACGGTTCGGTGTCGGTCCCAGTAGGTGTGATCGAGGAAAGACCGGATCAAAGATCGCTTGGAGTGTGTCTCCTTGACCGCTTCTCGGAACTTCTCTCGATCCACACCGAGGTCAGCCCGGAAGGCTACGAGGATGACACGGTTCCGGATCTGCGGGACCCCGTAATCGGCGGCGTTCACGGGGAATTCGAGAACCTCGTACCGCTGCGTCGGGTCCGTGTCCTCCGCCTTCAGTCGCTCCTGCAGCCGCCGATCGCGCTCTTGCCAAGTCGCGCCAGCGCGCTCCACGAAGGGCAGCTCCAGCTCGCGCTTGATGTACTGGAAATACGGGGCGAAAGACTGACGCAGCAAGCCGCGGACGTTCTCACAGAGGACCGCCTTCGCCTGATCTCCCTCACGGCCCGGAACATCTCGGGGAACATGTTCCGTTCGTCCTCGTCACCCTTGGCGACGCCGCCCAAACTGAACGGCTGGCACGGCGGGCCGCCGGCCACGAGGTCGACCTCGTGCTCCCCCAGGTAGGTCATGTTCAGCTTGCGCACATCGCCCATGACCAGCGGCGTCCTGTGCTTGGCGGTCTTCTTCTCCCCATCCTTCAGTTCCTCGGGGACGGGAGGGCACGACCCTTCCGGGTAGGCCACGAAGTCGTTCTCCCTCAACGTCCCGCATGCCCACTTCGCGTACTCATTTACGAGGAGATGGCGGAAGCCGGCGTTCGTGCCAGCCTGCACCAGCCCACCGCCTCCGGCGAACAGTTCGACCGACGTCCGTGCCGCGTTTCACACTCCTAGCGGATCAGTGCAGGTAAAACCATACCGCGGAGTGAGTGATCATGTCGCCATTCTGGTCAAAATCTTCACCACGTGGTGACTGCAGTTCCTCCGATGCCCCGCGTCTCCCCGACCGTCGCGGGCCGAGGCAGGGGGAGACTCAGCCCAGCGAAGGAGCCTGTCCCGTTACCGAGTTCAGCGATCGCGGCCGTCTGGGTTCATCCGCAGAGTCCGGGCGCGACCGCATCTACGATCCGCTGCGACGTGAGAACCTCGGGCGGAGTGTGCTCTGGGCTCTGGTGTCGTCGAAGCCAGTGCCCCTCGGTGGCATCCCTGACTTTCGCGGTTCGGGTATCGCCATCTACTAAGCGAGACCCCACGAGCCGTATACGCGCATCTCCTCCACAAAGTGCGATGTACCCATCTACGTAGGCAAGGCCGACCCGGAGGGGAGCCGCAAGAGCCAGAACGTGGGCGCGGCTTGGGAAGGCATCAAACTGCGGGACCGCCTCAGGCAGCACGCCCGCAAAATCGACAAGTCGCTGGACCTCGATCTCAGCGACTTCCCGCGCGATACCTACCTGCCGATGATCTCTTCACGCCCATGGCTGAACGGCTGATGATCAGCGACCTGCAACCCGCGTGGAACGTGGTGCTGGAAGGGTTCGGCGTCAACCGACAGGGGTCAGGACGCGAGGACAAGCAGCCTCGACCGAAGTGGCACGAGGTGCACTGCGGTATCGACTGGGCTGACGGCATGCCCGCGCAACCCGGGGGTCCAGAGCCTTCGCGGGCGGCGATAGTCGCCCACTTGGAGCGCCACGGCAGAGCCCCTTCCGCCTCCGACGGTGAATCAGGTCACCCCGGCCTGACGGATCTCGGCCCGATCTGACGGCACGCTGCTCACCCCGCACGGCCATGTACCTGATCCGCCTGCGCGGGTCGCCTCCGGGCCCTTCACTCCGACCACGGCGGTGGTTCACGCTTTCCAAAACGTCGGCACGAGGGTCCGGCGTCCTGACCTGCGACAAAGTCTTCGGGCTGGCCTCATCTGGATGGGCCCGGACGGAAGCGAATGAGATCGGAACTTGAGACCAGGGGCTGTGCCATCTCATGGCCGGGCTAGGTAATCTCAAGTCTTCGGTTGCCGCCACCATCCTCAGCAGCCTCTTTGCGACTTCGGTCAGGGGAATCGGAGCCAAGGCGTAGCAGGTCGGGGGACCCTGCGGTGCTGGTGGGTGGAGCGTCCCTCCCTACGTCGAGTAAGCAGGAGGTCAGCGTTGAAACCCACTCCGTTGGCGATGCCCAGCCGCAAAGCCGCCCCGCAGGCCCCGGTAAGGGGGCAGACCGGGTTCGTCCGAGACGAGCAGCGTGCTGAGAACCCACTGGTCTATCGGGCGGTCCTGCCACTCCCTGAGACCGAGCAGGATCAGATGTTCGCTCGGGCTCGCTCGTGCTTCACGTCTTGGTTGGAGAGTAAGGGGCTGACGACTCAGCTCTCCTCCGGCATCCACCGACTCACGAGCACCTACACCCTCACGGTTACCGACTCCTACGACAGCGACGGTCACCAGACGGCGCTGCGGCTCCGTCTGCGAGAGAACAAAGAGGACCGGCAGGAAGGAACCTGGCAGACGACGCTCACGTCCGCTGTTGAGCGTGACTCGGATGCGGCGTACGTCGGAGTAGACCTCGAGCACTATCCCAGCCCGGGTAGACGGCAGGCCACCCCGTTCCCTCCTCGGCTCGTACGCGAACTTCTCGATCACTTCACTGTGACGGACGGGACGACCCGCCTCTCCACGACGCCTCATCCGATCGGTACAGCCTCGGTTGACGTGCTCCTGTCCGCCCTCGTCGATCCCGACCGAGAGCTGCCGCTCGTCTTGGTGGCAGAGCCGCCAGGCGAGGACGCCGACTGGGAGAAGCTTCTGACCAAGGTCGTCAGGAATCTAGCCGGGATTGCCTCTGTCTACCGACTGGAGCGAGAGGCCATCCCGATCTTCCGCGAGGGGGCCGGGGATCGGCACGACGTCTTCCCCGGCCAGATACGCACATATCTGCCGGACATTACCCTGGGCTCGGCCGAAGACGGCCGTCGGCACCGCCTGCTGACGTACCGGCGGCTCCGAGATCCGAAGTTCCACAACGCGGACATCCGAATCGCCAGGCATCCGCGACTGCACGCCGTGACGACACCCCAGCCGACACTCCTCGCCGAGGCCGCTTTTCCAGGGATCGAAGCGGTGCTCAAGGGACTTCGTGCGGCACGTTCCCAAACGGTACAGTCCCAGGAAAACGAGAATGTCGATTCCCTGCGTGCCCAGCTGAATACGGCGAATCATACGATCGATAAGGCGCTTGAAGAGCTGAGCGAGGCCGCCAGCGCTCGCGACCTCGCGGAGCGAAGCAGGCGCGCACTCGATCAGCAGCTTCAGGAAGCGATCGATCGGTACGAATGCGAAATCGCCGACCATGATGCCACTCAGGCGGGACTGTCCACTCTGCGTCATCAGGTGGCATTTCTCCAACAGCGACTCGTCGAAGCAGGCAAGGCGGGAGACGCCTACACGCCTCCCATTGAAGAGCCAGCGCCCATGTCATTTTCTGAACTGAACGAACGTGTTCACGATCGAATGAAGCATCTTTTTCTAACGTACGACAAGAGCAAAGCCGCAGACCTAGACGACGACATGAAGAGTTCCACCTGGGTATCGAAGGTGTGGGACGCGCTGCTCGCGCTGGATTCGTACAGTGCGAGCAGCTCAATCACCGAGGGCTTCGATGGAACGTTCCGAGATTTCTGCGAAGTCGCACCGCAGGGTATGCGAACATACCCCGCATCCCGTGTAGCAATGGTGGAGTCCGACTCCGTAAGGAATGATAAGAAGGGGCATCGGCGTCAGCGAATGTTCGAAGTCCCTGCGGACGTCGACGCGTCGCGAAAGATATTCATGGAAGCGCACATAAAGATCGACAACAAGGGCAGGATCGCGCCTCGCATCCACTTCTACGACGACACGGCTGGCGCCACTGGAAAAGTAGTCGTGGGTTACATCGGGGCACACTTGTCGAATACTCGAACAAACTAATCTATGTGTCGTGCCTCAGTCGGGAGAAGCGCTGTCAGGGGTGGCGCAATATGTAATCTCGATGCTTCTTGTTCCTTCCCCCGCCGTCAGTGGCTTTGTCACGTGACTGCGTGGACTAGTAGGTGGTAAAGAGGCGACGCTCGGCGAACTGTCAGGGGGTTCTCGCGGCGGTGGTGAAGGCGGCGGGGCCTTCTGGGAGGTGAGTGAGGACGCCCAGGAGGAGGGTGTGGGAGACGGCCAGGAGGGGGCCATGACGCCCAGCGGTGCGGTGAAGGAAGGCCGCGCAGTGGCGGGCGGGTGTGTGGGAAGGTCGGTGAGGCTTTCGCCGTCTTCACAGGGTAGGGAGGGGTTGGCGAGTTCACAGGGTAGGGAGGGGTTGGCGAGGCGCCGGGCTCGCCGGGCGCGGTAGGCCAGCGGGTGGGTCTCGGCCGATCGTCGGCAGTTCGAGATCGGGTACGGCGTGCAGAACGGGGCGGCCCTGTTGGAGCTGGTGGAGGACGAACGCCAGGCGCGGGGTGAGGCGCCGAGCGGTCAGTTCGCCTGGGGTGACGAAGTGGGGCCGAGGGAAGCCGCACCGCCCCCAGGGTCGTCCGGCACTGCTCCAGGGCCTCGTGGACCCGGCCGATGGCCTCGTGTTCGGCGATCACGAGGAGGTCCAGGTCGGACCATCCTGCGATCCAGCTGCCCTCGCCGGGGCTGCCGGTTAGGGCGGTGAGCCGCACGCCGGGGCAGCTCGGCCTGCCGCTGGGCCGACAACGCGTACGGGTCGGCAAGCCCTTCCCGGTGGGCAGTCTGCCGCAGCAGGAAGCCGATCTTGAAGCGCTGGGCACCGCACGTGCGCTGGACGAACTCGGCGCTGGTGCTCTTGCCGCACTCGCTCAGCCCGCCGAAGGCGAGGACCCGGCGCAGGTGTCGGCTTGGCTTGATCTCCGCAGGGGCGGGGTCGTCCCGGCCGTACAACTTGAAGCGGGCCGGTGCGGGAAGCCGACGGCGTCCGGCGACGACGTCGGAGACCAGCGCGTCGAGGGCGGCGCACAGCTCCTCCCGCTGGCCGTGGAGGGCGGGGACGCGGCGGCGGGTCAGCTCGTCCCGGGCCGCGGCCCGCTCGCTGTGCCAGATCCGCAGCGTCAGCACCGACAGACGGTCGACGACGGTGGCGAGCGTCTCGGTGTGCAGCGGTGCGTCGGCGCGGCCCGCGTCCACCAGCGCGCCGAGGACCTCGTCGGCCCGCTCGGCGAGCGCGTTGCGTTCGGCGTTGAGCTGGTCGATCTCCCGCTTGCAGTCGGCGACCTGGGCGGCGGAGAGTAGGGCGCCGCGCACCCGGTCCTCGGTGTCCCACAGACGTCCGTTGACGGTGTGGAGCCGGGTCACGGCGTCGTCCAGGCGGTGCCGGTCCTTGTCCTGAAGCGCGGCGATGGCGCGGGACAGGCCGGGCGGCAGGACCAGGGGCGGGGAGTTCTGGGTCATCGGGGACTCCCGTCGGTGAGTCGGCTGAGGTCGAGGTGAGCGATCACGTCGCCGTGGACGTCGTCCAGGGAGTGGTCCTCGCAGTCGACGACCGCGGTGTACGCGCCGTGCTCGGCCTGGTGGAGCAGGACCGCGTGCAGCGTCTTCTGGTAGGCCGGGTAGATCCCGGTCCAGGGGCGCCCCTCGCGGGCGCTGGTGACGGCGTAGCTGCGCTCGGCGTCGAGGGACGGGAGCAGGAGAACCGAGGTCTCCGGTGCGACGGCTCGCGAACCGGCGATGTCCGTCACGGTCTTGAACGCCTCGCCGACCGTCAGGCCGTCCTTGACCACGCAGGTCGCGGTGGCCACGGCGAGGAGCATGGGCAGGCCCCGGTCGAGCAGCCCCGTGCGCCCGGCCTCGCGGGCCGCGGCCCGCTCGGCGTGGCCGACGAGCAGCATCTCGGTCAGCTCGACGGTCGTGGACGTCTCGAACCACCACCGGGCGTAGTCGCTGCCCGCCACCCGCGCCCACGGCTCCGGGTCGTGCTCGTGGACCGCGCCCAGCGGCTGGAAGACGTCCCACCGCTCGGCCAGCCGCACGAGGTGGGTCGTCTTGCCGACGTTGTCAGGGCCGTTGAGGCTGACGAAGTCCGGGACCCGCACCATCGTTCACGCCTCGCGGATCGGGGTGTCGAGGACGGAGACGATCGCGTCCGTGTTCGCGGCGATGAAGCCGGCGAGCTCCGGCGGCATCAGGTTCAGCGCGCGGACGGCCTCGGCGGTGAACGGCACCCGGACCACCTCGTACCCGCCCCGCTCCGGCTTGGCGAACTCCGTCCCCGTACGCGCGGCCAGGTCCATCGACTCCAGGCGCGCGGCGAAGACGTGCTGGACGCCGACGCCGCCCTCCAGCTCGTCGGTGATCAGGTGGACGAGCTCGGCGTGCTCCAGCTTGCCGCCCAGTTCCTCGAACACCTCGCGGTGCAGGGCGGCCTCGATGGTCGCGTCGTCCTCCTCGACCCCGCCGCCGACGGACACCCAGTACGGTTCCCTGCCCGGCTTGGTGCGCTTGATGAGGACCAGCTCGTCGCCGTCGAGGAGGATGGCGCGGGCGTTGCGCCTGACGATGTCGGTCATGCCGTTTGCTCCTTCTGATGGAGTACCGGAGAGAACGGGCGGAGGACATTCCGGCTCGGTGGACCCAGCATGGTGCGGGGCGATGACGGGGTGTGACGTACGGGCGCTACGGCAATGCCGCACCACTGCTGAACGAGGCTGGCTACGCTGGTCGTTTCGGCGTTCCACCAGGTGACGGACAGGGGGTCGACGGTGGTCACGGTGCAGCGATGGTCCGGCCGGGAAGCCCGGCTGTTACGCGATGCCCTGCGCATGAGCCTGCGGGATTTCGCTGCATACCTGGGCGTAAGTCACCGAACGGCGTCGAACTGGGAGGGTGACGGAGCCAGTTACCAGCCTCGTGCCGAATCTCAGGCCGTCCTGGACGCCGCGCTCGGCCGCGCTTCGGAGGACGCGAAGGCCCGGTTCGCGGCGGCGCCGGGAATGAGCGAAGCGGTTGGATCCGTCGCAGGCCAGATCGAAGTCGACTCCCACAAGTTCCTGCCGGTCTTCATCGGTGTCGAGCGCTCCCGCCTGCTCCGCGCACACATGACACCGAGCGGGGACGACCAGTGGTTGGAGTTCGGCTGCGCACCCTGGGTCGTCACCGACGCCTGCGCCAGCGATGCCGGCCCCGACGTCGGACTCCTCGTCGCCCGCCGCCTGATCGGAACCGGCCAACTCGTCACCGCCGAAAACGTGATGAGTCAACTCACTGCGTACACAGGGACCCCGGTGCTGGAATAGCCCCATGGCCGACACGCTGTACGACACCGATCTGATCGTCATCGGCGGAGGCCCGGCCGGTTGCGCCGCCGCCCGCATGGCCGCCAGCGTCGGCATGCGCTCGATCCTGGTGGAGCCGGACCAGCTGTGCCGCAATCTCTACCGGATCCCGGCACTGAACAACGTCCTCGGCGGCTACACCAGCGGCCCCGAACTGGCCGACTCCATCGTCGCTGAGCTGAAGAGCACGGAGCTGTGCCGCCTCGAGCTCGGCCGACACATCACCGAGCTTCGTGCCGACGATGTCCACGTGACCGTCACGGTCGACACCGGCGTCCGTCTCACCGCCCCGCACGTCATCGTCGCCACCGGCGTCGGCCCCCTCCAACCCCGCGACGCCACCTGGATCACCGCCCCCGACGACCTGACCCTGCCCCCGCTCTGGCAGGCCGAGGCGGACGACGCCGAGGGCCGGACACTCCTCGTCCTCGGCGGCGACCGCCCGATCGGCACCTTCCTGCGCGCCACCCGACCACTGGCACCCGCCTGCTCGTGGCGTACCCGGCGGCCGACGAATACAAGATCGAAGAGGCCCGCGAGGACCCCCGCGTCACGCTCCTCCCCGTGGAGCACCTGACGCTGAGGACCGCAGAAGGCACAGGGGTGTCAGCGGAAGCGATGGGTCAGGGCGGCACCTCGCAGACGATCGCGGCGGATGCCGCCTACCTCAGCATCGGCAACGCCCCGACCGCCCCGTCCGGCGACCTGACCTGCGGCATGGACGGGTACTGTCCGCCGACTGACCAGCATCCCCGCACGTCATCGTGGCCGGCGATCTCCGCTCCGCCCGCTTCCGGCGGATCATGACCGCCTTGGGTTCGGGGAGCGAGGCCGCACTGCACGCCAACTACGCGGCCAGGGAAGTGCTCATCAAGAGCTGAGGCCACCTCGGTGGGATACGGTGACGGCGCTCGGAAGGCTTGCTTGTACCCCCATGGCGACACCGTCGTCCTGGGTGGTACTGCCATCGACGGCGAAGGCGACCTCGCCCCCGACGACAAGGCGGCGGCCAGTATCCTGGCCCGCTGTGCCGAGATCGAACCGCGTCTCGTCGGGGCCCGCTTCCTGGAGCACCGGATTGGCGCTCGACCGACCCGCGCCACAGTCCGCGTGGAAGCGGAGCCTCTGGTGGACGGCACCGTCGTCGTGCACGACTACGGGCATGGAAGCGCTGGGGTCACGCTGTCCTGGGGCTGTGCTGATGAGGCACAGAGCCTGGTGGAGACGGGCGGTCGTGCGGTCTGACCTGTGCGGGGCCGGGCTCCCTGTACGAGGCCATGTCTTCGCGCTCAGTCCTTGTGCGGGCGGAGGCTGTCGGCGCCCGCGGCGATGACGGTCTCCAACCGGCTGTACTCGAGCGTGTCCTCGTGGTCATGGAGGGGATGAGGGCTTCGCGGTGCGGGAAGACGTACTCGAACAGGAGCTCGGCCATTTGGTGCGCGGCGGCCTGGGCCTCGGTTCCGGCCTCGGGGGTCGTGCACGCGGATGCCGACGGCCTGGAGTTCTTCGAGGATGGCGTCACTGGCGAGGGCCTGTTCCTTGTCGGTGAAGGGGCGTCCGTCGAGGTGGCGGAAGGTACGGGTACCCGAGAATCGGTTGAAGTCCGGGTCGAAGAGCAGGGCCATGACGTGGGGGCGAGGGGTGGATGCGGGCATAGGGGTTCTCCGTAGCGGGCCATGGGCGGGTGTTGACATACCCATGGTTTGGAGAATCCCCCGTTAGCCCAACCAGGGATTGCGTGCTAATTTCCGCGTTCGATTTTTTGGGTTCAGCGTCGTCGTAGGGGATTGTTCGCGTGCCTGGTCCCGATGCGCGCTGCCTGTTCGGGAGAGGGCACGGAATGGGTGCTGCCGACTCGTCGGCTCCACGAGTTCTGGGGATCAGCGGGTAGGACGGCCATTCGCCGGAGCCGCCACACGAGCACGTCGCCCATGTGTTCCGCCGAGTTCAGTTCCCCGGGGGCCGCTGCCTGGGTGAGCAGGGTGGTGGGGTTGTGGCTGACGGTCCGGGCTTCGTCGAGGGTGGCTGCGAGTGCTGGCCAGCCGGGTTCGGCGAGGATCTGGTCGACCAGTTCGGGCAGGGTTTGGCGTACGGCGGTGGTGTGGTGGCGCTGCCAGGCTGGGGCCAGGCGAGCGCCCCGCTGGTGAAGCAGGTCCATGGGGCGTTCGGCGGCGGCCTGGTAGGCGCCGTGGAGGTGTTCGGTGGCCCGGTGGGCGGCTTTGGCCTGGTGGGCGTGCTGTTTCTTGGCGTGCCAGTTCGCCGTGGTGCTGGTGAGGAAGATCAGCATGGCCATGGCTGTGGTGGCGCTGTCCTCTCTGCGGCCGAAGGCCGGGCCACTGTGGACGAGGTCGCGAGGCAGCCTGGCGAAGGGCGAGGTCGTGGCCGCGTGCGGTGCGTTCGAACGCGGTGGCCCCGGCCTGGAGTTCGTGGCGGTTGTGGGCGGCGGAGGTGTGGGCGAGGGCGTAGAGAACTTCTCCGGTGGCGGTGATCTGCGCGTCGATCACGCCGTCGTCGCCGTGGTCGATGACGAACAGCTCCTGCCAAGCGGCGGCGGTGGTGAGCCGGCGCGCGGAGGCGGGCCCGGTCCCCGACGGCAGGGCTGCTGCTGGGTGGCGTCGTCCGAGGTTGGGGTCCAGCGTTCGCGGATGCGGGGCAGGGAGAGGTCGGGAGCGAGCTTGGAGCCGGAGTAGAAGACGGGTTCGCCCTTGGCGTTGCGGTCACCGGGGAGGGCGACGGTGTAGCCGAGGGTGTCGCCCGACGGTGCGACCTGGCGTCGGATGAGTAGGCCGCCCGCGGCGAGGCGGTCGAAGAACTCCTCTTCGCTCGCCGCTCCGGCCACCGAGCGGTGGACCGCCTCGCGCGGTTCCTCGCGCGGGGTGCGCTGTTGACCACAGCTGTCGGCTTTGTGGCGTTCGGCGCTGGTGGGGTGCTTGGCGGCGGTGCCATCGCCCGGACGGACCCTGCGCAGGCCGTAGTCGGCTTTGATGGCGCGGGCTTCGGCCTGGGCGCGGCGGGCCTCGTTGCTCAGGCGGGGCCGTCGTCCGTCGTCGCGGACCAGTGTGGCGATGATGTGGATGTGGTCGTCGGCGTGCCGCACGGCCGCCCACCGGCATGCGGCATGGTCGCAGTCGGGGGCTATGCCGATGGCGGCGACCATACGGCGGGCGATGGCTGCCCAGTCGTTGTCGGACAGGATCGGTCTTCGGGGCTGGTACGTACGGACAGGTGCCACACGTGCTTCTTGGGGCGTCGGCCGACGGGCAGGGCGTTGATGGGCTGGTCGAGCAGGCCCTGCAACTGCTGGTAGGTGGCGTTGGGATCGCGGCCGGGTCGGGGGCGAGCGGGTCGAAAGCGGCGATCAGGTGTGGGTCGACCTTGCCGCAGGGTTGGTTCTTGACGGGCCGTTCGGGGCTGCCGGGGCCTCCGGCGTTGCGTCGCTGGAGGCCCGCTCCGGCCCTTCGGGGGACGTGCCCGGTGTTCCGAATCGGAACAGGCCAGGCGTTCCCCGAGGGAACACGGACAGTACGTCCGCACCCCTGAACAGTCCAGCGTTTCTGTGTCAGCTCAGCGTAGAACCGCCTGCTACGCTCCCCGCCCTTCACGCCGCCATTCCGAGCAGGTTCAACAAGTCTGCGGTCACGACCCAGTAGGCGTTGCCGAGCCGCAGCACCTTGCACGGATAGGCACCGCGCTTCACCAGCTCGTACCCCTTGCTCCGCCCCAGCCCGAGAGCACGGTTGCTAGTGTCCAGGTCAACAGCCGCCGGAAGGAGATGAGTAGCTCTTCCCTGCTCATCCCCTTCGGTCGTCCGGTCACGACGTCTTCCGCATTCGGTGCGCTCCTTTCAGCGCAGCTCTCGGTGAACGCATCCATGGCGTCCGGCCCCAGGCGACTCCTTCTCCATACGCCAGGAACTTCCGCCCCGCGACGACGGCACCCGCCGCTCCTTCAGCCGCGCCGGCTACGAAACCCTGAAGGCGGCGCAGGCCGACCTCGACCACGTCCGCGCTCTTGCCGGCCTCGCCGAAAGCGACGACCCCGAGGGCCTCGCGCAAATCGCCGAGCTTCTGGAGCTGGTCGCCGACGAGAAGTCACCGCTGCCGGACATCGAGGCCACCCGGCGGCGCCTCGCCCACGGCCTCGACCTGACCCTGACCAGCCGCTTCACGTCGGGGACTGGCTGGACATGTGGCTGGCCGGAAAAAGGGACGCCAGAGCGCGATCAGTCGCGACGAGAGCAACATCCGCGTCCACCCCAAACCGCGCATCGGGCACCTCCGGCTCGACCGCCTTCGCGTGGCCCAGCTGTCGGAGCTGTTCGAGGCCATCGCCGAGGCCAACGTCGAGATAGCCGAAGGCAACGCAGCCAGGCGCAAGGCGTTCGAGGACCTCGCACAGATCCCCTGGAAGGGCCGCGAACACCGCGCTCATCGCAAGGTGATGAAGGCCGCCATCGACGAGACGGAGCCCTACCGCCGGATCGTCGGCGCGGCCACCCGCCAGCGGGTCCGCTCCACTCTCAGAACCGCTCTGAACGCCGCCATCGCCCAGCAGCTGATCACCTTCAACCCGGCCGCCCACGTCGAGCTGGAAGCGGGCAAGCGCCCCAAGGCCCTCGTCTGGACGGACGAGCGCATCCTGCACTGGAAGCGCACCGGCGAGAAGCCCTCCCCGGTGATGCTCTGGACGCCCGAGCACACCGGCCTCTTCCTCGACCATGTTGCCGAGGACCGCCCTTTACCCGCTGTTCCACCTGACCGCGTTCCGCGGACTGTGACGCGGCAAGGCGGGCGGGAGATCGGCCTCCCGCCGGCCCGGCTCCACGACTTGCGCCACGGTGCGGCGACCTCGCCCACGCGGCTGGCGCCGACCTGAGGACATTCAGGAGATGCTCGGCCACTCCTCGATCACCATCACGGTGGACACGTGCACAGGCCTGCTCCCCGAAGCGGATCTCGCGATCGCCGAGGCTGCGGCCCGCCTCGTTCCGCGCACGAGCCCCCCTCGCGACGTGCCGAATGGTGCTGATCGTTTGGGAGGAGTTTTTGGAGGCTGCCGCCCCGTCCGCTCACGCAGCGCCCACGCAAACGGCCCCGGACGAGACGTCCGAGGCCGAGTGGGACTCCTACCTGGGGGTGAACCCCAGACAGGAGCGGTCATGCATGGTGCCCCCGGCAGGATTCGAACCTGCGACACCCGCTTTAGGAGAGCGGTGCTCTATCCCCTGAGCTACGAAGGCGGGGGACTGTTGGGTGAGTGGTTGAGAACGGCTACTTGTCGTTGCGGTCTCAACTATCACCGGCTAGTCCCGGTGGTCGTCTGGATGGACGGCCATGAGGCAGCTTACCGGTTCTGCTCGCCCGAGGTGGAGCCAGTTGTCAGGATGGTGTCGACAGGGGCTCCGAAGGAGGCGTCTGGAGTGTGACGGTCGATCGAGGTCAGACCGCATTTCTGGAAGAAGCGGATGCGGTCGGCGAGCCCGTCGTTGCCGTCGGCGGTCAGCGCCAGGAAAGTAGAGTCGGCCTGCTGCGCCGCTGCGGCGAATCCCACCAGGAGATGCTGGATGCCGTGGCTGCGGAGTGTGGGGTCGACCATCAGCAGCTGAGCCCAGGCCTGGGGCGCGGGGTGGTCAGGTTGCGCGATCTCGTCGACGTAGCCTGCATCGAAGCGACCCTCGAGGAGCCCTGCGACTTCACCGTCGAGGAGGGCAACCCACGCGGTGTAGCACCAGGCGGGAAGGCCTCGGGCGTAGCCGCATCCGTCGAGTTGGGCGGGTTCGGCTCTCAGCGTCATCGCGTGGATGGCAGGGTGTCGGCGGGTTCCGCCGGGCGGACGGTAATCATGTCGGTCGGGCTACGGCGAGCCCGTTCCTGGCGCGTCAGAGATGGCTGGCTGCTGTTGGTGGAGGTGGCGGGTCAGGGCGCTCTGGGCGAGGGCGAAGCCGAGCATGACCAGGGTCTGCTGGGGTGCTCCGTAGGCGATCATTCTCTGCGGTTCCAGAGTGTGGCGTCGAGCTGAGCGTTGAGGGACTCGGCGTCGGGGCGCCAGCGATAGCAGTGGGTGTAGCTGTCGGTGTCGGGTGGGTGCTGGCGCCGCCGCCGTGGTTGAGTCCGCGCCGGTGGTCCTCACGAGTGGTGTCCAGGCGTTCGCGGTGGGTGTTTCCGCAGCTCAGCCGGGTGAGGAGGTACCAGCGGTGTCGGCGGCCACCGCGAGGTTCGAGCGGGACCCGGTGGTGTGGTGGGGGTGAGGTGGATTTCGCCGGTGTCGAGGCTCTCCGCCTCATGCAGGGCGCCGTCCTTGGATCATGGGTCGTGCCGATCCCCCCAGATGCAGTCGGTGACCAGAGTGAGGCGGCGGGGGCGATGCCGTTGTGCTGCGGGGAGACGATCAGCAGGCCGGCCTTCATGACCTGGTCGCGGTGGACTCCGCGCAGGGCGCCGTCCCAGCAGGCCCCGGTCAGCCCCGGGAGCCGGGCGGCGGCATCCAGAAGCATGGACACCGCAAGGGCGGCCTCGCCGCCGTAGCCCTTGCCGGGCCGCTGGTAGCGCATGTCTAGAACGATCCGCGAGAGCGGGCGGTCGTCGCGGACGGAGGTGAGGACGAATTTCGGGCCGAAGACCCGGTGTCCGCCGTCTTCTTCCTCCCCGCCCTCGATATGCCAGCCCGCGCCCGGGTCTTCCGTCGTGGTTTCGCCTGCGCCCTGTCCTCGGCCAACTCGAGACTTTCCCCGCCAGTGGCCGCGCTGGCCTCGTCGCCTTCGGTCGGGCCCGGCTCCTTCTTCTCCCGCGCGTGCTTCTTCTGGACTTTGTCTTGCTGCTCGGCCCGCAGACAGGGGAGGCGGGCACGGTGCCGTCCCCGACGACGAACTGGCCCCGTCCGGGGGCGGCCAGCGAGCGGCCTGCCCGGGGTCGGCGTATCCGGCTTCCCCGCCTGGCAGGCCGCCATCCTCCTGAACTCCTCCTGCAGGGAGGGGAGGTAGGCGTGGAGTCGTTTGGAGTGCCAGTTCCACATGTTCCAGCTCGTGCCGTGGGCCGGAAGACGTAAGGCTTCGGCCAGGCCCAGGCGGGAGATCACACCGTCGAGGATGAGCTGCCAGTAGGCCGTATCGGCCATGGCGGCAGCGGTCTTGCGGGCCGAGCCGAAGATACCCAGCATCCCGAAGAACAGCACCCAGACGTAGATGGGGAAGACCGCTTGGCGGCCCGCCGTCCCGGCCGGGCGCGGCGGGATCACCCCTGCCAGGGTGTAGACCTCGGGGCAGGCGGCCAGGACCCGGACCCGGACGGTTTCCAGCACCGTCATCGATAGACCGGCATCGGCAGCCGCGACCGGGTCAGGAGTGTGATCGACTCCCGGCGGATGTTGTCCACCGGAGCTGTTCATCGCGCCGCCCGCTATGCGGCCGCTGTGGGGCGGCGCCAGTCGTAGCCGATCAGCTCGGCCGGACGGTCCAGAGAGCCCATCCCCAAGACCCGGGCGGGCCGCGTTCTCGACCCGTCCACTGGCCTCGAACGCCGTCCGTCCCGCGTAGGCCGTAATCGAAGCAGGCCGCAGCGAGAGGTCGTCCCCAGCCCGGCCCGCACCAGCACGTCCCGCAACGCGACGCGGATCCGCGCCTGCTGCTGGGCAGGAGTGCCCCCGCCGGTTCCGACCAACGGCATCACCGAGGTCGGCAGACCTTCGATCCGGCGCCGCAGGCACTGCACCGACCACCGGTCCAGGTCGCACCAGCGGGCCGCGGTCCGTGCGCCTCCCACTGCGAAGACCCGGCACCCCGCCAGGTCGACGTGCTCGGGCAGCACCGGGCGGCCTCTGCGGAGTGCACCCCGGCCAGCGCGAGCGCAAGGACCGCCGCATGCCGGATCGCCCCCTCGGTGAGCTGCGCGAAATGCCCGGCACAGCTCCGCCTCCAGCGCGTCCAGAGGACGGATGCGCCGCCCGGGGCGTCCGGGCAAGGCGATGTCGAGCGTGGGATCGGCGTCCGTCAACAGCAGCTGTCGGGCCCTACGGAAGAACGTCCGCATGACCGAGCGCCGCGGCCGCATCGTCGAGATCGCCGCGACCACCACCTCGCCGCGTCGGCTGCGGCCACGTGCTGTGATAGACGCTTCCGCCAGTCCGGCGTCGACATCCGCCAGGGCGAGCGTGCCCTGGGCCTTGGTCTAGCGGATGAAGCGGTCGGTGAGCTGGGCGAACTTCTCCACCGTCTGCTCCGACATCGTCCCGTCCACGACGGCCTTATGCCAGATGCCCTCAACCAGCCCGGCGGCCTTGGCCACTGTGATCTGACACTCAATCGGGCGATACGAGGGCGCAGTAGATTGACGCGGATGCGGGGACGGCGGGACGGTCCCGGCTGTGGCGCCGATACCGTCCCGCCTGGGTATGCCGCTCACCACCCCCACTCCCGCGACCAGGCGGTCGCCTCATGGATCACCGACGAGACGACTACGAATTGGCAGGAAAACCGGCGCACTTTATACCAGACTCGCGAGAGCACGGAATTTCCCGGTGTCCCGCGGGTATGGTGCGAAGAGGCCGGAGTCCCCTCGGGGACTTCGCCTTGGGCGGCCGTTCCGAGGGATGTAAGAGATCCCTCGGCGCGGCCGTTCGTGATGTCAGGCGGCGGATCTGGCGGAATGGGAACCATTCGCCGAGTACCCAAACGGGGCCTCCTCTGATGTGTCATGTGGCCCGCCTTCTGCGAACCACCCAGTTCCGCCACCGGCGAGGGTGTCGGACGTTCGCTCTTCCGTTCCGGCATCGCCGGGGAAGTGGTCTTCGGGGTCGGGATCGTTCTCCCGGCCCGGCGCGATGTAGACCCCGCGATCACGCCGGGTGATCACCCGGCTCTTCGCCATGGCGGACACCGCGTTCTGCACCGCCTTACGCAGGCGGTGCAAGTCGGTGTAACCGGGCGGAGGGTTCTCGCGCAGCACGACGAAGACGCTGTTCGGGGTGAAGTACTTCTCCCCGCTCGCGGCCAGCACGGCGAGGATGTGCTCCCGCACGCCCGCTTCCCCGCCACCGCTCTGAGTGGTCTCGCCTGCGGCGGGCGACTCGGGTTCGTCCTGTCCCAGCCTGCGTAGGAAGGTGTCCCAGTCCACCTGGACGGCCTCCACGTCCGGGGCTACCAAAGTCAGCAGGTGCCGCAACTTCTCGTCAGCGGAGCGGAGGTGGCAGGCCGATGCCAGATCTAGGCCGGCCTCGCCCACAGCGGTGAGCATCACCAGATCACGTGCCGCCTCGGCGGCCGAAGCTTGTGCGGTACTCAGCTGCGTGACAAGAGAGCGGCGCACGAATGCGGAGGAAGACTCGTCCGGCAACTCACACCCCCAGGAAGTGAAGGACACACCAATCATGCCCAGAGGAATGTCAGTTGGAGACCCATTTCCCGCACCGGGTTCAGACTCTGCTCAACATAGAGAAGTGCATTCGAATAATCGATCGAACCTGTACCTGGGGTGCCGGAAGATAGAGGTAGCGTCAGTCTGAAGAGGCCTTGCTGGGCAGGCAGTTGCGCGCGGCGGGCAGGACTTGGGTGATACGGACGAAGTCCGCGAACGAAGGCCACCGCGTGCCCTGCACGGTCTTTCGAAGAGTGCTGACCGCTATGGCGAGACGGTCAGCCACGTCTTTCTCGGCCTGCCCGACCGGGCCGCGTGACCCCCGGTCCATCCGGCTGCATCTCATGATCTCGTCGCGAAGAACCCGCGCCAGAGAGACTGCGGCCTGCAACTCCACCGGTGCCGACGCCGGAAGCCTGATGTCTGCGAACCGGACTGTCGACGGAATAGTCCGAGAACCGGCCGGGTCGGCACCTGAAGCGAGGCCCCTCAGACGGGCCGCCATGTACCAGGGAGACTCGACCTTCGGCTTCCCCACGAGCACCTCGCGCATCGCTCGCCAGACAGAGAAAGTGCCGAATCCGTTCTGAAATCAGGCACTCGACGTTCCTGGGCTATCTGGCTAAGTGCCCCCACCTGCTGATTCACAATTCTCAACCAGTCCCCGAAGGCGGGACTGACCGCTGACAGCCTAGCGGATGAGGGTTGCCGAGGTCGCCTCGGTTCGGGGTGGGTGGGCCGGGGTGGCGGGGTGGCCGGTCTGGCCTGGTGATTTCGTCGGTGGGAGCGCTCTGGTGGCTGAGCCGGGAGAAGCCGCGGCGGAGTCCTCTTCCGATTCGATCGGGTTGACGGGACGGTGGAGGCCGCGCCAGCCGACGCGGAGGGCCGGGGCGGCCCGGAGAGTCGGGATACGTGCCCGGTTGGGATCAGGCGTTCGGTATGTCTGGTCTCGCCGCGATCAGCATGGTCCTCGGGATCACCACGAGCCGTTCGTCCGGTCCGATGGAGACTCCTGTCGGCAGCTTCCCGCCCAGGGCCTCCGTGAGGTCGCGGCCGATGACGGCCACGTCCCCGTTCTCCAGTTCCCAGAGGTCGGGGCAGTCAGGGTTGTCGGTCGTGATCCCGAGGTCCTGCGGCGACCTGCCCAGACGCCGTTTGAACGTCGTCGTCGGATCGGCTTCCCACGGTCTCGTCATCGTCGTCGTCCCCTCTGCGATCGATGCGGGTCCGGGTGACTGTATTGCCGCGTCCTGAGATCGGCCATGGGGTCGGCACGTTCATGGAGCCGTGAGGGGAACAGCGGCGCCCTGACGACGTCCTTCAGGGGCCGGTCGAGCCGGGTGTTCCGCCGACGGCGGCAGCGGCCGGGCCGCGCGTTATGCTCCGGCCCCGTGGCCGGGGTCGGGACCGGGTTCGGCGTCGGCCGGGCGGGGCGTGTTTCCTTCCCGTCGGCACTCGGACGCTCAGGAGGTTCAGTGGTGGACATGCGAGAAGCACGGCCGGAGCCGAGGGCAGGGGCGGCAGCGGAGGCGGGGTCAGGGGAGAGGCCCGGGTCCAGTGCGGGCTCCCATGCGGCCGACCCCCGGGCCGATCCCCGGCTCGTCGCCCGCGGGGCCCCCTTCGCCGTCGACGACGGGCGGTACGTCTTCGGGGCCCGGACGCTGCGGGAGTTCGTGGAGGTCACCTGGGGGTACGGCGAGCGGGTGTTCCTCGTGTCCGAGGGCGGGAGCGTGACCTACCGGGAGTTCTTCGACGGGGCCTGTGGGCTCGCCCGGCGGCTCGTCGGGGAGTACGGGCTGCGGCCCGGCGACCGGGTCGTCGTCGCCCTGCGGAACGGCGCCGACTGGCAGACCGCCTTCTGGGCCGTGCAGCTCGCCGGGCTCGTCGCCGTACCCCTCAACACCTGGTGGACGCAGGACGAGTGCGCGTACGCCCTCGACGACTGCGCGCCCCGGCTGCTCCTCGCCGACCCGGAGTCGGCCGGGCGGCTGGGGGCCTGGGCGGGGGCGCACGCGGTGCCGGGGATCGTCTTCGGCGGCCCGGCCACCGACGGCTTCACCGCGTACGTCCCCGATCTCGACCCGCTCCTCGGGCCGCCCGCCGTCGACGTGCTGCCCGAGTGGGACGCCACCCTCGTCTACACCTCCGGCACCACCGGCCGCCCGAAGGGCGCCGTCGCCACCCATCTCGCGCAGGCGGGGGCCGCCGCGAACTCCCGGTACTTCGCCGCCGCCGCGGCCCTCGCCCGGGGGGACGTGCCGGGGACCGGGCCCGCGCCGGTGTCGCTGACCACCTTCCCCTTCTTCCACGTGGCCGCGTTCACCTCCTTCTACGGGGTGATGGCGGCCGGGGGGACCCTCGTCACGATGCGCGGCTGGGACGCCGTACGGGCCCTGGGGCTGATCCGCGAGCACCGCGTCACCCACTACGCGGGCGTGCCGACGACCGCGCTCCAGCTGCTCGCGGCGGCCCGCGCCGCCGGGGACGACCTGGCGAGCCTCACCCTGCTCAGCACCGGTGGCGCCACCGCCCCGCCGGGGATCGTCGCCGGACTCACCGCCGGGTACGGGGAGCGCGTCGAGCCCCGCAACGGCTACGGGCTCACCGAGACCTGCGGCGGCGTCCTGTCGAACGTCGGCGCCGAGTACCGCGCCCACCCGGGCAGCGTCGGCCGCCCCTCGCCCGCCACCGAGGCCCGGATCGACCGGCCCGACGCGCAGGGCGTGGGGGAGCTGCTGTTGCGCGGCCAGTCGCTGGTCCGGGGGTACTGGGGCGACGAGACGGCGACCCGCGCCGCGTTCACCGGGGACGGCTGGTTCCGTACGGGGGACCTCGCCCGGGTGGACCCGGAGGGCCGGGTCCAGATCGTCGACCGGCTCACCGACATGGTGGTCCGGGGCGGTGAGAACGTGTACTGCGTCGAGGTCGAGCGGGTCCTCCAGGAGCATCCCGACGTCCTCGACGCCGCCGTCCTCGGCGTCCCGCACCCCCTCCTGGGCGAGGAGGTCGCCGCCGTCGTCCGGCTGCGGCCCGGCGCCACCTCCGGCACCGAGGAGCTGCGCGCCCACGTGGGCGCGCGCCTGGCCTCCTTCAAGGTGCCCGCCCGGGTGGTCGTACGGGACGGCGAGCTGCCCCGGAACCCGACCGGCAAGGTCCTGAAGAAGCGGCTCAGGGAGGCGCTGGCCGACCCGGGGGCCGGTGTCTGAGCCCAAGGGCCGGGGCGGCCCGGTCCCGCTCCTCAGTCGCGGGTCACCCGCACCCGGTACATGCCGTTCGCGTCCGTGTCGAGGACGGTGATCCGGACGCCGTTCGCGCGGTCCGTGAACGTCTCTCCCGGGTGGTACGGGGCGTCGGAGAGCTCGGCGTGGACGTTGGCCCGGCGGGTGCAGCCGCCGCTGGCGTGCTCGCTGTCGGCGACGGACACCGGGCCGTGGCCGGTGTCGACGTCGGACTCGACCCGGTAGACGAGGACCCCGTCCTTGCAGACCGCCTCGTCGTTGCCGCCCTTGGCGCGGACCTCGACCGCGTACCCCGAGGTGCCGGAGAGGGGGACGAACACCAGCTTGGGGCCGCCGGTGACGGGCAGCGGGGTGAGGGTCCACTCGGTGGAGCCGGGGCGGGAGGCGCAGCCGACCTGGTCGTTGTCGAGCCAGCCCAGCTTCCACTTGTGCCAGCCGAGCAGGTCGTTGTTGGCCCCCCAGTCCTCGGACATGATGTCCCAGTGCCCGACGGTGCCGCCGCCGTCCGAGGTGTAGAGGTCGGGCAGTCCGAAGACGTGCCCGTTCTCGTGCGGCAGGACCCGGTAGCCGGTCTCGGCGAAGCTGCCGGAGCCGTCGTCCTGGCGGCTGTACACGAAGGACGTGTTGGCGAGCGGTACGCCGTCCGCGTAGGGGGCGTCGTCGTTCCCGGAGAAGGTCACGGACAGGACGGTGTCGAGGGCGGAGGGCCCGGCGTTCGGTGTGACCAGGACGTTGACCAGGTCGTACGCGCTGAAGTCGACCCGGGGGTCGGCCGCCTTCACGAGGTCCTCGACGAGGCCGCGGTAGCCCGGTTCGTACGGTGAGCCGCGCTCGATCCCGTACGCGGAGAACGCCTTCGGCATCCGCAGCCAGTCGGGTATCGGTGCCTCGGCGAGGTAGCGCAGCCGTCCGTAGGAGCTGGTGCGGAACCAGTCGGCGGTCTGCGGGAAGAACTCGCGGTAGCGGCTCATCGCGGTGCCGTCGCCGGGGGCGTCGGGGAAGTCGACCATCAGGTTGAGGGCCCTGATCCGGCCGGTGGAGCGGACGTATCCGGGGGCGGTGGGCAGCCCCTCCGACATCTGCACGCCCATCGTGGTGGCGATCCGGCACGGTCCCAGCTGGGCGCCGTCCGGGGCGGCGGCCACGGGGCCCGCCGAGGCGGGGGCGGGCCCGGGGAGGGTGGTGCTCGCGGAGGCGAGCAGCGTGAGGGAGAGCGCCGTGGTCGCGGCCAGGGCGACGGGTCTGCGTATCCGTCGGCGGGGGTGCTGCATACGGGCGCCTCTCCGGTCGGGGCAGGTCGGCGGCACGGTCCCGGCCGGTGCGTCCCGGGCCGCGCTGTGCGATCAGCCTGTGACGGGTGGTTCCGGAGCGCGCGCCGGAAGGGCCGATCGTGGGTATTCCGGCGGGAGGGGTGAAAGTGACCCGGATCACTTTCCGTACGGGAAATAAGCGGGGACCTCCTCCCCGTTCAGAGTCGTGTCGGACGAAGTGGGGAGTCCTTCCCCGGATGCTCCCGTGAGGGGCCCGGAGGTGGGAGGCCCCGGACGTCCGGTCGCACGCGGCGGCCGGTCGTCCCCGATCCGATGTCCGGTCGCCCTCCTCGCGGCCGGACGCCCCGGCGCCCGGCCGTCGTCTCCCGACGGCCCGGCGCACCGTGACGGGAGGTCCGCCAGGAGCGGAGATCCCTCAGTGATCCCAGGAGGTCGTGGCGTGACCAGCCCCGCCGATATCGCGCCCGCAGGTGCCGGGCCCGTGGACACCGCGTCCGCGGGCGACGAGCCCGGCGCCGGGTCCGTGGGTGCCGCGCCTGCGGACGCCGGGCCCGTGGACGCCGGACTCGCGGACACCGGGTCCGTGGGCGCCGGACTCGCGGACACCGGGTCCGTCGACGCCGGGTCCGGCGGCACCGCCGCCCCGCCCGCCCGCCGCGCCCCCCGCCCCCGTGCCGACGCGCTGCGCAACCGCGAGCGGCTCGTGACGACGGCCCGTGAGATGTTCGTCGAGTTCGGCCCCCAGGTGCCGTACGACGAGGTCGCGCGCCGCGCCGGGGTCGGCAACGCCACGCTCTACCGGAACTTCCCCGAGCGCTCCGACCTGATCCGCGAGGTCGTCCTCTCGCTCCTCGCGCGGGTCACCGAACTCGCCGAACGGGCCGCCGAGGAGGAGGCCGACACCTTCGCCGCCCTCCGCCGCTTCACCCACGGCGCCGCCGAGGAGCGCGTCGGAGCCCTGTGCCCGATGCTCGACGGCGCCTTCGACCGCGACCACCCCGAGCTCACGGTGGAGCGCGAACGGCTGGAGGAGGCCGTCCAGGGCCTCGTCGACCGGGCGCGCGAGGCGGGCCGCCTCCGCGCCGACGTCGGTGTCGGCGACCTGATGGTGGCGGTGTCCCAGCTGACCCGGCCCCTGCCCGGAACCGCCTGCACCGCCCACTTCCAGCAGTACGTCCACCGTCACCTCCAACTGTTCCTCGACGGCCTGGAGGCGCCCGCGCGCTCCGAACTGCCCGGAACGGCCGCGACCCTGGAGGACCTGAGACGCGACTCCTGCCCGTCGCGCACGCCGTGACCGCCGACGCCTGACGCTTCGAGAGGCCCGCCCCGCACCCGACACCTTCCACGTCGCTTTACGTCCCTTTTCTGCCAGTACGCGCCAAGAGGTGGCTCCACCCATGCCGAAAATCCCCGAGAACAACACCGCGAAGACCACGGAGAACACGGCGAAGGTCCCCGCGAAGATCCCCGAAAGCACCGCGACCCGGCCCGACCCCGGGCGCTGGAAAGCCCTCGTCTTCATCGCCCTCGCCCAGCTGATGGTCGTCCTCGACGCGACGATCGTGAACATCGCCCTGCCCTCCGCCCAGCAGGACCTGGGGATATCGGACGGCAACCGGCAGTGGGTCATCACCGCCTACGCCCTCGCCTTCGGCGGCCTCCTCCTCTTCGGCGGACGCATCGCCGACATCTGGGGCCGCAAGCGCACCTTCGTCGTCGGCCTGATCGGCTTCGCCCTCGCCTCCGCCCTCGGCGGGGCCGCGACCGGCGAGGCCACGATGCTCGGCGCCCGCGCGCTCCAGGGCGCCTTCGGCGCGCTCCTCGCGCCCGCCGCGCTCTCGCTGCTCGCCGTGACCTTCACCGACGCCAAGGAGCGCGCCAAGGCCTTCGGCATCTACGGCGCGATCGCCGGCGGCGGCGGCGCCGTGGGCCTGATCCTCGGCGGCTTCCTCACCGAGTACCTGAACTGGCGCTGGACCTTCTTCGTCAACATCCCGTTCGCGATCGTCGCCGCCGTCGGCGCGTACCTCGTCGTCCGCGAGCCCACGGGCGCCCGCAACCGCGCCGCGCTCGACGTCCCCGGCGTGATCCTGTCCACCCTGGGCCTGGTCGCGCTCGTCTACGGCTTCACCCGCGCCGAGTCCGAGGGCTGGAGCGACGCGGGCACGGTCGGCCTGTTCGTCGGCTCCGCCGTGCTGCTCCTCGCCTTCGTGCTCACCGAGGCGAAGGTGAAGTCCCCGCTGCTGCCGCTGCGCGTCCTCACCGACCGCAACCGGGGCGGTGTCTACCTGTCGCTGGGCCTCGCGGTCATCGGCATGTTCGGCCTGTTCCTCTTCCTGACGTACTACCTCCAGATCGTGAAGGGGTACTCGCCGGTCCTGACGGGCTTCGCGTTCCTCCCGATGATCGCGGGCATGATCGTCGGCTCCACGCAGATCGGCACGCGCCTGATGACCCGCGTCCCGCCGCGCCTGCTGATGGCCCCCGGCTTCCTGACCGCGGCCCTCGGGATGCTGCTCCTGACGCAGCTGGAGACCGGCACCTCGTACGCCGGTCTGATCCTGCCCGCGCAGCTGCTCCTCGGCCTGGGCATGGGCACGGCGTTCATGCCCGCGATGTCGCTGGCGACGCTGGGCGTGGACCCCAGGGACGCCGGGGTGGCCTCCGCGATGGTCAACACCTCGCAGCAGGTCGGCGGCGCCATCGGTACGGCCCTGCTGAACACGATCGCCGCCTCGGCGACCACCGCGTACCTCACGGACCACGCGGCGGGCGCGACCACCCCGGCGGGGCAGAAGCTGCTCCAGCTCCAGGGCATGGTCGAGGGCTACACGGCGGCCATCTGGTGGGCGGTCGGCATCCTGGTCGCGGCGGCGGCCATCGCCTTCGCCCTGATCACCACGGGGAAGCCGGGCACGGGCGCCGGAGCGGTCGCCGGTTCGGGCACGGGCACGGACGCGGACGCGGAGGTGAGGGTCCCGGTCATCGCGCACTGAACGGTCCCCGGGGCCCTGCCCCGTTCCTCAGGACCCTGCCCTGGTTCCGGCGTCAGCGGAGCCAGGGCAGGTCCGCGTCCGGGTCCTGGGGTTCCAGGCCCTCGGCCATCACCTTCATGATCGTGCCGAGCTGGGTCACCTGTTCGGCGGAGAGCCGGTCGAAGAGGGCCTGGCGGACGGCGGCGACATGGCCGGGCGCGGTCCTGCGCAGGACCTCCGTCCCCTCGTCCGTCAGCCGGGCGAACTGCCCGCGCTTGTCGGAGGGGCAGCTCTCCCGCCGCACCCAGCCGTTCCCCTCCAGGCGGGCCACCGCGTGGGAGAGCCGGGAGCGGGTGATCTTGGCGCTCCTGGCCAGCTCGGTCATCCGCATCCGCCGCCGGGGTGCCTGGGAGAGCTGGACGAGCAGCCCGTAGTAGACGTGCGGCATTCCGGCGTCGCGCTGCAACTGGCGGTCGAGGTGGTCCTCGAAGAGCGTGGTGGCGTGCAGATAGGCGCGCCAGACGTGCTGCTCCTCGTCGGTGAGCCAGCGTGGTTCGGTGGTGTCTCCCATGGATCCCATCGTACGACTCATCCTTGAAAGTTGAACTATTTGGGTTTACGCTCCCCATGACGCTTGAAGTTTCAAGAACCCTGAAGGGGGTCGTCGCCATGGACGCCACGCTCGACCGGATGCCCGCGCTCTACCTGTCCCACGGGGCCCCGCCGCTCGCCGACGACCCCGTCTGGCCCGGCGAACTCGCCGCCTGGGCCGGGAACCTCCCGCGCCCCCGGGCGATCCTCATGGTCTCCGCTCACTGGGAGGAGGCCCCGCTCGCGCTCGGCGCCACCGGGACCGTGCCGCTGGTGTACGACTTCTGGGGCTTCCCCGAGCACTACTACGGGGTCCGTTACGAAGCCCCCGGCGCGCCGGAGCTGGCCGAGTCCGTCCGGAGGCTGCTCCGGGCCCCCGGCACCCCCGTCCAGGACATCCCCGACCGGGGCCTCGACCACGGCGCGTACGTGCCGCTCGTCGAGATGTTCCCGGACGCCGACGTCCCCGTGCTCCAGATCTCCCTGCCCACCCTCGACCCGCGCCGCCTCCTGGAGATCGGGCGCAGGCTAGCCCCGCTCCGCGACGAGGGCGTCCTGATCGTCGGCAGCGGCTTCTTCACCCACAACCTCGCCGCCCTCCGGCACACCGGCGGCGGCGTCCCCGGCTGGTCCGCCGAGTTCGACGCCTGGGGCCACGAGGCCCTTGCCGCCCGGGACGTCGACGCGCTCCTCGACTTCGAGCACAAGGCGCCCGCCGGACGCCTCGCCCATCCGCGCACGGAGCACTTCGCCCCGCTCTTCGTCACGATGGGCGCGGCCGACGCGGCCGGTGACCTCGACGCCGGGCGGTCGGTGATCGACGGCTTCTGGATGGGCCTGGCCAAGCGCTCGGTGCAGTTCGGCTGAGCCCCGGCGGGCAGACCCGTACGGCCACGGCACGACCGGGCTGCCGTACGGCCCCGGCGGCGCCCCCGCCCGGCCCTGGGGCTCTCGTACGGACCCGGCCGGAGCCCCGCGGTCCGGCGCGGGTCAGAGGAACGGCGGGTTCAGCTCGATCGAGCGGACGGCGGCGGCGAGCGCGAGCGGACCGCCCACGTCGAGGGCCGTGTCGGTGAACTTGATCGTGTGGTCGTCGCCGTGCGCCGCCGCCCGCGCGAAGACCTCCTCCGGGGCCAGGGGGACCGGCGCGCACGCCATGGCCTCCGCCGGGCCGTAAGCGGCGGTCACCGCCGCCGCGGCCGCCCACGCCGCCGCCAGGCTCGGCGCCCACAGCTCGCGGGGGAGCGCGGGCAGGGCGCGCAGGACCGCGTTCGGCGCGGTCGCCGCGTGCACCAGCATCACCGGCTCGCCGTGCCCGTGGGTCGCGTACCGGTGGGTGGCCGCCGTCACCAGCTCCACCAGGCGCTCCTGCGCCGTGTCCGGGTCGGGGGCCGTGCCCCAGACCGGGAACGCCGTCAGCTGCGCGAGCCGCTCCCTGATCCCCCCGTCCTGCTCCGGAACCAGGGGTACGGCGTCCAGCGCCGCCGCCGCCGAAGGCGCCGCCGCCAGGGGGGCCAGGGCGGGCAGCGGCTGGTGGCGGGCCGCCCAGTAGCCGAGGGCGTGCGCCAGCTCGGCCAGGCGCGGCGCGGTCGTCCCCGCCTCGCCGGACTCCAGGAGGGTGCGCACGGCGTGCCCCGTACGGATCACCGGGTGGGTCGCCCCGGCCGCGATCCCGGGCAGCAGCCGGGGCCACCACTCGGCGAGGACCTCCCGCCAGGGGCGGGCTTCGAGCTCCCGGCCGAAGAAGAGGGTCCAGTCCGTGATCCGGGCCGGGTCGCCGAGCGCCCCGGCCGCGTCGGCGGCGGTGAGGGTACGGGTCGGCGGGGGCGACTCCTCCAGCCTGTCGGCGTAGTGGTCCAGCCAGCGGTGCACGGTCGCCGCCTGACCGTGGCGCACCAGCGCCTCGACGGCCATCGGGGCATGGTTGCTGAGCCAGCCGTTCCGCTCGGGGCCGGTGGTGTGGAGGCGTTCGAGGGCTTCGTCGAGGGTTCCGGTGCGGTCGCTCATACCGAGGACGCTAGGGCGGGGGAGGCGCCTGGCGGAACGGTCTCGGGACCTAGTCCGCGAGGCCGAGCGGTCTCGGACCGGACCGGATCAGGACCGGATCAGGACCGGATCAGGCCGGATCGGCTCGGGAAGGCCCAGGCAGCCCCAGGAAGGTCCCGGAAGGTCCGGGTCGGCCCCGGAAGGTCCGGGTCCGCCCATGGGCAACCCGACGGGCCGTCCCCGCGTCTTGAAGGGTGGCGCCGCATGTGATCGCGGTCTCACCGACGGTGTGGTCGAGTGCCCCGCGAGCGGCGCCGGATCGCCCTCCGTGCCGGGTCTGACCTGCACCTCAGCGGGTTCCTGCGGTGTGCCCGTGGGGCCGCTCGGCCGCGCAGGATACTGCATGATCGCGAAAATCCATGTGCCGGGTGGGAATTCTGTCCTGATTCCAGTCGTTGTTTCCGTCGGATGCAGGGCACCCGAAAGGGTGTCGCGACCTACTCAGCAAGGGAGCACGCATGGCAACCCGTGCCGTCGCCCGTCGTCAGACCTCCGCCACGAGCGGAGCCGCACGGGCCAGCAGCGTTCGCGCCGTGGGCGGGGAGATCGCCGACCGCGACCTGGTCGGCATGTACCTCGACGAGATCGCGCGCACCCCCCTGCTCGACGCCGCCAAGGAGGTCGAGCTCTCCCAGACCATCGAGGCCGGGGTGTACGCCCGGCGGATACTCGAGGGCGAGGCCGAGAGCGAGGCGGGCGGCGCGAGCCGCGAGGAGCTCGAAGCCCTGGTGGCCGAGGGCGAGCGTGCCAAGGAACTCTTCATCAAGTCGAACCTGCGGCTCGTGGTCGCGGTCGCCCGGCGTTACCCGCGCAGCGGGCTGCCGCTGCTCGACCTGATCCAGGAGGGGAACGCGGGCCTGGTGCGCGCCGTCGAGAAGTTCGACTACGCGAAGGGCTTCAAGTTCTCCACGTACGCCACGTGGTGGATCCGCCAGGCCATCACCCGCTCCATCGCCGACCAGTCCCGCACGATCAGGCTCCCCGTCCACCTGGTGGAGGAGCTGGGCCGCATCCGCCGGGTGCAGCGCGAGTTCAACCGGGAGAACGGCCGGGAGCCGGAGCCCGCCGAGGTCGCCGCCGAGCTGGACTCGACGCCCGAGCGGGTCGTCGACGTCCTGGACTGGGCGCGCGACCCGGTCTCGCTGAACATGGCGGTGGACGACCAGGGCGAGACGCAGTTCGGTGACCTCCTGGAGGACACCTCGGCGGTCTCGCCGGAGCAGTCGGTGCTCACGCTGCTGCGCAGCGAGGAGCTCGACGAGCTCATCGCCAAGCTCGACCACCGGACGGCTTCCATCATCCGGATGCGGTACGGGATCGAGGACGGGCGCGAGCGGACGCTGACCGAGGTCGGCAAGCAGCACGGGCTGACCCGCGAGCGCATCCGCCAGATCGAGAAGCACGCCCTGCTGGAACTGAAGAAGATGGCCCACGACACCGGCTTCGACGCGGTGGCGTGACCCGCACGGCCCGTAGGGGCCCCGGCTCTCCCCCAGGGGAAGGGCCGGGGCCCCTACGGTTCTCCCGGGCCGCCGCCCGGCACCGTACGGGCGGGCGCTACCCCCGGGTCGCCGCCGTCAGACGCCCCGCGAGGTCCGTCATGTGGGCGAGCAGCGCGGGCGGGCCGTGGACCGTGAAGGCGGCGTCCACGAGGGCCAGCCGGAGCGCCAGCCACTCCACCGAGTCCGACGACCCGGCACGCAGCCGGCAGGAGGACGGGCCCGTGGGCTCCGGGGCCAGGTGCGAGGGCAGCCGGGCCGTCACGAACTCGGCCGGAGCCTCGAAGTCGATGTCCAGCTCCAGCTCGGGCTGCGCCCGGGACATCGAACGGGCCAGGAGCTGCGCCGCGTCGCCCGCCGGAAGCTCGCGCGGGCCGAACCGGGCGCCGGTGGCCAGCGGCTCGCTCACCCGGTCCACCCGGAAGGTGCGCCAGTCGTCCCGCCCCAGGTCGTAGGCGACGAGGTACCAGCGGTGCCCGGTGGACACCAGCCGGTACGGCTCGACCAGCCGTTTCGTCTCCGCGCCGTCCCCCGCCCGGTAGCCGAACCGCAGCTTCTCGCGGCCCGTGACCGCCGCCGCGAGCGTCGTGAGGGTGGCGGGCGCGACCGTCGCGCCGTCACCCCGGGTGAGCGGGATCGTGGCGTTCTGGAGGGTGGAGACCCGGTGCCGCAGCCGTGCCGGAAGGACCTGCTCCAGCTTGGCCAGGGCCCGTACAGAAGCCTCTTCGACGCCCTCGATCGCGTGTCCGGCCCCGGCGCGCAGGCCGACCGCGATGGCGACCGCCTCCTCGTCGTCGAGCAGCAGCGGGGGCATGGCCGTACCGGCGACGAGCCGGTAGCCGCCGACCGAGCCCAGCGTCGCCTCCACGGGATAGCCCAGGTCACGGAGCCGGTCGACATCACGGCGGATGGTCCGGGGGGAGACCGCGAGCCGTTCGGCGAGTTCGCTTCCGGGCCACTCGCGCGGGGTCTGGAGGAGCGAGAGCAGATTCAGGAGTCGTGCCGGAGTGTCCGTCATGCCCCTCAGGATGCGGCCCATCTAGGACACGTACTGACCTAGATGGGTCTTATCTTCTTCATATGAGTTCACACGACGCCGTCCTGGACGCGCCCCCCACGGACACCGAAACGGTGCCCACGCACACCGACCAGGGCGACAGGCGGCGCTGGATCGCCCTGGCCATCGTCATGACGGCCGCCTTCATGGACCTGGTCGACGCCACGATCGTCAACATCGCGATCCCCAGCATCGAGCGGGACCTCGGGGCCGACTTCGGGGCCATCCAGTGGATCACCGCCGGGTACGCGCTCGCGTTCGCCGCCGGTCTGATCACCGGCGGCAGGCTCGGCGACATCTACGGCCGCAAGCGTCTCTTCCTCCTCGGCACGGCGGGCTTCACGCTCGCCTCCGCGCTCTGCGGCTTCGCCTCGAACCCGGAGATGCTGGTCGCCTCCCGTCTCCTCCAGGGCGTGGCGGCGGCGATGATGGTGCCGCAGGTCCTGTCGATCGTCCACGTCACCTTCCCCGCGCACGAGCGCGGCAAGGTCTTCGGCATGTTCGGCGCGATCGTCGGTCTGGGCGCGGTCTCCGGACCGCTGCTGGGCGCCCTGCTCACCCAGTGGAACATCGCGGGCCTGGAGTGGCGCCCGATCTTCCTGATCAACCTGCCGGTCGGCATCGCCGGTCTGCTCCTGGGCTGGAAGTACATCACCGAGTCGAAGGCGCCGAAGGCCCTCAAGCTCGACCTGGTGGGTGTGGTCCTGGTGACCGCCGCGCTGCTGATGCTGGTCTACCCGCTGACGCGCGGCCGTGAGCTGGACTGGCCGCTGTGGGGCCATCTGATGATGGCGGGCAGCCTGGTGGTGTTCGGCGCCCTCGTCGCGTACGAGCGGTACAAGACCCGCAAGGACGGGTCGCCGCTGGTGGAGCTGTCGCTGTTCCGTGTGAAGAGCTTCGCCGCGGGCATCGCCGTGCAGCTGACCTTCGGCGTGGTCCTCGGCATCTTCTTCCTGGTGTGGACGCTCTACATGCAGATCGGTCTCGGCTGGAGCGCGCTGCGGGCGGGTCTGACGGGTGTGCCGTTCTCGATCGCCGTGTCGGTGGCGGCCGGGATCTCGGTGCAGAAGCTGGTGCCGCGCTTCGGCCGGAAGGTCCTCCAGGCGGGCGCCCTGACGATGATCGCGGGCGTCCTCTGCTACTTCTTCGTGGCCGGCCGGTACGGGACGGAGATCCACCCCTGGCAGATGGTCGTGCCGCTGATCGTCATGGGCCTCGGCATGGGCCTGATCGTGGCGCCGCTGACCGACGCGGTCCTCTCGGAGGTCCCGAAGGAGCACGCCGGTTCGGCCTCGGGCCTGATCAACACCACCGGCCAGATGGGCAACGCGCTCGGCCTCGGCCTGGTGTCCGTGGTCTTCTTCGGCACCATCGACGACGAGCGGCTCGCCCGGGTCCCCGGTGAGGTCGGCGCCGCCTTCACCGACGCCTTCCAGAACTCGCTGGGCTGGGCGGCCGGAGTCCTCGCGGTGATCTTCCTGGTGATGTTCGCCCTCCCCGCGAAGCCCGAGCAGCACCTGGAGGGCGGTGGCGGCGACGAGGACGGCGACCTCCCCGCCCCCGCCCCGGTGGAGAAGGAACCGGCGCTCACCCACTGAGCCCGGACCCCGGAACGAGGGGCGGTGCGCACCCGGCGGAAGCCGTGGCGCACCGCCCCTCGCGCGTCGGCCGGACCGGTGGCGCGCCCAGGGGCACGCCACCGTCCGCCGCGCCGTCCCTCGCGCGCCGGTCAGACGAGGCGGGAGCGGGACTCCATCGCCTCCCGGGCCGCGCGCTCGTTCTCGTACACCTCGCACATGTGGCGGCCGTCCGGTGTCGCCGTGTGCTCGACCTCCCAGAGGCTGACCTCGCTGCCGTCGAGCAGCAGGAACTGGTGCTCGTAGAGGGTGAATCCGGCGGCCCGGCCGCTCTCCAGCGGGCAGTGCCGGCCGAAGGCCTGGGTGATGTGGTGGGCGAAGGCGGAGCGGAGCCGGCCGGCCGTCCGCTCTCCCGGCCGGTCCGTGTTCTCCGCGCGGCGCAGGACGCGGCGGGCGTGGTCGGCGGAGTTGTCCGGCACGTACATCCTGGGCTGTGCCGGTATCGGCCGGGTGAGCAGACCGCCCAGCAGCTCCATGTCCTCGTCCTCGTCGAGGGCGCGGCAGTCGGCGCGCTCCGCGCTCCAGCCGGGCAGCGGCCCGGTCGGCAGGCGCGAGGCCGCGAGCCGCGCCTCGGCCTCCTCCGCGTACAGCTCGTAGTGCTCGGTGCCGTCCCGCCCCGCGTTGTGCGCGAGCTCCCAGAGGGTGAGGGCGCTGCCGTCGCCCAGCAGATAGGTGTGACGGTAGGTGGAACGGTGCAGCGACGCGCTGTGGTGCGAGGAGTGCAGCGCGCTGGAGTGGGCGAGCGCCGTACTGAGGCGCTCGACGGTCGAGTCGGGCAGATCGAAGGAGTTGAGCGCCCGGCCGAGAAGTCGCTCAAGGTGCGTCTCGGTCGTCTCGTACGGATCGTGAGGATCCTGCGGATCGTTCAAGAGGGTCTCCAGGCCGTCGCCGCATGTCACTCGGTGCTTGCTAAACGTAGTCCCTGGTTCTGACATCATGTCCGGGGTTCCGGAAAACGAAGGGCGTGCGGCAGAAGTTCCCGCCCTGTCCCGTCCGTTCCTTTTCTTCTTCCTTTCCCTTTCTTTCAACTTCCTTTGTTTTCAGGCGAATCGATCGTCACTTCCGACGTCACTTCCGACCCGTACAGCTCGCTGTACGAGGGGAAGTCGCCACCCGGTCCCCGCCTCCCGCCCGGGGCCGCGAGCACCGCCCGGACGATCGCCCGGGTCACCAGATCGGCGCCCGCCGCCAGGATCTCGTTCAGCGCGAGCGGCCCCGGCTCCGCGGGCAGGTCCCGCACCCCGGTGGCGAGCGTGAAGACGGTGTCCCCGTCGTTCATCAGATGCACCGGACGCAGGGCGCGCGCGATGCCGTCGTGCGCCGTCCCCGCGAGCTTCTGCGCCTGCGCGCGGGTGAGGACCGCGTCCGTCGCGACGACCGCGAGCGTGGTGTTCAGCGGCGGCGGCACGGACGCCGCCCGCGCCTCGGCGAGCCGCCGCACGGCCGCCCCGTGCACCCGCGCGTCCGGGAAGACCGGCCGCCCGCCCGTGTGGTGACTCCCGTACAGGACACCGGTGGCCGGGTCCACGGCGGAACCCACCGCGTTCACCACGACGAGCGCGCCGACCGTGATCCCCGACTCCAGGACGGCGCTCGCGGAGCCCACCCCGCCGCGCAGCCCGCCCACCACCGCGCCGGTGCCCGCGCCGACCGCGCCCGTCTCCACGCGCGCGTGGTCACCGCTCGCGTCGGCCGCCGCCACCGCCGCGCGACCGGTGGCGGCGTCCGGCCGGGCCCGGAAGTCGCCGCCCCGGCCCAGGTCGAAGACGCAGGCGGCGGGCACCACCGGCACCACATGGGCCGGATCGGGCCCCACCCGGACGCCCCGGTGCCGTTCCTCCAGCCAGGCCATCACCCCGGCCGCGGCCTCCAGGCCGTACGCGCTGCCGCCGGTCAGGACGACCGCGTCGATCCGCTGGACGACGTTCCTCGGATCGAGCGCGTCGGTCTCCCGCGTCCCCGGACCGCCGCCCCGCACGTCCACGGCGGCCACCGCCCCGCCCACCGGGGCCAGCACCACCGTGGTGCCGCTGAGCGCGCCCGGCCCGGCCACGCGCGCGTGCCCCACGCGCACCCCGGCCACATCGGTGATCCCGTCCTGTTCCCGCGCCCGCTCGGGTGGTGTCATGTCCCCTGCCTACCACGCCCGCCCGCCCTTCGCCGGGGTGTCAGCCGGTGCCCGCGGCCCCGCTCTCCGCCGGTCCCGCACCCGCCGGTCCCGCACCCGCCGGGCCGCGCGCCGCCAGGGTCGTGCCGACCGCGACCGCGGCCGCCGCGACGAGACCGGCGGCGAGCACCGCCCAGCGGCCCGCGAAGGAGCACAGCAGCACCGCGAGCGCGGCCACCGGCAGCACGAGCTGCTGGGCGGTCCCCACCTTGAAGCGGCGCGCGTGGAGCAGCCACACCGACAGCAGGTACAGGGCCGCGGGGACCGTCACCGAGGCCGAGGCGCCGAGCGGGGAGAGCCGCGCCTTGCCCACGGCCTGCTCCACGGCGATCTCCAGGCCCGCGCCCACGGCGGCGGCCGACGCGAAGATCACGTAATGGCCGTACCCCCACAGGAAGCCCTGGCGGCTGGAGGTCAGCCGGGCGTGCGCGGGCACCACGAAGTAGATCCACCAGGCCGCGAAGACGAGCAGCAGACCGCCCAGGGCGATCGGCAGGACCTCGCCGAGGGCGTCGTGCTCGACGACCCCGGTCTGCACCGCGACCGTCGCCGCGGCGACGGTCTCACCGAGCACGATGATGGTGAACAGGCCGTACCGCTCGGCGATGTGGTGCGGGTGCCAGGTGCTCGGTGTGTCCTTCTCCGCGAACAGCGGCACCGACATCTCGGCCAGCGCCATGACGAGGAAGACCCACCCCCGGGCCTGCTCCGGCACCAGGAGCAGGCCGATCCAGCCCGTCTGGACGAGGGCCACCCCGCCCGCGTACCGCAGGCACATCACCCGCTCGGCCGGGTCCACCGCGTGGTGGGCGGCCCGCAGCCACTGCGAGGCGAGCGCGAGCCGCATGACGACGTAGCCGAGGTAGACGACCAGGAAGTCGTGCTCCTCGAAGGCGCGCGGCACCCCGGCGGCGAGGACGAGCACACCGGCGATCTGGAGCAGGGTGACGACCCGGTACAGCACGTCGTCGTTGTCGTAGGCCGAGGCGAACCAGGAGAAGTTCATCCAGGCCCACCACACCGCGAAGAAGATCATCGCGTAGTTGAGGACGCCCTGTCCGGCGTGCCCCTCGGCGACCGCGTGCACGAGTTCGGAGCCCGCCTGGGCGACGGCGACCACGAAACACAGGTCGAAGAAGAGTTCGAGCGGGGTGGAGGCCCGGTGCGACTCCGCGCGGGAACGCGCGGTCAGCGGCAGGAACGGTTGTGTCATCGCCCCAGCACAGCAGAGCCACCCCCTCCCCTCCTCGTGCCACACGCCCGCCCGCCGGATGCTTCCGGACGGGCGGCGCCGGGAGGGGACGAGGGGCGGGCCCGGAGATCCCGTAGGGGTCCCGGGGGCCGGGTGATCCCGTAGGGGCTGGGGGAGGGGCGGACCGATTCGTTACGGCCTCCGGACGCTTGCCGATCCCGTACGGGCTTCCGCTCCCCGGACGATTCCGCAGGGGTCCGGGGGCGGGTCGATCTCGTACGAGCTCCCGCGTGCCTGGCGATCCCGTAGGGGCGGTCGGGGGCCCGCCCCTACCCGTGGGGCCTCGTGCCCGCCCGTTCCTGCGGGGCCTCCGCTTGCCCGCCCGTTCGCCGGTCCGGTCCGTGGCTCCGTGGCCCCCGCGCGCCGGGTGGTACGTCCGTCGCCTGCCCGGATCCGGGCGGTCTCAGGCCGCCCGCGCTCCCGGGCGTCCGCTCATCGTCGTTCTCGTCGATCTCGTCGCTCCCGGTCCGGGAGGGCCCGCCGCCTCCGCGTCTCCGTCCGCCGTCGTGTACCTCGCCGCCACGAGGCCCGCCACGCGCGCGTGGTCCGCGAGGGGTTCCGACACCGCCCAGGTGCCCGGGACCTCGGCCAGCGCACGGGTGAAACGGCCCGGGGCGAGCAGATGGGCCGAGACCGCGACCCGCCGGAAACCGGCCGCGTGCAGCCGGGCCACCTCCTCCGCGGGAGCGGGCCCGCTCGCCGAGCAGTACGCGACGGTCACCGGCACCGGCAGCAGCCGCCGCAACTGCCGTACCGCCGTCAGGGTCCCGTCGTCGCCGCCCGGCCTGGACGAGCCCGCCCCGGCGACCACGACCGCGTCCGCCGGACCGCCCGCCGCCCGCTCGGCGGCCCGCAGCCGGTCGTACAGCGCGAGGGCCACCCCGTGCTCCCCGGCCAGCCCCCGGGTCACCGCGCAGTCGAAGTGCCGGGCCACCGAAGGGATGTCCACCGTCCGGTGGTAGCCGTCGCCGAGGAGCAGCGGGACGACGACCGCGCCGGGCCGGTCCGCGAGGACGTACGGCAGCGACGGCTTCCGGTGGTCGAGGTACCCGACGGTGACCGGCGCGCCGGTCAGCGGGCGGACCGCGTCGGCGAGCCGCCCGACGGCCGTGGCCGCCTCGGGGACCGTGCTGCCGTGCACGGCGAGGACCAGGTTCCGCTTCATCCCAACCTCCAGCCCGCCCCTGCCGATTGCCCGGGGCCTGTGCGGCCCCCGTCGATCCCTCACGGGTCCTGTCCGTCCGGAACCCGCAGGTCCCTTACGGGCTGCGCCCCTTAGGGGCCCTGTCCCGGATCCCGCCGGGCCCCTGGACCCCTCACGGGGTCCGGTCCCGCCTCCCGCCGGGCCCCCGGGGCGGCCCTGGCCGAGGTCGGCCGGTTCCCGTGGGGCCTGGCCGGGCCTCGTCGGGGGGAGACCTGTCGGGGGCGACCCTTCGGGGGTGGGGCCCGTGCCCGTACACCCCGAAGGGGCCCCTACGGGCCCGTGCGGGCCGCACAGCCGCACGGACCACCGGGGCCCCGCGCGGGGGTCCCGTACGGGCGATCCCTTCGGGGGGAACCCGTACGGGCAGTCCCTCGAAGGCCCCGCCCAGGACGTCCAGGGACGTTCGGGGCGATCCAGGGACGGCCGGGGACCCCTGGGGACCCCGTGCCGTCGTCCGTCGCCGCCGTACGGGCTGTCCAGGACCGTACGGCGGCGTACGACACCACCGTCCGTGGGCCGCGCGGCGGTGTCGTGCGCCGCCACGGCCCCCACCCGTTCACGCTAGACCCGGCCGCCCGCCCCGCACCCGCGCCGTTCGGCCCCGCCCCCAGGGCCACAAGTCCCTGATCCTCGGGCCCTTCACGCCCCCGACCCGGCCACCCCGCGCCCCTACGGTCGGAAGGGAAGTGCCGGAACCACCCCGGCGCTCGTACGCGACCCCCACGGAGACCGCCATGGCAGCGCAGCGGACCCAGAACCTCGTCCTCATCGGCCACGGCATGGTCGGCCACCGGCTCCTGGAAGCGCTCGCCGAACGCGGGGCGCTCGTCGACCCGGCCGACCCCGAGGGCCCCGGCTGGCGGGTCACGGTGCTCGCCGAGGAAGACGTCCCCGCCTACGACCGGGTCCACCTCTCCTCCGTCTTCACCGGCACCGACCCCAACCAACTCGCCCTCTCCACGCCCGAGTTCCTCGCCGGGCACGGCATCGACCTCCGGCTCGGCGACCCCGCCGAGCACATCGACACCGCCGCCCGCACGGTCACCGCCACCTCCGGCACGGTCGTCCCGTACGACGCCCTGGTCCTGGCCACCGGCTCGTACCCCTTCGTCCCGCCCATCCCCGGCGCCGACGCCCCCGGCTGCTTCACCTACCGCACCCTCTACGACGTCGACGCCCTCACCTCCTACGCCGAACAGGCCCGCACCGGAGTCGTCATCGGCGGCGGACTCCTCGGCCTGGAGGCCGCCGGAGCGCTCCGCACCCTCGGGCTCGCCACCCACGTCGTCGAGTTCGCGCCCCGGCTGATGCCGCTCCAGGTCGACGACGGCGGCGCGGCCGCCCTGCGCGCCACCATCGAGTCGATGGGCGTCGCCGTGCACACCGGCGTCGGCGCCGCCGAGGTCGAGCTGGACGCCGACGGCACGGCCCGCAGACTGAAACTCTCGAACGGCGAACGGCTCCCCGCCGACGTCGTCGTCTTCTCCGCCGGGATCCGGCCCCGCGACCGGCTCGCCCGCGAGGCCGGACTCGCGGTCGGTGACCGCGGCGGAGTCGCCGTCGACGAGCACTGCCGCACCACCGACCCCTGCGTGTACGCGATCGGCGAGTGCGCCCAGACCTCCGACGGACGCGTCTACGGCCTGGTCGCCCCCGGCTACCAGATGGCCGAGGCGGTCGCCGACCAGCTCGCGGGCCCCGGCACCACCGTCTTCACCGGCGCCGACACCTCCACCAAGCTGAAGCTGCTCGGCGCGGACGTCGCCTCGTTCGGAGACCCCTTCGCCGACGGCCCGCAGGCCACCGAGATCGTCTTCTCCGACGGCCGCGAGGGCGTCTACAAGAAGCTGCTCCTCGGCCCCGAGGGGCAGCTCCTCGGCGGCATCCTGGTCGGCGACGCCGACGCGTACGGCTCCCTCAAGCCGCACGCCGGACGGCCGCTGCCCGGCCCGCCCGAGGCCTTCCTGCTGTCCGCCTCCGCCGCCGGGGCCCGCCCGCCCGGCGCGGACGCCCTCCCCGACGACGCCGTCGTCTGCTCCTGCCACAACGTGACCAAGGGCGCGGTCGCCGGGGCGGTCGCCGAACACGGTCTGACCGACATCGGCGGCGTCAAGCGCTCCACCAAGGCGGGCACGGGTTGCGGCGGCTGCCTGAACACCCTCCAGGCCGTCCTCGACGCCGCCGGAGTCGCCCGCCGCAGGGGCCTGTGCGAGCACTTCCCCGAACTGTCCCGCCCCGAGCTGTACGAGAAGGTCCGCACCGAACACATCCGGTCCTTCACAGAACTCGTGGAGCGGTACGGCTCCGGCGGCGCGGGCTGTGCCGTCTGCAAGCCGGTCGTCGCCAACGTCCTCGGCACCCTCGCCCCCGAACTCGGCCTCCGCCACGTCCTGGACGGCGAACAGGCCGCCCTCCAGGACTCCAACGACCTCTTCCTCGCCAACCTCCAGAAGGACGGCACCTACTCGGTCGTCCCGCGCGTCCCCGGCGGCGAGATCACCGCCGACCAGCTCATCGCCATCGGCGAGGTCGCCCGCGACCACGGCCTCTACACCAAGATCACCGGCGGACAGCGGATCGACCTGTTCGGCGCCCGCAAGGAGGAACTCCCCACGATCTGGCGCAGGCTCATCGCCGCCGGACTCGAATCGGGCCAGGCGTACGGGAAGTCGCTGCGCACGGTCAAGTCCTGCGTCGGCTCCCGCTTCTGCCGCTTCGGCCAGGGCGACTCGGTGCGGCTGGCGATCGACCTGGAGCTGCGCTACCGGGGCCTGCGCGCCCCGCACAAGTTCAAGGGCGGGGTCTCGGGTTGTCTGCGCGAGTGCGCCGAGGCCCGGGGCAAGGACATCGGCGTCATCGCCACCGCGGGCGGCTGGAACCTGTACGTCGGCGGCAACGGCGGCACCGAGCCCCGCCACGCCGAGCTGCTCGCCTCCGACCTGACCGCCGCCGGACTCTTCGCCCTGATCGACCGCTTCCTCATGTACTACATCCGGACCGGGGAGCGCCTGGAGCGGACCTCGGCGTGGCTGGAGCGGCTCGGCGGCGGCACCGCGCACCTCAGGGAGGTCCTGATCGAGGACTCGCTGGGGATCTGCGCCGAGCTCGAGGCGCAGATGGAGCGGCACGTCGCCGCCTACCGCGACGAGTGGCGGGCCGTCCTCGACGACCCGGCGGCGCTGGCCCGCTTCGAGCCGCACGTGGACGGGGTGGAGTTCCTGGAGCCGGGCCGTGGCCGGGCCGCGGTCCTCGCGGACGGCACGGAGGCGGCGCTGTTCCGGGACGGCGGGGGCACGGTGTACGCGGTGGGCAACCGGGACCCGTTCTCGGGCGCCGACGTCATCGCGGACGGGATCATGGGCAGCCGGGACGGGGTGCCGGTGGTGGCCTCCCCCCTGCACAAGCAGGAGTTCGACCTGCGGACCGGTGCCTGTCTCGACGACCCGGAGGTGTCCCTCCCGGTACTGCCGCTGGACCCGCCGGGAGCGGTCCGGACGGGGTGAACGGGGAGGGCCGGGGCCTGGACGGGCGGGGCCGGGGTCTGGACGGGGAAGGCCGGGGTCTGAACGGGCGGGGCCGCCGGTCCCACTGACCTCGCCGGTCCTCTCGGTCCCGCTGGCCCCATCGGTCCCACCAGCCCCCTGTGCGGACGGCCCGTCCCCGGCGGGACCTAGGCCCGCCCGCCCCGAGGCCATCGGCACTCACGGAGCTCCCGGCGGGCGGCGCAGCCTGGAAGGGCAAGCCAGCTCTCGAACGTCGGGGAAGTCAGGGGAAGTGCGATGGGTTCCGTGGTCCAGGACAGCAGAACGACGGGCGGGCCGCCCGTCTCGTACGACACGGAGCAGTACCGGCCCGGCCGGACGATCACCGAATGGGAGCCCGAGAACGAGCTCTTCTGGAAGTCGATCGGCCGCAGGGTCGCCACCCGCAACCTGTGGATCGCCGTCCCGGCGCTCCTGGTGGCCTTCGTCGTCTGGCAGGTGTGGTCGGTCACGGCGACCGACCTGAAGGACGTCGGCTTCGGCTTCTCGACCTCCCAGCTGTTCTGGCTGACGGCCGTTCCGGGTCTGACCGGCGGCACGGCCCGGATCTTCTACACGTTCCTCGGCCCGATGGTCGGCCAGCGCCGGTTCACGGCCCTGTCGACGGTCGTCCTGATCGTGCCGCTGATCTGGCTCGGCATCGCCATCCAGGACCCGACGACCCCGTACGGCGTGATGGTCGCCATCGCCGCCCTCTGCGGCATCGGCGGCGCCAACTTCGCCTCCTCCCTCGCCAACATCGGCTTCTTCTTCCCCAAGGAGAAGAAGGGCGGCGCGACCGGCATCAACGGCGGACTGGGCAACCTCGGCGTCTCCGTCGTCCAGCTCCTCACCCCGATCGTCATCACCTGGTCGACCATCGCGATCGGCTCCGCCCAGCACAGGGCCGACGGCACCCCCGTCCACTTGCAGAACGCCGCCTTCCTCTGGGTGCCGGTCCTGATCGTCCTCGCCGCCGTCGCCTGGTTCGGACAGAACGACCTCAAGGTGGCCTCCACCCCCTTCAGCCGCCAGAAGGTCATCTTCAAGCGCAAGCACAACTGGCTGATGACCTGGCTGTACGTCGGTACCTTCGGCTCCTTCATCGGCTTCGCCGCCGCCCTGCCGATGCTGATCAAGACCACGTTCCCCGACTACTCCGTCGCCACCTACGCCTGGATGGGCCCCGCCGTGGGCGCGCTGGCCCGCTGGGGCGGCGGCTGGGTCGCCGACCGCCTGGGCGGCGCCCGCGTCACCGTCCTGTCCTTCGTGGGCATGGCCCTCTCGATCATCGGCGTGATCAATTTCCTGCCCTCCGGCGGGGACGGCGGCTCCTTCCACGGCTTCTTCTTCTGCTTCCTCGCCGCGTTCTTCTTCTCCGGCATCGGCAACGGCTCCACCTTCCGGCAGATCCCCGTCATCTTCCGGGGCACCCACCTCAAGGGCCTCACCGAAGGCACCCCGGAACACACCGCGGCGCTGAAGCAGGCCGAGATGGAGTCCGGCGCCGTCACCGGATTCACCTCCGCCGTCGCCGCCTACGGCTTCTTCTTCATCCCCGCCCTGTTCGGCTCGGTGGCCGTGACCAGCGCGATGTGGGGCTTCGTCGCCTTCTACCTCAGCTGCATGGGCGTGACCTGGTGGTTCTACGCCCGCAAGAACGCCGAGGCGCCGAGCTGACCACTGCCCCAGGCCGCGAAGGACCCCGCTCCGGCGGGGTCTTTCCGCATCCCCGGAAAGGGACCTAAGGCCACCGGGAGATGACCATTGCCGACCGAGATGATCGATCAAAAGGAGTGCAATGGAAGCAAGCAACGACGCGATCGAATGAATCGAAGAAGGCGGTGCGGGCAGTGACTGCGACCCCTGCTGAGGCAACGGTGAACGAGCGGGCCTGGAAGGGCTTCAAGGGCGGACTGTGGCGCGACGCCATCGACGTCCGGGACTTCATCCAGCAGAACTACACGCCGTACGAGGGCGACGACTCCTTCCTCGCCGGACCCACCGAGCGGACCACCGCCGTGTGGAAGGCCATCACCGACAAGTTCCCCGAGGAACGCGCCAAGGGCGTCTACGACGTCTCGTACGACGTCCCCGCCACCATCACCGCCCACGCCCCCGGCTGGATCGACCGCGACAAGGACCTCATCGTCGGCCTCCAGACCGACGCCCCGCTCAAGCGCGCGATCATGCCCTACGGCGGCTGGCGCATGGTCGCCGGTGCCCTGGAGACCTACGGCTACCCGGTCTCCGAGGACCTGGAGAAGGTCTTCACCGAGTACCGCAAGACCCACAACGCCGGAGTCTTCGACGCGTACACCCCCGAGATCCGCGCCGCCCGCAAGGCGGGCATCGTCACCGGACTCCCCGACGCCTACGGCCGGGGCCGCATCATCGGCGACTACCGCCGTGTCGCCCTCTACGGCGTCGACCACCTCATCGCGGTGAAGAAGGAGGAGAAGGAGGAGATCAACGCCCTCCCCGCCGGAAACCGCACCCTTGAGGAGACCATCCGGCTCCGCGAGGAACTCTCCGAGCAGATCCGCGCCCTCGGCGAACTCAAGGCCATGGCCGCCTCCTACGGTCACGACATCTCCGGCCCGGCCACCACCGGCCGCGAAGCCGTCCAGTGGCTCTACTTCGCCTACCTCGCCGCCGTGAAGGAGCAGAACGGCGCCGCGATGTCCCTCGGCCGCACCTCCACCTTCCTCGACGTCTACCTCCAGCGCGACCTCGAAGCCGGTCTCCTCACCGAGGAGCAGGCCCAGGAACTCGTCGACGACTTCATCATCAAGCTCCGCATCGTCCGCTTCCTGCGCACCCCCGAGTACGACGAGCTGTTCTCCGGCGACCCCACCTGGGTCACCGAGTCCATCGCGGGCATGGGCGAGGACGGCCGCCCCCTGGTCACCAAGACCTCCTTCCGCTACCTCCAGACCCTCTACAACCTCGGCCCGGCCCCCGAGCCGAACATGACCGTCTTCTGGTCGCCGGGGCTGCCCCAGGGCTTCAAGGAGTTCTGCGCCAGGGTCTCCATCGACACCTCCTCCGTCCAGTACGAGTCGGACGAGCTGATGCGCCCCCGCTTCGGCGACGACACCGCCATCGCCTGCTGCGTCTCCGCGATGCCCGTCGGCAAGCAGATGCAGTTCTTCGGCGCCCGCGTCAACCTCGCCAAGACCCTCCTCTACGCGATCAACGGCGGCCGCGACGAGAAGTCCGGCGACCAGGTCGGCCCCTCCACCGGAGCCCTGACCTCCGAGGTCCTCGACTACGACGAGGTCATGGCGAAGTTCGACGAGCAGATGGAATGGCTCGCGAGCGTCTACGTCCACGCCCTGAACGTCATCCACTACATGCACGACAAGTACGCGTACGAGCGCATCGAGATGGCGCTCCACGACCGCGACGTGCGCCGCACCATGGCCTGCGGCATCGCCGGCCTCTCGGTCGCCGCCGACTCCCTCGCCGCCGTCAAGTACGCCAAGGTCGTCCCGGTCCGCGACGAGACCGGTCTCGCCACCGACTACGTCATCGAGGGCGACTACCCCGCCTACGGCAACAACGACGAGCGCGTCGACGAGATCGCGGTCTCGCTCGTCGAGGAGTTCATGCGGAAGATCCGCAAGCACCCCACCTACCGCCAGGCCGAGCACACCCAGTCCGTCCTGACCATCACCTCCAACGTGGTCTACGGCAAGAAGACCGGCAACACCCCCGACGGGCGCCGCGCCGGAGAACCCTTCTCGCCGGGCGCCAACCCGATGAACGGCCGCGACACCCACGGCTACGTGGCCTCGGCCCTCTCCGTCGCCAAGCTCCCCTACGAGGACGCCGAGGACGGCATCTCACTGACCAACACCGTCACCCCCGACGGCCTCGGCCGCACCCCCGAGGAGCGGATCAAGAACCTCGCGGGCGTCCTCGACGGCTACATGGCCAGCGACGGCTTCCACATGAACGTCAACGTCCTGAACCGCGACGTCCTCATGGACGCCATGGAGCACCCCGAGAACTACCCGCAGCTGACCATCCGGGTCTCCGGATACGCCGTCAACTTCGTCCGGCTCACCCGCGAGCAGCAGCTCGACGTCCTGAACCGCACCTTCCACGGCTCGCTCTGAGCCACTGACCCGCGCGGCCCCGGGGCCCGGTCCCTCATCCCTCACCCGGGCCCCGGAGCCGCGCGCATCCCCACCGTCCCCACGATCTCCGCATCCCGCGCCCCTTCCCTCCGGAGACCCTGCCATGGCCGTACTCCTCGGACCCGACGTCCCGGTCCTGCCCGCCACCCCGGCCGCCGCGGCCACCCAGCGGCCCTCCGAAGGCTCCATCCACTCCTGGGACCTCTCCACCGGCGTCGACGGCCCCGGCACCCGCTTCGTCACCTTCCTCTCCGGCTGCCCCCTCACCTGCCTCTACTGCCACAACCCCGACACCTGGAAGATGCGCAACGGCAAGCGCACCTCCGCCGACGCGGTGATCGCCGAAGCGAGCAAGTACGTCCGCTTCATCTCCGCCTCGGGCGGCGGCGCCACCGTCTCCGGAGGAGAACCCCTCCTCCAGCCCGTCTTCACCGGCGAACTCCTCCACCGCCTCAAGCACGAGCTCGGTCTGCACACCGCGCTCGACACCTCGGGCTTCCTGGGAGTCCGCGCCACCGACGCCCTGCTGCGCGACACCGACCTGGTCCTGCTCGACATCAAGTCCTGGGACCCGGACACGTACAAGAAGGTCACCGGCCGGCCGCTGCGCCCCACCCTGGACTTCGCGAGGCGGCTCGCCGACCTCGGCCAGGAGGTCCACGTCCGCTTCGTGCTGGTCCCCGGACTCACCGACGACCCCGCCAACGTCGAGGGAGTCGCCGCCTTCGCCGGGGGTCTCGGCAACGTCTCCCGCGTGGACATCCTGCCCTTCCACAAGCTCGGCGAAGCGAAGTGGCAAGCACTCGCCAAGCCGTTCACCCTGCACGACACCCCGTCCCCGACCCCCGAGCGAATCGCCGAGGTCCGCGAGATCTTCCTCGCCCACGGCCTGAACGCGATCTGACCCACCGAGGGCCGGGCCCGCCACCCCGCCCGCCCGACGCGACGCGCCCCGGTGTCCGTGCCGCCCCGCGCGTCCGTCCGTCCCCGGTGTCCCCACCGCCCGTCCGCCCGCCCGACGTGACGCGGCCCGGTGTCCGTGCCGCCCCGCGCCCACCCGCTCGGCGCCCCGCGCCCGCGCTCACCGGCGTCCGAACGCGGCTCGAACGCCGTCCGGGCGAAGCCTCACCCCTCCACCCCGCAAAACAGGGCAAACCGCCATACGTGGTCTTACCGTGGCCGCGTGACCGAGCCCCCGCAGACCGCCGAGCCGACACCCCCACCGGGCGACCCCGGCCCCGGAGCCCCCGCCCACCCGGGACACCCCGGGCAGCCCGGACACCCGGACCCCACCGGCCCCCCGCCACGGAGCCCGGCCGCCGTACGCCGCCGCGCCACCCTCGCCGGAACCACCGTCTCCGTCCTGCTGGTCATCGCGATCGTCCTCGGCAGCCGTCTGCTCCGCGACTTCGACTCGGCCCTCCTGCCCTACGCCGTCGCCACCGTCTTCCTCGCCTTCGGCATCGCCTACCGCTACACCGTCTGGATCTCCGCCCCCGGCGCCCGACGCCTCTTCCGGCAGGGCTGGCGCTCCTTCTTCTCCACCGCGAACTTCCGCAAGGCACCCACCGCCCTGCCCCGGATGATCGCCACCTACCTCGGCTTCCAGAAGTTCCTCGGCGCCCGCTCACACGCCCGCTGGGCCGCCCACCAGCTCATCTTCTGGGGCTGTCTGCTCGCCGCCGCCATCACCTTCCCGCTCACCTGGGGCTGGTTCACCTTCACCTCCGACACCGGCTCGGGCCCCGGCTACGAGATGCGGATCTGGGGCATCAAGATCCTCGGCTTCGACGCCCTCAGCCCCGTCGGCTGGCTCATGTTCCACGGCCTCGACATCGCCGCCGTCCTCGTCATCGCGGGCGCCGTCTACTTCCTCCGGCGCCGCATGAAGGACCGCGGAGCCATCACCGGCCAGCGCTTCGCGTACGACCTCGTCCCGCTCATCGCCCTGATCGTCGTCTCCGTCACCGGGCTCCTGCTGACCTTCTCGTCGATCTTCCTGCACGGCGGCGGCTACGAATTCCTCGCCGTCCTCCACATGGTCTCGGTCGTCTTCACCCTCATCTACATCCCCTTCGGGAAGTTCTTCCACATCGTCCAGCGGCCCGCCGCCGTCGGTATGCAGCTCTTCAAATACACCTCCCGGCAGGACGAGGACGTCCTCACCTGCCGCCGCTGCCACGAGCCCATCGACACCGCCCCCTACGTCGAGAACCTCCGGGGCACCATGCGCGACCTCGACCTCGGCTTCGACCAGTGGACCGAGTACTGCCCCCGCTGCAAGCGGGTCCTGCGCGGCAACGCCTACCTCGACCACGTGAAGAAGGGCTTCCAGTGACCGCGACCGACCCGGCGTCCCCCACACCCACCGACCCGGCGTCCCCGCCCCCCGGGAACCCGGCGGCCCGCCCCACCCGGATTCCCCTCGACCCCTCCCTCGCCCCACCCGGCACCCGTAACTTCCGCGACGCCGGAGGCATCCCCGCCGACCGCTGGCACGCCGACCAGAACGGCGAGACCCTCGTCCCCACCCACTGCTGCTTCTGCGGCGTCCAGTGCGGCATGTACCTCCGCGTCGACCGCCACGGCAAGGTCTTCGGCGTCGAACCCCGCAACCACGACATCAACCGAATGCGCCTCTGCCCCAAAGGCATCAACGCCTACCAGCAGGTCAACCATCCCGACCGGCTCACCGCCCCCCTCATGCGCCGCGACCGCGACGAGGAATTCCGCGAAGTCAGCTGGGACGAGGCACTCGACCACACCGTCGCCGAGATCCGCCGCATCCAATCCGCTCACGGAAACGACGCCTTCGGCCTCCTCGGCGGCGCCAGCCTCTTCTCCGAGAAGACCTACCTCGTCGGCAAATTCGCCCGCGTCGCCCTGAAATCCCGGCACGTCGACTACAACGGACGCCTCTGCATGGTCTCCGCCGCGGGCGCCAACAAACTCGCCTTCGGCATCGACCGCGCGGGCAACCCCTTCTCCGACATCCTCCTCACCGACTGCCTCCTCATCGCGGGCTCCAACGTCGGCGAATGCTTCCCCGTCATGACCCAGTACCTCTGGGGAGCCCGCGACCGGGGCGCCACCCTCATCGTCATCGACCCCCGTGAAACCGCCGTCGCCCGCACCGCCGACGTCCACGTCGCCCTCAAACCCGGCACCGACTCCGCCTTCTTCAACGCCGTCCTCCACGTCGTCGTCGCCGAAGGACTCACCGACGAGACCTACCTCGCCGCCCACACCACCGGCTGGGACGACGTCAAGAACACCGTCGCCGACTACCCGCCCGCCCGCGCCGCCCAGATCTGCGGCGTCCCCGAAGCACAGATCATCCAGGTCGCCCGCATGTTCGCGGGCGCCGACAACGCCATGGCCTGGCACGCCCGGGGCGTCGAACACCACTCACAGGGCGTCGAGAACTGCCTCAGCATCATCAACCTGTGCGTCGCCACCGGAAACATCGGCAAACCCGGCGCCGGATACGGCACCATCACCGGCCAGGGAAACGGCCAGGGAGGCCGCGAACACGGCCAGAAATCCGACCTCCTCCCCGGTGGGCGCTCCATCACCAACCCCGAACACCGCCGTCAGATCTGCGAGATCTGGGGCATCGACGAAACCGAACTCCCCCCTGCCGGAACCTCCATGATGGAAATGGTCTGGCAGATGCAACGCAAGGAGATCCGCGGCCTCATCGGCATCTGCAACAACCCCTTCGTCTCCCTCCCCCACTACGCCACCGTCAAGAACGGCTACGACACCCTCGAATTCCACGCCCAGTTCGACTTCTTCCTCTCCGAGACCGCCGCCAACGCCCACGTCGTCTTCCCCGTCACCGTCTGGGCCGAGGACGAAGGCGTCATGGCCAACGCCGAAGCCCGCGTCGTCAAACACAACAAGGCCCAGGAACCCCCCGCCGGCGTCCGCACCGACACCTGGGTCATGGTCGAACTCGCCCGACGCCTCGGCGCGGGCGACAAATTCCGGTTCCCCGACTCACGCTCCGTCTTCGAGGAACTCCGCATCGCCTCCGCCGGAACCGTCAACGACTACTACGGCATCACCTACGAACGCCTCGACGAGACCGGCGGCATCGCCTGGCCCTGCCCCACCACCGAACACCCCGGCACCCCCCGCCTCTTCGAGGACGGCCGCAGCTACCACCCCGACGGCAGGATCCACCTCCAGGTCGTCGAATGGCACCCGCCGATGGACCCGTACAGCGAGGAATTCCCCCTCTCCCTCACCACCGGCCGCACCGTCGCCCACTTCCTCTCCGGCAACCAGACCCGCCGACTCGGCGCCCTCGTCGAACAGACCCCCCGCCCCTGGGTCGAGGTCCACCCCTCCCACGGCTTCCGCAACGGCGACCCCGTCCGCGTCGTCACCCGCCGCGGCAGCGAGGTCTTCCCCGCCCTGGTCACCGAGGCCATCCGCCCCGACACCGTCTTCATCCCCTACCACTGGCCCGTCCCCACCTCGGCCAACGCCCTCACCATCGACGCCCTCGACCCCCGCTCCAAGATCCCCGAGTACAAGGTCTGCGCCGCCCGCATCGAAGCCGCCCCGGTGATCGACGAAGTCCCCGCCCCACCCACCGCACCCGGCCACCACGCCTACCCCGAGACCCAGGTCTCCCGCACCGACCCGCTGCCCCCCACCGCACCCCAGGGCCGCGGCACCGCGGAGAGGAGCTGACCGCCCATGATGGGCCGCACGATCTTCATCGACCCCGGCCGCTGCATCGGCTGCCAGGCATGTGTCTCCGCCTGCCGCGAATGCGACTCCCACCGCGGCAAATCCATGATCCACCTCGACTACCCCGACGAAGGCCACTCCGTCGCCTCCCTCCCCACCGTCTGTATGCACTGCGAGGACCCCGTCGCGCCCTGCGCCGAGGTCTGCCCCGCCGACGCCATCCTCGTCACCGCCGACGGCGTCGTGCAGCAGGCCGACACCACCCGCTGCATCGGCTGCGCCAACTGCGTCAACGCCTGCCCCTTCGGCGTACCCAAGATCGACCTCCAGGCCAAGCTCCAGATGAAGTGCAACCTCTGCTACGACCGCACCGCCTACGGACTGGCCCCCATGTGCGCCACCGTCTGCCCCACCGGCGCCCTCTTCTACGGCACCCTCGACGAACTCCGCAACGAACGCCCCGGCGTCCAGGTCGCCGACTCCTTCACCTTCGGCACCAGCACCGTCACCACCGGCGTGGCCATGGTCGTCCCCGCCGACAAGGTCCAGTGGCCCGTACCCGGCGGCCTGCCCGTCGTCGAGATCAACGGAGTGGACGTGAGCGACGCCAACCCGCGCCAGGGCGGCACCCCACGACCGGAGGGCCCCCGATGAGCGTCACCGACCCCCAGCCACCCGCCCCCGACCCCCACACCGACGCCGCCCAGGAAGCCCTCCGCGACCGGATCGCCGCAGACTCCCTCACCACCCGCCGCGACTACCTGCGGATCGTCGCCACCGTCTCCGGCGGCCTCGCCGTCGGCGGCGTCGCCGTCGCCTCCGGCATCCTCCACCGGCACGGCGACAGCGAAGGCGCCCCCGAACCCCGGCGGATCGCCGACCGCATCCTCCCCGGCGAATCCCTCGCCTTCCGCTACCCCGGATCCGAGGACCGCGCCGTCGCCGTCCGCCTGGACGACGGCACCCTCGCGGGCTACTCCGCCGTCTGCACCCACCTCGCCTGCGCCGTCCTGTGGCGCAAGGAACGCGGCAGCGAGGGCGAGCTGTACTGCCCCTGCCACGAAGGAGTCTTCGACGCCCGTACGGGAGGGGTCACCGCGGGCCCACCGCCCCGCGCCCTCCCCAAGGTCCTCCTCGTGGAACAGGCCGACGGCAGCGTCTGGGCGATCGGCACCACCCGCTCCGGCGAGACCGCCCGAGAGGGCCTCTGCCGCGAACAGGGCGACGCCCTCCGCATCTGCCGCACTTTCCCGGACCCCGAGAGGAACGAGCGCACATGACCGACAGCCCGTTCCCCCGAGACCCGGAAGCCCCACAACCACCACCCGCAGAAACCGGATCAGGAACCGGAACGAGGTCAGGAACCGGAACCGGATCAGAGACCGGAACCGGATCAGAGACCGGAACCGGATCAGGAACCGGGGCGGGGGCAGGGGCAGGGACCGGAACGGGGGGAGGAGCCGGGGCGAGGGCCGGAGCTGTGGACGGCGGGAACGGCGGTGGGGGAGGGGCGCCGGGCGGGAGCGGGGTGCCCGAAGTGGCTGGAGCCGGTCCCTCTGGAGCCGGTCCCTGGGGGGCTCCCCCCTCCCCCTCCCCCTCCCCCTCCGCCCCCCTCCCTCCCCTCCCCGTCTACACCCCCGGCAGCGTTCAGCCGCGGTTGAACCGGCCCGTGCACGAGCGGTATCCGCAGATCCGGCCCACCAGTGGGTACGGCGATCCCCGGATCACCCGCACCGGACCGGGGCCGGGGGCCGGTACGGAGCAGGAGCCGGAGCGGTCGTCGAAGCTGTCGGCCCGGCTGGCGCTGGCTCTGACGGTGGTCGTCGGCCAGCTCTGGGGCCTGACGATCGTGGTGGACGAGTGGATGACCGGCGACACCGGCACCGCCTGGTGGGGCGCGGGTTTCCTCGTCCTGTCGTTCCTGGTGGTGCTGGGCCTCTGGTTCCTCGACCCCGAGGACCGTTGAGCGGCGTGCGGGGGCCGGGCACGGGTGCGGCTGTCAGGGGCGCTGCGGGTCGGGGCGCGGGAGGTCTGCCGGGTCGGCCGCAACGGCCGGGGTGCGGCCCCTCGGGCGTACCCTGAAGGCATGAGTACCGCCCCCGCCCACGGACCGCGAGACCCGAAGCGGTCCGGCGAAGCCTCCCGTCCCGGGACCGGCCCGAAGCCGACGTTCGTCTTCGACGATCCGCTGGACCAGCAGTCCGCGGACGACACGGACCGTGGCTGGGGCGAGCGGCCTCCGGCCGGCGGCGACAGCGCCGCCGACCTCGCGCGCTTCCTCGACGAGAAGCCGCCGCACCACCTCTGATCCCGGCGGTTGCCGCCGGTCAGGAGGCGGGGTTCGTCCCCGTACCGCCGCCGGAGCCCGTACCGGTGCCGGTACCGCTGCCCGTGACGGGGCCGCGCTGGGCGACCAGGTGGTCGCGGATCTCCTTGAGCACCTCCAGCTCGCTGATCTCCATGGTCTCCGCGACGCCCTCCTTCGCCTTGTCGTGCGCGGCGCGCTTCGCGAGGACCTTCGCCATCGGCAGGACCATCAGGAAGTAGACGACGGCCGCGGTGATCAGGAAGCTGAGGACGGAGCTGAGCACCAGGCCCCACTGGAGCTGGATGCCCTCCATCTCGCCGTTGGCCCCGATCGTGCAGGGGTCCTTGATGCAGCTCGCGTAGCTTTCCAGGTCCTTGGTGCCGAAGGCGCCGACGACCGGGTTGATGAGGCCCTTGACCACCGAGTTCACGACGTTGGTGAACGCGGCACCGATGACGACGGCCACGGCCAGGTCGATCACGTTGCCACGCATCAGGAACGCCTTGAAGCCCCCCATGAGACTTTCCTTCTTCTGGGTCACTGAGGTGCCTTTCGTCGCGTGTGCTGTGTGCGGAGCCATTAGGCCGCGAACGGCGTAGAGGCGTCCAATCCGTACACACGGAAGGGTGACTTGACGGTGGATCGGTGTGAATCACCACAGGATCACCGCCAGTTGGGAGGCGGTGCCGACGCCCGCGAGTTCCGCCGCCGTCGGCCGGGGCACGGACAGGACGACGAGGGCCCCCGCGTCCGGGCCGGTTCCGTCCGGGGGCGGCACCTCGGCCACGCGGACGCCCCGGGCGACCACCCGTGTCCGTGTCCCGCCGCCGAGCGCGGGGTGGGGCGCGGCGATGACGTCGATCCGGTCGCCGGGGCGCAGCAGCCGTACGGTCGCGGCGTCGGCGATCCGTACGGGGACGGACACGGGAGGCGCGGCGGCGGGTGGTCGGGCGCGGGCGGCCACGGTGGCCGTCGGGGTCTCGTGGCGCGGGGGCGCGGTGCGGCCGTCGGTGAGGAGGAGGGCGACGGCGGTCAGGGCGAGGAGGGCGGCGGGGGCGTGGCGGGCCCGTCGCAGGGCCCTGCGCAGCCGGTGCCGTGCGCTTCGTACGTGGACGGGTTCGAAGGCGGGGACCGTACACGGCTCGGGGACGGGTGAGGGGCCGGGCGTCTCGTCCCGGAGGTGCCGGGCCACGCTGTCCGTAGGGCACGGGCCGCTCGGAGAGAGCCGGGTCCTGTCCTCGTGGGTCCGGTGCTCGGGAGGCCGGGTCCCGCCTTCGTGGGTCCGCTGTTCGGGGCGCCGGGTCCCGTTCTCGTACGTCCGGTGCTCGGGGTGTCCGGGGTCGTGGTGCGGGTTCGTCATCGGTGGCCGCCGTCCTGGTCGGGGGTGGGTCGGTTCCCACTGTCCCGTTCGGGGCGGTGTCCTGCCGGGGCCTGTGGATCACCCGGTGCCTGTGGACAACCCGGTCACTCTTCCGGTGGGTGCAGCGCCCTCCGGGTCTCGGCGCGGGGGCGGTCCCCCCCTTTCCCGGACATGCCGAAGGCCCCGTCGGGTGACGACGGGGCCTTCGGGTGATGCGTACGGGCGTCAGGCGGCCGAGGTGGAGCTTCCGGTGCTCGACGAGGACGACGACGCCGACGAAGACGTCGAGGCAGCCGATGCGGCGGGCTTCGCGTCCGAGCCGGAACCGGTGGACCCGGTGGACGTCGACGAGGTCGAGGACTTCGACGCGCCGGGGGAGCTGCTGGACGACGAGCCGCGGCTGTCGTTCCGGTAGAAGCCGGATCCCTTGAAGACGATGCCGACGGCCGAGAACACCTTCTTCAGGCGTCCCTTGCACTGGGGGCACTCGGTCAGCGCGTCATCGGTGAACTTCTGCACCGCCTCGAGGCCCTCGCCGCACTCGGTGCACTGGTACTGGTAGGTCGGCACTTGTCTTCCTCCTGGCACTCACACTCATCGAGTGCTAACGACGTTCCATAGTGACGTATTCCGCGGGATCAGTCCACCGCCACCGGCACGCGGTGACCGACACCACGTGCCGTGACCCGGCTCGTCTCGCGCGGCGTGAGCCGGGACCGCAGGGCGAGCAGGGTGATCAGGGCCAGCGCGGTGCCCACCAGCGGGACCAGGAATCCGGTGCTGGCGCCCTGGGTGTCGGCGAGGCGTCCGGCGACGGTGACGGCGGCGGCCTGGCCGAGCGCGACGGCGCCGGTGAGCCAGGTGAAGGCCTCGGTGCGGGCGGACGCGGGGATGAGGGTCTCGACGATGGTGTAGCCGGTGATCAGGGCGGGGGCGATGAAGAGGCCCACGACCAGGCCCAGGGCGCCCAGGAGCAGCACCGAGTGGGCGGTCCACAGCAGGGAGGCGGCGACGGTGAGGCCCGTGTAGCCGAAGAGGAGGCGGCGGAGGGGGCCGGACTTCCAGGCGACGGCGCCCATGGCGATGCCCGCGAGCATGTTCCCGGCGGCGAAGACCCCGTAGAGGAGGCCGTTGGCGCCGGGGTTGCCGATCTCCTCGGTGAAGGCGGTGAGGGAGACCTGCATACCGCCGAAGACGGCGCCGATGCCGAGGAAGGCGACGATCAGGACGCGGACGCCGGGGACGGAGAGCGCCGAGCGGTGGGGTTCGGTGCTGGCGGCGGCCGCGGCGCCGAAGGGGGGCTGGGTGGCCCGCTGGGCGGCGAAGAAGAGTCCGCCGACGAGCGTGAGGCCCGCTTCGGCGATCAGTCCGGCGGCGGGGTGGATCCCGGTGCACAGGGCGGTGGCGAGGACGGGGCCGACGACGAAGGTGAACTCGTCGGTGACGGATTCGAAGGCGGCGGCCGTCGGCATCAGCGGGGTGCCGTCGAGCTTGGCGGCCCAGCGGGCCCGGACCATGGGGCCGACCTGGGGCACGGAGGCACCGGCGGGGACGGCGGCGAGGAACAGGGCCCACAGGGGTGCGTCGCCGAGGGCGAGGACCACCAGCAGGGAGACGGACGCGGTGTGGACGAGGACGCCGGGGAGCAGGACGGCGCGCTGGCCGAAGCGGTCGGCGAGCTTGCCGCTCTGCGGGGCGAAGAGCGCCATCGAGACACCGGTGGCGGCGGCGACGGCGCCCGCGCTGCCGAAGGAGCCGGTGGTGTGCTGGACGAGCAGGACGATGCCGATGGTCAGCATCGCGAAGGGCTGCCTGGCGGCGAAGCCGGGCAGGAGGAAGGAGAGCGCTCCGGGGGTGCGCAGCAACTGCCCGTAACCGGGCCGCTTCTCCGTGTCGACCGTGGACGCCACGGTCCTTGCCTTTCTGCCGCCTGGTAGCGCGTCCCGTGCACGGTGGTGCGGGTGTCGCCGAGAGCTGTCCTCATGCGCGGAACTGCGGTAGATACCGGGCCGGCCTCCGGTGGGGAGGGGCGCCGCGGCCGCCATACGGTCGCGCCAGCTCTGCGTCAGGCAGAGTTGGTTCGATCAAGTGTGCCTTCATGGTACAGGGAGGGAGCGCCCCCTGCCTGGGAAACGCTCCCTGCCCCGAATCCGCGCCTGTGATTGAGCCGTCTCTTCCCGGCCCTGCCTGGGCCGCCCGGCCGGGTCCCGCCCCGCCCGTGACGCCCGCCCGTGACGCCCGCCCGGGAAGGGCGGTCCGGGAAGGACGGTCCGGATCCGAGCGGGACGGACTGATCGGACTAATCGGATGTTTCTCCGTGATGTCGGCCGGAGCGCTGGAAGCGGAGGGCGGTGCCGGTGGGGGTGGAGGCGGCGGTGGCGCCGCCGGTGCCGAGCCATCCGGCGAGCTTGCCGCCCTGGCCGACCGCGCGGAGCCGCCGTTCGGTGGCGTCCCGTACGGGGTCGGTCGCGACGACGAGGAGTTCGTCGCCGTGTCGCAGGACGGTGTCGGGCCCGGGGACGAAGCTGGCGTCCTCGCGCACGACGAGGGTGACGGCGGCTCCGGCCGGGAGGCGGAGTTCGGCGACCTCGACGCCGTGCATCCGGGAGTGCTCGGGGACGGCGACGGACAACAGGTGGCCGCGGAGCCGTTCCAGGGGCGCGGATTCGACGCCGAGGTCGGCCGCCTCGCCGGAGTCGCCGAGCTTGAGGGCCTTGGCGAGCCAGGGCAGGGTCGGGCCCTGGACGAGGGTGTAGACGACGACGAGGACGAAGACGATGTTGAAGATGCGTTCGCTGCCCTCGATGCCGGAGACCATCGGGATGGTGGCCAGGATGATGGGCACGGCTCCGCGCAGACCGGCCCAGGACATGAGGGCCTGTTCCTGCCAGGGGATGCGGAAGGGCAGCAGGCTGACCAGCACTTCCATGGGCCGGGCGACGACGGTCAGGACCAGGCCGATGACGACGGCGGGCCAGAAGTCGTGGACCAGTTCGTGCGGGGTGACGAGCAGGCCGAGCAGGACGAACATGCCGATCTGGGCGATCCAGCCGAGTCCCTCGGCGAAGCCGCGGTTGGCGGGCGCGTGGGGCAGCTTGGCGTTGCCGAGGACCATCGAGGCGAGGTACACGGCGAGGAAGCCGGAGCCGTGGGCCATGGCACCGGCGGCGTACGCGACGACGGCGATGGCCATGACGGCGATCGGGTAGAGGCCGGAGGCGGGCAGGGCGACGTGGCGGAGCCCGTAGGCGCCGAGGAAGCCGACGGCGAGGCCGACGGCGACACCGATCGCGAGCTCCAGGGCTATCGTCCCGACCAGCACGTACCAGTGGTCGACCGGTCCCGCGGTGGAGAAGGCGACGACGAGGATGACGACGGGGGCGTCGTTGAAGCCGGACTCGGCTTCCAGGACGCCGGTGACCCGGGACGGCAGGGGCACTCTGCGGAGCACGGAGAAGACGGCGGCGGCGTCGGTGGAGGAGACGACGGCGCCGATGATGAGGGCCTGCCGCCAGTCGAGACCGACGAGGTAGTGGGCGGCCGCGGCCGTGATGCCCACGCTCACGGCGACGCCGAGGGTGGAGAGGACGACCGCGGCGGGCAGCGCCGGCCGGATCTCCTTCCACTTCGTGCCGAGGCCGCCCTCGGCGAGGATCACGACGAGGGCCGCGTAACCGATGACCTGCGTGAGCCCGGCGTTGTCGAAGGCGACGTTGCCGATGCCGTCCTGGCCCATGGCGATGCCGATGCCGAGGTAGAGCAGCAGGCTGGGGAGCCCGCTCCGGGACGAGATCCGTACGGCCGCGACCGCGATCAGCAGCACGAGGGAGCTGATGAGCAGGAGTTCGTTGAGCTGGTGGACAGTCAGTGGCCGTTCCTTCCCCTCACACGCAGCTGGATCGTTCCTCCAGCGGCAGGTACTTCGTTACCTTACCTAATCTTTAACGTTTTCTTGACGCCTTCTTCGCGGCTCCTCGCTCATCAGTGCGGTCTTCTTGTCGACTCCGAGTCCGGGCGGCCCGGACGCTGCGCCTAAGGTGGCTCCCGTACTCCAGGACCACCCTGCCCCTCGAAGGACAGCGATGCCCTCCAACACGACCGCGCCCCCCGCCAAGAAGAAAGGGCGGCGCGCCCGCCTGATCCTCCTCGTCCTGGTCCTCGCCCTGGTCGCGGGCGTCGGATGGGGCGGGTACTGGGGAGTGAGCACCGTCCGGGCCTCGTTCCCGCAGACCACGGGCGAGATCCGGCTCGACGGGCTCGCGGGCGAGGTCGAGGTCAAGAGGGACGCGAACGGCGTCCCGCAGATCTACGCGGACACCGAGACGGACCTGTTCCGCGCCCAGGGCTACGTCCAGGCGCAGGACCGTTTCTACGAGATGGACGTCCGGCGGCACGTGACCGCGGGCCGCCTCTCGGAGATGTTCGGCGAGAGCCAGGTCGAGACGGACTCCTTCCTGCGCACGCTCGGCTGGCGCCGGGTCGCGCAGCAGGAGTACGACACGGTCCTGTCGCAGGAGACGAAGAAGTACCTCCAGGCGTACGCGGAGGGCGTCAACGCCTATCTGAAGGACCGGGACCCGGCCGCGATCTCGATGGAGTACGCGGCCCTGGCCCTCACCAACGACTACGCGATCGAGCCGTGGACTCCGGTGGACTCGGTGGCCTGGCTCAAGGCGATGGCCTGGGACCTGCGCGGCAACATGCAGGACGAGATCGACCGCTCGCTGATGACGAGCAGGCTGAGCGCGAGCCAGATCAAGCAGCTGTACCCGGAGTACCCGTACGCGCTCCACCAGCCGATCGTCGGCGGGGGAGCGGTCGACGGGGAGACCGGGAAGTTCGACCCGAAGGGCAAGGCGGACGGGGGCGACGGGACGACCACCGGCGACACCCCGGGCACCGGCTCCGACGGCTCGAATAGTTCGAACGGCTCCGACGGCTCCGACGGCTCGGACGGCTCCGGCGCGCAGGCGCAGCTCGGCGCGCTCTCCGAGGTCCTCGACGGGGTCCCGGCCCTGCTCGGCCCGAACGGCAACGGCATCGGCTCGAACTCCTGGGTCGTCGGCGGGAAGTACACGACCTCCGGCAAGCCGCTGCTCGCCAACGACCCGCACCTCGCGCCGCAGCTCCCGTCCCTCTGGTACCAGATGGGCCTGCACTGCCGCTCGGTCTCGGCCACCTGCCGCTACGACGTCGCCGGGTACACCTTCTCCGGAATGCCCGGTGTGATCATCGGCCACAACGACAAGATCGCCTGGGGTCTCACCAACCTCGGCGCCGACGTCACCGACCTCTACCTGGAGCGGATCGGCCCCGACGGCTACCTCGTCGACGGCAGGGTCAAGCCCTTCACCACCCGCGAAGAGGTCATCAAGGTCGCGGGCGGCGCCGACCGCAGGATCACCGTCCGCTCCACCGGCCACGGCCCGCTCGTCTCCGACCGCTCCGCCGAACTGGAGAAGGTCGGCCAGAAGGCCCCCGTCGGCAACGCCGCCCCCGACCGCGGCACCGGCTACGGCGTCTCCCTCCAGTGGACCGCGCTCCAGCCCGGGAAGTCGATGGACGCGATCTTCGCCCTCGACCGCGCGAAGGACTTCGACGAGTTCCGGGCCGCCGCCAAGAACTTCGAGGTCCCCTCCCAGAACCTGATCTACGCCGACACCGAGGGCAACATCGGCTACCAGTCGCCCGGCAAGATCCCGCAGCGCGGCAAGGGCGACGGCACCCTCCCGGCGCCCGGCTGGGACTCCTCGTACCGCTGGAAGGGCTACATCCCCTTCGACCGGCTGCCCTACGAGTACAACCCCGAGCGCGGCTACATCGTCACCGCCAACCAGGCCGTGATCGACCACAGGACCTACCCCGACCTGCTCACCAAGGACTGGGGCTACGGCTCGCGCAGCCAGCGGATCAACGACCTCATCGAGTCGAAGACCAAGGACGGCGGGAAGATCTCGCCGGACGACATGCGGACCATGCAGACCGACAACCGCAGCGAGATCGCGACCCTGCTGAACCCGCTCCTGCTGAAGGTCGACATCTCCGACCCGTACGTCCGCGAGGCGCAGAAGCTCCTGGAGGGCTGGGACTACACCCAGGAGCCCGACTCGGCCGCCGCCGCCTACTTCAACGCGGTCTGGCGCAACGTCCTCAAGCTGGCCTTCGGCGAGAAGCTGCCCAAGGAACTGCGCCCCGAGGGCGAGTGCGTCAACGTGCGCCCCGCCGACTCCACCGGCCCGGTCGACGAGCAGAACAAGCTCGTGCGGGAATGCGGCCAGCGCGACCCCGACTCGGCCCAGCCCGACGGCGGCGACCGCTGGTACGAGGTGGTCCGCCCGCTCCTCAAGCAGGAGAAGAACGAGTGGTGGACCACCCCCGGCAACCGTCTCGACGCCGCCACCGAGACCCGTGACCAGCTGCTGGCCCGCGCCATGAAGGACGCGCGCTGGGAGCTGACCGCCAAGCTCGGCAAGGACGTCTCCAGCTGGAGCTGGGGCCGGCTGCACCAGCTGACCCTGCGCAACCAGACCCTCGGCACCGCGGGCCCCGACGTCGTGCAGCGGCTCCTCAACCGCGGCCCGTGGAACCTGGGCGGCGGCGAGGCGGCCGTCGACGCCACCGGCTGGAACGCGGCCGGCGGCTACGAGGTCATCTGGGTGCCGTCGATGCGGATGGTCGTCAACGTCGGCGACTGGGACAAGTCCCGGTGGATCAACCTGACCGGCGCCTCCGGCCACGCCTTCAGCTCCCACTACACCGACCAGACGGACGCCTGGGCGCGCGGCGAGCTCTACGACTGGGCGTTCGGGAAGGCCGCGGTCGAGGCGACGACCAAGGACACGCTGCTGCTCAAGCCGTAGCGGGGCCGCGGAAACGGGTGACCCCCGCCGGGGTCACCACCGCGTGCACGGGGTGGTCGTGCGGTTCCTCCGGAACCCGGGCGACCACCTCGTCCGCGTACAGGAGCACCACCAGGGCCGGGTCCGCGCCCGCGCGTGCCAGCCGGGCGAGCACCCGGTCGTACGAGCCGCCGCCCCGGCCGAGCCGCATCCCCCGCCCGTCGACCGCGAGGCCCGGCAGCAGGACCGCGTCGGCGGCGCACACCGCGTCGGGGCCGAGCCGGGGACCGGACGGTTCGAGCAGTCCCCGGCCCGCCCTGACCAGCCCTCCGGGACCCTCGTACGCGGCCCAGTCCAGGTCGTTGTCGGGGAGCAGGACGGGGAGCAGGACCCGCACCCCGCGCGCGTGGAGCGCGTCGAGCAGCGCGCGCGTGCCCGGTTCGCGGCCCACCGACACATAGGCGGCGACCGTGGACGCCCCGGAGAGTTCGGCCAGTTCGAGGCCCCGGCGGGCGAGGGACCCGGCCGTGTCCGCCAGGGACCCGGTGTCCCGCTCGGCGCGTGCGGCCAGAAGTCGACGGCGCAGCACGGTCTTTTCGGAGAATTCTGCTGTCATGGCAGTCCCTTGCGCATTCTCGAAAGTCTTGTAAGGGTCTTTATGCGGAGGAAGTTAATCGGAGCCACATCTTCTTCTCATTCCGAACGGCTAAGGTGCTCCGCATGAATCAGTCGCTCCCCAGGCTCGGCCGGATCAGCAAGGCTGTCATCCCGGCCGCCGGTCTCGGCACCCGCTTCCTCCCGGCGACCAAGGCGACGCCGAAGGAGATGCTGCCGGTCGTCGACAAGCCGGCCATCCAGTACGTCGTCGAGGAGGCGGTCGCCGCCGGGCTCTCCGACGTACTGATGATCACCGGCCGGAACAAGCGTCCCCTGGAGGACCACTTCGACCGGAACTACGAGCTGGAAGAGGCCCTGAGCCGGAAGGGCGACGGCGAACGGCTCTCCAAGGTCCAGGAGTCCAGCGACCTCGCCACCATGCACTACGTGCGCCAGGGCGCCCCGCGCGGCCTCGGGCACGCCGTGCTGTGCGCCGCGCCGCACGTCGGCGACCAGCCGTTCGCGGTCCTCCTGGGCGACGACCTGATCGACCCGCGCGATCCGCTGCTCGCGCGGATGGTCGAGGTGCAGGAGCGGGAGGGCGGCAGTGTGATCGCCCTCATGGAGGTCGATCCCTCGCAGATCCACCTGTACGGCTGCGCGGCGGTCGAGGGGACCGTCGACGGGGACGTCGTGAAGGTGACCGACCTGGTCGAGAAGCCGGACGCGGGCGAGGCGCCCAGCAACTACGCGATCATCGGCCGTTATGTGCTCGATCCGGCCGTCTTCCGGACGCTGCGGGAGACCGAGCCGGGGCGCGGCGGGGAGATCCAGCTGACCGACGCCCTGCAGAAACTGGCCTCCGACGAGAAGATCGGCGGGCCGGTGCACGGGGTGGTGTTCAAGGGACGCCGCTACGACACCGGCGACCGCGGGGACTATCTGCGTGCCATTGTCAGACTCGCGTGTGAACGTGAAGATCTGGGACCGGACTTCCGGAGCTGGCTCCGGAGATACGTCAACGAGGAGATGTAGCGCCTTGAGCAGCAGCACGGCACCGTCGGAGTCCCACGGCGAGCACGGGGAGCGGCCCGGCCACGACGGGTCCGGAGGGACCGGGGACGGTGGCCGGGACGGGCACGACCTCGGGCACGAGACGGGCCCCGCGGACGTCTGCGCGGGCCCGGAGCACGGTCTGTGGACGGTGGACGAGCACCTGGCGGACATCCTCGCGGCGGTCGGCCCGCTCGAACCCATCGAGCTCCAGCTCCTCGACGCCCAGGGCTGCGTCCTCGTCGAGGACGTGACGGTGCCGGTCGCGCTGCCGCCCTTCGACAACAGCTCCATGGACGGGTACGCGGTCCGGGTCGCCGATGTCGCGGGGGCCACCGAGGAGTTCCCCGCCGTCCTCACGGTCGTCGGGGACGTCGCCGCGGGCGCCGGGGGTCTGCCGGAGGTCGGCCCGGGGCAGGCCGCCCGGATCATGACCGGCGCCCCGCTGCCGCCCGGCGCCGGGGCCGTCGTCCCCGTCGAGTGGACCGACGGCGGTACGGGCGGGGGCGCCGCCACCGGTATGAGCGCCGCCAGTACCTCCCCGGGGGGCGCGGCGGGCGAGGTCCGGGTGCACCGTCCGGTCGAGGACCGCGCCCATGTCCGGGCGCGCGGCAGCGATGTCCGGGCCGGGGAGCTGGCCCTGGCGGCGGGCACCGTCCTGGGGCCGCCGCAGATCGGGCTGCTGGCCGCGATCGGGCGCGGCACCGTCCGGGTGCGGCCCCGCCCCCGGGTGGTCGTCATGTCCACCGGCAGCGAGCTGGTCCAGCCGGGGGAGGCGCTGGGCGAGGGCCAGATCCACGACTCCAACAGCTTCGCGCTGGCCGCCGCCGCGCGGGACGCGGGAGCCCTCGCCTACCGGGTGGGGGCCGTCGCCGACGACGCCGAGTCGCTGCGGGCCACCGTCGAGGACCAGCTGATCCGGGCCGATCTGATCGTGACCACGGGCGGGGTGAGCGTCGGCGCGTACGACGTGGTGAAGGAGGCGCTGAGCGCCGACGGGCAGGTCGACTTCCGCAGGCTGGCGATGCAGCCGGGCAAACCGCAGGGCTTCGGCGCGATCGGCGCCGAGCAGATCCCGCTGCTGGCGCTGCCGGGCAATCCGGTCTCCTCGTACGTCTCCTTCGAACTGTTCGTCCGGCCCGCGATCCGGGCCATGATGGGCCTGGCGGAGCTGCACCGGCCCCGGGAGCGGGCGAGGCTCGTCGCCGACGGGCCGCTGTCGTCACCGGCCGGGCGCCGCCAGTTCCTCCGGGGGACGTACGACCCGGAGGCGGGCACCGTCACTCCGGTGGGCGGTGCGGGTTCCCATCTGATCGCGGCCCTCGCGCACGCGGACTGCCTGCTGGTGGTCCCGGAGGAGACGCGGAGCGTGGAACCGGGCACCGAGCTGGAGGTGGTCCTCCTCGGCTGACGGGGCGAGGGTGGGGGTACGGTGTCGTCCCACACAGCGACCGGGAGTGTCACGGGCATGAGCACGCAGCAAGGTCTCACCCACATCGACGAGGCGGGCGCGGCCCGCATGGTCGACGTATCGGCGAAGGACGTCACGTCCCGCACCGCGCGTGCCAGCGGGCGGGTCCTCGTCTCGCCGCGCGTGGTCGGGCTGCTGCGCGGCGAGGGCGTTCCGAAGGGCGACGCGCTGGCGACGGCCCGGATCGCCGGGATCATGGGTGCCAAGAAGACCCCGGAGCTGATTCCGCTCTGTCATCCGCTGGCGCTGTCGGGCGTGACGCTGGACCTGGCGGTCACCGACGAGGCCGTGGAGATCCTGGCGACGGTGCGGACCACGGACCGCACCGGGGTCGAGATGGAGGCCCTGACGGCGGTGTCGGTGGCGGCGCTCACGGTCGTCGACATGGTGAAGGCGGTCGACAAGGGCGCGGTCATCTCCGACGTACGGGTGGAGGAGAAGACCGGCGGCAAGTCGGGCCACTGGACGCGGGGCGAGTCGTGACCCGGGCGGGCCGGGTGTCGGGCACGCACGACCACGCACACGAACGGGGCGCGGGCACGGAAGAGGCGGAGCCCGTGCCCGCGGCTCTCGGTGCCGGGACCGGCGGGGCCCTGACCGCCCCGTACGCCGCGCTGGTCGTCACCGCCTCCAACCGGGCGGCGGCCGGGGTCTACGAGGACCGGGGCGGCCCGCTGGTCGCCGAGGGCCTGACCCGGGCCGGTTTCGCCGTGGACGGCCCCGAGGTCGTCCCGGACGGGGCACCGGTCGAGGCGGCGCTGCGGGCGGGTGTCGCCGCCGGGTACGACGTGATCGTCACCACCGGCGGTACGGGCATCTCGCCCACCGACGGGACGCCCGAGGCGACCCGCCGGGTCCTGGACCGGGAGATCCCGGGCATTCCCGAGGCGATCCGCGCGTACGGCCGGGAGAAGGTGCCCACGGCGGCGCTCTCCCGGGGGCTGGCGGGGGTCGCGGGCGGCACCCTGGTCGTGAACCTGCCGGGTTCGCCCGGCGGGGTGCGGGACGGGCTCGCCGTCCTGGAGCCGCTGCTGCGGCACGCCGTCGACCAGATCCGGGGCGGCGACCACCCGGGACCGTCGTGATCCCGTCCTGGCCGGTCGTCCTCGTCGACGGGGAGGTTCTGCTCCGTCCGATCAGGCTGCGCGACCACACGGCCTGGCGCGAGGTGAACCGGCGCAACCGCGACTGGCTGCGGCCCTGGGAGGCGACGGTCCCGCCGCCCCCGCCGGACGCACCGGCCGCCGAGCGGCCCACGTACCGCCAGATGGTGCGCCATCTGCGGTCGGAGGCGAACGCGGGCCGGATGCTGCCGTTCGTCATCGAGTACCGGGGACGGCTCGTCGGCCAGTTGACGGTCGCCGGGATCACCTGGGGCTCGATGTGCTCGGGCCACGTGGGCTACTGGGTGGACGGTGAGGTCGCCGGGCGCGGGGTGATGCCGACGGCGGTCGCCCTCGCGGTCGACCACTGCTTCCGCACGGTCGGTCTGCACCGGATGGAGGTGTGCATCCGCCCGGAGAACGGGCCTTCGCGCCGGGTGGTGGAGAAGCTGGGCTTCCGCGAGGAGGGGCTGCGGCCCCGCTATCTGCACATCGACGGGGCCTGGCGGGACCATCTGGTCTTCGCGCTCACGGCGGAAGAGGTGCCGGACGGACTGCTCCGGCGCTGGCACCGCGCAAGAATAAAATAAGTGTTCGAATTCAATCGGTAGTTGACGGGCAATCGATCTGAAAAATCACAAAAAACTTCAGTGATATCAGCGAGATCGTGCGACACACCGGCCCAATTGGCCGATGCCCCCCCGTGAACCCCTCTACCGTGTGAGGCGTGAGCAGCAGCGGCCTCATCTACGCAGTCATCGTCGGGGCCTGGGCCGCCTACTTGGTGCCGATGTGGCTCCGCAGGCAGGACGAGCTGAACGAAGCCCGTCCCACCGAACGCTTCAGTACCGCCATCCGGCTGCTTTCCGGACGGGCGGGCATGGAGCGCCGTTACGCCAAGGAGCTCAAGCAGCGGGACCGTACGGTGGAAGGTCCGACGCCCGACGTCGACCCGGACGCGGCGACCGAGCCCCTCGGCTCGGCCGACGTCCGGGCCTTCTCCGCGCCCGCGGCCAGAACGGAAGCGCGCCTGGAACTCCCGGAGCCCGAACCCGTACCGGCACCGCAGCCCGCCCCCGGCCGCCCCGCCCCGGGCGCCGCCGAGCGCGCCCGCCGGGGCGAGGTCCTCGCCCGCCGGCGCCGCACCACCACGCTCCTCTTCGCCGCCTTCACCCTCGGCGCGGTCGTCGCCGCCGTCGGCGGCGTCGCCTTCCTGTGGGCGCCCGCCGTGCCCGCGCTGCTCCTCAGCGCGTACATCGTGCATCTGCGCGTCCAGGAACGCCGCCGCTTCGTGTACGTCATGGACCGGCGGCGCGCCGAGGCCGCCGCGGCCCGGCTGCGGGAGAGCAGGCGCCCGGCGCCCACCCCCGAACCGACCCCCGAACCCTCCGCCGGGCCCTCCCCGCAGGAGGCGGACCGGCGGGCCCTCGTCGAGCAGACCGACCACGCGGAGTGGGTCGACCAGCAGCGCGAACGCCGACCGGCCCGCGGCGACAGCTGGGACCCCGTCCCCGTCCCGCTGCCCACCTACGTCACCGCCCCGGTCGCGCCCCGCGCCTCCGGCGGCATCGACATCACGGACCCCGAGACCTGGAGCGCCGCCCGCTCCTCCACGGTCGCCGACCCGGCCCCCGCCGCGCCCCCGGCCCCCCGCCGCCGCGCCCCCCGGGGCCACGACCACGGCCGCACCCCGCTCTTCGACCAGTACGCGGACGACGACGAGAGGCCCCGCGCGGCCAACGAGTGAGCCCCCGGCTGACCTGCGAAGGCACTGATTTCTGTCTGGGCCGGTCGGGGTGCTAATGTTTCACACGTCGCAAGGGCCTGTGGCGCAGTCTGGTAGCGCACCTCGTTCGCATCGAGGGGGTCTGGGGTTCAAATCCCCACAGGTCCACAGACAAACGGGAATCCCGTACGATCGAAAGATCGGACGGGATTTTCGTCGTTCCGGGGGCGGTTCGATGTCCGCCGGGGGTGGTGGATTTCGGGCGCGACCTTCTGAGGGTTCGGCGAGTTAGCCGGGTATGACTTCCGTACCCCCTGGCGTTCCGTGGTCCCTTCCCGTGGGGGAGACCCTTGTTCTGCGTCCTCGCCATGTCTCGCCGAGTCCCCACGGGTGGGACGTGCATGTGTCCGCGGTCGAGCTGGCGGGGCTCGCGGCGGGGCCCGACGCCGTGCGGAGGCTGGGCGCGCGGCGCGGATTCCTCGGGGACACCCCGGCCAACCGGGAACTGGCGCGGACCTTGCGGGAGCGGCCCGCCGAATTCGGGTGGGTCCATCCGATCGTCCTCGGAGCGGACGGCGTGGACGTCCCGGATCTCGCCGCCTCGCGCGGTTTCACCCCGCCGGTCCGGCTCTTCGGGATCGAGTGCCTCGACGGATTCCAGCGGCTCTGTCTCCTCGCGGACGCGCTCGCCGCCTTCGGTCCCGAGCATCTGGCGCTCTCGACCGTACGCCTGGAGATCCGCTGCGGGCCGCACCGTGAGGTCTTTCGCCGACTCCACGACACGGGTCACCTGTCCACCAATCCGCCCACCGCGCAGGACGGGCTGATCCGGTGCCCGGACATCCAGTGGCTCATGGCCGGGGACTGGGAGAAGGAGGGGTTCTTCGACCCCCGGCGAGGAGTCTCCGCCGGGCCGCACAGCCGCCGTTTCTCGATGCCTGAGGTCACCCGGGGGCTCGCTTGCCTCTCTCCGGCCCCAGGGCCGGACGCCGTACACCTGGCCGCGACCGACGAGGGTCTTGAGCGGCTCTGGGCCCGGCTGGACTCCCCGCTCTACCGGGCGGTGTTCCGTGAGCGGATGAGCCCGCTCGGAGTGGTGCGGGCCGTCGAGGCGTACGACAGCGCGCGGGGTGCGCTGCGCAGGCTTCCCGGGCACCAGAAGAAGGGCCCCGGACACCTGATCGAGTACGCCCCGGACCTGATCTGCTGGGAGGCGTGCCGGAGGCTGCTGCCGCTCGCGGACCTGCATGTGGAGGCCGGGACACGGCACGACTGGGACGGAATGATCCAGCAGGAGCTGCCCGTGGTGACCGAACGGACGGCCGGTGAACTCGTCCGGCGGTACGAGGACGTGCACCAGGCGCGCGGGGGCGGACGCATCTACAAGGGCGAGGTCGAGCTGCTCGACGTCTGGCGGGAGATCCTGGGTTGAGGGCCGGGCCGGGCCGGGCCGGGCCGGGTCAGGTCAGGTCAGGTCAGGGGCTTTGCGTAGCAGCGGCTGCTGGGGTGGTCGCGGTAGTGGCCGAACTTGGCGCAGGGCTCGTAGCCGCTGGAGAGGTAGAGGGCCATCGCCTCCGGCTGGGCGATGCCCGTCTCCAGGACCATGCGGGTGCGGCCCGCCGCGCGGGCGTCGGACTCCAGGGCGGCGAGGACGCGGCGGGCCAGACCGAGGCCCCGGGCGGCGGGGACGACGTACATGCGCTTCAGTTCGGCGTCGCCGTTCTCGTAGCCCGCGTCGTTCTTGTCCTGGGTGCGCCAGCCGCCGGTGGCGACCGGCTGGCCCTCGGGGTCGTAGACGAGCAGATAGAGACCCCGGGGCGGGACGAACATCCCGGCGTCCAGCGGTGTGGCGTCGCCCTCGTCGTCGTAGCGGGCGGCGTACTCCGCCTGGACCTCGGCGTCGAGTGCGACGGCGTCGGGGTGGTCGTAGGGCACGAGCTGGATGTTCATGCGATGCATCGTACATCTATGCGAACGGGGGGAATCGGTATCCTCCCGGGATGGTCACTGTCACCTCAGCGAATGTCAACGGGCTCCGCGCCGCCGCCAAGAAGGGTTTCGTCGAGTGGCTGGGCGGGACCACCGCCGATGCCGTCTGTCTCCAGGAGGTGCGCGCCGAGGAGGCGCAGCTGCCCCCGGAGCTGCGGGCGCCCGAGGGCTGGTTCACCGTCCACGCGCCCGCCGCCGCCAAGGGCCGCGCGGGCGTCTCCCTCTACACCCGCCGCGAGCCGGACCGGGTGCGCGTCGGCTTCGGGTCGGCGGAGTTCGACGACAGCGGCCGGTACGTCGAGGCCGATCTGCCCGGCGTGACCGTCGCCAGCCTCTACCTGCCGTCCGGGGAGGTCGGCACCGAGCGCCAGGACGAGAAGTACCGGTTCATGGAGGAGTTCCTGCCCTACCTCAAGGGGCTGCGGGAGCGGGCCGCCGCCGACGGCCGCGAGGTCGTCGTCTGCGGCGACTGGAACATCGCCCACCGCGAGGCCGACCTCAAGAACTGGAAGTCCAACAAGAAGAACGCGGGCTTCCTGCCCGAGGAGCGCTCCTGGCTCGACCGGCTCCTCGACGCGGAGGACGGCGGCTACGTCGACGTCGTGCGCGCCCTCCACCCCGACCAGGAGGGCCCCTACTCCTGGTGGTCCTACCGGGGCCGGGCCTTCGACAACGACACCGGCTGGCGGATCGACTACCAGATGACCACCCCCGGCCTCGCCGCCAAGGCGGTCAAGGCGTACGTCGAGCGGGCCGAGACCCACGCCGAGCGGTGGAGCGACCACGCCCCCGTCACCGTCGTCTACGAGCTCTGAGGCCGGAGGGGCCGGGGAGGTAGGGGAGGTGGTGGGGTGCCTCGTGCTCTTCGTCGCCCGCCGGTCCCCGTCGCCCGCTGTCCTTCGGCGCCCCGCCCGCCGGTCCGGCCCGCGCCCCTCTCAGGCCGGGGGCTTCCCGGGGCCCAGGCGGCGGTCGAGGGCCATCGACAGTTCCGCCTCCACCACGCTCTTCGCCAGGGGGCGCAGCCGCCACGGGTCGTCCCCGGCGGCATGGGCGCGCAGCAGGTCGGCGAAGAGGTCCGCGAGCGCGTCGGCGTGCTCGCGGACCCGGGAGCCCGCCTTGAGGACCTCGGCGAGCGGGACGCCCTCGCGGACGAGGGCGGCGGAGACGTCGAGCAGCCTGCGGCTGATGTGGACCAGTTCCTCGCCGTCGGTCACGAGGTAGCCGAGGTCCAGGGCTGCGGCGAGGTTGTCCGGGGTGACCTCGCCCGCGAAGTGGTCCGCCAGCTCCTCGGGGGTGAGGCGGACCGGCTCCTCCTCGCTGGGGGCGCCGAGGGCGAGGACCTCGCGGACGTTGCGGCCGCTCTCGAAGGCGGTGGTGAGGTCGGCGATGCCGTTGAGGGTGTGGCCGCGCTCCAGGAGGGCGGCGATGGTGCGGAGCCGGGCCAGGTGCTGCTCGTCGTACCAGGCGATCCGGCCCTCCCGGCGGGGCGGCGGGATCAGACCGCGCTCCCGGTAGAAGCGCAGGGTGCGCACGGTGATCCCGGCGGCGGCGGCGAGCTCCTCCATGCGGTACTCGCGCACGCCCCCGCCGGTCGCCGTGGCGCTTCCCGGCGGCCCGCCGGGGTCTCCGCCCGTCGCCGCGCGGGTGCCCGGCGTCCTGCCCGGTCCTTCGTCCCATCCGTCCGTCACGCCCGCCAGCCTATGTTGTACCGCCGGTAACTTTCCCTCGTCGTACCCCTACCGCTCGGTAGGCCGCTGCTCTACAGTCCCGACTGTGCCAGTGATTGCTGGCGCGATCAGCCGGGCGCGGGAGGCGGCATGGCGAAGCACGAGCACGTACGGGTGGCGGTGATCGGATCGGGATTCGGCGGCCTCGGGGCCGCCGTCCGGCTGCGCCGGGAGGGCGTCACCGACTTCGTGGTCCTGGAACGGGCCGACTCCGTGGGCGGCACCTGGCGGGACAACAGCTACCCCGGCTGTGCCTGCGACGTTCCCTCCCACCTCTACTCCTTCTCCTTCGCGCCCAACCCCGACTGGCCCCGCACCTTCTCGGGCCAGCGCCACATCCGCGCCTACCTCGAACACGTCACCGACACCTTCGGCATCCGCCCCCATCTGCGCCTCGGCCACGAGGTCCTGCGGATGACCTGGGACACCGAGGCGCTCCGCTGGGAGATCGAGACCAGCCGCGGCGGCTTCAGCGCCGATGTCGTCGTCTCCGCCACCGGGCCGCTCTCCGACCCCAAGATCCCCGACATCCCGGGGCTCGCGGGCTTCCCCGGCAAGGTCTTCCACTCGGCCCGCTGGGACCACGACCACGACCTCACCGGCAAGCGCGTCGCCATGATCGGCACCGGCGCCTCCGCCATCCAGATCGTGCCCGCGATCCAGCCGAAGGCCGGACGGCTCACCCTCTTCCAGCGCACGCCCCCCTGGGTGATGCGCCGCATGGACCGGGCCATCAGCCGCCCCGAGCGCTGGCTGCACCGGGCCGTGCCCGCCACCGGCACCGCGCGCCGCGGCCTCCTCTGGGGCATCAGGGAGCTCCAGGTCGGCGCCTTCACCAAGCATCCCGGGGGACTGGGGCTCGTCGAGAAGCTCGCCAGGGCCAACCTCGCCAAGGCGATCGAGGACCCCGTCCTGCGGGCCAAGCTGACCCCCTCGTACCGCATCGGCTGCAAGCGCATCCTGCTCTCCAGCACCTACTACCCGGCCGTCGCGCAGCCCAATGTGGACGTCGTCGCCGCCGGGCTCCGCGAAGTCCGCGGCTCGACCCTCGTCGGCGCCGACGGCAGCGAGACCGAGGCCGACGTGATCATCTTCGGGACCGGCTTCCACGTCACCGACCTGCCGATCGCCGAGCGGGTCGTCGGCGCGGACGGACGGAGCCTCGCCGAGTCCTGGAAGAACGGCATGGAGGCGCTGCGCGGCGCCACCGCCGCCGGATTCCCCAACTTCCTGACCGTCATCGGTCCCAACACGGGCCTCGGCAACTCCTCGATGATCCTGATGATCGAGTCCCAGCTGAACTACCTGGCGGACTACCTCCGTCAGCTGGACGTCCTCGGCGGGCGGGCCGCCCTCGCCGCCCGGCCCTCCGCCGTCGGCGCCTGGAACCGCAAGGTCCAGAAGCGGATGGAACGCACCGTCTGGGCGGGCGGCTGCGAGAGCTGGTACCTCGACGCCAACGGGCGCAACACCACCCTGTGGCCCGGCACGACCGGCGAGTTCCGGCGCGAGACCCGACAGGTCGACCTCTCCGAGTACGAGGTGATCCGCGCGCCCCGGCCGACGGCCCCCGCCCCCGATGTCGGCGGCACGAAGAACAGCGCCCCGAAGAACAGCGCCCCGAAGGGCAGCGTCCCGGAGGACGGCGACACCCCCCGTACGAAGGAGAACGCCCGGTGAGCAGGCGCCCGATCCCACTGCCCCCGTCCAGGGAGCTCACCGTCGTCTCCGCCGACGGCTCCCCCGTCCACGTCGAGACCTACGGCCCCGAGAACGCGCCCGCCGTCGTCCTCGCCCACGGCTGGACCTGCTCGATCGCCTTCTGGGCCGCGCAGATCAGGTCCCTCGCCGCCGACCACCGCGTCATCGCCTACGACCAGCGCGGTCACGGCCGCTCCCCGGCCCCCGCCGGACCCTCCGGCTACGCCGTCCGGGCGCTCGCCGACGACCTCGAAGCGGTCCTCGCCGCGACCCTCGCCCCCGGCGAGAAGGCCGTCGTCGCCGGACACTCCATGGGCGGCATGACCCTCATGGCGGCGGCCGACCGGCCCGGTCTCAGGGCCCACGCGGCGGCCCTGCTGCTCTGCTCCACCGGCCCGTCGCGGCTGACCGCCGAGGCCACCGTGGTCCCCGGCCGCCCCAGCGCCCGGCGCACCCGGCTCACCCGGGGCGTCCTCGGTGCCAGGGCGCCGTTCGGCCCGGTGAACGCCGTCTCGAAGAAGGTCCTCAAGTACGCGACGATGGGGCCGGGTTCCGCCCCCGACCGGGTCGACGCCTGCGCCCGGATCGTGCACGCCTGCCCGCGCGGGGCCCGTGTCGGCTGGTCCCGGGTCCTCGCCGGGCTCGACCTGGAGGCGGGCCTGCGGGCCCTGGACCTGCCGGTCGCGGTCCTCGTCGGCACCGCCGACCGGCTCACCCCGCCCCCGCACTCCCGGGCCATGGCCGCGATGCTGCCGCAGTGCGTGGGACTGCTCGAACTTCCGGGTATGGGACATATGACACCGGTGGAGGCCCCGGAGGCCGTCACCGCCCGCATCCGTGAACTGACCAGCACGTACCTGGAGACGGAGGAGAAGGCATGAGCCGGGTGAGCCTGGAAGGACAGGTCGCGGTCGTCACCGGAGGAGCCCGCGGGGTCGGGGAGCTCCTCGCCCGCAAGCTGTCCGCGCGCGGGGCGCGGATCGCGCTCGTCGGCCTGGAACCGGAGCAGCTGAAGGAGGTCGCCGGACGGCTGCACACCGAGGCCGACTGGTGGCACGCCGACGTCACCGACCACGAGGCGATGGCCCGGGTCGCGGCCGAGGTGAAGGAACGGTTCGGGAAGGTGGACATCGTCGTCGCCAACGCCGGGGTCGCGGCGGGCGGCCCGTTCGCCGACTCCGACCCGGCGGCCTGGCGGCGGGTCATCGAGGTCAATCTGATCGGCGGCGCCGTGACCGGCCGGGCGTTCCTGCCCGTCCTCGTGGAGTCCCGGGGGTACTTCCTCCAGATCGCCTCGCTCGCCGCGCTCACCCCGGCGCCGATGATGACGGCGTACTGCGCCTCCAAGTCGGGCGTCGAGGCGTTCGCGCACAGCCTGCGCGCCGAGGTCGCGTACAAGGGGGTGCGGGTCGGCGTCGGCTATCTCTCCTGGACCGACACGGACATGGTCCGGGGCGCCGACGAGGACGACGTGATGCGGGAGCTGCGGCAGCGGCTGCCGTGGCCGGCGAACCGCACGTACCCCCTCGGCCCGGCCGTCGACCGGATCGTGGCGGGCATCGAGCGGCGCTCGGCCCATGTGTACGCGCAGGGGTGGCTGCGCGGGATGCAGGCGCTCCGGGGGTATCTGCCGGGGATGATCGCGACCGTCGGACAGCGCGAGATGAAGCGCTTCGGGCCCCGGCTCGGCTCGGTGCCCAAGGGGCTCGTGGGGGCGGGCGGCGCGGCCGACGAGAAGGCCAGGACCGGGGCCTCCCCCACCGGTAGCCGTCCGTAACTGATCGAAATGCGTGGAATGTTCGCCCGTGCGAGGCTGGTCGAGGCCCACGGGGCACACCGCCCCGTCCCCCTCACACCCTTCTAGGAGTGACCTCTCATGGGCATCCAGGACCAGTTCAAGGACAAGGCGGAACAGCTCAAGGAGCAGGCCAGGCAGGCGGCGGGCAAGGCGAAGGACGAGGCGTCCGAGCGCGCCTCCCAGGCGGGCGACCGGGGCAAGAGCGAGACGCAGCGGGCCCAGCAGGAGGCCCAGGACCGTTTCGACCAGGACTACGACGCCTGACGGCGGCCCCGAGGGCTCCGTCCGCGCGAGGCGCACCCGGTGAGGGCACCGGGTGCGCCTCGGCGCGCGGACGTCCGGCACGGGCGGGCGGGGCGCGGGTCGGGTCGCCCGGGGCACGGCCGGCGCCTTCCGGGGCGCGGCCCGCACACCCGGACGGCGCGCGGGCGGGGCCCTCGCCGTGCCGGACCGGACGCCTCCGGCCGAAAAGTCGTACGCACCGGGCGGCGGATCTTCGTACCGTGACGGCCATGGCCGTACTTGAGCGACTGCGCTCCGATCACGCACCCGCCCTGCTCGCCTTCGAGCGCGAGAACCGGGCCTACTTCGCCGCGTCCGTGTCCGACCGGGGGGACGCGTACTTCACCGCCTTCGAGGAGCGGCACCGGGCGCTGCTCGACGAGCAGGAGACCGGGACGGTCCACTTCCATGTGCTCGTGGGGGAGGACGGGGAGGTCCTCGGGCGGTTCAACCTCTTCGACGTCGCCGACGGGGGCGCCGAGCTGGGTTACCGGGTGGCCCGGCGGGCGACCGGGCGGGGCGTGGCGACGGCCGGGGTGCGGGAGGTGTGCAGGCTGGCCCGGGAGGCGTACGGGCTGAGCAGGCTGACCGCCGTCACGACCCTCGACAACGACGGGTCGAGGGCCGTGCTCGGCCGGGCCGGGTTCGGCGCGGTCGGCAGCGTGACGCTGGGCGGGCGCGCGGGGACCTCGTACGAACTGGACCTGGGCCTGTCGTACGGGACCGCCGCCTCCTGAGGACCGGGCCTCCGCCGGGGCCGGAACCGGGGCCGGGGCCGATGACCCCGGTCCCGGCGGGGTGCTACGGCCTCGGCGGCAGTGCCGGGCGGGAGCGGTCCGGGAGGTCCTCGTAGCCCGGGGGGCAGGCCGCCGGGGTCTTCGCGAGGAGCGAGAGCGCCACGTGGACGGCGTCGTCGAGCTGCGCGTGGCGGCCCTCGGCCCAGTCGAGCGGGGTGCGCAGGGCCGCGAGGTCCGGTTCCACGCCGTGGTTCTCCAGGGACCAGCCGTACTCGGGGAACCAGGCCGCGTTCATCGGCACGGTGATCTGGGTGCCGTCGCCGAGCCGGTGGCGGCCGGTCATGCCGACGACCCCGCCCCAGGTGCGCTGGCCGACGACCGGGCCGAGGCCCAGCAGCTTGAACGCGGCGGTGATCATGTCGCCGTCGGACGAGGTGGCCTCGTCGGCGAGGGCGACGACGGGGCCGCGCGGGGCGTTGGAGGCGTAACTGACGGGCTGGGCGTCGCGGGTGAGGTCCCAGCCGAGGATCTTCCGGGTGAGCTTCTCGATGACGAGTTCGCTGATGTTGCCGCCCGCGTTGCCCCGGACGTCGACGATGAGCGCGGGCCGGGAGACCTCCATCCGCAGGTCGCGGTTGAACTGGGCCCAGCCGGAGCCGCCCATGTCGGGGATGTGGAGGTAGCCGCAGCGGCCGCCGCTGAGCTGTCTGACCACCGCCCGGCGTTTGGCCACCCAGTCCTGGTAGCGCAGCGGCCGCTCGTCGACCAGCGGGACGACGGCGACACGGCGGGGCCCGCCCTCGCCCCCGGCGGGTGTGAAGGTCAGCTCGACGGTGGTGCCGCCGGTGCCGGAGAGCAGCGGGTACGGCCCGGTGACCGGGTCCACGGGCCGCCCGTCGACATGGGTGAGGACGGCGCCCGCGCGGATGCCCGTACCGGCGAGCGGGGAGCGGGCCTTGGAGTCGGACGACTCGCCCGGCAGGATGCGCTTCACCGTCCAGCCGGCCTCCCGGGGAACCAGGTTGGCGCCGAGCAGGCCCATGGGCCGCTGGTAGTGCGGGGGGCCCTCGTTGCGGCGGGCGGGGGTGACGTAGGCGTGCGAGGTGCCGAGTTCGCCGAGGACCTCGCGGAGCAGATCGGCGAACTCGTCGGGGGAGGCGACCCGTTCGACGAGCGGCCGGTACTGGTCGAGGACGGCCGTCCAGTCGACACCGCCCATGCCGGGCTCCCAGAAGTAGGCGCGGACGATCCGGCCCGCCTCGTCGAAGGCCTGCCGCCACTCGGCGCCCGGGTCGATCTCGTGGAGGATGCGCCGCAGGTCCAGGTAGACGGTCGAGTCGCCGTCGGCGGGCTCGGTCGCGGGCACCGCCCGCAGCTCGCCCTCCTCGGCGACCACCAGCCTGCTGCCGTCGCCGCTGACCGCGAACCAGTCGATCTCCTTGGTGAGTTCGCTCCTGCGGGCCTTGGTGATGGAGAAGTGCTCCAGGGTGGGGCGGCCCGAGGTGTCGGCCGGATTGGCGAAGGTCTCGCCGAGCGCGCCGGAGATCGGCCAGCGCAGCCAGACGAGACCGCCGCCGCTGACCGGGTGCAGGGCGGAGTACTTGGAGGCGGCGACGGGGAACGGGGTGACCCGCTCGGCCAGCCCCTCGGTCTCCACGGTGACCGTCCCGTCGGCGGACTCCGTGTCGTCGTCGGCCGGATCGAGGCCCCCGGCCGCCGGGCGCCCGTCCGGCAGCAGCGCGAACGGCGAGGGGGTCGCCGAGGAGAGCGGTACGAGGTAGGGGCGGCAGCCGAGCGGGAACGACAGGTCGCCGGTGTGCACGTCGTACACCGGGTCGAAGCCCCGCCAGGAGAGGAAGGCGAGATAGCGGCCGTCCCGGGTGAAGACGGGGTTCTCGTCCTCGAAGCGCCCGTTGGTGACGTCCAGGACGGTCCGGGGGCCGGGGCCCGCGATCCGGGCCATCTTGATGGAGCGCAGCGAGCGGCCGATGCCGGGGTGCGACCAGGTGAGCCAGGTCCCGTCGGGCGAGAAGGCGAGGTCGCGGACGGGTCCGTTGACGGAACGGATGAGTTCGGTGACGCGTCCGTCGGGGGCCGGTCCGGGCGCGACCGGCCCGGGGGAGGCCGCTTCCGGGCCGGTCTGTCCGGGGGCGGTCTGTCCGGCGGTTGCTTCGCCGGAGGGGATTTCGGTGCGGTCGACGTCGGAGGTGGCCTCGCCGGACGGGGTTTCGGCGTCCTCGGCGTCCACAGCGTCCTCGGCGTCCTCGGCGTCTTCGGCGTCCTCCGTCGCGTCGACGAGCAGCAGTCGTCCGTCGTGGGTGGCGAGGGCCAGTCGCTCGCCCTCGGGGTCGGCGACCAGTTCCTCGATCCGGCCGAGTCCGCCGGAGGCGAGCCGACGCGGGGGCCGGTCGCCGCTGGCGCGCGGCAGATGGCCGACCTCGACCGCGTCCTCGCCCTCGGCATCGGTGACGTACGCGACCTGGCCGCCGCTGCCGAGCATCTCGGGGAGCCTGACCCGGACGCCCGGGGTGTCGACGATGGTGCGGGCGGGGCCGTCGCGGTGGGTGAGCCAGTAGAGGCTGCCCCGGACCGAGACGGCGCTGGCGCGTCCGGTCTCGTCCACGGAGACCGCGTCGACGTGCTGGGCGGCGGGCACCTGGTACCGGCGGCGGCCGACGCGCTGTCCGCCGAGCCGGACCTCCAGCTTCCGGGGCCGGGAGTCGGGGGTGAGCGCGTCCACGATCCACAGGTCGCCCGCGCACTGGTAGACGACCCGGCGGCCGTCGCTGGAGGCGTGCCGGGCGTAGAAGGCGTCGTGGTCGGTGTGGCGGCGCAGCCCGGTGCCGTCGGGCAGACAGGAGTAGAGGTTGCCGACGCCCTCGTGGTCGGAGAGGAAGGCGACCCGGCCGTCGACGGCCATCGGGGAGTCGAGATGGCCGCCGATGTCGGGCAGCAGCCGTCTGCCGTGCAGCCAGAGGCGGCCGGTGGCGCCGCCGAGGTACCGCTTCCAGGCGGCCGGTTCGTGCGGCGGCTTCCCGGTGAGGAGCAGGGTGCGGCGCTCCCCTTCGTGTTCCGTGACGGCGATGTCGGAGACCGGGCCCCAGGGCATCCGGCCGCCGGGGGAGCCGTCGGTGGGGACGGTGTAGGCCCAGGAGTAGTAGGAGAAGGGCTGGCCCTGCGAGGAGACGGCGAGGATGTCGGAGCGGCCGTCCTCGCCGGGGGGCGTCCAGCCGCAGACCCGGGTGTCGGCGGAGCCCCAGTGGCTGAGCTGCCGGGCGGACCCGCCGTCGACCGGCACGAGATGGATCTCGGGGTCGAGGCTGCGCCAGCTCGTGTACGCGAGGTGGCGCCCGTCCGGTGAGAAGCGGGGGTGTCCGACCCGGGTCCGGTCGACGGTGAGCCGCCATGCCCGGCCGGGCCGGTGGCCCGCGGGGACGAGCGGGGCGATCCACAGGTCGTCCTCGGCGGCGAAGCAGAGCAGGTCCTCGTGGAGGTGCGGGAATCGGAGATACGCGGCGTCGTCACTCACCTCCTCATGCTTTCCGTGGGGAGGGGGCGCGGCAACTCGTACGTGTTTGCGGGTGTTCACGGGGGAGGGGCGGCCCGGCTCCGCAGGTGTTCACGGAGGGCGCGGCCCGCCCTCCGGTGGTGCGCCCGGCCGGGTCGGGGTCGGGCTTCCGGTGGTGCGCCCGGCGTGGTTGCGGCCCGGCCCCCGGTGGTGCGCCCCGCCCCGTCGACCGTCGTGGATGGTGGCCCGCCTTCGGCGCCGGGGCCGTCCGAGTTCCCGTCGGCGGTGTGGTTCAGGACACGTACGAAACGGTTTCGTTTCGCTGGGGGCCCGGGTAGTCTCGTACCGTACGAAAGTCGTTTCGACGGACACCCTCCGGACAGGAGCCCCGGCCATGGCCCGCAGCAGACTCACTCCCGAGCGGGAGACCGAGCTGTACGGAGCCGTGCTCGACCTCCTGCGCGAGGTCGGCTACGACGCCCTCACCATGGACGCCGTCGCCGCCCGCACCCACTCCAGCAAGGCCACCCTCTACCGCCAGTGGGGGAGCAAGCCCGAGCTGGTCGCCAGGGCCATGCGCCACAACAAGCCGGCCGACCTCTCGGGGATCGACACCGGCACCCTGCGCGGCGACTTCCGGGTGCTCCTCGAACGGACCGACGACTGTCAGATGGAGAAGGACTCCGCGCTGATGCGGGGCCTCGCCCATGCCGTCCACACCAACCCCGAACTGCACCGGGCCCTTCGCGAACTGCTCATCGAACCCGAGATGAACTGCCTCGACGAAGTCCTGGCCCGCGCGGTCCGCAGGGGTGAGGTGGCCGCCGACAACCCGGCGCTCAAGCTCGTCCCCCACATGCTGATCGGCGCTTTCGTCGCTCGGCCGCTCATCGAGGACCAGCCGGTCGACGCCGCCTTCCTCAGAGCGTACGTCGACGCCGTCGTGCTCCCCTCACTCGGCGTCTGATCCCCCCTCCGCCCCGGCCGCGCGCCGGAGCACCAGCAACAGCACCAGCACATCCTGACGCGTACCGCTCACGCCGTCGGGCCGGCTCCCCATGCCCTGTCTTCCACCCCACACCGGGAGTACGCCCCCGTGGCCACGTTCCTCTACAAGCTCGGCCGTTCCGCCTTCCGGCGCCGACGGCTCGTCGCCCTGCTCTGGGTGGCGCTCCTGGCCGTCGCCGGCATCGGCGCCGCCACCGCCCCCACCGCGACCTCCAGCTCCTTCTCCATCCCCGGCACCGAGGCCCAGCGCGCCTTCGACCTGCTGGAAGAGCGCTTCCCCGGCGCCGGAGCCGACGGGGCCACCGCCCGTGTCGTCTTCCAGGCGCCCGAGGGCCAGAAGATGACCGACGCGGCGCACAAGGCCGTCGTCGAGGACACCGTCGCCCAGCTGAAGTCGGGCTCGGACCAGATCGTCTCGGTCACCGACCCCTACACCGCGCAGGCCGTCTCCCAGGACGGCTCCACCGCCTACGTCTCCGTCTCCTACAAGGTCAACGGGATGGAGCTGACCGACGCGACCCGTGAGGCGCTGACCGAGGCCGGGCAGGACGCCCAGGGCAAGGGCCTGACCGTCGAGGTCGGCGGTGACGCCCTCCAGACCATGCCCGCGACCGGCGCGGGCGAGATAGTCGGCGTGGTCGTCGCGGGCATCGTCCTCGTCATGACCTTCGGCTCCCTCGTCGCCGCCGGACTGCCGCTGCTCACCGCCGTCATCGGCGTCGGCATCGGCGTCGCGACGATCACCGCGCTCGCCAGCGTCCTCGACCTCGGCTCCACCACCTCCACCCTCGCCATGATGATCGGCCTCGCGGTCGGCATCGACTACGCCCTCTTCATCGTCTCCCGCTACCGCGCGGAGCTGACCGAGGGCCGGGAGAAGGAGGAGGCCGCGGGCCGCGCGGTCGGCACGGCGGGCTCCGCCGTCGTCTTCGCCGGACTCACCGTCGTCATCGCCCTCGTCGGCCTGGCCGTCGTCAACATCCCGATGCTGACGAAGATGGGCTTCGCCGCCGCCGGGACCGTCGTCATCGCCGTCCTCATCGCGCTGACCCTGATCCCCGCGCTGCTCGGCTTCGCCGGGGACAAGGTCCTCAGCCGCAAGGAGCGCAAGGAGCGCAAGGAGCGCGAGCAGGGCGAGGAGCCCGAGCAGGGCGCGGGCGCCGCGAAGTCCGCCGACAAGCTCGGCGCGAAGCCCGCGGACAAGCCCAACGGCGGCACCCGCTGGGCCCGCTTCGTCCTCCGCCGCCCGGTCCTGGTGCTGCTCGTCGGCGTCCTCGGCCTCGGCGCGGTCGCGCTGCCCGCCGCCTCCCTTGAGATGGGCCTCCCGGACGACGGCGTCAAGCCGGTCTCCGCCACCGAGCGCCGCGCCTACGACGCCCTCTCCGACGGCTTCGGCCCCGGCTTCAACGGCCCGCTGCTCGTCGTCGTGGACGGCGACAAGGCGACCGCCGACCGGACCGTCGCCACGATCAAGGGCCTCGAAGGCTGGGCCGCGGTCACCCCCGCCACGCTCAACAAGGCGGGCGACGCCGCCATGATCACCGTGGTGCCGAAGGACCGGCCGTCCTCCGCCGCCACCGAGAGCCTCGTCCACGACATCCGGGGCGCCACCGGCGACGACGTCCTGGTCACCGGCGCCACCGCGATGAACATCGACTTCTCGGAGAAGATGAACGACGCCCTGGTGCCGTACCTGGCCCTCGTCGTCGGTCTGGCCTTCGTCCTGCTGACCCTGGTCTTCCGCTCGGTCCTCGTCCCCCTGAAGGCGGCCCTCGGCTTCCTGCTCTCGGTGGTCGCGGCCCTCGGCGCGGTCGTCGCGGTCTTCCAGTGGGGCTGGCTCGGCGGTCTCTTCGGGGTCGAGCAGACCGGCCCGATCATGTCGATGATGCCGATCTTCATGGTCGGTGTGGTCTTCGGTCTCGCGATGGACTACGAGGTCTTCCTCGTCACCCGGATGCGGGAGGCGTACGTCCACGGGGAGCGGCCCGGCGAGGCGATCGTGACCGGCTTCCGGCACAGCGCCCGGGTGGTCACCGCCGCCGCGGTGATCATGATCGCGGTCTTCGCGGGCTTCATCGGCATGACCGACCAGATGATCAAGATGATCGGTTTCGGCCTGGCCGTCGCGGTCCTCTTCGACGCCTTCGTGGTGCGGATGGCGATCGTCCCCGCCGTGCTGGCGCTCCTGGGCCACAAGGCCTGGTGGCTGCCGAAGTGGCTGGACCGCCTCCTGCCCAACGTCGACGTGGAGGGCGAGGCCCTCACGAAGCCGGACCCGGCGGGCGACCCCAGGGAACGGGACCTGGTGAAGGTCTGACCGGGGGGCCCTCGCGGGCCCGCACCGGCTCCGTACGCCGTCGGTGCCCCGTCATCGGGGTGCCGACGGCGTACGCGTGCCGGAGGCGTACGTGTGCCGGAGGAAGCGCCGCAGGGCCTGGCTGTCGAACTGGACGACCGTGACCCCGTCCTCCGTGTGCAGCTCCACCACCGTCTGGACCCGTCCGCACGGCCAGACCCCGATGTCGCCGCGCCGGGTCGGGGCCCGCAGCCCCGTCTCCAGGAGGGCGCGCGGGAAGGACCACTCGACGGAGCCCGGGAAGCCGAACCGGACGGTCGCGGGGGAGAAAGCGGGGTCGTACCGGAGGGAGACGGGCACGGGGCGGGACAGCGGGGCGTCGGTGATGATCCGGCCCTTGGTCCGGTCGTCGACCGAACCGTCCCCGCCCGCCGCCACCGTCCCGTCGGCGGTGCGGCCCCCGGCCCGAAGCCCCTCCGCCGGGTGGTCCGCGCCGTGGAGCCCCTCGGGCACGCTGCGCGCGGTCCATGGGTCCTCGGCCCGGTGGTGCTCGGCCCGGAGGCCCTCGGTCAGGGGGTGCTCGACCGGGCGGTGCTCGACCGGACGGTCGTCTGCGGCGGCCATCGAAGGCTCCTCGGGTTTGTCCTCTTGTCGACCAATGTCCCACTCCTTCCCCGGTCCCGCGCGGCCATGCGCCACCGTTCTGTGACCTGTGCGCTCTTGCAAGCCCTTCGCAGCAGCGCTCATCATGCGGATTGTGCATGTACCTGACGGATTCATCGACGCTCCCGTCTCGGCCGCCGCCGGTGTCGTCGCCGCGGCCGCCGTGGCCGTGAGCCTGCGCGGGGCCCGGCGCGAGCTGGACCAGCGGACCGCCCCGCTCGCCGGACTCGTCGCGGCCTTCGTCTTCGCCGTGCAGATGCTGAACTTCCCGGTCGCCGCCGGGACCAGCGGACATCTGCTCGGCGGCGCGCTCGCCGCGATCCTCGTCGGTCCCTGGACCGGCGTCCTGTGCATCGCCGTCGTCCTGCTCATGCAGGGCGTCCTCTTCGCCGACGGCGGTCTCACCGCCCTCGGTGTGAACATCACCGTCATGGGCGTCGTCACCGTCGTCGTCGCCTACGCGCTCTTCCGGGGCCTCGTCCTCCTGCTGCCCCGCACCCGCGCCTCCGTGACCGTGGCCTCCTTCGTCGCCGCCCTGGTCTCCGTACCGGCCGCGGCCGCCGCCTTCACCGCGATCTACGCGATCGGCGGCACCACCGACGTCCCCGTCCCCAAGGTCCTCACGGCCATGGTCGGCGTGCACGTCCTCATCGGCATCGGCGAGGCCGTCATCACCACCCTCACCGTCGGCGCGGTCATCGCCGTCCGCCCCGACCTCGTCCACGGCGCCCGGGGCCTCACCGCCCCGCTCAGGCTCCGCGTCGGCGGCGAACTGATCGACGCGCCCGCGCCGGACCCGGCCCCCGCCGCCCCCGCCCGCTCCCCGAAGAAGCTGTGGGCCGCCGGGGTCGTCACCGCCCTGGTCCTCGCGGGCTTCGTCTCCTTCTACGCCTCCGCCAGCCCCGACGGCCTGGAGAAGGTCGCCGCCGACAAGGGCATCGACGCCAAGGCCGAGGAGCACGCCGCCGCGGACTCCCCGCTCGCCGACTACGGCGTCAAGGGCGTCGAGGCGCCCCGCCTCTCCGGCGGCCTCGCCGGGGTGATCGGAGTCGGCGCCACCCTCGCCGTCGGCACCGGCGCCTTCTGGACCGTGCGCCGCCGCCGGGCGCAGGGGGAGACCCGTACGCCCGCCGAAGAGACCCGTACGGAAGCCGTCTGACATGGGTGCGGGGCACGCGCACAAGCTCTACCGGCACGCGGTCTCGCCGGTCCACGAGCTGCCCCCGCACACCAAGCTCGTCGCCGTCCTCGGCTTCGTCCTGGTCGTCGTCTCGACGCCCCGCGAAGCCGTCTGGGCCTTCGCCCTCTACGCCCTGCTCCTCGCCGTCGTCGCGGCGAAGGCCCGCGTCCCGGCCGGGTTCCTGCTGCGGCGGCTGGTCATCGAGGTGCCGTTCGTCGCGTTCGCGCTGCTCATGCCGTTCGTGGTGCCCGGCGAACAGACCCAGGTCCTCGGGGTGTCCCTGAGCGTCCCCGGCCTGTGGGGCGCCTGGAACGTCCTCGCCAAGGGCACCCTCGGCGTCGCGGCCTCCGTCCTCCTGGCCTCCACCACCGAACTGCGCGCCCTGCTCCTCGGCCTCCAGCGGCTGAGGCTGCCGCCGCTCCTCGTCCAGATCGCCTCGTTCATGATCCGCTACGGCGACGTCATCACCGACGAGATGCGCCGGATGTCCGTGGCCCGCCGCTCGCGCGGCTTCGAGGCGCGGGGCGTCCGCCACTGGGGCGTCCTCGCCAAGTCGGCGGGCGCGCTCTTCATCCGCTCCTACGAGCGCGGCGAGCGGGTCCACCTCGCCATGGTCAGCCGGGGCTACACCGGCACGATGCCCGTCCTCGACGAGGTCACCGCGACCCGCGCCCAATGGGCGTACGCCGCCGCGCTCCCCGTCACCGCCCTTCTCGTCCGCCTCCTGGGAGGCATCACATGACCGACGCCCCCTCGCTGGACGTGCGCGGCCTCGCGTACGCCTATCCCGACGGCCACCAGGCCCTGTTCGGTGTCGACCTGACCGTGGCGCGCGGCGAGCGGGTCGCCCTCCTCGGCCCCAACGGCGCGGGCAAGACCACCCTGGTCCTGCACCTCAACGGCATCCTCACCGGCGGCGCCGGATCGGTCACCGTCGCCGGACTGCCCGTCGGCAGGGCACACATGGCCGAGATCCGGCGCAAGGTCGGCATCGTCTTCCAGGACCCCGACGACCAGCTGTTCATGCCGACCGTCCGCGAGGACGTGGCCTTCGGCCCGGCCGCCGCCGGACTGCGCGGCGCCGCCCTCGACGAGGTCGTGCGCGAGGCCCTCGACCGGGTCGGGATGACCGCGTACGCCGACCGGCCCCCGCACCACCTCTCCTTCGGGCAGCGCCGCCGGGTCGCCGTGGCGACCGTCCTCGCCACCGAACCGGAGATCCTCGTCCTCGACGAGCCCTCCTCCAACCTGGACCCGGCCTCGCGCCGCGAGCTCGCCGACATCCTCCGCGCCCTCGACGTCACCGTCCTCATGGTCACCCACGACCTGCCGTACGCCCTGGAACTCTGCCCGCGCGCGGTCGTCCTCAGCGAGGGCGTCATCGCCGCCGACGGGCCGACCGGCGCCCTCCTCGTCGACGGGGAGCTGATGGCCCGCCATCGCCTCGAACTGCCGTTCGGCTTCGTCCCGCAGTCCGTCGCCTGACGCCCCCCTCCCGGAATCCGCCCCCGGAATCCGCCCCCGGTCCGCCGCGTTGCACCATGGAGGGTCGGTATCCGGTGAGCGGTCGGTGAGGAGCGGGGACGTGGACGTCCAGGGCACGGTGGCGGCGGGCTGGGAGCCCGTCAGGGACGCGTTCCTGCGCAACTTCGAGCAGCGCGGCGAGCGGGGCGCGGCCGTCGCCGTCCACCACGACGGGCGCGCGGTCGTCGACCTGTGGGCGGGCACCAGGGATGCCGGGGGTGCCGGGGACATCGGGGGTGCCGGGGGTGCCGGGGGCGGCGACCCGGACCCCGCCCCGTGGACGGCAGGCACCGCCCAGGTCGTCCGCTCGGCCGCCAAGGGCGTCGCCGCCGTCGTCCCCCTGCTGCTGCACCAGCGCGGACTCCTCGACCTGGACGCCCCCGTCGCCGCGTACTGGCCGGAGTTCAAGGCCGCGGGCAAGGACCGGGTGACCGTACGGCAGCTCCTGGCGCACCGGGCGGGCGTGCCCGTCCTCGACCGGCCGCTCACCCTCGCCGAGGCCACCGACCTGGCCACCGCGACCGCCGCCGTCGCCGCCCAGGCGCCGGTCTGGGAGCCGGGCACCGCCCACGGCTACCACGCCCACACCTTCGGCTGGCTGCTCTCCGGACTCGTCCACCGGGTCACCGGGCGCACCATCGGCCGCTGGACCGCCGAGGAGATCACCGGCCCCCTCGGCCTCGACCTGTGGATCGGGCTCCCCGCCGCCGAGGCGCACCGGGCCGGCCGGATCGGGCCCGTCGAGGAGGTCGAGCCGCCCGGCGGCGGCGCCCTGCGGCTGCGCCCCAAGCGCTCCGTCACCGAGGCGTACCAGGACCCCGGCTCCCTCACCCGGCGCGCCTTCGGCGCCATCGACCCCCGGCCCGACGAGAACGACCCGGCGTATCTCGCCGCCGAACTGCCCGGTTCGGCCGGGGTGGCGACGGCCCGCGCCCTGTCCGGTTTCTACGCGGCCCTCCTCGGGCCCGTGGACGGCGCCCCGCGCCTGCTCACCCCGGAGAGCCTCGCGCTGGCGGGCACGGAGGAGTCGGCGGGCCAGGACCGGGTCCTGCTGGTCGGCACCCGCTTCGGGCTCGGCCACATGCTGCACGGCCCGGCGTCGCCGCTCCTCGGCCCGTCGTCCTTCGGCCACCCCGGCCGGGGCGGCTCGCTCGGCTTCGCCGACCCGGACACCGGGGTGGCCTTCGGGTACGTCACCAACGGGATGCGCAGGACGGTCACGGCGGACCCGCGCGCCCAGGCACTGGTCAGGGCGGTACGTGCGGCGGTGGACGCCACCGTCTGAGCGGACGGCCGCCGGGCCGGGGCGAGTTCGGGGCTCCGGGGGGTGGCGCACGGGGGCACCGGCTGCTGTGATCGTCCGTATGGATCACACGGACGGGAAGGGCGGGGCGGGAGTCCCGGACCCGAGGGAACGTTTCGGCGGATACGCGGTCATGGTCACGGGCGCGGCCCGGGGCATCGGCGCGGCCACGGCACGGCGGCTCGCGGCGGAGGGCGCGCGGGTCCTCGTCACGGATGTCGACGAGGAGGAGGCGGAACGGACGGCGGCGGGCATCGACGGCGCGGAGGCGCTGCGCTGCGACGTGGCTGACCAGGCGTCGGTGGACGCGGCGGTGGCGCACGCGGTCCGCGCGTTCGGCCGCCTGGACGTCCTCGTCAACAACGCGCTGGGCGCGGTGACTCCGGACCTGGACCTCTTCGAGGAGGAGCCCGACGCGGTGTGGAGCGCGCAGCAGGACATCACGTTCATGGGGGCGGTCCGCTGCTCGCGGGCGGCGCTGCCGCATCTGGCGGCGGCGGGCGGGCGGGGCGCGATCGTGACGATCGGCTCGGTCAACGCGGAGGCGGACTTCGGCGGGCACGCCTACAGCGCGGCGAAGGCGGGCCTGACGTCGCTGACCCGCACGCTGGCGGGGGACGCGGCGCGGCGCGGGGTCCGGGTGAACCAGATCAACCCGGGGACGATCGCGACGGCGGGCTGGGCGGGCCGGGAGGACACCCTGGCCGCCCTCGCGTCCCGCGTGTACCCGCTGGGCCGGGTGGGCACCCCCGAGGACATCGCGGCGGCGGTCGCGTTCCTGGCCTCCCGGGACGCGTCCTGGATCACGGGCACGGTCCTGCGCGTCGACGGCGGCCTGCTGGCGGTGAACACGCACTTCGGGGAGGTGGTGGGGGAGGGCTGAGGCCCCCGCAGATCCCGTACCGGGGCCTGTCCGGCGCCCCGGCGCCCCGGTCCCGGCCGGGACCGGGACCGGGAGCCGACCGGGGAACGCCCGCGCTCGACTGCCGGGGGCGGGGTGTCGTCCTCCCGTCCCCGTCCTCCCGGCCCCGCCCCGTGGCCTTCACACGGATTCGGGCACGAGCCGCCCGGTGAACCCCCGGTCGCGCAGCCGCCGATAGGCGTCGGCGACGGCCGGGGGGACGTCCTGCTCGGCCGTGAACCCCCGGGCGGGGTAGACGATCAGCCGCTGTACGGCCCCGACGAGCATGTCGAGCACGAGCCGTACGTCCCCGATCTCCCCGGCGTACGCGTCGAGCGCCAGCGGCGAGGAGGCGCAGACGACGTCGACCCCGGGCCAGGCGCGCAGGGCGGTCGCGTACGCCCGCCGCTCCTCGTAGGGCTTGCTGACGAGCAGCACGGAGGTCACGTCCACCCCGCGCGCGGCGAGGAGTTCGCGGGAGAAGCGGATGTTCTCCCCGGTGTTCCGGGCCCGTGTCTCGACGAGCACGGCGTCCCCGGGCACGCCGAGCGCGAGGGCCCGCTCCCGGTAGTGCACGGCCTCGCCCCGGGGCATCCGCTCCCGGGTGGTGGCGCTGGTGGCCCCGGTGAAGACGAGGAGCGGCGCGAACCCGCCCCGGTACAGCGACACGGCGACATCGGCGACCCCGAGGTCATGACTCCCGAGCCCGAGCACCACGGAACACGGCCGGGGCGCGTGCCCCATCCGCTGGAAGTCCCAGAGCAGTTGGGCGTCGGCCCGGAGGTCGTCGGGGATCATGGGGTCTCCTGTGCGAGGCGGCACACCCTGGCTTAGAGCCGCGCGGACTTGAGCGCGCTGACGAACGACGTCCAGACGTCAGCCTCGACGGTGAGGTGCGGCCCGGTTGGGGCGGTCTTGCTGTCCCGTACGGGAACGTTGCCCGGGAGCCCGCTCCCGACCTCTACGCACTGACCGTTCCCGCTGCTGTAGCTGCTGCTTCGCCAGGCGGGTTCGGCGGGAGCGTGCCGCACGTCGACTACGCCGAGGTCATGACTCCCGGGCCCGAGCCCGGCGGAGTACTCCCGGGGCGCGTGCCCCATCCGCTGGAGGTCTTGGACAAGCGTGGCGTCGTCCCGAAGGTGGTGGGGAATCATGGGGTTTCCCTTCCACGGAGGCCTACAACTGTTCCGTCCGCACCGCCCCGAGGAAGGACGTCCAGGCGTCCGCCCCGAAGAGGAGGTGCGGCCCGGTGACGGCCTTGCTGTCCCTGATGGCGCTCCCCGCCGTGGACGTGTGCGCCATCTCGACGCAGTCGCCCTCCTGGTCGGAGAAGGACGACTTGCGGAAAACGCCGACGATCCCAGGTGTCATGGTCCCTCTTCCTTCTGATCTGATACGTCGTCCAGCATCCGGCGGAAGCGGTCCGCGCTCTCCTCGGGCGACAACGCTGCCGAGCGTAGTCGGTCGAAAACGTTCGCGTAGGCGGCGAGGTCTTCGGGGGCTTCGACGACTGTGGTGTGGGTGACGGTGCGGGCGGTCACCGCTTCGACGGTGGGTTCGACCCCGAACGAGAAGGCGACGAACGCGCCCGAGATTCCCGCTGTCTTGCTGGCCGCAGTCGGCAGGATCTGCAAGGTGACGTTCTGACGCTCCCCGGCGTCCATGAGGCGCCGGAGCTGGCCGACGCAGAGGACCTGATCGTGACCGAGCGCCGTTATGGCGGGCTCCCAGATAATTGCGGTGAGGTGGACCCCGCCCTGATCGATCCTCCGCTGGCGCTCTTGGCGGACCTTGACCAACTCCGTGATGCGGTCCGGCGCGATGAAGGCTGGGCCGGTGGAGATCACCGACTCCGCGTACTCCGGGGTCTGCAGCAGGCCGGGAATCAATGACGGTTCCCATGACTTGATGTAGGTCGAGTCGCTCTCGAGAGTGATGTGATCGGCGTAGTCCGGGCGCAGAGTCTCCTGGTAGTCCAGCCACCAACCGCGTTGGTTCCTCGCCCGCGCCAGCTCTTCGAGCCGACCGCGCTCACCTTGGTCCCGGACCCCGTAGCAGTCCAGGAGGGTCCTCACTTCCAGGACGGAGGCGGAGACTTGTCCGCTCTCAAGTCGGCTCACCTTGGTGACTGACCTGAGGATGGCCTGCGCCGCGACCGACTGATCGATGCCCGCTGCCTCGCGTAAGCGCTTGAGAGCAGCGCCGAGCCGTCGGCTGCGAACCGTCGGCCTTCCACCTGCGGGCATGTCTTCTCCTCCCCGTGTGCCGCTCAGTGTGCCGCTTCGCGGCAAGGGGTGGCCAGTCCGTGCCTGCGGAGAGACAGTGCCGCAAATTTGCGAAAGTCTCACTTGCGGTAGTGGGGTAGTAACCCTCAGCTTGTTTGCGTGTGACGTAGCGCACAGATGTTGATGCCGTGCGTGATCACGTTGCATCTGGAGGTCGACCCGAGTTGGCATTCCAGGAAAAGAGGACCCCCGCGACCGAGCGACCGGTCCGGGGGCATGGCCAACGCTTCGAAGGAGCGTCAACATGAGCAACCCTATCGTCCGCCTCGCGGGACTGGCCTTGAGTCTGTTACTGCCACCGACCGGCCGCCGCCGGTCGCGGGGCGCCCCGCTGACACCCGTACCGTCGACCCGGACGTGCGACAGGAGGGTGACGTCAACCACCCGCTGCCGAAACCGTGTTCACTCTTTCCGATCCCACGCGGGCGCACGCCGTGCGGAGGTGGCCTGATGGAGTCCGCGCCGACGGATCTGCCAGGCGCCGACGTGGTCGTCCTGCGAGGGGGCAGGCCGCCAGGAGCGTGCCGCTGGCTCGGCGGGAGCTGCGCCGGACGCTGGAGCGATGGGAGTGGGGGGCCGTCGAGGACGCCGCCTCGCTCGTCCTCTCGGAGCTGCTCACGAACGCCGTACGGCACGGCCGCGTGCCTGGCCGGGAGATCGAGACGCACTTCGTCCGGGTGCCGGGCGGCCTGCGCATCGAGGTCCACGATGCCTCCGAGCGAAGGCCGTTGATGGCACTGCCGGTCGCGGGCGCCGACGGTGGCTGGGGGCTTCCGCTGGTCGACACGCTCGCCGAGAAGTGGGGCGTCGACGACCGGTACGGGCCCGGCAAGCTGGTGTGGGCCGAGCTGGCCGTGGGGCGCGAGGCCTTCTGAGGGCTCGCCCTCAAGGCGGCGTGGTGCCGGGTCCCCGCAGAGGGCCCGGCACCCCCGGTCCCGGCTCACTCGGAGGGCGGCATCAGCAGGGGTCCCCGTCGCCGGGCGCGGCGCGCCGAAGTGGTCCTTGGAGAGGAGGGTCCCCAAGGCCGCGCCGACGATGATGGAGGATGCGCGGAGCGCCGCGAGGAGGCCCGCGTGTTGAGACGACCTGTTGCATCCTTTCAAGATCACTGCGGGGAGTGCGAGTTGACGGAGGGCCGTAGTCCGGGCGCCGCGCCGACGGACGCCATCGGTGAGGCCGGGTGCACGTACCGGACCTGGCCGGTGCCACCGGCCTCGGGAGGCTCGTGATGCTGCGTCGCAGGGACTTTCTCGATGCCACCTTCGCGTCGGTCGCCGCCCAGCACCGTCATGAGGAGGCCGTGGCCCTGTGGAGCCGTTCCCTCGATTTCATGGACGGGGTGACCTCGGACCGGAACCGCAAGGAGATCCGGTCGATCCGGTCCGCGACGGCCGGTTACCGAAGGCGCCGGATCCCCGGAGCCGGGGCTCTGCACCGGCGTGCCGCCGACCTGCTGCGAGCCCAGGCGTGAACGCCCCCCGTACGGACCTTCCCGCCGTAGGCATCGTGATCCTCACCATGGGAGACCGGGAGAAGGAGCTCCTGGCCCTCCTCGATTCGGTGGCGGCACAGGAGGGGGATCCCGCGACGGTCGTCGTACTGGGCCAAGGGGTCGAACTTCCCCCTCTCCGCGACGGGGTCGCGGTCGTCGGACTGCCGGAGAACCTGGGCATCCCCGGCGGCAGGAACGCCGGGGTGCGGTGGCTGCGCGAGCACGGGGGCGAGGGCAGGGGCGTTGACGTCGTGCTGGTCCTGGACGACGACGGCCTGCTGCCCCGGACCGACACGCTGCGCCTGGTCAGGGAAGCGTTCACCGCGAACCCCCGCCTCGGGATCGTGGGCTTCCGCATCGCGGACGAGGAAGGCGTCTCCCAGCGCAGGCACGTACCCCGCCTCGGCGGCGCCGACCCGCTCGTCTCCGGGCCGGTCACGACCTTCCTGGGGGGTGCCCACGCCATCCGGACGCGCGTGATCGACCAGGTCGGCGAGTTCCCCGCACCCTTCTTCTACGCCCACGAGGAGACCGACTTCGCCTGGCGCGCGCTCGACGCGGGCTGGGAGATCGACTACCGGGCCGACCTGGTACTGACCCACCCCAGGACCGCGCCCTCCCGCCACGCGGTCTACTACCGCAACACCGGACGCAACCGTGTCTGGTTGGCGAAGCGGCATCTGCCCGCCGTGCTGGTTCCGGTGTACCTCGCCTCGTGGGCGGCGTACACCCTGCTGCGGCGCCCTCCGCCGGCCGGGCTGAGGGCGTGGTGGGCCGGGTTCTTCGAGGGAGTGCGGACCCCGTGTCCGCCACGTCGGCCCATGCGGTGGCGGACGGTGTGGCGCATGACCCGGCTGGGTCGGCCGCCGGTGATCTGACGCCACGGGACCCGCCGTCACCGGCCCCGGCTCACCCCGCCGTCAGCATCAGCCCTATCCCCACCGCCAGCACCGTCGCCGCCGCCAGGCGCGCCGCGCCGAAGCGTTCCTTGAAGAGGAGGGTGCCCAGGGCCGCGCCGACGATGATCGAGGACTCGCGGAGGGCCGCCACCGGGGCCAGGGGGGCCTTCGTCTGGGCCCACAGGACCAGGCCGTAGGCGGCGACCGAGAGGGCCGCGCCCAGGAGGCCGCGGGCCGCGTACGGGCGGAGCTGGGGGAGCAGGGCCGCCCGGCGGGTCCACAGGGCGTACGCCGGGATCGCCAGGCCCTCCAGGATCATCAGCCACGCGATGTAGCCGAGCGGGGTCCCCGAGGCGCGGACGCCGACGCCGTCCACGACCGTGTACAGCGCGATCGACAGGCCCGTCGCGCCCGCCGCCAGCAGCGCGGGCCGGGGCGGGCCGCCGTCCCCGCCCCGGACGCCCCACAGCGCCAGGCCCGTCAGACCCGCGCACGCCACCGCCACGCCGAGCAACTGCCGCCCGTCCGGGACCTCGTGGAGGAAGAGCGCCGCGAGCGCCGTCACCACCAGCGGCGCCGTCCCCCGCGCGATCGGGTACATCTGCCCGAAGTCGCCCAGCGTGAAGGAGCGCATCAGCAGGGCCATGTAGCCGATGTGCAGCAGCGCCGACACCACCAGGTACGGCCACGCCCCCGGCGCGGGCAGCGGCACGAACAGGGCCAGGACCAGGCCGATCAGCGCGCCGCCCCCGGATATCAGGGTGAACGACAGCAGTTGGTCCTTGAGGTGGTGCGCGATCGCGTTCCAGCTCGCGTGGGCGATCGCGGCGGCGAGGACCGCGAGCGTGACGAGCGGTGTCACGCCGTCGTCTCGCGCACGTCCACCAGCGTGGCGCCCGCGTGGGCGACCAGGGACTCCGGGGCCAGCGCGAAGACCGTGTGCGGGGTGCCCGCCGCCGCCCACACCAGGTCGTGGTCGAGCAGCCCCCGGTCGGCGAGCACCCGGGTCCGCACCAGGTGCCCGAACGGCGGGACGCCCCCGATCGCGTACCCCGTGGTCTCCCGGACCGCCTTCGCGTCGGCGCGGGTCACCTCCGCCGCGCCCAGTTCCTGACGCACCCGCTCCACGTCCACCCGCGAGGCGCCGTCCATCAGGACGAGGACGGGCACCCCGTCGGCCGCGAAGACCAGGGACTTGGCGATCTCCTCGACCCGGCAGCCGATCGCGTCGGCCGCCTGCCGCGCGGTCCTCGTCCCGTCCGGGAAGCGGCGGACCTCGACATCGAGGCCCAGCTCCCGCAGCGCGGCGGCGAACCGGGGGTGGGCGGCGGACTCGGGGGCGTGTCCGGGGCTCTCGGGGGCCCCGGTGCTCTCAGCGCTCATGGCCCGCACCGTAGCGGTCGGTGTACGGGACACGCGACCGACTTCCGCCCCTCGGACCCCGGCCCTCAAGAGGACCGCTCCAGAAGACAGTTGGCGGGGACATCGCCGGGGCGGGGGGTGAAAGCCCGGGACCGGGGTACCCGGGTCACGTCCGAACCGACACACAGGGAGGGAACCATGGGACTCGGAGTCTGCATCATCCTGATCGCCGTCGGAGCCATACTCACCTTCGCGACCGACTGGCAGCTCGACGGAGTCGACCTCGATCTGGTGGGGCTGATCCTGATGCTCGTCGGCGTCGTCGGCACGGCCGTGTACGCGAGCATCCTGCGCCGCCGCCGTGTGATCGTCCCCCCGGTCGCCCCGATGGTGGCCGACGACGAGCGGCGGGACCTGCGCTGAGGCGACCGGAGCCCGACGACCGGAGCCCGACGACCGGCCACGGGAAGCGACTGCCGGAGACCGGCTGCCGGAGAGCGACGACCGGGCCGTGCGCCACGGATCGGCCCGCCCCCGCCCGCTCACCGCCCCCGCGAGGTCACCGCGCCCCGCCCGCTCACCGCGCCTTCAGCACGCTCGCGACCACCTTGCCCGCCGAGTCGCCGCCGTGGCCGCCCGACTGGACGACCGCCGCCGCCGCGAGGTTCCCCGAGTAGCCGGTGAACCAGCTGTTCGAGGTGGCCTGGTCGCCGACCTCCGCCGAACCGGTCTTCGCGCCCTTGGGAGAGGAGACCCCGGCCATCGCCTCCGCCGCCGTGCCGTTCGTCGCCGCCGCGTTCATCATCCGGCGGAGCCCCGAGGCGACCTCGGGGGCGAGCCGGTCGGCGGTGGCGAACGGCCGGTCGTCGACCTCCCGCGCCACCAGGTACGGCTGGCGGAAGCCGCCGTCCTTCACGGTCGCGGAGAGCGAGGCCACGTTCAGGGCGCTCATCGTGATCTTGCCCTGGCCGATGTACGAGGCGGCCGTCTCGGTCGACTCCGACGCGGGGACGCTGCCGTCCGAAGCCCGCACACCGACCTGCCAGTCGAGCCCTATGCCGAAGGAGCGGCGGGCGGTGTCGCCGAGCGCGGTCCCCTCGACGCCCTTCTTGTTGAGGGGGACGATCGCCTTGATGAAGGTGGTGTTGCAGGAGCGGCGGAAGGCGTCGGTGAGGGTCCCGCCGTCGATCTCGAAGCGGTCGAGGTTCTGGAAGGTGTAGCCGTCCCACGTCACGGTCGCCGGACACTCCACCTCGCCGCCGGGCGTCGCCAGACCGTGCTGCAGCATCATCGCCGCCGTGACGATCTTCATCGTGGAGCCGGGGGCCTGCGCCCCCTCGAAGGCCGTGTTGAAGCCGCCGGCGGGGTTGTTGGCGACCGCCCGTATCGCGCCGGTCGACGGTTCGACCGCGGCCACCGCCGCCTGCGCGTACCCCTTGACCGCCTTCTCCGCCGCCGCCTGCGCGCCCGCGTCGATGGTGGTCCTCAGGACGCCCGGCTTCCCCTTCTTCAGGACGAGGAGGGTGGTGTCGGGGACGGTCCCGCTGCCCGAGTCGATCCAGGTCTCGATCCCCGTGGTGCCGTCCACCTTCGAGCCGTACCGCTGGCGCAGCGCGTCCAGGACGGGCCCCAGCGAGGGGTACTTCGCGGCGGTCAGCTCGACGCCCGCACGGTCGACGGCCTTCACGGAGGCGGTCTTCGCGGTGCCCGTGCGCAGACTGGCACCGGCGGTGAACCGGGGGTGGAGCACGGCCGGCGCCCACTTCACCAGCGGCCGTCCGGTGGTCTTCCCGCGCACCACGGTCAGCTCGGAGGCGTACGACAGGTCCTTGCTGACACCGTCGTACGTGACCGTGGCCCGTACGGTGAACGGCACCGTCGCCCCCGTCGGGCTCCCCGGGGTGATCACCGACCGGGCGACCTTGGCGCCCTCCTTGTACGAGAGGAGCGCGGGGCCCGCCGTGACCGGGTCGTCGGTCAGCTGCGAGGCGCGGTCGGACTCGCCCGCCGCCCACGCGGTCAGGAACTCCCGGGCGGTGGCGGTGGTCTCCTCGGTGGTGACGGGTCCGGTCCTCGGCGTGTCACCGGCCCGGACACCGGCCGTCCTGTCCCCGCCGGTGACCCCGTTCCAGAGGTTCCAGCCCCCGTATCCGACCCCGCCCGCGACGACGACGAAGACGCCCCCGACGACCGCCACCTTCACTCCGCTGCGCATGGCTGCGCCTCCCCTCCCCGTTCGGCCCATGAGTCAATCAGTCAAGGGGAGGAAAAGTCGAGCGGGAACGGGCGCCCTGCGTCATGTCCGCCGGGCTTTCGTCATGGCGTCCGGAACATCCCGCCCGGACCTCCGTCACACCGTCCGTCAGACCCAGGTGTCGAGCCACATCCGATGACGCCATTGGTCCAGCGGAATCGGGGTTCCGGTGTAGATCGGCCAGAAATAAATGAAATTCCAGACGATGAGGAGCACCAGACATCCCGCGGCCACCGCACCGAATGTGCGGCGTCTTTCCGATGAACCCGCAGGGCCGATGATCGCGCCCAGCATCATCGCCACCGCCAGACACAGGAAAGGAACGAACACCACCGCGTAGAAAAGGAAGATGGTGCGTTCCTGGTAGAGGAACCACGGGACCCAGCCCGCCGCGACACCGCAGGCGACGGCACCCGCGCGCCAGTCCCGGCGGAAGGCCCAGCGCCACAGCACGTACAGGATCGCGAAGCAGGCGGCCCACCACAGCAGCGGGGTGCCGAGGGCCAGCACCTCCTGCGCGCACTTCTCCCGGGCGTCGGCCGGGCAGCCGTTGGTGCCGGGCGCGGGGGACTCGTAGAAGTACGAGACGGGGCGGCCCAGGACGATCCAGGACCAGGGGTTCGACTGGTACGTGTGGGGCGAGGTGAGCCCCACGTGGAAGGTGTACACCTCGGACTCGTAGTGCCACAGGCTGCGCAGCCACTCCGGCAGCCAGCCCCAGGTGCCCCCGCCGTACAGCTTGTCCTGGTCGGCGGCCCAGTGCCGGAAGTAGCCCTTGTCGCTGACCAGCCAGCCGGTCCAGGTCACCAGATAGGTGGCGAGCGCCACCGGCACCACCGACACGAACGCCGGGACGACGTCCTTCCTGAGCACCGCGAGGTACGGGCGGACCGCCCCGGCCGTCCGGCGCCCGCCGACGTCCCACAGCACCGTCATCAGGCCGAAGGCCACCATGACGTACAGCCCGTTCCACTTGGTGGCGGCGGCCAGGCCCAGCATCACCCCGGCGGCGATCCGCCACGGGCGCCACCCCAGGCGCAGGGTCCCCGCGATCTCCGCGTCGGGCCGCAGCACCCCCTCCTCGTCCTCGGGCAGCGCGCCCGCCAGCCGTCGCCTGGCCCAGTCGCGGTCCAGGACCAGACAGCCGAAGGAGGCGAGCACGAAGAACATCAGCACCTGGTCGAGGAGCGCGGTGCGGCTCATCACGAAGTGCAGCCCGTCGACGGCGAGCAGTAGCCCCGCCAGACAGCCCAGGAACGTCGAGCGGAACATCCGGCGGCCGATCCGGCAGAGCAGCAGCACCGACAGGGTGCCGAGCAGCGCCACCATGAAGCGCCAGCCGAACGGTTCGAAGCCGAACATCTTCTCGCCGAGGCCGATCATCCACTTGCCCATCGGCGGGTGGACGACATAGCCCGGGTCGGTGGGGACCAGCACCGCGCCCGGATCACTGAGGATCGTCTTGTCGATGTCCTTCGGCCACGCCCCCTCGTACCCCTGGTTGATCAGGGCCCAGGAGTCCTTGGCGTAGTACGTCTCGTCGAATATCACCGCGTGCGGCTTGCCGAGGTTCCAGAACCTCAGCAGTCCGGCGACGGCCGTGACCAGGAGCGGACCGCCCCAGGCGGCCCACCGCCAGAGACGCTCGGCCCGCTCGGGGGAGAGCCCGAGCAGCGCCGTGAGGCCCGGGGAGGGGCGGGTGTACGGGGGCACGAGCCGCTCCCGCAGCCCGATGGGTGCGGCGCGTCCGGCGGGCGGCTCGTAGCCGAAACGCCGCAGCCGCCGCTGCCATGAAGAGGGCTCTGCCACGGAGTGCCGGCCTTCCAGGGCCTCGGGTGCGGTACTGGTCACCGCGCCATCGTAGGGAACGCGCCTGTGCGCGTCGCCCGTCCGGGCTGGGAGGATGGTCCGTGTGACAGGAACGCTGGTACTCGCAGGGACCCCCATCGGCGACATCGCGGACGCTCCGCCCCGACTCGCCACCGAACTGGAGAACGCGGACATCGTGGCCGCCGAGGACACCCGGAGGCTGCGCGGACTGACGCGCGCCCTGGGCATCCACACCTCGGGCCGGGTCGTCTCCTACTTCGAGGGGAACGAGTCCGCCCGGACGCCGGAGCTGGTCGAAGCGCTGGTCGGCGGCGCCCGGGTGCTGCTGGTGACCGACGCGGGGATGCCGTCCGTGTCCGACCCCGGCTACCGCCTGGTGGCCGCCGCCGTCGAGCAGGACATCAAGGTCACGGCCGTCCCCGGGCCGTCCGCGGTGCTCACCGCGCTGGCCCTCTCCGGCCTGCCCGTGGACCGCTTCTGCTTCGAGGGCTTCCTGCCGAGGAAGGCGGGCGAGCGGCTCGGACGGCTGCGGGAGGTCGCGGACGAGCGGCGGACCCTCGTCTACTTCGAGGCCCCGCACCGGCTCGACGACACGCTCGCCGCGATGGCCGAGGTCTTCGGCGCCGACCGGCGGGCCGCCGTCTGCCGTGAGCTGACCAAGACCTACGAGGAGGTCAGGCGGGGCCCGCTGGCCGAGCTCGCCGCCTGGGCCGCGGAAGGCGTACGGGGGGAGATCACGGTCGTCGTGGAGGGCGCCCCGGAGACCGGCCCCGCGGAGCTCGACGCGGAGGAACTGGTGCGCAGGGTCCAGGTGCGCGAGGACGCGGGCGAGCGCCGCAAGGAGGCCATCGCGGCCGTCGCGGCCGAGGCGGGGCTGCCCAAGCGGGAGGTCTTCGATGCCGTGGTGGCGGCAAAGAACGCGGCTGCTCCGGCCCCCGGAAAAGGTAAAGGACTAATCTGAAAAGCAAAGGGGAAAGCCGCACCGGCTCACTCCGCGGGGCACTTGGCAAGGGAAGGGCCAAAAGCCTTCCATGGTTCGCCTCACCCTGATGCGCTCCGGCCGGAAAAGGCGTCCACTGATCAGTGGAGAGGAGCTGGCATGAGTGAGGTCACCGGTACCGGCATATCCGTCGCTCACGAGGCGTACGCCTTCGCCTGCATGAGGTGCGGGTACGGCTGGGAGCAGGCGTACGACATAGAGCACCACGTGGACGCGTCCGGCCACGCGTTCGTCGTCTACAAGGCAGAGGGGGAGCGGGTCCCGTCCCCGCTGTCCAGTCCCACCTGCATGAACTGCGGGGGCCACGTCGTCCGCATCATGCGCGCGGGGCAGGTGTCGTCCGTGCTCGACCTGATCGCCGCGACGGAGAAGCACCGGCGGGGGTCCAAGGAGACCCGGCCGGTCGGTCCCGCCGGGCCCATCGGACAGGAACTGACCGAGGGCGACCCCCCGGTGCCGCACCACTGGCACCTCTCGGACCTCCTGCACCCGTTCCGGCGCCACCAGTAACCCCGCGCGGGGCCGCGCCCGAGCCTCGTACGATCGGGGGCATGAGTGCCAAGGACGCCCCGCCGCCGCTTCCCGAACCCCTCCTGGTGGAGGTCGCGGACTCGCACACCCATCTGGACCTGCAGTCCGGCACCGTCGAGGAGGCCCTCGTCAAGGCCGCCGCCGTCGGCGTGACCACGGTGGTGCAGGTGGGGTGTGACGTGAAGGGCTCCCGGTGGGCGGCGGAGACCGCCGCCGCCCACGAGCGGGTGCATGCGGCGGTCGCCCTGCACCCGAACGAGGCGCCGAGGATCGTCTTGGGGGACCCCGAGGGCCTGTCGAGGCAGGGCGTCAGGGAGGGCGGCGGCGAAGCGGCCCTCGACGACGCGCTCAGCGAGATCGACCGGCTCGCCGCCCTCCCGTACGTACGGGGGGTCGGCGAGACCGGCCTCGACTTCTTCCGTACGGGTCCCGAAGGCGTCGCCGCGCAGGAGCGTTCCTTCCGGGCCCACATCGAGATCGCCAAGCGGCACGGGAAGGCGCTCGTCATCCACGACCGGGACGCCCACGCCGATGTGCTGCGGGTCCTGGACGAGGAGGGCGCGCCCGAGCGGACCGTCTTCCACTGCTACTCCGGTGACGCTGCCATGGCCGGGATCTGCGCCGCCAAGGGCTACTACATGTCCTTCGCGGGGAACGTCACCTTCAAGAACGCCCAGTACCTGCGGGACGCGCTCGCGGTGGCCCCGCTGGAACTCGTCCTCGTCGAGACCGACGCCCCCTTCCTCACCCCGGCGCCCTACCGGGGTCGCCCGAACGCCCCGTACCTGATCCCCGTGACGCTCCGGGCGATGGCGCGGGTGCGGGGGATCGGCGAGGAGGAGATGGCCGGGGCCGTCGCCGCGAACACGGCCCGCGCCTTCGACTACTGACCGCCACCGGTCCACGGCCGCCGACCGCCACCGGTCCACGGTCGTGGATCACTACCGATCCATAACGATTACGGGAAGTGGCCGCGCCGTGACGGAAGGTGTCGCTCCGGGGGCCTAGGGTCCCGGCCTCGTGAGCACATCCCAGGGCAGTCACCGCGCCGGACGGCGGGGTGCCGCGTCCCCGCCGGTCCAGGAACAGCCGAGCCCTACGGCACCGTCCGCCGTCCCCGGCCCCCGCTCCGGCGACCGGCGGGCCGCCCGCCGCCGGAAGGCCACCGGGTCCACCGGGTCCACCGGGTCCACCGGGTCCGGCAGGGGCAGCCTGCGCAGACTCGTCCCGCAGGCCCTCGTCGTCGTCTTCCTCGCCGGGGGCACCAGCGCCTTCGTCGCCGACGACAAGCCCGTCCTGCTCTCCGTGGACGGCGTCCCGCGCGCCTTCCACACCTTCGCCGACGACGTCGGGGAACTCCTCGCCGAGGAGGGCCTCGCCGTCGGCGACCACGACATCGTCGCGCCCGCCCCCGGCCAGACCCTGGAGGGCGGCGACGAGATCGTCGTCCGCTACGGCAGACCGGTCTCCCTCACCCTCGACGGACAGCGCCGCCAGATGTGGACCACCGCCCGCACCGTCGAGGGCGCGCTGCGCCAGCTCGGGGTCCGCGCGGAGGGCGCCCACCTCTCGGTCTCCCGGGGCGCCGCGATCTCCCGGCGGGGCCTCGCGCTCGACGTGCGGACCGAGCGGAGCGTCACCTTCCTCGCCGACGGACGGGAGCGGACCGTCCGGACGAACGCCGCCACCGTCGCCGAGGCGCTCGCCGAGGCGGGGATCACCCTCTCCGGGCAGGACGTCACCTCCGTCGCCCCCGGCTCCTTCCCGCGCGACGGCCAGACCGTGAACGTGCTGCGGATCACCGGCTCCCAGCAGGTCCGCGAGGAGACCGTGCCGTTCGCCGTCGAGCGGACCCGCGACCCGGAGCTGTTCGCCGGGACCGAGGTCGTCGAACGGCAGGGCGTCACCGGGGTCCGCCGGGTCACGTACAGCCTGCGGACCGTCGACGGCGTCCGGCAGAAGCCCCGCAGGACCGGCGAGGAGATCGTCCGCGAACCGGTCGGCAGCCTGGTCCGGGTCGGCACCCGGCCGCTGCCCACCTCCGTCGCGGGCGCCGACGGACTCGACTGGGCAGCCCTCGCCGCCTGCGAGTCCGGCGGCCGTCCGGACGCGGTCGACCCCTCGGGGACCTACGGCGGGCTCTACCAGTTCGATCCCGGCACCTGGCGCTCGCTCGGCGGCACCGGCACCGCGCAGGACGCGCCCGCCGCCGAGCAGACGTACCGGGCGAAGAAGCTGTACGTGCGGCGCGGGGCGGGTCCCTGGCCCCATTGCGGCCGGAGGCTGTACCGGTGAGCCGTAGGCTGTACCGGTGAGCACCACCACCGGCCCCGAAAGCCCCGACGCCCTCCTCGGCCCCGCCGACATCCGTGAGCTGGCCGCCGTCCTCGGCGTGCGCCCCACGAAGCAGAAGGGCCAGAACTTCGTCATCGACGCCAACACCGTCCGGCGGATCGTCCGCACGGCCGGGGTACGGCCCGACGACGTGGTCGTGGAGGTGGGGCCGGGCCTCGGCTCCCTCACCCTGGCCCTGCTGGAGGCCGCGGACCGGGTGACGGCCGTCGAGATCGACGACGTCCTCGCCGCCGCGCTGCCCGCCACGATCGCCGCCCGGATGCCCGCGCGCGCCGACCGCTTCGCGCTGGTCCACTCCGACGCGATGCAGGTCCAGGAGCTGCCGGGCCCCGCGCCCACCGCGCTCGTCGCGAACCTCCCGTACAACGTGGCCGTGCCGGTCCTGCTGCACATGCTGGAGCGGTTCCCGACCATCGAGCGGACCCTCGTCATGGTGCAGGCGGAGGTCGCCGACCGGCTCGCCGCGGGCCCCGGCAACAAGGTGTACGGCGTGCCCTCGGTCAAGGCCAACTGGTACGCGCGGGTCAAGCGCGCCGGTTCCATCGGCCGCAACGTCTTCTGGCCCGCGCCGAACGTCGACTCCGGCCTGGTCTCCCTGGTCCGCCGCACCGAGCCGGTGGCCACCACCGCCACCCGGCAGGAGGTCTTCGCGGTCGTCGACGCGGCCTTCGCCCAGCGCCGCAAGACCCTCCGCGCCGCCCTCTCCGGCTGGGCGGGCTCGCCCGCCGCCGCCGAGGACGCCCTGGTGAAGGCCGGCATCTCGCCGCAGGCCCGTGGTGAGGCGCTCACCGTGGAGGAGTTCGCCCGGATCGCGGAGGCCAAGGCATGAGCGGTGGTACGGAGCCGGGGACGGCCCGGGGCGGCGGGCGGGCGACCGGCCCGGACGGCCCCCCGGCGGGCGTCACCGTCCGCGTCCCCGCCAAGGTCAACGTGCGGCTCGCGGTCGGCGCGGCCCGCCCCGACGGCTTCCACGACCTGGCCAACGTCTTCCTCGCGGTCTCCCTCCACGACGAGGTCACCGCCACCCCCGCCGCGGAACTCACGGTCACCTGCTCGGGCCCGGACGCCGCCGAGGTGCCGCTGGACCGCAGCAACCTCGCCGCCCGCGCCGCCGAACTCCTCGCGGCCCGGCACGGCATCTCCCCCGACGTGCACCTGCACATCGCCAAGGACATCCCGGTCGCGGGCGGCATGGCGGGCGGCAGCGCGGACGGCGCGGGCGCCCTCCTCGCCTGTGACGCGCTGTGGGGCCTGGACACCCCGCGCGAGACGCTCCTGGAGATCTGCGCCGAACTCGGCAGCGACGTCCCCTTCAGCCTGGTCGGCGGGGCGGCGCTCGGCACCGGTCGCGGCGAGCGGCTGGGGGAGCTGCCGGTCGGCGGCACCTTCCACTGGGTGTTCGCCCTCGCCGACGGCGGTCTGTCGACCCCGGCGGTGTACGGCGAGTTCGACCGGCTCACCGAGGGCGTCGAGGTGCCCGTCCCGGCCGCCCCCGCGGTGCTCCTGGACGCCCTGTCCGCCGGTGACACCACGGCCCTCGCGGAGCACCTCGCCAACGACCTCCAGGCGGCGGCGCTCTCGCTGCGGCCCTCCCTCGCGGACACCCTGGCGGCGGGCACGGCGGCGGGCGCCCTCGCGGCCCTGGTCTCCGGCTCGGGCCCGACGACGGCGTTCCTGGTGAAGGACGCGGAGGCCGCCGCCGCGGTCGCCGCCGCCCTGATCGCCTCGGGCACCTGCCGCACCGCCCGGACGGCGACGTCCCCGGCACCGGGCGCGACGGTCCTCACGGACTGACCCCCTCGGGAGGACCGGCCTTCGGGGGCCCGCCCCCTGGGCCCTGGGCCGTCCTCCCGGGACTCCCCCGGGGACCCGCCTTCCCGGACCCGCCCCCGGACCGTGCTCCGTGACCCCGTGCCACCATGGGCCTTTCGAACGGACGGGCCCACGGGGGGACACGTATGAGCGGGAAGATCCATCCGCTGCTGAAGGTCGGCGCCGAGGCGGTGATGGGGCTCACCTCCCTGGCTCTCGTCGTCCTCTTCGCCCGCGAGCCCGTCTTCGACGGCGCCTGGCACGGGGTGTCCCTCGCCGTCCTCCTCCTCGGGGCCGGCGGCTGCGCCGCGAACGCCCGCCGCGCCTGGCGCGCCTGGCGCGGGACACCCGGCCCCCGGTACTCAGCGACCGGCTGAGTATCCGCGCCCTGTCGGCCCGCCGGGCGCGCGCGGGACCGTACCGGCATGGGAAACAGCCGACTCCGCGCGCGTGACCTCGCCGCCGCCACCCCCGCGAGCCGGGACCGGTACGTCGACCTGCTCCGGGTCGCCTCGCTCGGCGTCGTCGTCCTCGGGCACTGGCTGATGGCGGCGGTCACCGCCGAAGGACAGGTCGGGAACCTGCTCGCCGTCGTGCCCGAGCTCCAGGCGGTGACCTGGGTGTTCCAGGTGATGCCGGTGTTCTTCTTCGTCGGCGGCTTCTCGCACGCCCTCGCCCACCGCTCGCGGCCCGGGTACGCGGACTTCCTGCGGGCCAGGCTCCAGCGGCTGCTGCGGCCCACGACGGTCTTCGCCGGGGTGTGGGGCGCCGCCGCACTGCTGCTCCAGCTGACCGGCGCGGACGGCGGGCTCACCGGGGTCGCGCTGCGCCTGGTCACCCAGCCCCTGTGGTTCATCGGCGTCTACCTGGCGATGGTCGCCCTCACCCCGCCGCTGCTGCGGCTGCACGAGCGCCGGGGCTGGGGCGCGTTCGCGGCGCTCGCGGGCGGCGCGCTCGCCGTCGACGTCCTGCGGTTCGCCGCGCACGTGCCGTACGTCGAGTTCCTGAACTTCGCCCTCGTGTGGCTGGCGGTCCACCAGCTCGGCTTCCTGCGCGCCGACGGCATGATCCGCCGCCCCGCCGTGCTCGCCGCCGCCGGTCTTGCCGGTGCCGCCGGTCTGGTCGCCCTCGGCCCGTACCCGCTGTCCATGGTGGGGATGCCCGGCGAGGAGGTCTCCAACATGGCGCCGCCGACCCTCGCCCTGCTCTGCCACGGCCTGTGGCTGGTCGGCGCGGTCGAACTGCTCAAGGGCCCCGGCACCCGGCTGGTGGCCCGCGCCGGGGTGTGGCGCGCGGTGGTCGCCGCCAACGGGGTCGCGATGACCGCGTTCCTCTGGCACCTGACGGCGATGCTCGGTGTGTACGCGGCGCTGCTCGGGTCCGGCCGGGCGCTGCCCGCACCCGCCACCGGCGCCTGGTGGGCGCAGGTGCCGCTCCGGTTCGCGGCGGCGGGCCTGCTGACCGCCGGGCTCGTGGCCGTCTTCCGCCGCTTCGAGGCCCCGGCGGCGCCCGGCCCGGTTGCCATCGGGGGCGGACCGGTCACCGGGGGCGGACCGGCCGCCGCCCTCGGGACCACCCTGGCCCTGCTGGGCGTCCTGGGGCTCTCCCTCACCGGCTTCGGGGGTCTCCTGGACGGCCACACGGCCACCCTCATCGCGGTGCCGGTGACCGCCCCGGCGGCCCTCGCACTGGTGCTGGTCGGCCGGCTGCTGGTGGAGCGGGCGGGCCGGGGCACCCGCTCCCGGCGGGCCCGGGGCCCGGGGGCCTGACGGCGGGCGCCCGGCGGGTGCCGCGCGGGGACGTACCCTGGGACGTCGATCGATCATCCCGTACAGGAGTCAACGTGGCCGTCAACCTGGTCAATGTCGAGGCCGTCAGCAAGGTCTACGGCACCCGTGCCCTCCTCGACGGGGTCTCGCTCGGCGTCTCCGAAGGGGAACGGATCGGGGTCGTCGGCCGCAACGGCGACGGCAAGACCACCCTCATCCGGATGCTCGCCAAGCTGGAGGACGCCGACACCGGCCGGGTCACCCACAGCGGCGGGCTGCGCCTGGGAGTCCTCACCCAGCACGACTCGCTCGACCCCGAGGCCACCATCCGGCACGAGGTCATCGGGGTCATGGCCGACCACGAGTGGGCGGGCAGCGCCAAGATCCGCGACGTGCTCACCGGTCTGTTCGGCGGGCTCGGCCTGCCCGGCTTCGAGAACGGCCTGGACACCGTCATCGGCCCGCTGTCCGGCGGTGAGCGCCGCCGCATCGCCCTCGCCAAGCTCCTCATCGACGACCAGGACCTCCTCGTCCTGGACGAGCCCACCAACCACCTCGACGTCGAGGGCATCGCCTGGCTCGCCAAGCACCTCCAGGAGCGCCGGTCCGCGCTCGTCTGCGTCACCCACGACCGCTGGTTCCTCGACCAGGTCTGCACCCGTATGTGGGACGTGCAGCGCGGCGCGGTGCACGAGTACGAGGGCGGCTACAGCGACTACGTCTTCGCGCGGGCCGAGCGGGAGCGGATCGCCGCCACGGAGGAGTCCAAGCGGCAGAACCTGATGCGCAAGGAGCTGGCCTGGCTGCGGCGCGGCGCCCCCGCCCGCACCTCCAAGCCGCGCTACCGCATCGAGGCGGCCAACGAGCTGATCGCCGACGTGCCGCCGCCGCGCGACACCTCCGAGCTGATGAAGTTCGCCAACGCCCGGCTCGGCAAGACCGTCTTCGACCTGGAGGACGTGACCGTCACCGCCGGTCCCAAGACCCTCCTCCAGCACCTCACCTGGCAGCTCGGCCCCGGCGACCGCATCGGGCTCGTCGGCGTCAACGGCGCGGGCAAGACCTCCCTCCTGCGGGTGCTCACCGACGCCGCCGTCAGCCAGGGCGAGATCCAGCCCCCGGCGGGCTCCGTCACGGTCGGCAAGACCGTCCGGCTCGCGTACCTCTCCCAGGACGTCACCGAACTCCCCGGCAGCCTGCGGGTCCTGGAGGCCGTCCAGCAGATCCGCGACCGCGTCGACCTCGGCAAGGGCCGTGAGATGACGGCCGGGCAGCTGTGCGAGCAGTTCGGCTTCGGCAAGGAGAAGCAGTGGACGCCGGTCGGCGACCTGTCCGGCGGTGAGCGCCGCCGCCTCCAGCTCCTCCGGCTCCTCATGGACGAGCCGAACGTCCTCTTCCTCGACGAGCCCACCAACGACCTCGACATCGAGACCCTGACCCAGCTGGAGGACCTCCTCGACGGCTGGCCGGGCTCCATGGTCGTCATCTCCCACGACCGGTTCTTCCTGGAGCGCACCACCGACCGGACGTTCGCGCTGCTCGGCGACCGGGCCCTGCGGATGCTGCCGCGCGGCATCGACGAGTACCTGGAGCGGCGCCGGACGATGACGGAGAACGCCGTCCCGGCGTCCGCCGCCGCGCCCTCGCAGCCGAAGCCGGGGATCTCCGCCGCCGACGCCCGCGCCGCGAAGAAGGAGCTGCAGAAGGTCGAGCGGCAGCTCGGCAAGGTCTCCGACAAGGAGAAGAAGCTGCACGCCAGGATCGCGGAGAACGCCACCGACTTCGAGCTGGTGGCGAAGCTCGACGCGGAACTCCGCGAGCTCGTGAACGAGCGCGACGAGCTGGAGATGCGCTGGCTCGAACTGGCCGAGGACGCATAACGAGGGCATCACAGGCCGGTCCTCCCTTGGGTACAAGGGGCGGACCGGTCGCTTTTGCGCCATCGCGTGAGTGGTAGAAAGACACGTCGCTCACGTCCTAGGGGGAACCTCAGATGACCCAGCCGCCCAGCAATCAGCCGCCGGGCTTCGGAGCCCCCCGGGACCCGGACCAGGGTCAGGGACAGGGACAGGCTCCGGGGTACGGGCAGACCCCGGGCTACGGGCAGGCCCCGCAGCCGGGTGTGCCTCCCGTCCCGCCGCGGGCGCCGGGCACCCCGCCGCCCGCCGGTCCGCCCGGGACGCCGCCGCCCGCCGCGCCCGGCCCCTACGGGCAGCAGCCGGGGTACGGCCCTCCGCAGCAGGGCCAGCCGGGTCCCTACGGCCAGCAGCCCCCGTACGGCTACCCGCAGCAGGGCCAGCCCGGCCCGTACGGGCAGCAGCCGGGCCCCTACGGGCAGCCCCAGAACCCCTACGGGCAGCAGAACCCCTACGGGGGGCAGCCCACCCAGCCGATGTACCCGGGCGCCCCGACCCCGCCGCCGCCCACCGGTGGCGGCGGGCCCCTGAAGGGCCGGACCGGTGTCGTCGCCGCCGTGGCCGCCGGGGCCGTCCTGGTGGCCGCCGTCGCCACCTGGGCCGTCGTCGGCGGCGGTGACGAGAAGGAACCGGTCGCCGCACCGCCCGCCTCCGCCTCGTCCTCCGCCGCGCCGAAGCCGTCGGAGTCCGTGGACAAGGGCGACGGTTCGGGCGACGGGTCCAACGGCGAGGAGGACCTCAACGCGGGCCGCAAGGACGGCGAGGCCAAGGTCGCCTGGCTGCTCAAGAACGATGTGGACCTGCCCCGCAACGGCTCCGACGTGTTCGGCCCGTGGATCGTCGGCGACACCGTCGTCAAGGCCATGTACAAGGGCGTCGACGGCTACAGCCTGGCCGACGGCTCCGTGAAGTGGCACGTCGACCTGCCGTTCAAGCTGTGCGCCGCCCCCTCGAAGCCCTCGGCCGACGGACTGATGGTCTTCGCCCACGCGGAGAGCGCCAAGGACGGCGCCAAGTGCACCGCCCTCCAGCAGATCGACCTGAAGACCGGCAGGGCGGGCTGGAAGAAGGACGTGCCGAAGCCCAAGGGCCTCTTCGCGTTCTCCGACAACACCCTGGCCATCAGCGGCGGCACGCTGACCGTCGCGGGCACCAGCAGCGCCTACGGCTTCTCGCTCGCCGACGGACGGCAGCTGTTCACCGCCCCCACGACCGGCTGCAAGCCCTTCGCCTACGCGGGCGGCAGCAAGCTCGTCTCGGCCATGGACTGCTCCTCCGGCAGCGGCGGCAAGAAGATCCAGGCGGTCGGCCCGGTCGACCCGGCCACCGGCAAGCCGAAGTTCACCTTCAGGCTCCAGCCCGACTGGGAGGTCGACAAGATCTACTCGGTCGACCCGCTGGTGGTCTCCGCCACCCAGCGCGAGCAGAAGAAGTGGACGGTCTTCGCGCTCGCCCCCAACGGCTCGCTGCGCTCGCAGATCCAGGGCGGCAAGGACAAGTTCGCCCCCTCGTGCGGCGGCGGCTTCGTCATCTTCGGCCGCAACCTGGACGGCTGCACCGGAGTCGCGGCCGACGCGAACACCTTCTACATGGCCACCGAGAGCGGCTACCGCACCGGGAACGAGGTCGTCGCCTTCGACCTGAACACCGGCAAGCCCAAGTGGCGCGCCAAGTCCCCCAGCGAGCAGGCCGTCATCCCGCTGGGCATGGAGGGCTCCGAGGTCCTGCTGTACGTGAAGGCCGGGTTCCAGAGGGGCGGCGGGGTCGCCACCCTCGCCCCGACCGGCGGCGCGCCGAAGATGCTGCTCAAGCACCCGGAGTCGGCCTCCGAGATCGAGACCACCTTCTACAGTCCGGGCTACGCCTACGGCGACGGCACCTTCGTCGTGGCCAGCGGACGGGTCTCCGCCTCGAACGACACGGAAGAGAAGCTGGTCAAGACGATGATGGCGTTCAGCAAGTGAGGTACGAGGACCGATGACGCAGCCACCCCCGCCGCCGAACCAGCCCCCGGACCCGCAAGGCGGTTTCGGCGCCCCGACGCCCCCGCCGCAGGAGCCCGGCTACGGCTATCCGCAGCACGCGCCGGGCCCGGACCAGCCGTACGGCTACCCGCCCCAGCAGCCCCCGCGGCCCGACCCCGGCTACGGATACCCGCGACAGCCGGACACCGGTCACGGCTACCCGACGCAGCCGCAGCAGGGCCAGGGCCAGGCCCCGTACGGCCAAGCCCCTTATGGCCAGCCCCCGTACGGGCAGCCGCCCCAGGCTCCGTACGGTCAGCAGCCGCCCCCGTACGGGCAGCCGCCCCAGCCGCAGCCCCCGTACGGCTATCCGACGCAGCCGCAGCAGGCGTACGGCCAGCCCCCGGCCCCGGCCCCGGCGCCGGGCGGCGGTCGGCGGAAGCTCTCGGCGCAGCTCCAGATCGTCATCGCGGCGGCCGTCGCCGTCGTCCTCATCGTCGGCGGGGGCATCTGGTACGCCAACTCCGACGGTGGCGGCGGCAAGGGCGAGCAGGCCAAGGACCCGGCCGGCACCTCGCAGGGCACCGACGGCGGGAAGGGCGGCGGCGACGGTCCCGGCAGCGCCGGCAAGGAGAAGCCGCCCGCGGACACCCGCTCGAAGCTGGCCTTCTCGGTCGAGGTCCCCGAGGTCCCGGACGTCACCGACATGTCCGGTTCCTGGCTCACCGACAAGACGTACGTGAAGACCGGGCTCAACTCGCTCGTCGGCTACGACCCGGCCAAGGGCTCGGTCCGGTGGACGCTCCCGCTGACCGGTCATGTCTGCGGCGCGTCCCGGCACCAGACCGCGCGGAACACGACGGCGATCCTCTTCGAGGCGAAGAAGCGGACCGCGCCGCGCTACTACGAGCCCTGCACCGAGGTCGGCGTGGTCGACCTGGACACCGGCAGGCTGCTCTGGTCGACCTCGGTCACCGGCGGCACCGCCGGGGACGCGAAGCTCCGCTTCGGCGAGGTCACGCTCAGCGGGCGGACGGTCGCGGCCGGAGGCATCGACGGCGGAGCCGCCTTCGACATCGCCAACGGCAACCCGCGCTGGAAGCCGCAGCCCAACAACGACAACTGCAGCGACCTGGGGTACGGCGGCGGCGAGGGCCTGGTCGCGGTCCGCCGGTGCGGCGCGTACGACAGCCAGTACGTGACGATCCAGAACCTCGACCCGATGACGGGCGCCCCCCTCTCCCAGTACAAGATGCCGACCGGTGTGAAGTACTCCTCGGTGGTCTCCACCAAGCCGCTGGTGGTCGCGGCGGACGTCGGCGACACCGCCGGTGACGGCAGCGGCATCTCGGACTTCTTCTCGATCGACGAGAAGACCGGCAAGCTGCGGACGAAGATCACCGCCCCGGCCGACCAGTACGCGGGCCGCTGCCGTTCGACCAAGGTCGAGTCCTGCCAGCGCATCCTGGTGGGCGGCGGGCGGCTGTACGTGCCGACCGAGGAGCACGAGGGCTCCAGCGGCGAGTACGGCGACGAGACCAACGAGATCATCGCCTTCGACCTGGCCACCGGCAGGACCCTGCCGGAGAAGGCGGACGCGGGCGACAAGTACACGTACGTCCCGCTGCGCATGGACGGCGGCGCCCTCATCGCGTACAAGGAACCGCCCTACGACAAGGGCGGCCGGATCGTGTCGATCGACGCGGGCACGATGAAGGAGACCCTGCTCCTGGAGAACCCGGGCGAGCGGCCGGTCCGTGAGATGGAGAACAGCGTCAGCCTCAGCGGCTCGGAGATGCTGTACGCGAACGGGCGCCTGTTCCTCGCGGACGACCTGGTGAGCAAGCCCAGGGAGGGCGCCACCGACAAGAAGTACCTGGTGGTCTCCTTCGCCGTCACGCCCTGACGCCGAGAACCGCCGCGCACGGGCCCCTCCGGACCACCGGAGGGGCCCGTGCGCGTCCCCGGGGCGCCCGGTCCGTCACCGGGACGGGGGGAATTCGGCGCCTGGAGGGAGTGCGTGCCCTGGGTTGGGGCGAGGGGCGGCGGGGGAGCGTGTACCTTGCCGGGTCAGGCGTTGCCGGGGGACGGCTGGCGCGGAGGGACTGGGGGAAGACCGGATGGGCGTACGCCTCGTGGTGGTGGACGACCACCGCCTGCTCGCGGAGGCGCTGGCCTCGGCGCTGAAGCTGCGCGGGCACCGGGTGCTCGCGGCGGCGGCGCCGGTGGCGGGCGCGGCGGAGCTGGTGGTGAGCCGCGCGCCGGAGGTCTGTCTCCTGGGCACGGCCCAACCGGCGGCGCCGGGGGTCTTCGACCCGGTCGTCCGGATCAAGCGGGAGCGCCCGCAGGTGGCGGTGGTGGTGCTCGGTCCCGTGCCGTCGCCGCGCGGGATCGCGGCGGCGTTCGCGGCCGGGGCGTCGGGGTACGTACGGCACGACGAGCGCATCGAGGGCGTCGAGCGGGCCCTGGTGAAGGCGCGGGCGGGGGAGTCGGCGGTGGCGCCGCAGCTGCTCAGGTCCGCCTTCGCGGAGCTGCTGCACCCCTCGGTGCAGCCGGACGACGAGGGGCAGCGGCTGCTGCGGCTGCTGACGCGGCGGGAGGTGGAGGTCCTGGTCCGGGTCGCGGAGGGGGAGGACACCCGGGTGATCGCGGCGGGCATGGGGATCGCGCCGAGCACGGCGCGGACGCATGTGCAGCGGGTCCTGATGAAGCTGGGGGTGGGCTCGCGCCTTGAGGCGGCGGCCCTCGCGGCCCGCACGGGCCTCCTCGACCGGGCGCTGCCGGGGCCGCGCGGGCGGCTCTGAGCCGGGTCCCCGCCGTAGCGGGGGATCGGCCGGTGTCCTCGGGCCGCGTGGGCCTGCTCGGGGTGATCGGGCCTGCTCGGGGTGATCGGGCCGGGTCCGGGGTTGGCCTCCGGGGTTGGCCGGTCCGCTCCGGGGTCGGCCTCCGGGGTTGGCCGGGTCGGTCCGGGCTGTCGTGTTCCCCGGGCCGTTCCGGGAACGGCTGTTCCGGGACCGGTCGGTCCCGGTCCGGTCGGTCCGGACCCGGGCCGGGGGGCCTGCTCCGGGGTGGTCCGGCCGGGTCCTCGGGCTCCCGGGCCGTTCCGGGACCGTGGCGCTGAGGGTGGCCGGGCCGGGCCGGGCCGGGCCGTTCCGGGACCGGCAGCTCCGGGGTCTCCGGTCCCCGGCCTGCTCCGAAGGCCGCCGGGCCGGCCGGCCCGGCCGTCGTGTCCCCGCTCCCCGGACCGTTCAGGTACCGCCGACCGGGCCCGGGGCCTCGGGCTTCCGGGCCTGCCCCGCCCCGCCCCGGCCCGCTTCTGGACCCGCCCGACCGGGTCCGGCGGGTCCGATGGAGCCCCAGTCGATCCAGTCGATCCGTCCGGCCCGCCCGGCGGGTTCTGTTCATCCGGCGGGTCCCACGCGTCCGGCGGGTCCGACCGGTCCGGCCGGTCGTTGGTCAGGGTGTCCCCGCCGACCGGCGGGCAACCGCCTCACCGTTGACGCTGATGTTGGAATGTGCTTCCTTGTGTGTGGTTCTGTTTGATCGGCCCGGGAGGGCACCCGTGAAGAAGACCGTCACCACGCTCGCCGACGGGCGCGAACTCATCTACTACGACGCGGGCGACGACACCGTCCGCACCGCCGTCGACCCGCGCCCCCTCACCCCCGTCGTCTCCCGCTCCGAGATCCGGATCGACGTCCTCACCGGTGACCCGGTCGCCGTCGCCTCGCACCGGCAGTCCCGCACCCACCACCCCCCGGCCGACGCCTGCCCGCTCTGTCCCGCCCGCGCGGGACACGAGAGCGAGATCCCGGACGAGGGCTACGAGGTGGTGGTCTTCGAGAACCGTTTCCCCTCGCTCTCCGGCGGCGCCGGGCGCTGCGAGGTCGTCTGCTTCACCGACGACCACACGGTCTCCTTCGCCGACCTCACCGAGGAACGGGCCGCCCTCGTCCTCGACGCCTGGACCGACCGCACCGCCGCGCTCGCCGCCCTCCCCGGCGTCGAGCAGGTCTACTGCTTCGAGAACCGGGGCCGGGAGATCGGCGTCACCCTGCCCCACGCGCACGGCCAGATCTACGGCTTCCCCTACGTGACCCCCCGGACGGCCGCGATCCGCCGCCGGATCGACGAACACCGGGCGGAGACCGGCCGGAACCTCTTCGACGACGTCCTCGCCCGCGAACGCGCCGACGCCGAGCGGATCGTCCTGGAGACCGAGCACTGGACCGCCTTCGTGCCGTACGCCGCCCACTGGCCGTACGAGGTGCACCTGTACCCCCGCCGCCGGGTCCCCGACCTCCTCGCCCTCGACGGGCCCGCCCGCACAGAGTGCGCACAGGTCTACCTGGAACTCTTGAGGCGCTTCGACCGGATCTTCGGCCCGGGGGAGCCGCCGACGCCCTACATCGCCGCCTGGCACCAGGCGCCGTTCACGGACGCCCGGCGGGCGGACTTCGGGCTGCACCTGGAGCTGTTCACCGTCCGGCGGGCCCCCGGGAAGCTCAAGTTCCTCGCGGGCACCGAATCGGGCATGGGCGCGTTCATGAACGACGTACGGCCGGAGGAAGCGGCCCGACGACTCAGGGAAGTGGCGACCGACAGATGAGCAGCGACACGAAGAAGTACCTGGTGACGGGCGGGGCCGGATACGTGGGCGGGGTCGTCGCCGCCCACCTCCTGGAGCGGGGCCACCGGGTCACCGTCCTCGACGACCTCTCCACCGGCTTCCGCGAGGGCGTCCCGGCGGGCGCCGAGTTCGTCGAGGGCCGCGTCCAGGACGCGGCGCGCTGGCTCGACGCCTCCTACGACGCCGTCCTGCACTTCGCCTCCTCCTCCCAGGTCGGCGAGTCCGTGGCGAGGCCCGAGAAGTACTGGGAGAACAACGTCGGGGGCGCCACGGCCCTGCTGGGGGCCATGCGGACCGCGGGGGTGCGCCGACTGGTGTTCTCCTCGACCGCCGCGACCTACGGCGAACCGGCCGTGGTGCCGATCCCCGAGACCGCGCCGACCGCCCCCACCAACCCCTACGGGGCGACCAAGCTGGCCGTGGACCACATGATCGGCGGCGAGTGCGCCGCCCACGGCCTGGCCGCCGTCTCGCTGCGCTACTTCAACGTGGCGGGGGCGTACGGCGGACTCGGCGAGCGCCACGACCCCGAGTCGCACCTGATCCCGCTGGTCCTCCAGGTCGCCCTCGGCCGCCGCGAGGCGATCTCCGTGTACGGCGACGACCACCCCACCCCGGACGGCACCTGCGTCCGCGACTACATCCACGTCGCCGACCTCGCGGAGGCCCACCTCCGCGCGCTCGACGTCATGACGGCGGGCGAGCACCTGGTCTGCAACCTCGGCAACGGCAACGGCTTCTCCGTCCGCGAGGTCGTCGAGGCCGTCCGGAAGGTCACCGGGCACCCCGTCCCCGAGACCACCGCCCCGCGCCGCCCCGGGGACCCGGCGGTCCTGGTCGCCGCCGTCGACGCGGCCCGCGAGCGGCTCGGCTGGACGCCGTCCCGCCCCGATCTGGCCGGGATCGTCGCCGACGCCTGGGCCTTCGCCCGCGCCCGGGAAGAGGACCGCGCGTGACCGCCGCCGCCGCGTTCGAGACGCTCTACGGGGCCGCGCCCGACGGAGTCTGGGCCGCCCCCGGGCGGGTCAACCTGATCGGTGAGTACACCGACTTCAACGACGGCTTCGTGCTGCCGCTCGCCCTGCCGCACAGCACCGTCGCCGCCGTCGCGCGCCGGGACGACGGGGTGCTGCGGCTGCACTCCGCCGACGCCGACGGCGGGACGGTCCAACTGTCCGTCGACTCCCTCGCGCCGCTGTCCGGCGGCGGCTGGGCGGCCTACCCGGCGGGGGTCGTCTGGGCACTGCGGGAGGCCGGGCACCCGGTGACGGGCGCGGACGTGCACCTCACCTCGACCGTGCCGACCGGGGCGGGCCTGTCGTCCTCGGCGGCCCTGGAGGTCGCCGTCGCGCTCGCCCTGGACGAACTGTTCGGGCTCGGGCTGTCCCGGCCCGAGCTGGCCCGGCTGGCCCAGCGCGCCGAGAACGCCTTCGTCGGCGTGCCCTGCGGGGTGATGGACCAGATGGCCGCCGCCTGCGCGGTGGAGGGCCACGCGCTCCATCTGGACACCCGGGACCTCTCGTACCGTCAGGTCCCCTTCGCCCCGGCCCGCGAGGGGCTGCGGCTGCTGGTCGTGGACACCCGGGTGAAGCACGCGCTCGGGGACGGCGCGTACGCGGAGCGGCGCGCCGGTTGTGAAGCCGGTGCGCGGGCGCTCGGCGCACGTGCCCTGCGTGACGTGAGTGCCGCGCACCTGCCCGGAGCCCTCGCACGGCTGACCGACGGGACGGTCCGGCGGTACGTACGGCACGTCGTCACCGACAACGCGCGGGTGGAGCGGACCGTCGCCCTCCTCGACGCCGGGGACGTCCGGGCGGTCGGCCCGGTCCTCACCGAGGGCCACGCCTCCCTCCGGGACGATCTGCGGGTCTCCTGCCCCGAGCTGGACCTGGTCGTCGGCACGGCGGTCGCCGCCGGGGCGCTCGGCGCCCGGATGACCGGCGGCGGCTTCGGCGGCTCGGCCGTCGTCCTGGTGGACGACGGCCGGGCGGACGCGGTCGCCGCCGCCGTCACCGGCGCCTTCGCCGGTGCCGGGTACGCGGCCCCCGGGATCTTCCCGGCCGTGCCCTCGGCGGGGGCGCGCCGGCTCTGAGATCCGCACGGGTCCGCACGGGTCCGCACGAGTTCGGACAGTTCCGCGAATCGGCCCCCGCCGTGGCGCCCGGCCCCTAGCCTGAGGGGCGGCGCCGGTGGGGGCCGGTGCCGTTCAGGGGTCGAGACCCGGTCGGGTACGGCGCCGGAAGCGGGGTAACAGTCAACGCACGGCGGCGGCCGCGCACCGGCGGACCCGCCTCCGGCGCCGTGCCCGCGTCGGTCCCGTTCCTCGACACTTGGGGGTGTCCGTGGCACGCATCCGTGTCCTGGTGGTGGACGACCACCGCGTCTTCGCCGAGTCGCTCGCCGCCGCGCTGGCGGCGGAGCCCGATGTGGACGTCGCCGCCGCGGGAAGCGGTCCGGCCGCCCTGCGCTGTCTGGAGCGCGGCGCGGCGGAGGGGCGCAGATTCGACGTGATGCTGGTGGACGCCGAGCTGGGCGCGGGCCCGCCGGGCTCGGTGGCCCGCGCGGTGCCGGACGACGGGGAGGGCGCCGTCGACGGGATCTCGCTGGTGGCGGGGGTGCGCGGGGTGCAGCCCGCGGTCCGTACGGTCGTCCTCGCGGAGAAGGACGACCCGCACCGGGCGGCGCTCGCGCTCCAGGCGGGGGCCTCCGGCTGGGTGGCGAAGGACTGTTCGCTCCAGCGGCTCCTGGCGGTGGTGCGGGGGGTGCTGCGGGACGAGACGCATCTGCCGCCCGCGCTGCTCACCGGGGTCCTGCGGGAGCTGACGGAGGTCCGCAAGCACCGGACGGACGGCGAGCGCCTGGTGGAGGCGCTGACCCCGCGCGAGCGGGAGGTGCTGTGCTGCATGGTCGCGGGGCTCGGCCGCAAGGCGGTCGCCGAGCGGCTCTTCCTGTCGCCGCACACGGTCCGTACCCATATGCAGAACGTGCTGGGGAAGCTGGGTGTGCACTCGACGCTGGCGGCGGTGGCGCTGGCCCGGCGGGCCGGGGTGGGTCCCGCGCCGCTGCCGGAACTAGCCGGGGAGGTTGTCGAACGGGGCGGTCAGCCGGCGTAGCAGCGCGGCCAGTTCGCCGCGCTGGGCGCGGGAGAGCTGGGCGAGGATGGCGCGCTCCTGGGCGAGGAGTCCGGCGAGGGCCTCGTCGGCCCGGTCGCGTCCCTCGGGGGTGAGCCGGACGAGGACACCGCGCCGGTCGCTGGGGTCGGGCAGCCGCTCGACGAGGCCCTTCTTGGTGAGCCGGTCGATGCGGTTGGTCATGGTGCCGGAGGTGACCAGGGTCTGGGTGAGGAGCTGCCCGGGGGAGAGCTGGTACGGCGCTCCGGCCCGGCGCAGGGAGGTGAGGACGTCGAACTCCCAGGGCTCCAGCTGGTGCTCGGAGAAGGCGAGCCGACGGGCGCGGTCGAGGTGCCGGGCGAGCCGCGAGACGCGGCTGAGCACCTCGAGCGGTTCCACGTCGAGGTCGGGGCGCTCGCGGCGCCATGCAGCGACCAGTCGGTCGACCTCGTCCTCCATGACGATCAGTGTAGAGGGTCTGTTGACATAAAGTCTCTTGGGTTCAAGTATCTCTATATCGAGTATCTTGGTTTCAAGATATATTTCCCCGGACGGCGGGGAAGGGACCCGCCCGGAACTCCGTTCCGCTTCGGCAACTCGTGCCAGCAAGGGGTCTTCGAACATGTATTCCGCAGAATCCGTCGTACCGGCCACACCCACCTGGGATCCGCAGCAGTACCTCCGGCACTCGGGCCACCGCACCCGGCCCTTCCTCGACCTGCTCGCCCGAATACCCCGTCTGCCGGCCCAGGACCGGCCGGCCCGCATCGCCGACCTCGGCTGCGGCCCCGGCAATGTGACGGTCCTCCTCGCCGACCGGTGGTCCGACGCCCACATCACCGGTTACGACCTCTCGCCCGAGATGCTGGAGCGGGCCGAAAAGGACTGGTCGGGCAGCACCGGGGGCGGCGGCTGGATCGACTTCCGGCCCGCCGACGCGGCCCACTGGACCCCCGACGAACCCCATGACCTGATCGTCTCCAACGCCGCCCTCCAGTGGGTCCCCGGCCACCCCGGGTCCTTCGCGGGCTGGATCGACGGGCTCCGCCCCGGCGGCGTCCTCGCCTTCCAGGTCCCCGGCAACTTCACCTCGCCCAGCCACGCGCTGCTCGGCGAGCTGTGCGAGACCCCCGAGTGGCGCGCCCGCCTCGGCGACCAGGGGCGCCGCTACGTCCATGTCCTCGACACCGCCGACTACCTCACCCGGCTCACCGGCCTCGGCTGCGAGACGGACGTCTGGGAGACCACGTACTGCCAGCTCCTCCAGGGCGAGGACCCCGTCCTGGACTGGGTCAAGGGCACCGCCCTGCGGCCCGTGCTCACCACGCTCGCCGACGACCCGGAGGCCGCCGACGCCTTCCTCGGGCAGTACCGCGAGCTGCTCCGCGAGGCCTACCCGCCGGGCCCGCACGGCACGGTCTTCCCGTTCCGCCGCATCTTCGCCGTCGCCCGCAGACCTCACTGACCCCACTGATCCGACTGATCCCGGCGGGCCGGTCCCGCCGCCCGACGCGCGGACGCCCCGCACCGGAGTTCCGGTGCGGGGCGTCGCGGTACGGCTCAGTAAAGGTTCGGGTAGATCTGGAAGCCGGTGCCGATCTTGGCCTTCAGCGTGAACTTCCCGGTGCCCGTGGAGATGTACGGGAGCAGATTGCCGTTGGACGCCACTGCCAGCAGGTCGCCCTTGCCGTCGCCGTCGATGTCGCCCGGCGCCACGATCTGCTTGTACGCGCCCCAGCCCGAGCCGATCCGCACCCGGCCGGAGAACGGCGTCGTGGCCGAGCCCGTGCCCCGGTACATCCAGAGGACACCCGCGCCGTCACGGGCCACCAGGTCCGTGCGGCCGTCGCCCGAGTAGTCACCGGCGCCGACGATCCGGTTGTACGCGTTCCAGCCGGAGCCGACCTTGACCCGGCCCCCGAAACTCGTCCCCTCGCCGTTGCCCGGGTACAGCCACAGCACGCCGGAGCCGTCCCGGGCCAGCAGGTCGCCCTTGCCGTCGCCGTTCAGGTCCCCCGGACCGATCAGCAGGTTGTAGATCTGCCAGCCGCGCCCGAGGTCGACGTCACCGTCGTACAGGCGTCCCTGGTAGGTCTCCAGGAGGTGACCGAAGGTCCCCCGGTCCGTGGACGAGACGTACGTGATGTTCGCCCCGGACCAGCCGCCGACGTCGCCCCACTGCTTGCGGGCGCCGATCTTGCCGTTGTTCAGGGCGCCGTACCAGAACAGGGTGCCCCGGGCGTCGCGGCCCAGGAAGGCGTTCTTGCCCGAGGACGGGATGCCGCCGCCCCCGCCGAACTGGTCGACCATGTTCCACTCGTTGTCCGGCGAGATCCGCAAGGCCGAGGAGAGCCGCCCGTCGCCGAGGCCCGTGTACCCCCACAGGGCGCCCTTGCGGTCCCGTGCCATCAGGTCGGCCCGGCCGTCGCCGTTCACATCGTCGGCGGCGAGGATCTGGTTGTAGATGTTCCAGCCGGTGCCGATCGACTTGCGGGCCTTGAGCGGCGCGGCCGTGTTGCCGGTGCTGCCGTAGAAGAACAGCCCCCCGTTGGTGTCCCGGGCCACGACGTCGCCCTTGCCGTCGCCGTCGTTGTCGCCGACGCCCACGATCTGGTCGTAGAGGCCCCAGCCGTAGCCGACCTTGGTCGGCGCGCCGAACGGGGCGGTCCGCGAACCGGTCGCCAGGTACTGGTAGAGGTCGCCGTTGTGGCGGCGGGCCATCAGGTCGGCGCGGCCGTCGCCGTTCACGTCGCCGGGCGAGAACACCTTGTTGTAGATGTTCCAGCCGTTGCCCCCCCAGCGGAAGGTGCCGGAGGTGGCGTACGCGTCGGAGAACAGCTCCAGGCGCCCGTACTTGGTGAGCGTCAGGACCTCGGGGCGGCCGTTGCCGTCCTGGTCGCCGATCGGGACGATGTCGTGGGTGAGGACGGTCGAACCACCCACGCCCGTCCAGGCACCGCCCGCGGCGTCGGAGGTCAGCGCCGTGTAGACGGCGCCGTCCCAGTCGCGGTTGATCAGATCGGACTTGCCGTCGCCGTCCACGTCGAAGCGGGGCTTGACGACGGCGGACGCCTGGGCGGTACGGGCCCGGTCCGAGGGCCCGGCCAGCGGCGAAAGGTCCAGCTGCGACGGGGCCGTACGGGCCTTGGTCGGGGCCTCGGGCACCGGCCGGGGCGCGGAGTCGGCCACGGCGGGCGTCGAGAACAGCATTCCCGCCGAGAGCACCAGCGCGGTGCACGTCGTGACGCGGCGCGTACGCCGCGCGGCGCGGGAGGAGGCGGAAGAACCGGAAGAACCGGAGAAACCTGAGAAGGTGGAACGCAAGAGATCCCCCCCTGGGGATGTCGAGAACGAAGGACCGGGGAGCGGGTCCGCGACGTCCGCGCACGCCGGTCGGCGCACACGCGGGGCGGACACCCCCCGATGTGCTGCGGAGTGTACCCGGGCCCTCGGACAGGACCTCCACCCGTTTTCACGTTCCGTCAGTTCCGGCCCGTCCGAAGCCCGTCCGTCCCCGGACCGGTGCGCCCCGATCCGGTGTCCCCGCAAGGCGGACCCGGACCGGTCCGGTTCCGCCCCGTACGGTCCCGTCCGGTTCCGGCCCGTGCGGCTCCCGGCCGCCCCGTCCCCGTCCCCGGCGCCCGGCCGCGCGTCCCGCCTCAGCTCTTGCGGTGCCCCATCAGCCGGGGCTTCGCCTCCAGGCCGTCCAGGCCGTGCCAGGCCAGGTTCACCAGGTGGGCCGCGACCTCAGCCTTCTTCGGCTTCCGGACGTCCAGCCACCACTGGCCCGTCAGCGCCACACTGCCCACCAGGGCCTGCGCGTACAGCGGTGCCAGCTTCGGGTCGAAGCCGCGGGCCTTGAACTCCAGGCCCAGGATGTCCTCCACCTGCGTGGCGATGTCGCTGATCAGCGACGCGAAGGTGCCCGTCGACTGGGCCACCGGCGAGTCCCGCACCAGGATGCGGAAACCGTCCGTGTAGTTCTCGATGTAGTCGAGCAGCGCGAACGCCGCCTGTTCGAGCAGCTCCCGGGGGTGCCCCGCCGTCAGCGCGCCCGTCACCCCGTCCAGGAGCTGGCGCATCTCCCGGTCGACCACGACCGCGTACAGCCCCTCCTTGCCGCCGAAGTGCTCGTACACCACCGGCTTGGAGACCCCGGCCTTCGCCGCGATCTCCTCGACCGACGTGCCCTCGAAGCCCTTCTCGGCGAACAGCGTCCGGCCGATGTCCAGCAGCTGCTCCCGGCGCTCCGCGCCCGTCATCCGCACCCGGCGCCCCCGCCGGGGCTTCTGCTCGCTGCCGCTGTTCCTGCCGTCGATCGCCACGTCTTCCATCATGCCGCGTCTGCGGACGGGTTCTGGCGCCGGGCCTCGATGCGCGACTTCGCGGGCCACCGCACGTCGGACGCCCAGCCCGCCAGCTCGAACCAGCGGATCAGCCGGGCGCTGGAGTCGAGCTGCCCGCGCAGCACCCCGTGCCGCGCCGACGTCGGCTCCGCGTGGTGCAGGTTGTGCCAGGACTCGCCGCAGGACAGCACCGCCAGCCACCACACGTTGCCCGAACGGTCCCGCGACTTGAACGGACGCTTGCCCACCGCGTGACAGATCGAGTTGATCGACCACGTCACATGGTGCAGCAGCGCCACCCGTACCAGAGAGCCCCAGAAGAACGCCGTGAAGGCACCCCACCACGACATCGTGACCAGCCCGCCCACCAGCGGCGGGATCGCCAGCGACACCACCGTCCACAGCACGAACTGCCGCGAGATCGCCCGGATCGCCGGGTCCTTGATCAGATCGGGCGCGTACTTGTGCTGAGGCGTCTGCTCCTCGTCGAACATCCAGCCGATGTGCGCCCACCACAGGCCCTTCATCAGGGCCGGAACCGTCTCCCCGAACCGCCACGGCGAGTGCGGGTCGCCCTCCGCGTCCGAGAACTTGTGGTGCTTGCGGTGGTCCGCCACCCAGCGCACCAGCGGCCCCTCCACCGCCAGCGACCCCATGACCGCCAGCGCGATCCGCAGCGGACGCTTCGCCTTGAAGGACCCGTGCGTGAAGTACCGGTGGAAACCGATCGTGATCCCGTGGCAGCCGATGTAGTACATGACCACCATCAGCCCCAGGTCCAGCCAGCTCACCCCCCAGCCCCAGGCCAGCGGCACCGCCGCGAGCACCGCCAGGAACGGCACCGTGATGAAGAGGAGCAGCATGATCTGCTCGATCGAACGCTTGCTGTCCCCGCCGAGCGTCGCGGAGGGCTGGACCGGGGCGTCGTCCGGCGCCTCGGGCACCGAGGTCACCTCGGGGCTGATGGTCATGGATGTCCCTTGGGGGTGGGAGTGAGGGTGGGTGACTGCCGAAGGGCAGGAGGAGACACGCGGAAACACGAAGAAAATCTGACAGAACACGGCCGTGGCTACGCCTCCGTAACCTACGGCGTCGTAAGTATGGCAGTGCCGTGGCGCGCGGCAAGAGGGCGCAACAGGGGCAGCGCCCCCGCCGCTGGGACGGGCACCTATCCTGGGTGCGTCGGACAGCGCGGTCCGCAAGCCTCCAGAACCCTCCAGACGTGCTCAAACACTGCAAGGAGCCGCACCTGTGAGCAGTGCCGACCAGACCCCCACCGCCAGCACCGAGCTGCGCGCCGACATCCGCCGACTGGGCGACCTGCTGGGCGAGACCCTCGTCCGCCAGGAGGGCCACGACCTCCTCGACCTCGTCGAGCGGGTCCGTGGCCTCACCCGGGAGGACGGTGAGGCCGCCGCCGAGCTGCTGCGCGGTGTCGAGCTGGAGACAGCCGCCAAGCTCGTACGGGCCTTCTCCACCTACTTCCACCTCGCGAACGTCACCGAGCAGGTTCACCGGGGCCGCGAGATGCGCGAGCGGCGGGCCGTCGAGGGCGGTCTCCTCGCGCGCACCGCGGACATGCTCAAGGACGGCGACCCCGAGCACGTCCGCGAGACGGTCAAGAACCTCAATGTGCGCCCCGTCTTCACCGCGCACCCCACCGAGGCCGCCCGCCGCTCGGTCCTCAACAAGCTGCGCCGGGTCGCCGCCCTCCTGGAGACCCCGGTCATCGAGGCCGACCGGCGCCGGATCGATCTGCGGCTCGCGGAGAACATCGACCTCATCTGGCAGACCGACGAGCTCCGGGTGGTCCGCCCCGAGCCCGCCGACGAGGCCCGCAACGCCATCTACTACCTCGACGAGCTGCACGCGGGGGCCGTCGGCGACGTCCTGGAGGACCTCGCCGCCGAGCTCGACCGCGTCGGCTTCGAGCTGCCCGCGGGCACCCGCCCGCTCACCTTCGGCACCTGGATCGGAGGCGACCGCGACGGCAACCCCAACGTCACCCCCCAGGTGACCTGGGACGTCCTGATCCTCCAGCACGAGCACGGCATCACCGACGCCCTGGAACTCGTCGACTTCCTGCGCGGTCTGCTCTCCAACTCCATCCGCTACACCGGAGCCACCCAGGAACTCCTGGACTCCCTCCAGCGCGACCTGGAACTCCTCCCGGAGATCAGCCCCCGCTACAAGCGGCTCAACGCGGAGGAGCCCTACCGGCTCAAGGCGACCTGCGTCCGGCAGAAGCTCGTCAACACCCGCGAGCGCCTCGCCGGCGGCACCCCGCACCAGCCCGGCCGTGACTACCTCGGCACCACCGAGCTGCTGCGCGACCTGACCCTGATCCAGACCTCGCTGCGCGAGCACCGGGGCGCGCTCTTCGCCGACGGGCGGATGGACCGCACCATCCGCACCCTCTCCGCCTTCGGCCTCCAGCTCGCCACCATGGACGTCCGCGAGCACGCCGACGCCCACCACCACGCCCTCGGACAGCTCTTCGACCGCCTCGGCGAGGAGTCCTGGCGGTACGCCGACATGCCCCGCGACTACCGGCGGAAGCTGCTCGCCAAGGAGCTGCGCTCGCGCCGCCCGCTGGCGCCCACGCCCGCCCCGCTGGACGCGGCCGGAGCGAAGACCCTCGGCGTCTTCCACACCGTCAAGGAGGCCTTCGGGCGCTTCGGCCCCGAGGTCATCGAGTCGTACATCATCTCGATGTGCCAGGGCGCCGACGACGTCTTCGCCGCCGCCGTCCTGGCCCGTGAGGCCGGTCTGGTCGATCTGCACGCGGGCTGGGCCGAGATCGGCATCGTGCCGCTCCTGGAGACCACCGACGAGCTGAAGGCCGCCGACGTCATCCTCGACGAGATGCTCGCCGACCCCTCCTACCGGCGCCTCGTCTCGCTGCGCGGCGACGTCCAGGAGGTCATGCTCGGCTACTCGGACTCCTCCAAGTTCGGCGGCATCACCACCTCCCAGTGGGAGATCCACCGCGCCCAGCGGCGGCTGCGCGACGTCGCCCACCGCTACGGCGTACGGCTCCGCCTCTTCCACGGCCGCGGCGGCACCGTCGGCCGCGGTGGCGGCCCCTCGCACGACGCGATCCTCGCCCAGCCCTGGGGCACCCTGGAGGGCGAGATCAAGGTGACCGAGCAGGGCGAGGTCATCTCCGACAAGTACCTCATCCCGTCGCTCGCCCGCGAGAACCTCGAACTGACCGTCGCCGCGACCCTCCAGGCATCCGCCCTGCACACCTCGCCGCGCCAGTCCGACGAGGCCCTCGCCCGCTGGGACGCGGCCATGGACACCGTCTCGGACGCGGCCCACTCGGCGTACCGGCGCCTGGTCGAGGACCCGGACCTGCCCGCGTACTTCTTCGCGGCCACTCCGGTCGACCAGCTCGCCGACCTGCACCTCGGCTCGCGTCCCTCGCGCCGCCCCGACTCGGGCGCCGGGCTCGACGGGCTCCGCGCCATCCCGTGGGTGTTCGGCTGGACCCAGTCCCGCCAGATCGTCCCCGGCTGGTTCGGTGTCGGTTCCGGTCTGAAGGCGCTGCGGGAGGCCGGTCTCGACCCGGTCCTCGGCGAGATGTACGAGCACTGGCACTTCTTCCGCAACTTCGTCTCCAACGTCGAGATGACGCTGGCCAAGACGGATCTGCGGATCGCCCGGCACTACGTCGACACCCTGGTGCCGGACGAGCTGAAGCACGTCTTCGACGACATCGAGGCGGAGCACGCGCTGACCGTCGCCGAGGTCCTCAAGGTCACCGGCGGCCAGACGCTCCTCGACTCCAACCCGGTGCTCCAGCAGACCTTCGCCATCCGGGACGCCTACCTGGACCCGATCTCCTACCTCCAGGTCGCCCTGCTCGCCCGCCAGCGCGCCGCCGCCGAGCGCGGCGAGGACCCGGACCCGCTGCTCGCGCGGGCCCTGCTCCTCACCGTCAACGGCGTGGCCGCGGGCCTGCGCAACACCGGCTGACACCGGGCCGGTTCCGTACCGGCGGCACACGGCCGTGCCCCCGTGGAGTCCTTCCACGGGGGCACGGCCGTGTCCGGGCGGCCCGGTCCGGCGGGGTTCCGGCGGGACCGGCGGGACCGGCGCCTCAGAGCGCGAAGAACGCGGCCACCAGCAGCGCCCCGCCGGTGCCCGCCATCGTCCACGCCGTCCTGGACAGCCGCAGTCCGCCCCCGACCAGCGGCGCCGCGAGCAGCAGCGCCCCGCCGAACGGCAGCCACGCGTGCAGCCCGCCGCCCCAGCCGCTCCGTACGCCCTCGTCGGTGCCGGGCTTCACCACCACCGGGAGGGTCTGTCCGGGCTCCGCCGCGACCGAGCGCGCGATCGTCAGCGTCCTGCGGGTCGAGCCGGGGTCCTCCGGGGCGAAACGGCCGTCGCACCTCTTCTCCGTGCAGCCGGTCACCGTCAGGGTGCCGTGTTCCCGCCCCTTGGGGAGCAGGACGTGCTGGGCCGAGTTCCAGGAGGTCCAGGCGCCCGCGACGAGCAGCAGGAGGGCGACGAGGACCATGGCGGCGTTGCGGACGTGCGTCATGACCCGCGATCGTACAGTCGTACGGACATGGGTCCAGGGCCCGGAACGGGGACGGACCGGCCCTCTCCGGCGTCCGGGCCGGGCGCGCCGGTCGGTATCGCCGTCCTAGGAGTTGTACGCGGACTGGGCCCGTTCCAGGCCTTCCGCGATCAGGCACTCCACCGCGTCCGCCGCCCGGTCCACGAACCAGTCCAGGTCCTTGCGCTCCGTCGAGGAGAAGTCCTTCAGGACGAAGTCGGCCACCTGCATCCGGCCCGGCGGGCGGCCGATGCCGCAGCGCACCCGGTGGTAGTCGGGGCCCATCGCCTTGGTCATCGACTTCAGGCCGTTGTGCCCGTTGTCGCCGCCGCCGGTCTTCAGCCGCAGCACCCCGTAGTCGATGTCCAGCTCGTCGTGGATCGCCACGATGTTCGCCGTCGGCACCTTGTAGAAGTCGCGCAGCGACGTCACCGGCCCGCCCGACAGGTTCATGTACGACATCGGCTTCGCGAGCACGACCCGGCGGCTCGCGGGTCCGGGCGGGCCCATCCGGCCCTCCAGGACCTGTGCCTGCGCCTTCTGCGCCCGCTTGAACGAGCCGCGCATCCGCTCCGCGAGCAGGTCCACCACCATGAAGCCCACGTTGTGCCGGTTGGCCGCGTACTCGGGCCCCGGGTTGCCGAGGCCGACGATCAGCCAGGGGGCGTTCGCGTCGTCCGTCATGTGCGTCAGGTCTCCTCGGGTGCGTACCGGAAGCGGAAGGGGGGGAAGGCGGGGGGGACAGCGAAACGGGGTGGGGGGGGGGGGGGGCCCCCCCCCCCCCCCCGGGAGGGGGGGCCCCCGCGCCCCCCCCCCCGGGCCCCCGCGGGGGGGGGGGGCCCCCCCCCCCCCCGGGGGGGCCGCCCCGCCCGGGCCGCCCCCCCCCGCGCCGCCCCCCCCCCCCCGCCCCCCCCGCCCCCCCCGCCCCGCCCCCCCCCCGGGGGGGGGGGGCGGGGGGCCCCCCCCACCCCGTGACGTTCAGAGGGAGCCCGTGGCTCAGGCCTCGTCGCCCTCGGCGGCGTCGGCGGCCGGCTCCTCGGCCTGGGTGGCCACGACCTGGACGACGACGGCGTCGGCGTCGGTCACCAGGGAGGAGCCCTTCGGGAGGGTGACGTCCTTGGCGAGGACGGAGGCGCCGGCCTCCAGGCCCTCGACGGAGATGGTGACGGACTCGGGGAGGTGGGTGGCCTCGGCCTCGAGGGAGAGGGTGGAGAGCACGTTCTCCAGCAGGTTGCCGCCGGGGGCCAGCTCGCCCTCGGTCTGCACCGGGATCTCGACGGTGACCTTCTCGCCGCGCTTCACGAGGAGCAGGTCGACGTGGACGAGGAAGCCCTTGATGGCGTCGCGCTGGATCGCCTTCGGGATCGCCAGCTCGTTGGTGCCGTCGAGGTCCAGGGAGAGCAGCACGTTCGGCGTGCGCAGCGCCAGGGCGAGCTCGTGGGACGGGAGGGTGATGTGGACCGGCTCCGAGCCGTGGCCGTAGACGACGGCGGGGACCTGGCTGGCACGGCGGATCGCGCGGGCGGCGCCCTTGCCGAACTCGCTGCGGACGGCGGCGGCGATCTTGACTTCGGACATGATGCGCTCCTCGTGGAAAGGTGACGAAAAAGGTGGTCACCCGGCCACGACTGGCGATGGCCTGCTACGAAGAGCGCGTCGATAACGGACCGCCGGGACCCCTGCGGGTCCGGCCTCCCTCGCCGAGCAACTGCAGCAGTCTACCGGTCCCCGCCCCTACCACCCAATTCGATCACCGAAACCCCCGGGCGGGGGCGGCCCGGAAACGGCCGGGAGCCGTTCCCCCCGTCGGGGGAACGGCTCCCGGGTCCGCCGTGAGGCGAAGGCTCAGTGCTCCTCGAAGAGGCTCGTCACCGAACCGTCCTCGAACACCTCGCGCACCGCGCGCGCGATGGTCGGCGCGATCGAGAGGACCGTGATCTTGTCCAGTTCCAGCGCGCCGGGCACCGGCAGGGTGTCCGTGAACACGAACTCGCTGACCTTGGAGTTCTTCAGGCGGTCGGCCGCCGGGCCGGACAGGATGCCGTGCGTGGCCGTCACGATGACGTCCTCCGCGCCGTGCGCGAAGAGCGCGTCGGCGGCGGCGCAGATCGTGCCGCCGGTGTCGACCATGTCGTCCACCAGGACGCAGACGCGGCCCTTCACGTCACCGACGACCTCGTGCACGGTGACCTGGTTGGCGACGTCCTTGTCGCGGCGCTTGTGCACGATCGCGAGGGGGGCGTCCAGGCGGTCGCACCAGCGGTCGGCGACCCGCACGCGGCCCGCGTCCGGGGAGACGATCGTCAGCTTGGAGCGGTCGACCTTGGCGGCCACGTAGTCCGCGAGGACCGGCAGCGCGGACAGGTGGTCCACCGGGCCGTCGAAGAAGCCCTGGATCTGGTCCGTGTGCAGGTCCACCGTCAGGATGCGGTCGGCACCGGCCGTCTTCAGCAGGTCCGCGACCAGACGCGCCGAGATCGGCTCGCGGCCGCGGTGCTTCTTGTCCTGACGGGCGTAGCCGTACGACGGGATGATCACGGTGATGCTCCGGGCGGAGGCCCGCTTCAGAGCGTCGATCATGATCAGCTGTTCCATGATCCACTTGTTGATCGGAGCCGTGTGGCTCTGGATCAGGAAGCAGTCCGCGCCGCGGGCCGACTCCTGGAAGCGGACGTAGATCTCACCGTTGGCGAAGTCGAACGCCTTGGTCGGAACGAGGCCGACGCCCAGCTGGTGCGCGACCTCCTCGGCCAGCTCGGGGTGGGCGCGGCCGGAGAAGAGCATCAGCTTCTTCTCGCCGGTCGTCTTGATCCCGGTCACAGCACTGTCTCCTCAGACGTGTTCTCTGGTCGCGATCCACGAGCTGTCGTGCGCGTGTACGAGCCAGCCGAATTTGTGTGCACGTATCACGGTACGCCGTGTTCGACGTACCTGTTTCCGGTCAGCTTTCGCCGGCGGACTCCTCCGAAGCCGCCTGGGCTGCCTGCGCGGCGGCGCTCCCGGGCCGCTTGCGGGCCACCCAGCCCTCGATATTCCGCTGCTGGCCCCGGGCGACGGCCAGCGAACCGGCCGGCACGTCCTTCGTGATCACGGACCCGGCGGCGGTGTACGCGCCGTCCCCGATCGTGATGGGGGCCACAAACATGTTGTCCGAACCGGTACGGCAGTGGGAGCCGATCGTGGTGTGGTGCTTGGTCTCGCCGTCGTAGTTCACGAAGACGCTCGCCGCGCCGATGTTCGAGTACTCGCCGATCGTCGCGTCGCCCACGTAGGAGAGGTGGGGGACCTTCGTGCCCTCGCCCACCGTCGCGTTCTTCATCTCGACGTACGTGCCCGCCTTGGACTTCGGGCCCAGGTTCGTGCCCGGCCGGAGATACGCGAAAGGGCCGACGGAGGCGCCGTCGCCGACGACGGCGGAGACCGCCACCGCGTTGTCCACCCGGGCGCCCCTGCCGACCCTGGTGTCCGTCAGGCGCGTGTTCGGGCCGACCACGGCGTCCTCGGCGATGTGCGTGGCGCCGATCAGCTGCGTGCCCGGCAGGATCACCGCGTCCGGCTCGAAGGTCACGGTCACGTCCACCTGGACGGAGGCGGGCTCCACGACCGTCACGCCCGCGAGCATCGCCCGCTCGATCAGCCGCTCGTTCAGCAGGACGCGCGCCTCGGCCAGCTGTACGCGGTTGTTGATGCCCAGGATCTCGCGGTGGTCCGCCGCGACCGAGGCGCCGACCCGGTGCCCCGCCTCGCGCAGGATCGACAGCACGTCGGTGAGGTACTCCTCGCCCTGGCTGTTGTCGGTCCGCACCTTGCCGAGCGCGTCCGCGAGCAGCTGCCCGTCGAACGCGAACACGCCGGAGTTGATCTCCTTCAGTGCGCGCTGCTCCTCGGTGGCGTCCTTGTGTTCGACGATCTCCGTCACGGCGCCGGTCGCCGGGTCGCGGACGATCCGGCCGTAACCGGTGGAGTCCGGCACCTCGGCGCTCAGCACGGTGACGGCGTTGCCGTCGGCGGCGTGCGTCCCGGCCAGTTCCCGCAGGGTGTCGCCGGAGAGCAGCGGGGTGTCGCCGCAGACGACGACCACGGTCCCGCCGGGCGTCTCCCCGAGCTCCTCCAGGGCGGTGCGCACGGCGTGCCCGGTGCCCTTCTGCTCCTCCTGTACGGCGGTACGGGTACCGGCGTAGTGCTCCTCCAGGTGCCCCCTGACCTGCTCGCGGGCGTGCCCGACGACCACGACGAGGTGCTCGGGCCCCAGCTCCCGGGCGGCGGAGACGACATGTCCGACGAGGGACCGTCCGGCGATCTCGTGCAGGACCTTGGGGGTCTTCGACTTCATGCGGGTGCCCTCACCCGCTGCGAGGACGACGACGGCTGCCGGGCGGTTGGCGCTCACGGGAATGCCCTTCGGCTTTGGGTGGTGGACGCACGAAGGATACCGGGGGGCAAGGGGCCGGACATGAGTCCGGGTCCCGGCCTGACGAGGCCGGGACCCGGACCGCGCCGCTCCCCTGCCAGGACTCGAACCTGGAATAAATCATCCAAAGTGACCCGTGTTGCCAATTACACCACAGGGGATGGCATAGCCAGCCAAAACGGACAAATCGATGGACCGTTGGGCCGGTGGCCCCCACTATGCCGTACCCGGACCCCTCGGTGCGACGGTGCGCGGGGCGGGGACCTGCGGCGCACGCCACCGGGCGGGGCGCGCCCGTAGGGTGACGGGTATGAGCACAACGGGGGCAGACCGGGACGCCACGGGCGTTCGCGCGGGGATCTGGTGGTGGTGGGGGAGACGGCGGGGCGCCGTGCTCGATGTCGGGCTCGCCCTGCTGTCGGCGCTGGAGTGCGCGATCGAGGGCGTCGGGTTCGCCGACAAGACCTCGCTGCCGGTGCCCGTGGGGGTGCTGTTCGGACTGGCCGTCGGCTCCGTGCTGCTCGTACGGCGCCGCTGGCCGATCGTGGTCGTCCTCGTCTCCATGGCCGTGGCGCCCGCCGAGATGGGCTTCCTCATGGGGATCGTCGGGCTCTACTCGCTCGCCGCCTCCGAGGTGCCGCGCCGCATCACCGCCGTGCTCGCCGGGATGTCGACGCTCGCCGTCTTCGTCGTCACCGTGCTGCGGATGCGGCAGGACGTCGCCCAGGTCGACGGCGGCTCGCCGGACATCGACCCCAGCGGCTGGTACGTGCCGGTCGTCTCGCTCTTCATGACGCTCGGGCTCAACGCGCCCCCGCTGCTCTTCGGCCTCTACATAGGGGCCCGCCGCAGGCTCATGGAGAGCCTCCGGGAGCGGGCCGACAGCCTGGAGCAGGAGCTGTCGCTGCTCGCGGACCGCGCCGAACAGCGGGCGCAGTGGGCGCGGCGGGAGGAGCGGACGCGGATCGCCCGCGAGATGCACGACGTGGTGGCGCACCGGGTGTCGCTGATGGTGGTGCACGCGGCGGCGTTGCAGGCGGTGGCGTTGAAGGACCCGCAGAAGGCCGTGCGGAACGCGGCCCTGGTCGGTGACATGGGGCGGCAGGCGCTGACGGAGCTGCGGGAGATGCTGGGCGTGCTGCGGGAGGGTTCGGGCGTCGTCGCGGGCCCCGCTCCGGACCGGGTCGCCCCGGCGACGGTGCCGCTGGCCGCCGTCGGCCGGGCCGCCGCCGCGGCGGCCGAGGCAGCCGCCGGGGACGGGCCGCGGCTGGACGCCCTGGAGGCGCTGTGCGAGCAGTCACGGCTGGCGGGGACGGTGGTGGAACTGCTGGTGTCCGGTGCGGCACGCGCGTATCCGCCGGAGGTGGAGCGGACGGCGTACCGGGTCGTGCAGGAGGCGCTGACCAACGTCCACAAGCACGCGGTGGGCGCGAAGGTCGTGGTGCGGCTCGCGCACCGGGAGGCCGAGGTCGCCATGCAGGTCGAGAACGGCCCGTGCCCCCCGGACGTGACCGCCCCCGACGTACGGCTGCCGAGCGGCGGCAACGGCCTGGTCGGGATGCGCGAGCGGGTCCTGCGGCTCGGCGGCGTCTTCGTCTCGGGCGGGACGGACGCGGGCGGCTTCCGGGTCTCGGCGGTCCTCCCGACGGCGCCGGGGGCGGCCGGGGGCTGATGCCCGACCCCTGCCCCGGGGGCGGGGACTGATGTCGTGCCCCGGACCCCCCGGACCTTCCGGACCCCCCGGCCCCCCGGACCCCCGGACCTCTCTTCGGGAGGTCGCCGCCAACGACCGGCGGCCGGGCCCGGAGGGGGACCTGGCGGCGCCGGACCGGGGCGCGCGCCCCTGCCCTCCCGCTCCTTCCCCCGGTCGGTCCGTCGGTCCGTCGGTCCGTCAGTCCGCCGTCAGACGGACCGGGCGGGCGCCCGTGACCAGGGTGGACAGGGCCGCGTCGATGTCCTTGCCGAGGTACCAGTCCCCCGCGTGGTCGAGGCTGTAGACCCGTCCCTCGGCGTCCATCGCGAGCACCGCCTGGTGCTCGCCCTCCTCCCCGAGCGGCGCGACCTCCGTGTCCAGGGCGCGGCCGAGGTCCGCGAGGGTGCGGGAGAGGTGGAGCCCGGCGAGCGGGTCGAAACGGACGGCGGCGGGCGCTATCTGGCGCCCGTGGCCCGGCGCGGTGATGCTCAGCCCCCCGAACTCGGCCCAGGCCTCGACGGCCGCGGGGAAGACGCTGTGCCGGTGCCCCGCCGGGGAGACGTGGGCGCGCAGCGCGTCGGCCCATTCCTCGGCGAGCCTGATGTCCCAGCGGCCGGGCTGCCAGCCGGCCTCGCGGAGGGCGGCGTCGACGTTGACCGGGAAGCGGGTGGTGCTGAGGTGGTCGGGCATGGGCGTGCGGTCAGCCGTTCTCTGCGGGCGTGGTGGGATCGACGGCGCGCACGCCGAAGTGGGCGAGCATCGCCGTACAGGAACGGCAGGGGGCGGCGTAACTGCCGTGCAGCGGGTCGCCGTCCTCCCGGATGCGCCGGGTGGTGATCTTGGCCTGCTTGAGGGAGCGGCGGGCCTCGCCGTGGGTGAGCGGCTTGCGCTGGGCGCGCTTGGACCGCCCGCTCTCGGCGGCGGTGAGGTGCCGGGAGAGCAGGATCGCCTCGGGGCAGCGTCCGGTGAAGCGTTCGCGCTGGCCGCTGGTGAGGGTGTCCAGGAAGTCCTGGACGAGGGCGTGCAGGACGGGCGGCCGGTCGCCGCGGCCCGCGGTGCACGTGAGGGTCTCGCCGCGCACCGACAGGGCGGCGCCCACGGTCGGCAGGATGCCGTCGCGGCGGTGTCTCAGAGTGGGCGCCCGGCCGGTGTCGGCGTCGCTGCTCCAGTTGAGACGTGGGTCACCCTGTGTGGGCGTCGGTGCGGTGTGCATGGTGCTGGTATCCCCTCCTGCAATCCCCCGAGTTGCGTGCACAGCCTGCCAAATGGGGAGCCATATGGGGAAGCTGGGGCGCCGGAAGCCGCTTTCGGTGTGTCGGAATCAGGGTGCCGCTGTCATGGCTTCGTGACACTTGGTCACCGTCGGATCGGCCCGGTTCGGGCTCTTGTGGCAGCGCATAGGCTGTGCGGCATCAGTGCAGGAGAGTCGGCGGCTGCCGGGAGCAGCGGTCGGCGACGCCATCGCAGGGGGCAACCGCCATGACGACAGGTCGGCTCGGGCAGGACACCGCGCCACCGAACGCGGCCTACGCCGGGCAGGTCGTGCACTTCCCCGATCCGGTGCGGGCCTCCCGCCACCCCAGGGGGGTGCGGGTGGACGCGTCCGGCTACCCGGACTTCTCGTCGTACGCCCGCGCGGCGGCGGAGATCGCCGACCCGCCGGAGGGCTTCGGCGTCGACGAGCTGCGCCTCACGGACTACGTGTCGGCGAACGCGGCGATGGCGTCGACCGGCCATGAGCTGTGGGACAGGATCCCGGCGGTGGCGACGCCGCACGGCTGGACCTGGCACCACGTGCCGCGCAGCCGCCGGATGGAGCTCGTCCCGGTCGAGGTGAAGGCCCTGCTGCGGCACCACGGCGGGGTGGCGACGGCGGCGGTCGACCACGGCAAGCGGGGCACCCGCCCGCTCCAGGAGACCCGTCCGGTGCACTTCGGGCTGCCCAGGGGTCTGGTGTCGGTGTCGGAGGAGCAGGTCCAGGGCGTCGAGGAGGACCTCGGCTACCGCCTCCCGGGCGCGTACCGCTCGTTCCTGCGGGCCGCGGGCGGCTGCGCCCCGGTGGGCGCGGCGCTCGACGCGGAGCTGGGGCTCCTGGTGGACCAGCCGTTCTTCACGGTGCGGGAGGAGGCGGGGATCAATGACCTCGTCTACGTCAACAAGTGCCTGCGGGACCATCTGACCAAGGACTATCTGGGCGTCGCGTTCGTCCAGGGCGGTCTGATCGCGCTCAAGGTGCGCGGCGCGGCCGTCGGATCGGTGTGGTTCTGCGCGTACGACGACGCCCGGGACTCCGGTGCGACGGCGGCGGGCTGGTCGGTCGCCGAGCGGGTGGAGCGGCTGCTGCTGCCGTGCGGTGCGGACTTCGACGCGTTCCTCCAGCGGCTCGCGGGCAACCCGCCGGAGCTGGAGACGGTGGCCAACCTGATGGTGGACGGCGGCTTCGCGCGTGCGGTCCCGGTGGGGGAGTGAGTGGGCTGTGGTGACGTTCGCGCAGGCGCAGGAGCGCGCCGAGGAGTGGATCAACGGCGATCTGCCCGGATACCAGCACCGTGAGGTGCGGGTACGGGAGTTCGAGCTGGGGTTCGTGGTGTGGGCGGAGGACCGCGAGGGCGGTCCGGTCTCCGACGGCGGGCGCCAGCGGCTGGTCATCGCCCGGGACGGCGGAGAGGCCACGCTGTGGCCCGGCCTGCCGGTGGGCGAGGTGATCCGCCGGTACGAGGAGGAGTACGGCGCCGCCGCCGACGTGCCCGCGCAGGCGGCGGTCCCGGCGGCCCGGATCGACCTGAACCAGACGTCGTTCCTGCTGACTCCGCCGGAGTGGCTCCAGGACGCGGCGGACAAGATCGGGCTGCCGAAGCAGCCGAACGTCTCGCAGGAGAACGCGAGCGTGTCGGCTTCGGTGGACGACGCGTCGGAGCCGGTGGGCGCGGGCGAGTCGGGGCCTTCGGCGTCGGTGGAGTCCTCGGCCCCGTCGATGCCGTCGGCGGCGACGCCCCCGTCGGTACCGATGCCTCCGTCGGTACCGATGCCTCCGTCGGTACCGATGCCTCCGTCGGTGCCGTCCCCTTCGTCCCCTCCGTCCTCTTCTTCGTCCTCCTCGACGGTGTCGGAGCCGGTGTCGGAGCCGGAGCCGTCGCCTCCGGCGGACTCCTCCGGGAACTCCTCCACGGATTCCTCGGCGCGAGTGTCCTCCTCTCCCTCTCCCTCTCCCTCTCCTTCTTCCGTGTCGGGTGGCGGGCTGACGGACGCGGACCGGGTTCCGGCGGGTGCGCCTGGCGCTCCGGCCGGGTCCGGGGCCAGCCCGTGGGCGGACGCCAACGCGAGCTCCGGCGGTGCCGGGGGCGCGGTGCCGCTGCCCGCGACGGTCTTCGCACCGCCGCTGTCGGGGACGGACGACGAGGACGCCCCGCCGCCCTCGGTGGGCGCGGACGCGCCGACCGCCCTGATGAAGGGCGGCAGCGCGCTGCCGCCGACCGCCGTCGCCCCCCGCCTGGACCCGGCCGCCCCCGCGCCGTCCGGTACGGCTCCGGCGGCCCCGCCCGTTCCCCCGCGCGCCGAACCCGCGACTCCGCCGCCTCCGGCCCCGCCCTCCCCGCCCGCCGTGGCGGCACCGGACAGCGGGCGCGGTCCTGCGACCCCGACCCCGACCCCGCCGCCGGGAGTGCCGGGCGCGCCTGCGGCTCCGGCCGTTCCCGGCCCCGCCCCCGCCTACGTACCGACGCAGTTGGTCTCGCAGCTCGGCCCCGACGGGCCGACGCCCGCGCCCGTACAGCCGTCCCCGCCCGGACCGCCCGGTCCGCCGCCCGGTCCGGTGGCGCCGCCGCAGCCGGTGGACCACGCGGCGACGATGCTGGCGCACCCGAACCAGGGCGGTCCCGGTGCTCCGCCGCCCCCGCCCCCGCCGCCGGGCGTGCCCGGTGGCGGTCAGGGCGGTGTCGCGCACGCCGCGACGATGCTGGCGCACCCCGGTCCCGCCGCTCCGGCCGTGCCGGGGCCTCCCGGTCCGCCGCCGCCGGTGCACGGGGGGCACATGCCGCCGCCCGCGTACGGCTATCCGCAGGCCCCGGGGGTGCCGACGGTCGGCCCCGGGTACCAGGCGGTGCTGCGGTACCGCGCGCCGGACGGTTCGGAGGCGCGGATCATCCGGCGTTCGGCGCCGGGCACCCCGCACCCCGAGTGGCAGATCCTGCACGAGCTGCGGGCGCTGAACGTGCCGCCGCAGCAGGTCCTGGAACTGCACACCGAGCTGGCGTCCTGCGAACTGCCGGGCGGCTACTGCGCGCGGATGATCCGGGAGACCTGGCCGCAGGCGCGGATCACCAGCATCGCCCCGTACGGACGCGATCACGCGGGCCGTCAGCAGGGGATGCGGCAGCTCCTCACCCACCAGGGCGAGCTGCACCAGGTCGCGGACGGTCCGGCGCGGCCCGCGCCGGTGCGGGCGCCGCTGCCGCCGGTGCATCCCGCGCCGCCGGTCCCGCCGGAGGCGGTCGCGCAGGAGCTGGCCGGGGCCTTCGGTCCGGGCGTCCTGCGGTTCGACCAGCACGCGGTGTCACGGCAGGGCGTGCCGGAGCTGGTGGCGCGGACGCTGGTGTGGGCGGGGCTGCCCGCGGACTTCGGGCCGTTCTTCTGGGCGCAGCCCGCGATGCCGGTGGTGCCGACGCTGGCGGAGCTGGCGGCTCAGCGGCAGGTGCAGGCCGCGCCGGACGCGAGTTCGTACCTGGTGCTCGGTTCGGACTTCGGCCGGGCGCTCTGTGTCCAGTACGGGACCGCGCACATCGTGGCGGTGCCGGTGGAGGCGGGGCCCGGCGGGCAGTCGGTGCCGCCGCAGTTCGTGAACACCGGGCTGCCGGAGTTCACGCGCTCGATGGCGCTGCTCGGCCGGATGTGGCGGCTGCGGTTCGGGCTCAACCCGGAGCAGGCGGGCCGCTGGACGGTCGACTTCCAGGCGCAGCTGGCGATGCTGGACCCGGCGGCTCTGTCGTCGCCGGAGAACTGGTGGTCGGTGCTTCTGGAGCAGATGTGGGACGGCCTGCTGTAGGCAGCTCGCGGGAACTTGCGGAGAACAGCGATTTTCCTATGATCCGGTGATCCGGTAAGACAGAATGTGATGAAAGGCGCTCGACGTGTATGCACGTTGGGCGCCTTTTGTCCGTTCTTATCAAGCATCCTGGACGTTCGGTCACAGGGAAGGGGCGCCAAGGATGAGTTTCGCCGTAGGACGGGGACGCGGGTACCGGCCCGAGCAGGTCGACCGCCACCTCGCCGCGCTCTCCGATGAGCGGGACGGCGCCTGGGAGCGGGCCGCGCGGCTCACCGTCCTCGCCGAGGAGATGGCCGCCGAGGCCGTCCGGCTGCGCGAGCACGCCGAGGCGCTCCCGCCGCAGCGGTACGAGTCCCTGGGCGACCGGGCCCGGAGCATCCTGGAACTCGCCGAGCAGGAGGACGAACGGCTCGTACGGGAGGCCGAGGCCTCGGCGCAGGCCTTCGCGGAGGCCGCCGAGACGGCGGCCCTGGACGCGGCGGAGGCGGCGCGGGTGTACGCGCAGGGGCTCCGCAAGGCTGCCGAGGGGGCGGCCCGCGCGACCCTGGAGACGGCCGGGGGCCGGGCCGAGGAGCTCACGACGGAGGCCCGCCGCGAGGCGGAGGAGCGGCTGGCCGGGGCGCGGGAGGCCTTCGAGGAGACCGAGCGGCGCGCGGCACGGCTCCTCGCCGAGCAGGAGGCGGAGCAGACGGCCGTACGGGACGAGGCCGACCGCGCGGAGGGAGCCCGTACGGCGGCGCTCGACGCACGGCACGAGGAACTGTTCACGGCGGCCGAGGCACGGCTGGGGGAGGTCCGCCGGGCGCTGGCGCGGACCGAGGAGCAGGCCCGGCACGGCCAGGAGGACGCGGAGGCGCGGGCGGGCGAGGTGCTCGCGGAGGCGCGGCTGCGCGCGGAGCGGACCGAGCGGGAGACCGAGCGGGTGCTGCGGGAGCACGACGAGTCGCGCGAGGAGATCCACGCGCACATGGAGCACATCCGGCACTCGCTCGCGGCCCTGACGGGCCGGGTGGCGCCGGGGGACGACGAGCGGTAGGGGGTCCGCCCGCCCGGGGGACGGCGAGCGGTGGGGTCCCGCCCGACGCCCCCGGAAAATAGGGAGGTTGACCGGCGGCACCCGCTGCTAGGGTGCGCCGATGTCATCGATCAGGCAGTTCCAGGTCACCTTCGACTGCGCGGACCCCGAGCGCGTCGCCCGCTTCTGGTGCGAGGTGCTCGGGTACGTCGTGCCGCCGCCCCCGGAGGGGTTCGCCGACTGGGACGCGTACGGCCGTTCGCTGCCGCCCGAGCGGCAGGGCGCCGGATTCGTCTGCGCGGACCCCACGGGAGTGAGCCCGCGCATGTACTTCCAGCGCGTCCCCGAGGGCAAGACCGTCAAGAACCGGTTGCACCTCGACATCCGGGTCGGCACCGGACTCGTCGGCGAGGAGCGCGTGGCCGCCCTGGAGGCGGAGTGCGCCCGGCTGGAAGCCCTCGGCGCGACACGCCTGTACCTGCTCCGCGCGGACGGCTTCAACGAGTCGTGCCTCGTGATGCAGGACGTCGAGGGGAACGAGTTCTGTCTGGACTGAGGGGGCGGCCGGGGCCCGGTGACCGGGGTCCGACGGGCGGGGCCCGGTGACCTGGACCGGTGAAAACCTTTGCCGTGCAAGGCCGTTGGCCGGTGGTCGCCCCGCCCCGAGCCCCGGCGGACGGTCCGTCCGGCGCCCGGCCGGTGGTGCGGTGAGTGTCCGGCCGACGCCCGCTCGGTGCTCCGGCGCGGTCCGGACCCGGTGACGCCGTGACGGTCCTGCGGCACCCCAGGCCCGGGTTCACCTGGGACTGGTGGGCGGTCGACGCGCACGGCTTCCTCGTGCGGTTCGGCGACGGGCCCGCGCCCGAGCACCTCCTCGCGCATCCGGACCGGCTCGACGCCGTGACCGCGTGGGCCGAGGAGAACCGGCCCGCGTGGTTCGGCGACGATCCGCCCCTCCACGCCTTCGACTGCCACGGCGAGCTGCCGAGGTACACCCGGAACGGTGTCCCGGACAGCCCGCTGAGGCTGTCGGACGCGCCCGCCGCCGTCGCGGAGGTCGCGGGTCCGGTCGTCCTGCGCCGCGCGGTGGGGGACACCTGGACGGTCCGCCTGGACGGGGGGATGGCTCGACCCGCGCCGTAGCCGGTCCGGTCCGGGGCTGCCCGACCGGGAGGCCCCGGGAGCGCGGGTCAGGGCCTTGCCCGCCGTAGGGCACGGGCTTCCCCTCCCGTACGGTCCCGGGCGTCCCGCCTGTACGGTCCGGGCGTCCTCTCCGTACGGCACGGGCTTCCCGCCGTACGGCACGGGCTCCCGTCGCACGATCTAGGCTCCCCGCCATGCTGATGAGACCGACGGCCGTCAACCTCGACTGCGCCGACCCGCTGGCCCTCGCCGACTTCTACCACCGGGCGACCGGACTGCCGCCGCACCCGCGCTCGGACGCCGACTTCGCGGCGGTCGGCGGCGGTGAAGGGGGCGGGCTGCTGCTCGGCTTCCAACGGGTCGACGACCACCGGCCGCCGACCTGGCCCGCGCCCGGAGTGCCCCAGCAGATGCACCTGGACTTCGACGTCGACGACCTGGAGGAGGCGGTGGCCCGGCTCGTGGAGTGGGGCGCGACCCTGCCGGAACAGCAGCCCCGCCCCGACCTGTGGAGGGTCCTCCTGGACCCGGCGGGCCACCCCTTCTGCGTATCGCCCCGGAAGCGGGGGGACGGGTAGCGGGCGGACGGCGGGCGCGGGCGGTGACGTCACCGGAGACGGGAGGCCCGACCTGCTGGCCACCGACAAGTCCGGGATCCTCTGGCTGTACCCCGGAACGGGCCGTGCGACCGCGCCCTTCGCCGCGCGCGAGCGGGGCGGGGCGGGCTGGGGCGGCTTCACCGACCTCGTCGGAGTCGGCGACGCCAACGGCGACGGCCGCGTCGATCTGATCGCGGCCACGGGCAACGCCACCTTCTACGCGGGCACGGGCAACTGGAAGGCCCCCTTCAAGCCGGGCGCGAAGACGAACGCCGCCGCGTCCCTGGCGTACGACGAGCTGTTCCAGGGCCTGTCCGTGCCTGTCCGTGTCTGTCCGGGTCTGTTCCGCCGGCTGCCGGGGGCCGGGGACTGCTGCCGAGTGGGCGGTGAGCCGGGGCCCGCAAATGTGCCGGTTCAGATCGGCAGGAGCCACCCGGGGTCGTCCTCGGTGCCGAGCCACACCCGCTGACCGCCGGGCGAGACCGTGATGCCGAAATCCTCCTGATGAGGCTCCCCGGCGGCCTGCCAGCGCTGAACGGCCCGCTCCACCCGGTCCCACAGACGGACGGGACCGCGCTGGACGACGGTCCATCCGCCCTCGGGGTCGGGGGCCGTCCGGGCCTGTGAACCGGTGGACACGTCCCACAGGATCTGTTCGGCTCCGGTCCCCATGCGTTCGGCCGAGGGCGCGGCGAGCTGCGCGACCCATCCGCCGGTCCAGTCGTCGAGCTTCGCGGGGTCGATCCGGCTCGGACGCAGGTCTCCCGGCAGCAGGGCCAGCACCGGGCGGGGCGGGCGGTCGTGCGGCCGGGCGATCATGAAGCTGGTGCAGCCGGGCAGGAACCGGCCCGTGGCCTCCCCGGGGCCGGTGACGCGCAGCAGCGCGAGGGCGTTGGCGTAGCTCCACCCGGACAGGGTGACCAGGATCCGCCCGCCCGGCCGCACCTGGTGGAGCCACGGCAGCGGGACGTACCGGACCGAACAGGTGGCGATCAGCCGGTCGTACGGGCCCCCGGCCGGATCGCCGCGCAGGCCGTCACCGATGATCAGCCGGGGCGCGAATCCGGCTGCCCCGAGCGCTGCGGCGGCGCCCTCCCCGACCACCGGGTCGTACTCGACGCTGGTGAGGCGGGCTTCCCCGAGGCGGTGTGCGCCGAGGGCGGTCGAGTAGCCCGTTCCGGTGCCGATCTCCAGCACCCGGTGTCCGGTCTCGGCTCCGAGGCGCTGCCACATGCGCAGTACCAGGGACGGCAGGGTGGACGATGACGAGGGGGAACCGGTCACGGTTCTCCCGGGCACGTCGTCGGGCCTGATCCGGCCGTCCAGCTGGGTGATCAGCGTCTCGTCGGAGTAGACGCCCTCCAACCATCCGGGCTCGCCCTCCCGGACGGGGCGGTAGGCGGTGGGCACGGTGCCGGGCACCGGCCTGAAGTAGGACCGGGTGAACAACTCGCGCGGTACCGCCCCGGCGGCGTCGCGCCATCCGGGTTCCGTGAAGGTGCCGCCCTCGGTGAGTCCCTCCGCCAGGGTCTGACGGAGCCGTGCCGATGCGCTCACGTTCCGGGTCCTTTCTCCAACTGGTCGGCGATGGCGTGGGCGATTGCCGTGGTGGTCTCCGGCAGTTGCCACGCCCATTGCCCGTTCGGGTTGCACTCCAGGAAGTACCAGACGTCCTCTGCGGTGACGGCGAAGTCGAACGCGCCGTAGGCCAGACGGAATTGGGTGAGGTACGCGGCCACGGCGCGCGTGACCGCGTCCGGTACCTCGATCGGCGTGCACGTCATCAGGTGTTGACGGTGGCGCCAGTCGAGATCGGGACTGTCGATCCTGACCCCGGAGAGTCGGCCGCCCACGGCGGTCACCCGTACGTCGAAGGCCTTGTCGGCCTTGGCCTGGAACAGGTGCGGGCAGACGGACACGGCGTCGGTGATCTCGTCCGCGCGCACCTCCCGCACCCACACGCCGTGCGGTCGGCCGTCCACCCGGTAGGGCGTGTTCCACAGCGGTTTGTGGACGGCTCCGCCACGGTGGCGCGCGGTGAACTTCCTGGCCTCGGCTGGATCGTTGGTGATCACCGTGCTGGGGACGGGGAACCCGGAGCGCCGTGCGGCCGAGAGCTGAGCGGGCTTGAACTCGGCGGCCCGGTTGTTCCAGGGGTGATTGACGTAGTGCGCGTCCGGCAGAGACGCGAGGACGCCCCCCGCTCCCCACAGCGTCTGTTCCACGGCGAACCGGCGGTCCCGGTCGTTCAGCCCCGGCGGTCCGTGGTGGGGTGAGGGTCTGCGGACCCAGACGGATCGCACCTGGTCGATGCCGGTCGACCGGCTCGCCGTGCGCAGGGTGCCCCGGCGGCCGTCCGTACCGTACGTGGCGGTCAGCGAGGCGTCCGTGTACAGGTCGGTGCCGGGGTCGAGGCGGACCACGGGGACCCTGCGGTCGGCGAGCAGCCGCAGCACCACGTCGGCCGTCACGTCCGACGGGTTGGTCAGCACCAGCACCGGTCCGTCGTCCCGCATCAGTCGGAACCCTGGTCCTGGTCGTACGACTCGGTACTGTCCGCGTCGGTCGCACCACCCGGGCCGGACCCGTCACCGGGAGAGGTCGTGGTGGGTGTCAGGCCGCTCGTGCTGGTGCCGTGGTCGCCCAGCTCGATGGTCCGGCCGTACTCGTCCATGATCACGGCGACCTGGGTTTCGGGGTCGATCACGGGTGTGTACCGGGGGACTGTGGCGGTGGCCGTGAAGGGCCCCATGCGGTGCGTTCCCCACGGCGCGGGAGTCCGTGTCATCGGTGCGGTGCCTTTCTCTCCTGTCGGTGCCGGGGGCCTCATGGCCACGGCGTCGGATGTGCCCGGAGCGGCAGACGGGCTCCCGCCCTTTCGCGGGAGGGCGCACTCCGCCCACACCGTCTTGCCCGGCCCCTGCTCCCTCGGGTACCAGCCCCACCGCTCGGCGAGGCCGTCGACGAGGAGCAGCCCCCGGCCTCCCTCCGTCAGGCCGGGAGCGGGGGCCGGGCCGGTCTCCGGGCGCGGCGGGAGCCGTTCGGCGCGGGTGTCGCTCACCTCGATCCGTACGCACGGGCGGGGGCCCGCCGTGACGCGCAGCAGCAGGTGGAAGTCCCGCCCCGGCACGTGCCCGTGCAGCACCGCGTTCGCCGCCAGTTCGGCCACCACCAGGACGGCGGCCTCGTGCGGCCCGCTCCCGTACGGCACCCCCCACTCGTCCAGCCGCATCCCCGCCAGCCGCCGCGCGAGCCGGGCGCCCCGGGGCGTGGAGGTGAAGCGCATGGAAAACGTATGCGTGTTCAAGCGACCTGTGAGGTAGCCGAGTTGGGTGGTCTCGGCGGGGCGGTTGAGGTTGTTCGTCATGCCCACCAAGCTCCTCCTGGTGGCGTAGCGTGACCAGTGGTGACGCACCGACGCGATGGCCTTGTACGCCTGCCGTCGGTGCAGGTACGAGAGGCGGGGCGCGATGGCGGATGAGCAGGCGGGCGCGGCACCGGAGCCCGGGACGGCGGACGCCGGACGGTCGGCGGACAAGTCCGGTCAGGGCGTGGTGGCGGCCTTCGGGCAGAGCATGAAGATGCTGCGGACCCGGGCGGGGATGGAGCGGGAGGAGTTCGGCAGGCGCCTTGGATACTCGGCTTCCACCATCGCCTCCTTCGAGCAGGGGCGGCGAATTCCACCGCCGCGCGCGATCGACCAGTCGGACGAGGTCCTTGGAGCGGGTGGACTGCTGACGGTCTGGAAGGAACAGCTGGAGAAGGCCCAGTACCCGGTGTTCTTCCAGGGGATGGCACAGCTGGAGAAGCAGGCCATAGAGCTGCTGGTGTACGACACGATGGTGGTCAATGGACTGCTGCAGAACGAGGAATACATGAGGGCCCTCCTGGACATGAGGCGCCCGCCGTTGGACGGGGAGACGATCGAGCAGCGAGTGACGGCCCGACTGGCACGACAGGACATCTTCGACCGACGCCCGGCTCCGTTGCTCGGCTTCGTCATGGACGAGGCGGTCCTACGGCACCGGTACGGCGGCAAGTCTGTGGTGCGTGGCCAACTGGAGCACCTGCTCCTGATCGGGCAGCGGCGGAATGTGGAGATTCAGGTCATGCCCACCGAATCCGAGGACAACGCGGGTGTGAACGGCCCGTTCACGGTGGTTACGCGTAAGGACGGCAAGAAGTTCTTGTACGTCGAGGCGCAGAACACGAGCTCGCTGGCAACTGACCCGGAGCAGACAGTCCTTGCGGCAGCTCGCTATGGGATTATCCGGTCACAGGCTCTCACCCCGCGAGAGTCACTGGAGTTCATCGAGAAGTTGCTGGGAGAGCTATGAACAACCCCGAGCCCCTCGCCTGGTTCAAGAGCAGCTACAGCGGAACCGAGGGTGGCCAGTGCGTCGAGGTCGCCCCCGGCGCCGCAGCCGTGCACGTGCGGGACTCCAAGGACGTGACCCGGCAGGGTCTTCAGGTCTCCCGTGACGCCTGGGGCGGTTTCCTCCGGCTCGCCACGGCCTAGTGGACAGCTGCGCTGAAAGGGAGAGCCATGAACATCACGGAACGCCTCACCTGGTTCAAGAGCAGCCACAGCGGCGGGGACGGCGGCGACTGCGTCGAGGTCGCCCCCGGCGCCGGAGCCGTGCACGTGCGGGACTCCAAGGACGTGACCCGGCAGGGTCTTCAGGTCTCCCGTGACGCCTGGGGCGGTTTCCTCCGGCTCGCCTCCGTCCGGTAGGACAACCCCGTTCTGTACGAGGTCACTCCGCGCCCCCCTTCGCCTCGCCCACCACCGGGAAGCGGCGGGGGGCCAGGGTGAGGAGGACCAGGAGGGCCAGGGCCGCCGCGCAGGCCGCGCCCACGTAGACGTGGTCCACCGCCGCGTCCACCGCCCGGCGCAGGCTCTCCGTCGTCTCCGGGGTCAGTGACGCCGGGGCGTCCAGCGCGCGGGCCAGGGTGTCCAGGTCCCCGCCGTCGCCCAGCCGGGCGGTGAGGACGCCGTTCGCCAGCGCACCGAACAGCGCCGCGCCCACGCTCTGGCCGACCTGGCGGCAGAACAGCACCGACGCCGTCGTCGTGCCCCGCTCCCCGTAGGGGACGGTCGACTGGACCCCGACGATCAGCGGCAGTTGGAAGAGGCCGATGGCCGCGCCGAGGAGCAGCATCAGCAGGGCGGGCTGCCAGGGTTCCCCGGGGAACGGCAGGAACGGGAACGCCAGCAGCAGGAGCAGCGCCAGGGAGATGCCGACGACCGCCGTCAGCCGGAAACCGATCCTGTTGTACACCCGGTCCGCGAACGCGGCGCTGATCGGCCAGCTCAGGGTCATCACCGACAGGACCAACCCGGCGGCGATCGGGCCCAGCCCCAGCACGGACTGCGCGTACGTCGGCAGGAACACCGTCGGCGCGACGATCAGCAGACCGAGCGCGCCCAGGGCCAGGTTCACCGCGGCGATCGTCCGGCGGCGCCAGACCCAGCCCGGGATGACCGGTTCGGCGGCGCGCCGCTCGATCACGACGGTGACGGCGGCGAGGACCGCCGCCCCCGCGAACAGCCCGAGGGACGGCCCCGACAGCCACGGCCAGGCGACACCGCCCTGGACCAGCGCGGTCAGCAGCAGCGCCCCCGTGGCGAAGATCCCGAGCGCCCCGGGCCAGTCGATCCGCACCCGGGCGCGGGGCGCGGGCCCCGCCGTCCGGTCCCGCCCCCGGGCCGCCGGAGGCCGCCCCGGCTCCACCAGGTGGCGGACGATCAGCCACAGCGCGAGCAGCCCGATCGGCAGGTTGACGAGGAAGATCCAGCGCCAGTCCGCGTATCCCGCGAGGAGGCCGCCCGCCGCCGGGCCCGCGACCGAGGACGCGGCCCACACCGAGGACAGCTTCGCCTGGATCCTGGGGCGCTCCTTCAGCGGGTACAGATCGGCGGCGATCGTCTGGACCGTGCCCTGGAGGGCGCCGCCGCCGAGCCCCTGGACGACCCGGAAGGCGATCAGGGACGCCATGTCCCAGGCGGCGGCGCACAGCAGGGAGCCGACGAGGAAGAGGACGACCCCGGCGACCAGGACCGGCTTGCGGCCGAAGGTGTCGCTGAGCTTGCCGTACACCGGCAGGGTCACGGTCACGGCGAGCAGATAGCCGGAGAACAGCCAGGAGAAGACCGAAAGGCCACCGAGGTCGCCGACGATCTGCGGCACGGCGGTGGCCACGATCGTGCCGTCCACGGCGGCGAGACCCATGCCCAGCATCAGCGCCAGGACCAGGCCACGGCCGGGCGGGGACGGCGCCGCCGGGCCCGCCGTCACGGCCTTCCCCACGTACGGTTCCCCCACCGAGCCCTCATTTCCCCATACATCTAAATGAGCGGGGCCAGGGTCCCACTCGGACCACGGGTGGAGGAACCCCTAGGGGCCTCTCCCCCATACGGGCCAGGGGTCGTTCGTACCGGCGGAGGAGGAGAACGCGCCCACGGGCTCCTTAACTTGGACCTACACCACCCACTGCTCCGAGGAGAAACCGTGACAACGGCTGTGACCATCCCCAAGTCCGGGGAAACCGGACTGAGTTCGGCCGTTGCCGCACGGGCACGCCAGGTCGTCAAGGCCTACGGCTCCGGCGAGACCCGGGTCCTCGCCCTCGACCACGTCGACGTCGACATCGCCCGTGGCCGGTTCACCGCCATCATGGGCCCCTCGGGCTCCGGCAAGTCGACCCTGATGCACTGCCTCGCCGGACTCGACACCGTCACCAGCGGCGAGATCCACCTCGCCGACACCGAGATAACCCGGCTCAAGGACAAGAAGCTCACCCAGCTCCGCCGGGACCGGATCGGCTTCATCTTCCAGGCGTTCAACCTGCTGCCGACGCTCAGCGCCATCGAGAACATCACGCTGCCCATGGACATCGCGGGCCGCAAGCCGGACGCCGAATGGCTCCGCCGGGTCGTCGACACCGTCGGTCTCTCCGAGCGGCTCAAGCACCGCCCGAACGAGCTCTCCGGCGGCCAGCAGCAGCGCGTGGCCGTGGCCCGCGCGCTCGCCGCCCGGCCCGAGATCATCTTCGGCGACGAGCCCACCGGAAACCTGGACTCCCGCGCCGGTGCCGAAGTCCTCGGCTTCCTCCGCACCTCCGTCGACGAACTCGGCCAGACGATCGTCATGGTCACCCACGACCCGGTCGCCGCCTCCTACTCCGACCGCGTCCTCTACCTCGCCGACGGCCGGATCGTCGACGAGATGGAGCGGCCCACCGCCGAAGCCGTCCTCGACCGGATGAAGGACTTCGACGCGCGCGGGCGGACCTCATGAGCGTCCTGAAGACCTCCCTGCGCAACTTCTTCGCGCACAAGGGACGCATGGCGCTCTCCGCCGTCGCCGTCCTGCTCTCCGTCGCCTTCGTCTGCGGCACCCTCGTGTTCACCGACACCATGAACACGACCTTCGACAAGCTCTTCGCGGTCACCGCCTCGGACGTCACCGTCGGCCCCGAGGACTCCGACGCGGGCGGCACCCCGCAGACCGGCCGGCCCGAGGCGCTCCCCGCCTCCCTCGTCGAGCGGGTCGAGAAGACCGAGGGCGTCCAGGACGCCCGGGGCACCGTCGTCTCCACCGGCGTCACCGTCGTGGACTCCCGCGACAAGAACATCGGACCCACCAGCGGCGCCCCGACCATCGCCGCCAACTGGAGCGACAGCGAACTGCGTTCGGTGGAGTTCTCCTCCGGCCACGAACCGCGCGGCCCCACCGACGTCGTCGTCGACGGCGCCACCGCCGAGAAGAACGGCCTGAAGCTCGGCGACACCCTGCGCGTCATCTCCGTCACCGGCGACTTCACCGCCGAGATCTCCGGCCTCGTCGACTTCAAGGTCACCAACCCCGGCGCCACCGTCGTCTACTTCGAGACCGCCACCGCCCAGCGTGAACTCCTCGGCAAGACCGGCCTGTTCACCCAGATCACCGTCGACGCGAAGCCCGGCGTCAGCCACGACGCCGTCAAGCGGAACATCGCCGCCTCCCTCGGCGGCGGCGCCTACGAGCTCCAGACCGCCGCCGAGACCGCCGACGAGGGCCGGACGGAACTCGGCTCCTTCCTCGACGTCATGAAGTACGCGATGCTCGGCTTCGCCGGAATCGCCTTCCTCGTCGGCATCTTCCTCATCGTCAACACCTTCTCGATGCTGGTCGCCCAGCGCACCCGCGAGATCGGCCTCATGCGGGCCATCGGCTCCAGCCGCAAGCAGGTCAACCGGTCCGTCCTCGTGGAGGCGCTGCTCCTCGGCCTCTTCGGCTCCGCCGCCGGGGTCGTCGCGGGCGTCGGCCTCGCCGTCGGCCTCATGAAGGTCATGTCGTCCATCGGCATGGAACTCTCCACCCGCGACCTCACCGTGAAGTGGACGACCCCCGCCATCGGTCTCCTCCTCGGCATCGTCGTCACCGTCCTCGCCGCCTACGTCCCGGCCCGCCGCGCCGGGAAGGTCTCCCCGATGGCCGCCCTCCGGGACGCGGGCACCCCCGCCGACGGCCGGGCGGGCCGGGTCCGCGCCGCCGTCGGCCTGGCCCTCACCGCCGCCGGGGCCGCCGGGCTCGTCGCCGCCGCCCGCGCCGAGGAGGCCAAGCCCGGTTCCCTCTGGCTCGCCCTCGGCGTCGTCCTCTCCCTGCTCGGCCTCGTCGTCGTCGGACCGCTCCTCGCGGGCTTCGTCGTCCGCGCCCTCGGCGTCGTCGTCCTGCGGGTCTTCGGCCCCGTCGGACGCCTCGCCGAACGCAACGCGCTCCGCAACCCGCGCCGCACCGGCGCCACCGGCGCGGCCCTCATGATCGGCCTCGCGCTCGTCGCCTGCCTCTCCGTCGTCGGCTCCTCGATGGTCGCCTCGGTCACCGACGAACTCGACCGGTCCGTCGGCGCCGACTTCATCGTCCAGTCCGCCACCGGCCAGCCGATCGTGCCGCAGGCCCAGGCCGCCCTGGCGAAGACCCCCGGCCTGGACCACCTCACCTCCTACAAGTGGGTGGACGCCACCGTCACCGACCCGCGCGGCCGGACCACCACCGCCGACCTGGCCGCCACCGACCCCACGTACGTGGACGACCTGCGCCGCGAGACCACGGCCGGCAAGCTCACCGACGCCTACGGCAAGGGCGCCATGTCCGTCGGCAGCGACTACGCCACCGAGCACGGCGTCAAGGTCGGCGACGTCCTGACGGTCGCCTTCAAGGGCGGCGACAAGGCACGGCTGAAGGTCGCGGCGATCACCGCCGACACCGGCAACGTCGACAACGGGGCGATGTACACCAGCCTCGCCACCCTCGCCGAGCACCTGCCCGTCGAGCGGACGCCGCAGAGCCTGCTGCTCCTCGCCAGCGCGAAGGACGGCCAGGAGACCCAGGCGTACCAGGCGCTCAAGGACGCCCTCGCGCCCTACCCGCAGTACCAGGTCAACAACCAGGCCGACTACAAGAAGGCCCTCCAGGACCAGGTCGGACAGCTCCTCAACATCGTGTACGGGCTCCTCGCCCTCGCGATCGTCGTCGCCGTCCTCGGGGTCGTGAACACCCTGGCCCTCTCGGTCGTCGAGCGGACCCGCGAGATCGGCCTCATGCGGGCCATCGGCCTCTCCCGCCGCCAGCTGCGCCGCATGATCCGTCTGGAGTCGGTGGTCATCGCCCTCTTCGGCGCGCTCCTCGGCCTCGGCCTGGGCATGGGCTGGGGCACCTCCGCCCAGAAGCTCCTCGCCCTCGACGGGCTCGGCGTCCTCGACATCCCCTGGGCGACGATCCTCACCGTCTTCGTCGGCTCGGCCTTCGTCGGCCTCTTCGCGGCCCTCGTCCCCGCCTTCCGGGCGGGCCGGATGAACGTCCTGAACGCCATCGCCAGCGAGTAGCGGGCAGCGAGCCGCACGCGGCGGCGGTGAGCGGGTGGGTGCCGAGTTGCCGCACGGCGCCCCAGGACCCCGTACGGCCCCGGAAGGACCCTGCCAGGTCCGCCCGGGGCCGTACGGCTGTCCCCGTACGGGGCTCCGTCCCGGTACGGCTGGCTGTCCCCGTACGGGCTGCCCCGTACGGGCGGCCCTCGCGCCCCCTCCGTCACCCGCCCGAGCGGCCCCCCGTCCCGGGTTCGCTCGGGCAGGTGACAGTGGTACGCCGTAGGCTGGTCGCACCGGGCCGTACGCGCCCGGGAGCACCCCGGCCCGTGACCACGTGTCGGGCTGTTCGCGTTGACCGCCCCCGTCACCCTCCGGGATGGAAAGCTTCATGAGCCTGCACGGCCTGCTCGACGTAGTCGTCAAGGATCCGGCCCTCGCGGAGGCGGTGAAGGCCGCAGCCGACGGCAACCGCCCGCACGTGGACCTGGTCGGACCGGCCGCCGCCCGGCCCTTCACCGTCGCCGCGCTCGCCCGGGACTCGGGGCGCCCGGTGCTCGCGGTGACCGCGACCGGCCGGGAGGCCGAGGACCTCGCCGCCGCCCTGCGCTCGCTCCTCGACCCCGACACCGTCGCCGAGTTCCCCTCCTGGGAGACCCTGCCGCACGAGCGGCTCTCGCCCCGCTCCGACACCGTCGGCCGTCGCCTCGCGGTGCTGCGCCGCCTCGCCCACCCGCGCTCCGACGACCCGGCGGCCGGACCGGTCAGCGTGGTCGTCGCCCCCATCAGGTCCGTGCTCCAGCCGCAGGTCAAGGGCCTGGGCGACCTGGAGCCCGTGGCGCTCAGGTCCGGCGGGACGGCCGATCTGAACGAGATCGTCGAGGGCCTCGCCGCCGCCGCGTACGCGCGCGTGGAGCTGGTCGAGAAGCGCGGCGAGTTCGCCGTGCGCGGCGGCATCCTGGACGTCTTCCCGCCCACCGAGGAGCATCCGCTCCGGGTCGAGTTCTGGGGCGACGACGTCGAGGAGATCCGCTACTTCAAGGTGGCCGACCAGCGGTCCCTGGAGGTCGCCGAGCACGGACTGTGGGCGCCGCCCTGCCGGGAGCTGCTCCTCACCGACTCGGTACGGGAGCGGGCGGCGGCCCTCGCCGAGGCCCACCCGGAGCTGGGCGAACTCCTGGGGAAGATCGCGGAGGGCATCGCCGTCGAGGGCATGGAGTCCCTGGCGCCGGTCCTCGTCGACGACATGGAACTCCTCCTCGACGTGCTGCCGCAGGGCTCCATGACGGTGGTCTGCGACCCCGAGCGGGTCAGGACCCGGGCCGCCGACCTGGTCGCCACCAGCCAGGAGTTCCTCCAGGCGTCCTGGGCGGCGACGGCGGGCGGCGGCGAGGCCCCGATCGACGTCGACGCGGCCTCCCTGTGGGGGATCGCGGACGTCCGTGACCGGGCCCGCGAGCTGGGCATCGCCTGGTGGTCGGTGTCGCCGTTCGCGGCGGACGAGACCGTCACGGGCGACACCCTCACCCTGGGGATGCGGGCCCCCGAGTCCTACCGGGGCGACACCGCCCGCGCGCTCGCCGACACCAAGGGCTGGCTGTCCGACGGCTGGCGCACGGTCTATGTGACCGAGGCCCACGGCCCCGCCACCCGTACGGTCGAGGTCCTCGGCGGCGAGGGCATCGCCGCCCGGCTCGACACCGACCTGGCGGAGATCTCCCCGGCCGTCGTCCATGTCGTCCGGGGCTCCATCGACCACGGCTTCGTGGACCCGGCGCTCCGCCTCGCGGTCCTCACCGAGACCGACCTGTCCGGCCAGAAGGCAGCGGGCAAGGACGGGCAGCGGATGCCCGCCAAGCGCCGCAAGACCATCGACCCGCTGACCCTGGAGCCCGGCGACTACATCGTGCACGAGCAGCACGGTGTCGGCCGGTACGTGGAGATGGTCCAGCGGACCGTGCAGGACGCCACCCGCGAGTACCTCCTCGTCGAGTACGCCCCCGCCAAGCGCGGACAGCCCGGCGACCGGCTGTACATCCCCACCGACCAGCTGGAGCAGGTCACCAAGTACGTCGGCGGCGAGGCACCGACGCTGCACCGGCTCGGCGGCGCCGACTGGACGAAGACCAAGCAGCGCGCGAAGAAGGCCGTCAAGGAGATCGCGGCCGACCTGATCAAGCTGTACTCGGCGCGGATGGCGGCCCCCGGCCACGCCTTCGGCCCCGACACCCCCTGGCAGCGGGAGCTGGAGGACGCCTTCCCGTACGCCGAGACCCCCGACCAGCTGTCCACCATCGCCGAGGTGAAGGAGGACATGGAGAAGACGGTCCCCATGGACCGGCTGATCTGCGGAGACGTCGGCTACGGCAAGACCGAGATCGCGGTGCGGGCCGCGTTCAAGGCGGTGCAGGACGGCAAGCAGGTCGCCGTCCTCGTCCCCACCACCCTGCTCGTGCAGCAGCACTTCGGCACGTTCAGCGAGCGGTACTCCCAGTTCCCGGTGAAGGTGCGGGCGCTGTCCCGGTTCCAGACGGACACCGAGTCGAAGGCGACCCTGGAGGGGCTGCGGGAGGGCTCGGTCGACATCGTCATCGGCACCCACCGGCTGTTCTCGTCGGAGACGAAGTTCAAGGACCTGGGCCTGGTCGTCGTCGACGAGGAGCAGCGCTTCGGCGTCGAGCACAAGGAGCAGCTGAAGAAGCTCCGCGCCAACGTCGACGTCCTCACCATGTCGGCCACCCCCATCCCCCGCACGCTGGAGATGGCCGTCACCGGCATCCGCGAGATGTCCACGATCACCACCCCGCCGGAGGAGCGGCACCCGGTCCTCACCTTCGTCGGACCGTACGAGGAGAAGCAGATCGGCGCCGCCATCCGCCGCGAACTGCTCCGCGAGGGCCAGGTCTTCTACATCCACAACCGGGTCGACTCCATCGACCGCGCGGCGGCCCGGCTGCGGGAGATCGTGCCCGAGGCGCGGATCGCCACGGCCCACGGCCAGATGTCGGAGCAGGCCCTGGAGCAGGTCGTCGTCGACTTCTGGGAGAACAAGTTCGACGTCCTCGTGTCCACCACGATCGTCGAGTCCGGCATCGACATCTCCAACGCCAACACCCTGATCGTCGAGCGCGGCGACAACTTCGGCCTGTCGCAGCTGCACCAGCTGCGCGGGCGCGTCGGCCGTGGCCGCGAGCGGGGCTACGCGTACTTCCTCTACCCGCCGGAGAAGCCGCTCACGGAGACCGCGCACGAGCGGCTCGCCACGATCGCCCAGCACACCGAGATGGGCGCGGGCATGTACGTGGCCATGAAGGACCTGGAGATCCGGGGCGCGGGCAATCTGCTCGGCGGCGAGCAGTCCGGCCACATCGCGGGCGTCGGCTTCGACCTGTACGTACGGATGGTCGGCGAGGCGGTCGCGGACTACCGGGCGCAGATGGAGGGCGTCACCGAGGAGGAGGCACCCCTGGAGGTGAAGATCGAACTGCCGGTCGACGCCCATGTGCCGCACGACTACGCGCCGGGGGAGCGGCTGCGCCTCCAGGCCTACCGGTCGATCGCCGCCGCCAACTCGGAGGAGGACGTCAGGGCCGTACGGGAGGAGCTGACCGACCGCTACGGCAAGCTGCCCGAGCCGGTCGAGAACCTCCTCCTGGTCGCGGGCCTGCGGATGCTGGCCCGTGCCTGCGGCGTCGGCGAGATCGTCCTCCAGGGCTCCAGCATCCGGTTCGCCCCGGTGGAGCTGCGCGAGTCGCAGGAACTGCGCCTGAAGCGGCTCCACCCGCGCGTGGTCATCAAGCCGGCCGTCCACCAGATCCTGGTGCCGCGCCCGACCAGCGGGAAGATCGGCGGGAAGCCGGTGGTGGGCCGCGAACTGCTCGCCTGGACCGGGGAGTTCCTCACCACGATCCTCGGCGGCTGACGGACCCGGACCCGGATCGAGATCGGGTCCGGGTCCGGGTCCGGCACGACAGCGGGCGGTGCTCGTCCTGGGGAGCCGCCCGTTTCCCGTACGGGCGCCGCCCGGTGCTCCCGTACGAGGGCCGGGTTCGGCCTCGTGTACGGGGCGCCGGGTCCTCCCGTACGGGTGTCAGGGTGCCGTCCGGCCCGTGGCGGCCCGCGTGCCCCGGGAGGTGGTGAGCCAGAGGAGCAGCGCGCAGAGGAAGCCCGCCGCCGCGAAGACCAGCGACTCCAGGAGCGAGTCGTCCCGGGCGCCGGAGAGCAGCGCGACGGCCGCCGCCCCGGCCAGCGCGGTCCCCGTCACCGCCCGGGTCCGCCACGGGCTGTCGGGCGCGTCCTCGCGGGGCAGCAGCCGGACCGCGAGCAGGTAGCAGCCGCACGCGAGCAGCGTGGAGCCCAGCGAGTCGCTGGACCGGTGGTGGTAGGTCGCCAGGACCCCGGAGGCCGCGAAGGTCGTCCACAGGATCCCGGCGGCGGCGACGTACGGGCGGACCCTGGGGGAGACGACGAGCAGCGCGCCCAGGACCAGGGCGACGGGCACGGCCGCGTGTCCGCTGGGGAAGCTCGACTCGATCAGGGAGTCGCGGGCGCCCACCAGGTCGGGGCGGGGCAGCAGCCGGGCGGCCAGCTCCTTCGCGCCGATCGCGGCCACGACCGTCCCGACCGCCGCGACCCCCTGCCACCAGCGCCTGCGCGCCGCCGCGACGAGCGCGAGGAGCGCCGTACCCACCAGCAGGGTGGGGATCGCGGTCTGTTCCATGGGCGGCAGCGCCCACGAGCCGTACTCGCCCCCGGCGATGCCGTAGACCCAGGCGGGGATGGCCCCCTGCTCCCCGCTGAACAGGTGGTTCTCCGCCCGCTGCCCGAACGGGGTGAGGACCGCGACCAGATAGACCGCGGCGAAGGCCAGGAGGCAGAGCGCGGCCGGGAGCCAGGACCGGGGAGCCGGTGCCGCGCCCGTGCCGGTCCCGGCGGCCGGGCGGATGGACGGGGGCGGGGAGAGGTGCTGGGTCATGGCCTTCTCTGTCGGTCGGGGCGTTTCGGGGCGTTCGGGGCAGGGCGGGACGCGCGGGGCGGCGGGCCCCGGCCGGGGGTCCTAGCCGAGGACCGCGCGGTCCTGGCGGCGCTGGGCGGCGATGGCGAGCGCCGGGAGCGGGGCGACGAGCAGCAGCAGGACGGCCAGGTCCGGCAGCGACCGCATGAAGCCGTCGGGCTGGAGGACGATCGCCTGCGTACGGACGAACGCGAACGCCGCCACCGGAATCAGCCACCGGCGGTCACCGGTCGCGGCCGTCGCCACCCACGCGACGACGAGCCCGGCGATCTCCAGGACGAACAGACCGCGCTGGAACGACGGGCTGACGGCGATGACGTGCAGGGCCCCGGCGGTGAACAGGGCGAGCCCCAGGGGCACCAGCCAGCCGTACGAGTGGCGCCGCAGCCGTCCGGGACGGCAGACCGCGAGGACGGCGCAGGCGGCGCACAGCAGCCCGGAGAGAACCAGGTCGCGGGCGGTGATCGGGGAGCCGAGGCCGTAGTAGCCGAGGCCCGCTTTGCCCTCGTCGCCGAAGAGCGTGCCGTGGGGGAAGTCCGCCCCGGCGTAGACCATCGTCGCGGCGGCGGGCAGCGCGAGCCACGCCCGGCCGCGCAGCAGGGCGACCAGACAGACCAGCGGGAGCAGCCCGTACGGCAGCATCCGGGTCCGGGTGCCGGGGCCCTCCGCCCACGGGTACCAGCCGGCGTGGTCGAAGGCGATGGCGTGCTGCCCGGGATCGACGCGCAGCGCCCAGTGCCAGACGTCCTGGAGGTACGGCACGAGGGCGAGGGCGGCCAGGACGAGGGCGGCCAGCTGGATGCCGTCCAGCCACCACGGGCGGGTCCGGTCGTCCACGACGGCGCGGGCGCGGGCCCGTGTCCCGGCGCGCGCGACGGCGGCGAGCTCCCGGGGCGGGGGCCAGGAGCGGCCGGGATACGCCTCGGCGAGGCAGTCCAGCAGCTCCCGTCCCTGCCGGGAGCGGTAGGGCTCGGGGTAGGCCATGAGCAGCAGGCGGTTCACGCGGGGGCCGCCCCGGCCTCCCGCGCGCGGCCGAGGACGAGGGCCGCCGCCTGCCGCATCCGCAGCGCCTCCCGGTCGAGCGCCCCGCGGCCGTCCTCGGTGAGCCGGTAGTAGCGCCGGGCCCGGCCGTCGACGATCTCCTCGTCGCCGGGGGTCACGTGACCGGCCCTTTCGAGCCGTTCCAGCGCGCCGTAGAGGGTGCCGACGGCGATCCTCAGCCGCCCGTCGGTGGCCCGCTCGGCGGCCTTGACGATCCCGTAGCCGTGCAGCGGTCCGTCCAGGAGCGCCGCGAGGATGAAGTACTGCGCTTCCGTCAGGGACGGACTCTGGCGTGTCATGCAGCGAGCATATATCGAGTGGCGAAGTATCTTTTTCAGCCGAGTGGGATCGTGCGATCGGTGGGGTCGGTGGGGACAGCAGGGATAGCGCGGCCAGTGCGGTCTGTGGGGACGGCAGGGACAGCAGGGACAGCGGGGTCGCCGGGCGTCCGCTCGCCGCCGCCGACGCCGAACTGCCCCGGACCGGCGCCGGGTCGCCGGGTCCGGGGCCTTGGGCCCGTCCGATCCGGGACCGACGGTACGCCGCCCGGCAGCTCGCCGTCAGGCGTAGACGACCGGCCGGTAGTCCGCGAGCCTGATGAAGTCGCGGTGCAGCGCCTCCTCGCTCTCGTTCCACAGCAGGAACGTGCCGCCCAGTTCGCCCGTCACGTCCACCCGCTGCCCGGGGCGCACCTTCCAGCGCATCTCGAAGCGGCTCTCGACGTCGGGGGGCACGAGGCGGGCGGCCACCCCGCGGCGCAGCAGGAAGGCCGCGTCGAAGCAGGGCGTACGGTCCGCGTCGTACGGGCGGCTGCTGATGCCGCTCTCGATCGCGAACACCGTGTTGGCGAGGGCGCGGCCGTAGTGCCGCTGCATGGCCGTCAGTCCGGCCAGGCCCTTGAACCGTGCGCCGACCTCCAGGAAGACCAGCTCGCCGTCCGGGGTGTGGAACAGCTCCATGTGGCAGGCGCCGTCGAGCCTCCCCAGAGCATGGAGCGCCCGTTCGGCGAAGGCCACCATCGGGGCCACCCGCGGGTCGCCGTCGGGCAGGTTCATGTCGGCGTTGACGAGACCGGGCGTGGTCGTGGCGGAGCGGACCAGGTACTGGGAGGCACCGGCGAAGAGCGTCCTGCCGCCCGCTGAGATGATGTTGACGCTGTGCATCGTGCCGCGCAGGAACTCCTCGTACTCGTACTCCGCGTCCTCCCCGCCGGTGCCGAGGTCCTGCGGCAGGGCCGCGAACTCCTCGAGGGAGGCGACGGGGAACACCCCCTCGCCCCCGGAGGCCCTGGCGGGCTTGAGGATGAAGGGCACGCCCACGGCCTTGCCGATGTGCTCGAAGTAGCCGGGCGGGTCCGCGGCGTACCGCCCGGGTTCCCAGGCTCCGAAGGCCGGTACGCGGATTCCCGCGTCCTGGAGGATGCGCTTCATCAGCAGCTTGTCCCGGTAGGGGGCGATGTCCGTCCGGCGCGGCCCCCGGATGCCGAAGCGCTCACGCAGCCGCGCGACGATGAGCATGTTCCGCTCGCTCTGGCAGTGCAGGGTCACCTGCTGCGCCGGTGTGTCCCGCAGCAGGTTCCCGATCACCGCCTCGGCGGCCGCGGGGGAGACCTGCTGGCGCATCAGCTGGCCGGCGTCGGGCAGGGAGGTCGGCACGAGGTGCTCGGTCTGGAGGAAGGCCCGCGTGGGTGCCGGGATCTGAGCGGCATCGGGTTCGGTGAACATGCCCACGAACCGCACTTCGTCCGGGTGCTCCAGCAGGTCCGGGCGGAACGCCTCCAGTCCGCGCGAGCCGATCATCACGGCCGTCTTCATCCGGTCACTCCTTGTGCGGTCGGCAGGTCCAGGGGCACGTCAGGTGCGGCCACCACGGTGCGGAGCAGCGTGAGGTACTGCTCGACCAGCCCCCTGACGGTGGCCGCGTCGAAGATCTCGGTGCTGTGGACGGCTCGGCCGGTCAGGACCCGGCCGTCGTCCGTGATCTCCATTTCGAGCTCGAAGTGGGTCGTGCGGGTCTCCATCGGGAAGCGCGTCACGGTGAGGCCCGGCAGCGACAGCCCCTCCCCCGGGCTGTCGACGACTTGGAAGATCGCCTGGACCAGCGGAGTGCGGCCGGGCTCCCGGGGCGGGTCGAGTTCCCGCACGAGCCGGTCGAAGGGCAGGTGGGCATGGGTGTACGCCTCCAGCGAGCTCTTCCGGGTACGGGCGATCAGCCGCCGGAAGTCGGGCGCGCCGGTGAGGTCGGCGCGCAGCACGAGCGTGTTGACGAAGAACCCGATCAGACTCTCCGCCGCGGCGTCGGGGCGGTTGGCCACGGGGACGCCCACCAGCAGATCCGTACGCCCCGAGGCTCGGCCCAGTACGACCTGCCAGGCGGCCAGCAGGGTCATGTGCAGCGTGGCGCCCTCGGCGCGGGCCAGCGCGAGGAGGGCCTCGCGCAGCGGGGCGTCGATGCGGAAGTGCTGCGCGGCCCCTTGGTACGAGGGTGTCTTCGGATGGGGGCGGTCGGTGGGCAGCGGCAGGACCGGCGGGGCGCCGGTCAGGTGGGACCGCCAGTGGTCGAGAGTGGTACCGAGCGGGGTGCCGCTGAGCAGGGCGTGCTGAGCAGCGGCGTAATCGGCGTACTGGACGCGGAGGGGTGCCGTCGACGGGCCGTCCGGCGGGACGGATGGGCCGTAGCGGGCGGAGAGTTCTCGTTCCAGCAGGTCGAAGGACCAGTCGTCACAGGCGATGTGGTGGATGGTCAGCGACAGGACGTGGTCGTCCTCGCCGAGCCGGACGAGCGCAGGACGCAGTACGGAGTCCAGGGCGAGCCGGAAGGGGCGGTCGTGCAGGTCCGCCAGCAGGCGGGCCGCCTCTGTCTCCCGCAGCTCGGCCGGGACGGTGCTCAGGTCGTGGAGGCCGAGCGGGACCGGTCCCGGCGGGTCGACGGTCTGGCACGGCAGTCCGTCCGAGGCGGTGGTGATGCGGGTGCGCAGCACCTCGTGCCGGGCGACGACGGCGTCCAGCGCACGGCGGAGGGACGCGGTGTCCGTCGCTCCGCTCAGCCGGTAGGCGCGGGACATGTGGTAGGCGGAGCTGTCCGGTCGCAGCTCCTGCAGGAACCACAGCCGTTGCTGTGCCGGAGCGAGCGGTACGGGGTCGGGGCGGCGCACCGGGGCGCTCGGCACGAGCGTGGTCGACTCGCCGACGCGTATGGCCAGTTCGGCCACCGTGGGGCTGTCGAACAGGGCCGGGATCTGTAGGTCCACCCCGAGCCGGGCCCGGATTCCGGAGACGATGCGCGCCGCGAGCAGTGACTGCCCGCCCAGGTCGAAGAAGTCCTCCTCGCGCCCCACCCGCTCCAGGCCGAAGGCCTCCGCCCACAGCGCGCACAGCGCCGCCTCCGTGGCCGTACGGGGCGGGTCCGCGGAGCGCGCCGCCGTCCGGGTGGATCCGGGCGCCGCCAGTGCGTCGAGATCCGTCTTGCCGCTGGCGGTGCGGGGCAGGTCGGCGCGGAAGGCGAACACGGCGGGCACCATCACGGCCGGGAGGCGTTCACCCAGGTACCGGCGCAGCTCGCGTGCGGTGACCGGCTGTCCTGCGGCGGTCACGACATGGGCCGCCAGCACGGTGTCGCCCGCCGCGTCCCGCTGTGCGGTGACCGCCGCCTGAGCCAGGCGGGGATGGGCGGCGAGCACCGCCGCGACCTCACCCGGTTCGATGCGTACACCCCGTATCTTCACCTGCCGGTCCAGCCTGCCCAGCAGTTCCACCGACCCATCGGGGCGGTACCGGCCCTTGTCTCCGGTCGGCAGGAGCAGATCGGCTGGATCTCCGGTGTGCGGGTTGGCGGTGAACGGGGACGCGGTGTCGGCCTTGGTGTTCCAGTAGCCCCGGCTCCGGTACGGCCCGCGGAAGACGACCTCTCCCGCCTCGCCGACTCCGCAGGGCCGCCGGGCGGGGCCGAGGACGAGGACCTGGCTGCCCGGCAGCGCCGAGCCGACGGGCAGCACACCGTCGGGGCAGTCGCCCGGGACCTCGTACCAGCTCTTGATGACGACGCTTTCGGTCGTTCCGTAAAGGTTGGCGATCCGGGCCGAGGGGGCCGTTGTCCGCCATCTGCCCACCAGTTCCCCGGTGAGCGGCTCTCCCGCGAAGGTGGTCAGGCGCACCGTGGGCGCGACCGGGGCGGGGGTGCCGGTCAGCCAGGACTGGGCGACCGTGGGCACGGCGTGCAGGCAGGTGATGCCCGCATCGGCCACCCAGGCGAGGGTTTCGTGCGGCGCCAGCTCGTCGCCGCGCTCCGCCAGACACAGCGTCGCGCCGCTGACCAGGGGGAGGAAGACGTCCCGCAGCACCGCGTCGAAGGACAGCCGGGCGATCAGCGGGCAGCGGTCCTCCGGTCCGATCCCGAAGGTGTCGCGGTGCCAGACCAGATAGTGGCTGACGCTGTTGTGCGCGCTGACGACTCCCTTCGGTGTCCCGGTGGAGCCCGAGGTGTAGAACACGCAGGCCGGGGCGTCGGACAGGATCGGGGGGAGGGCGGGCCGGGCCGGTTGCCGGGGAGCCGGGCCGAGGTCCGGCGTACCCGCCGACGCCGCGTCGACCCGTACGGTTTCCAGCCCGCCCAGCACGTCCCTTCCGGCCGGCCGCCCGTCCTCCTCGACCAGCAGCAGGAAGGCGGCCCCGGCCTGGTCCAGCATGGTGTGCAGCCGCTGGTCGGGCAGCCGCCGGTCCAGGGCCAGCAGGACACCGCCGCCGGAGAACACCGCGAGCAGCGAGGCCACCAGGCCGGGGCTGTGCGGCCCGTACACGGCGACGACGTCTCCGGGCGCGAGCCCGCGCGCGGCCAGTGCGGCGCGGATCCGGTCGGCCGCCGCCACGAGTGCGGCGTAGCCGAGCGTACGGCCGCCCTGGTCGACGGCCACGGCGTCGGGGTGCGCCCAGGCCCATGCCTGGACCAGGTCCCGCACCAGCGGGTACGGCTGCTCGGGCAGGGGGGCGCTCGGGTCGGGCAGCGGGACGGACGGGTGCTCGGGGGTGAGCCGGTAGCTGCTGATCGGGCGGCCCGGGTCGTCGGCGATCAGGCCCAGAAGACCGGTGAGCTGGTCCAGCAGGGTGCGCGCGCGGGCCGGGGCGAACATCGAGGTCCGGTACAGCAGGCGCAGTTCCGGCTCGCTGCCTTCCCGCAGGCGAAGGGCCAGTGGGAAGGGGGTCTGCACCGGGTGTCCGGAGGGGAGGAACTCCAGCGACACGCCTGCGAGCCGGGGCGGCTCGGGCACGGACTCGAAGAGGACGGGGAACGGCGGCTCCGCGACCGCGCCGAGGGCGCCGGGGCGCAGGTCCTGGATCAACTGCCCCCAGGACAGGGTGTGTTCGAGTCCGCGGGCCGCGGGGCGAGAGCGCCGGAGCAGGTCGAGGAACGGCTCGTCGCCGAGGAGGCCGGTGCGCAGCAGGCGCAGGTGGCCCGGTGCCGGGGCCGCGTCCGCCACGGCCACGGTCACGTCGTCGGTGTCCCCGAGGCGGCCCAGCAGCAGATTCAGGGCGCCGAGCACGATGTCCGACAGGGTGGCCCCCGTGCGGTTTCCCAGGCCGGTGAGGCTGGTCGCCAGGTCCACGGGCACGGTGGCGGCGATCCAGGCACCGGACCTGGAGGGAGGGGACGCCCGGGGAAAGTCGACCGGCAGGTCGAGCACGGCGGGGGGTGTGCCGTCCGACGGGGCCCGGTCGGTGGGCACGACCGGTGACAACGGGCCGAAGCTGCCCCGCGCCTGCCCTCGGTAGCGCGCGAACAGCTCGTGGAACAGCTCGGTGAGGAAGCGGCCGGAGCACAGTGAGGGGTGCAGCAGGAGTGCGAGTACGTGCTCCTGCGGCCCGTGGCGCAGCAGCCGGGCCCGCAGCCCGGCGTCCGGGGGAAGTCCGGGCAGCGGACTCTCCGGCCCGTGCGGCCCGTGCGGCCCGGTCGGCTCGGCCGCCCAGGTCGGCGCGGTCGGATCACCGCCGGTCAGCTCGTCGAGGCAGCGCGCCAGCCGGTCGGCGTCCAGATCGCCGCTCAGCCGCACCGTCACCGGACAGGCGTGGGCCGTGGACCACAGCTCATGGCCGCACAGCACGCCGGGATCCAAGGCGGGCGGCCGACCGGACTCCGTTCCCTGCATGGACCGCTCCCTCTGCTTCAGCGCCCGTCACGCGAACCAGGGTTCAGGGTGGCGGGGCCGCCCACGCCCGGCAATGACGGCTTTTTGGCCACGGCCGAGGAATCGGTGGCGTGCGGTTCGGGGCACCGGCCGAGAATTGGCGGAAACGAGGTGCTGTCCGGCCGGAGCGACGCCACTAGGCTCTTCACTCGTGCCGCCTGTCAGTGATCACATCGCGACGGCTGGAGACGTGAATTGATCCTCATCGGGGATGACGGTCAGGAATTCAAGATCGCCGTCAATGCGGAGCGACAGTATTCGATCCGGTCGTTGGGCCGGGTGAACGCCCCCGGCCGGTCCGACGAGGGAACGCACGGCACCCGGGACGAATGTCTGACCCATGTACAGCGTGTATGGACCGATATGTGTCCGCTGGGCGCGAGGGACGACCGGGGGGAACCCGCTTCCTGAAGCGTCGGCCCCGGCCCGGAACATCGCACGCTCCGCGAAGCCTCTTTTCCCGCCCGCAGCTCATGAGATCCGATCGGTGGCGTCTGTGGATTCCGTCATGCCTGTTTCCGGCAGCTGCGTTCATCACTTGATCGCGGAGCAGTGCGCGAGAACTCCCGACAATGTGGCCGTCGTGTATCCGGGCGGAAGCCTCGACTACGCCGAGCTGGAATTCCGGTCGAACGGTCTGGCCCGCCGTATCCGGGAACTGGCACCGGACCGGAACTCTCCGGTGGCACTGTGCCTGGAGCGCGGCCGTGAGTCGGTGGTGGCGATGCTGGCCGTCCTCAAAGCCGGGTCCGCCTATGTGCCCCTGGATCCCTCCCATCCGCCCGCCCGCCTCACCCACCTGCTCGACGACTGCGGGGCCTCGGTGCTGGTGACCACCCGGGAGACGGGCCGCCGCCTGCCCGAGGCCGCCGGGCTCCCCCGGATCCACGTCGGCGAGGAGCCGCTACCCGGGGCGGCCGAGCCGCCGCGCGTCACGGCGCACCCGCAGGATGCCGCCTATGTGCTGTACACCTCCGGGTCGACAGGCCGTCCCAAGGGGGTGTGTATGCCGCACGCTCCCCTGGTGAACCTGCTGCGATGGCAGCGGAGTCAGCTGTCGGCGGCGCCCGTCACGGTGCACTCCACACCGCTGACGTTCGACGTCTCGTTCCAGGAGGTCTTCTCCACCCTGTGCGCGGGTGGCCGACTGGTGGTGGCCCCGGAGGAGGCCCGTCACGACCCCGGTCTGCTGCTGGACCTGGTGGAGCGGAGCCGGGCGACGCGCCTGTTCCTGCCGTTCACCGCACTGCGCCGACTGGCCGCGACGGCCGACGGACGGCCCGCCCCCCGTTCCCTCCGCGACGTGATCACGGCGGGAGAGCAGCTCCAGGTGACGGACGAGATCCGGGCCTGGTTCTCGGCCCTCCCCGGATGTCGCCTGCACAACCACTACGGGCCCACCGAGACCCATGTGGTGACGGCGCATCAACTCACCGGGGACCCCGGCGGCTGGCCGGTGCTCCCACCCATCGGGCGGCCCATCGAGGGCGTGACCGCCGTGGTCTGCGACGACCGCCTCGATCCGGTCCCGGACGGGGTCCCGGGAGAACTGCTGATCGGCGGCGCGGCACCCGCCAGGGGATACGCGCGCCGTCCCGAGGCCACGGCCGAGCGTTTTCTGCCCGACCCCCGTGGGACGTCCGGCGCGCGCCTGTACCGCACCGGCGACCTCGTACGACGGCAGCCCGATGGCACCCTGCACTTCCTCGGCCGCATCGACGACCAGGTCAAGATCCGCGGCTTCCGCGTCGAACCGGGCGAGGTCGAAGGAGTGCTGGCGGAGCACCCGGACGGGGCCCAGGCGGTGGTCGTGGCCCGCGAGGACCCGGCCACCGGCACCCGGCTGCTCGCCTACTACACGACCGCGGCGGACACCTCCCCCGACGGCGCCGCCCTGCGCCGGCACCTGCGGGACCGGCTCCCCGAGTACATGGTGCCGACGGTGTTCACGGCCCTGGACGCGCTGCCGCAGACCCCGTCGGGGAAGACCGACCGCCGGGCCCTGCCCGACGCGCCCCGCGAACACGCGGAGACCCCGAGCGCTCCCGTCACCCTGACGGCCACCGAGCGGACCCTGTGCGAACTGTGGTCCGCGCTGCTCGGCACGGACCACGTTCCGGCCGACGCCGACTTCTTCGACCTCGGCGGCCACAGCCTGCTGGCGACCCAGGTCATGGCCTTCGTACGGGAGACGTTCGCCGTCCAGCTCCCGCTGAGCGCGTTCTTCGAGACCCGTACCGTCGCCGGGCTGGCGGCGGCCGTCGGGCGCGCGCTCCGGTCCCGCCGGAAGGCCCCTGCCGACGCTCGAACCCGCCCCGGAGGGCGGCGCTCCCGTCCTGTCCTTCGCCCAGCAGCGCATGTGGTTCCTCGACCGGCTCGCACCCGGAAACCCGTTCTACAACATCACCACCGCCTACCGGCTGCGCGGGGAGTTCTCCCCGGACGCGCTGCGCGGCGCGCTGGCGGCGCTGACCGCCCGCCACGAGGTTCTGCGCACCCGCTTCCCGGCGGCCGACGGCGCACCCCGGCAGATCGTCGAGCCTCCCGGGCCGGTCCCGGTGGAGGTGCACGACATGGGCGGTGTACCGGCGGAACGGCGGGAGGAGGAGGTCCGGCGGCTCGCCGAGGCCGCCGCCGCGCTGCCCTTCGACCTCGGCCGGGGACCGCTCCTGCGGGTGGGCGTGGCCCGCCTCGGACCCGTGGATCACGTGCTGTGGGTCGTCATGCACCACATCGTGTGCGACGGCTGGTCCCTGGAGATCTTCTTCCGCGAGCTGACCGAGCTCTACCGGGCCGGGCCGGGGGCCGCGTCCGCGCTGCCGGTCCTCCCGGTGCAGTACTCGGACTACGCGGCCTGGCAGCGCGAGGCCCTCGACGCGGAGACCGCGGCCGGAGATCTCGCCCACTGGGAGGCCGCGCTGGACGGTGTGCCCGAGAGTGGCGCTGGTCACGGACCGGCCCCGGCCGACGGTGTCCGCACACCGGGGAGCCACCCACAGCCTCCGGCTGGACCCCGGCCTCGCGGAGGGCCTCAAGGAGCTGTCCCGCGCGGCGGGCACCACCCTGTTCATGACCCTGCTGGGCGCCTTCCAGGTGCTGCTCGGCCGCTGGACCGGCACCGAGGACGTGGTCGTCGGCACGCCCGTGTCGAACCGTACGCACACCCGTCTGGAAGGGCTCGTCGGTTTCTTCGACAACACCCTGGTCATGCGGACCGACCTGTCCGGCGACCCGTCCTTCCGGCAGGTGCTCGACCGGGTGCGGCGCGGCACCCTCGGTGCGCTGGCGCACCAGGACCTGCCGTTCGAGCGGCTGGTGGAGGAGCTCCAGCCACGGCGTACGGCGGGCCGCAACCCCCTGTTCCAGGTGCTCTTCGCGCTGCAGAACGCCCCGGAGCCGCACCTGGACCTGGCGGGCGCCGAGCGCTTCCCGGTGGAGACGGGGCGGCACATGGTGGGCTTCGATCTCGTGTGCTCCTGCACGCCCGCGGGCCCGGAGCTGGAGGTGAACTTCGAGTACGACGCCGAGCTCTTCGACGCGGCCACGGTCGAACGGCTCGCTGCCGGATATCTCGCGGTGCTGCGCTCGGTGTCCACCAGTCCGGACCAGTGTGTCTCCCGAGTGCCCCTGCTGGACGAGGCCGGGGCCCGCCGCGTACTCGCGCTGGGCACCGGCGCGCCGATGGAGCTGCCGCCGGTCCCGCTGGCCCACCGGCTGGTCGAGGAGCAGGTACGGCGTACGCCCGACGCGGTGGCGGCCGAGGACGACGGCGGCAGCCTGACCTACGCGGAACTCGACGATCTGGCCGCCGGGCTGGCCCGGCGTCTTTCCGCGGCGGGGGCGGGGCCCGAGTCGGTGGTCGCGCTGTGCCTGGCCCCCTCCACCCGGCTGGTGGTGGCCATGCTCGGGGTCTGGAAGGCGGGGGCGGCGTTCGCGCCCCTCGACCCCGGCCACCCGGTGGAGCGGCTGCGTGCCCTGGTGGAGGGGGCCGGGGCCGGGGTTCTCCTCACCGAGTCCGCCCTGCTCCCGGGGCTCACGGACATCGCGGAGCACCGTGCGGTGATCTGCCTGGACCGGGAGGACGTACCGGTCGGCGCTTCCCCGCCCCCGGCTTCCCCGGCCGCCGCGCAACCCACCGGCCTGGCCTGTGTCTTCCACACCTCGGGCTCGACGGGTGCGGCCAAAGGCGTCATGTTCGTCCACCGGGACCTGGTGAGCTACGCCCTGGCCATCGCCGGGGAGTTCGGGCTCGGTCCCGGGGACCGCTTCGCCCAGCTGGCCTCGCCCGGCTTCGACGTCCTGATCGAGGAGGTGCTGCCGGTCCTGGCCACCGGCGGTACCGTCGTGCTGCCCGGGGCCCGGATCCTGGCCGACGGTACGGATCTCACCGACTGGCTGGCCAAGCACGAGATCAGCTGCGTCGAGCTGACGACCGCCTACTGGCACGAATGGACCGCCGGTCTCATCGGCTCCGGCCGCGCACCGCACCCTGGACTCCGCCTGGTGGTCACGGGCGGCGAGCGGATGCTGCCGGAACGCTGGGACCAGTGGCACCGCCACTTCGAAACGCCGCTGCTGCACATCTACGGTCTGACCGAGGCGACCGTCACCTCGACAGTGCTGCCGTACACGCCCGCCGCTCCCGGACGGCCGGATCCGGCCACGGGCCCGGCCTCGGCCCGTCAGGAGATCCCGGTCGGCCGGCCGATCGCCAACACCCGCCTGCACGTGCTCGACCGGGCCATGCTGCCGGTCCCCGTCGGCGTACCGGGAGAGCTGTACATCGGCGGCACCGGCCCGGCCCGCGGCTACCTGGGCCGCCCCGCCGCCACCGCGGAGCGGTTCCTTCCCGACCCCTTCGCCCCGAGGCCCGGCGGGGTGCTGTACCGGACCGGCGACCTGGCCCGGCTGCGCGCCGACGGCTGCCTCGAATTCCTCGGCCGCGCCGACCAGGCCGTCAAGATCCGTGGTCACCGCGTCGAACCCGGCGAGATCGAGTCGGTCCTCGCCCGCCACCCCGCCGTCGGCGAGGCACTGGTCCTGCTCCAGGAGGTCACCCCCGGGGACAAGCGGCTCGTCGGCTACGTGGCGGCACCCGGCCACGTCCCCCGCCGCGAGGCCCTCACCGCCGAACTGCACGGCCTGCTGCACCGCGGCCTGCCCGCGTATCTGCGCCCGGCGGCCCTCGTCGTCCTGGACGCGCTGCCGCTGAACAGCCACGGCAAGGTCGACACGCGGGCCCTGCCCCGGCCCCGGCGGGCGGACCTCGCCGCCGAGGACACGTACACGCCGCCCTCCGGCCCCGCCGAGACCTGGCTGGCCGGGCTCGTCGCCGAGCTCCTGGGGCTCGACCGGGTCGGCGCGCACGACGACTTCTTCGCCCTCGGCGCCCATTCCCTGCTGGCCGTCCGCCTGCACGCCCGCATCCGCGAGGCCGACCCCGCTGCCCGGCCCGGCCCGGCCGTACACGACATCTTCGAGGCACCGACCGTCGCCGCCCTCGCGCGACGGCTCGCCGCCGCCCCGGAACAGCACCACGCCCCGAGCAGCCCCGACGAGGAGGGACGGTCATGAGCATCCCGGCCGCACATCTGGAGGACTGGTACCGCGAGCGGTACTTCACAGCGAAGATCGACCTCGGTGCCAGCGGAGTGCAGAACTATTCCTTCGCCGAGCTCCGCCGGATGACCGGGCTGACCCCGGGAGTCCTCGACGAACTCGTGCTGGGCGACACCCACTCCCTGGGAGGGGTCGAGCTGCGCGAGGCCATGGCCGCCCGCTGGGCGGGCGGCGACCCCGGCCGGATCATGGCCACCCTCGGCTCGACCGAGGCCCTCTACCTGGTGCAGCGGGCCCTGCTCGAACCCGGCGACGAAGTCATCGTGCCCGACCCCGCCTACGCCTCGCTGGACGCCATCGCGGAGGCCTCCGGCTGCCGGGTACGCCGCTGGCGGCTGCGACCCGAGGACGGGTTCGCCCCCGACGTGGACGAACTGGTCCGGATGATCGGCCCCGACACCCGGATGGTCGTGCTCAACTTCCCGCACAACCCGACCGGGGTGACCATCACCCGGGATCAGCAGCTCCAGGTGATGAACGCGTGCGAGGCCGTCGGCGCCTACCTGCTGTGGGACGGCGCTTTCACCGAGCTGGCCCTCGACTCCCGCCCGCTGCCCGACCCCGCGGGCGAGTACCCGCGCGCCATCTCCACGGGCACCTTCTCCAAGGCGTACGGGCTGCCCGGGTTGCGCGTGGGCTGGTGCGTGGCGGCTCCCGAGATCCTCGACCGGTGCGTACGGCTGCGCGACTACGTCACGCTCTTCCTGTCCCCGCTGGTGGAGCTCGTGGCCCGGTACGCCGCCCAGCACGCCCCCGAGTTCGCCGCGCCCCGCCTCGAACAGGCCCACCGCAACCGCGCCGTACTGCGGGAATGGTTGTCCGCGCACGAGGAGCACCTCGTCTGGACCGAGCCGGCCGGCGGCGTCACCCTCTTCCCCCGGATGCGGACCGTGGCCGATCCGACCGCCTTCGCCGACCGTCTGGAACGCGAGCGGGGCGTGGTGGTCGTACCCGGTCACTGCTTCGGACACCCGGCACACCTGCGCCTCGGCTTCGGCATGGACCCGCGGGACCTGGCCGAGGGGCTCGACGCGCTCTCCGACGCCCTGACCTCAGATGCCCGGTAACCGGCCGACGGAAGAAGACGGAGGAGGTGGACCCATCCATCGGCTCACGCTCGACGACCGGGACATCGTCGGAATCACGGCTCTCCTGGAGGAGCTGACCGCCGCGCACAGCTCCGTCGAACAGCCGGAATTCCAGCGCGACCTCACCCTGTACGCGCAGGAACTGCCGCGCGGGCTGCGCCGATTCCTCAACGACTTCCGGCTGGCGGAACCGGCCGGGGCCTGCCTGGTCTCGGGATACCCCGTGGACGACGCCGCCATCGGCCCCACCCCCCGCCACTGGAACCCCCGCGAGGGCACCTCACCCACGCTGCGCGAGGAGATGTTCGCGCTGATGTGCGGAGCGCTGCTCGGGGACCCGTTCGCCTGGGCCACCCAGCAGGACGGCTATCTCGTCCACGACGTGGTGCCCGTCCCGGAGCACGCCGACCGGCAGCTGGGCACCGGGAGCAACCAGACGCTGGTGTGGCACACCGAGGACGCCTTCCACCCCAGCCGGGCCGACTACATCGGTCTGTTCTGCCTGCGCAATCCCGACGAGACCGAGACCACCTACGCCGGTGTCGACAGCCTGGGCCTCGATCCCTCCACGGAAGTCGTGAGAACGCTCTTCGAGCCGCTCTTCCACCTCCAGCCGGACGGTTCCCACATGCCCCGCGAACAGGACCGCACCACCGGCTGGTTCGAGGGCGGCAAGGAACTCGCCGAACAGTCCTACCGGCGCATCGTGCGGATGCTGGAAGATCCGGAGCCGGTGGCCATGCTCCTCGGCGCACCGGACGCGCCCTACCTGTGCGTCGACCCGTACTTCCGCGACCTGGACCGGCTCGACTCCCGGGCCCGCGCCGCGTACGACTGGCTGCTGAACGAGATCGACACGCGCCTGGAGCGCGTCGTGTTCCACCCCGGGGACTGCTTCTTCGTCGACAACTACCGCGCCGTACACGGCCGGAACTCCTTCAAGGCCCGGCACGACGGCACCGACCGCTGGCTCAAGCGGGTCAGCGTCACCCGCGACCTGCGCAAATCCCGAGCCTCCCGACTGCGTGCCGACGCACGGATCGTCTTCTGACCCCCCGGAGCCGGTCCGCCGGACCGCCTCCCAGGCGAGAATGGGGCACCAGTGCACATCGTCTTCGTCCATACCCCCATGTCCACGGTCTCCGTGCCGGAGCGGCAGGCCTTCTGGCGCAACTTCGACATCCAGTACCGCAGCACCCATGCCGAACTCAGGCCGATGAAACGGGTGATGTGGGAACTCCCGCACTGGATGCACTGGCTCGGCGGTGTGCTGGAGACGCACGGCTACACGTCCATGGACGTCCTGGACCTGTACACGGAACCCGGTGCGGTCGGGGTCGCCGGATCCGTCGACGACAGCGTGGTCCGGGCCGCCCTGCGTGAACACCCCGGTGATGTCTACCTGTTCTCGCCGATGACGGTGAACCTGCCCATCGCCCTGCAGATCGCGCACGCCGTCAAGGACGCCTTCCCCCGCAGCGTCACCGTCTTCGGCGGGATCGCGGCCACCCCCCTGCGCCGGATCGTGGCCGCGGACCCTTCGGTCGACTACGTCGTCACCGACCGCGGTGAGATCGCCCTCCCCGCCCTGCTCGACGCCCTCCGCGGCCCGGGTGAGCCCGACGCGGTCGGTCACCTCACCTACCGCGACCGGGACGGCACCGTCCGCTCCACAGGACTGCGGTACCCCGATCTGCCCGTAGCTGAGCTGCCGTTCCCGAAGGTGGATCTCTTCCCCCGGTCCACGGGCGAGGACCTCCGCTATCTGCGCCAGGTCTATGCGCTGGGCTGCCCGTACAAGTGCTCCTTCTGCACCATCCAGACCATCGGACGCAAAGCCGAATACTTCGCCATTGACCGAGTGCTGGCGGAGATCCACGCGTACCGCGAGCGGTACGGGGAGCACCACCACCTCTACTGGGGCGACGAGACCTTCACCCTGCACCCCGAGCACACCCTCGAACTGCTGAGCGCCCTGGAGGCCGAGGGGGACATCGCCTACGACTGCCAGACCCGGCTCAACTGCCTGGGCGACCCGAAAGTACTGCGCGGGCTCAAGGCGAGCGGCTGCCGCTGGATCGAGATCGGCCTGGAGACCGCCGGACAGGACAGCCACCATCTGCACAAGCACCACATGAAGCTCGACCCCACCGAGGAGACCCTCAAGAAGATCCGTGACGAGGGGCTCGCGGCCTGCGCCTTCACCGTCAACGGATTCCCGGAGCAGACCCCCGACCAGATGCGACGCAGTGTGGAATGGGTGTGCGGCCTCATCGAGAAGGACCTGCTGCAGGCCTCGTACCTCTTCGGGCTCGTCCCCTATCCGGGCAGCGCGTTGTACCAGGCGCCGGAGCAGTACGGGATGAAGCTCCTCCACCACGAGTACGGCCTGTACCACGAGGACATGCCGCCGGTGTACGAGACCCCGCACGCGAAGCCCGACGAGATCTACGAGGTCTTCCTGGAGGGGGTCGAGTGGCTCGGCGAGGCGATGGGCAAGCGGCCGTACTTCGGGGAACCGCCGGCTGAGGAAGAGCTCGGATCCTACGGAAACTTCTGGGACGGTGCTCACGTATGACCGGCAGCACCACCACCACGACGCACCCGGTCTACGCGTGCGAGCAGTTCGCCGTCCATGACGATGTCCTCCCGGCCGCGGAGTTCGACCTGCTGTGGCGCCATCTTCAGTCGGTCCGCTACAAGCAGGTCGACCCGGGCCGTCCCGGGTCCCCATGGCTCGTCGAGAACCGCCTCCCGCTGGCCGGCCCGGGTCTCACGCTCCCGTCGCACGAGTACGGTTCCGAGCGCGCCGGGGCGGCGTCGCCGCTGCATCGCCTGACGGCCCGGATCACCGCCCTCGCAGCCGAGGCCCGGCCCTTGCTCGGAACGCCGGGCACCGACTGGCGGACCTGCTCGGCCACCCCGTACCTCTACGGCGCCGGAGCGGGCCTGGCCTGGCACACCGACTACGCATACGCGGGGACGTACATCTTCTACGCGCACCCTCGCTGGGAGGCCCACTGGGGCGGCGAGCTGATCGTCGCCGACGCCTCGTGCCGCATTCCGTACTGCCCGCCCGGACAGATCGATCCGGACAGCACGGCCGAGCGATTGGCCTCCCCCTTGGACAGGGGCGCGATGAGCCGTCATCTCCTCGGCCCCGGAATAGGACGGACCGTGCTGCCCAAGCCCAACCGGCTCGTCCTCCTGCAAGGCGGGCACCCGCACCGGATCACCCGGGTCGACCCGGCGGCCGGCGATCACATGCGGGCCTCCGTGGCCGGGTTCTTCAGCACGGAAGCGGCGCTGTGACGGACGCGCGCCGCGGGCGGCGGCCCCGCTTCTACAACGCCGCGCACCTGGATCACCTCACCGCACGGGCGGGGCTCGGTCCCGCCGAGCGGCTGGCCGTACGGGCCGTGGCCACGGTGCTGCCCTTCCGGGTCAGCGACTACGTGGTCGAGGAGCTGATCGACTGGGACGCCGCCCCGGACGACCCCCTGTACAGGCTGACGTTCCCGCAGCCGGACATGCTGCCGCGGGAGAGCGTGGCCCGGATCGCCGGGCTGCTGGAACGCGAGGCGCCCCACCGGGAGGTGGCACAGGCGGCCGCGGAGGTCCGGCGCGGACTCAACCCGCACCCGGCGGGCCAACTCGACCTGAACGTGCCCCGGCTGGACGGCGAACCGATGGCCGGCCTCCAGCACAAGTATCCGGAGACCGTGCTCTTCTTTCCGCGCCAGGGCCAGACCTGCCACTCGTACTGCACCTACTGCTTCCGCTGGCCCCAGTTCGTGAACGAGCCCGCCCTCAAGATCGCGACGGGCGACGTGGAGAGGCTCTGCTCCTATCTCCGCCGGCACCGGGAGGTGCGGAACGTCCTGATCACCGGGGGCGACCCCATGGTGATGAGCACCGCGGTCCTCGCGCCCTACATCGACGCGCTGCTCGACGATCCCCTCCTCGACCACGTCGAGTCCATCCGGATCGGCACCAAGGCCTTGTCCTACTGGCCGCACAGGTTCGTCTCGGACCCCGACGCCGACGACATGCTCAAGCTGTTCGAGAAGGTGCAGACGCGCGGCAAGCACCTGGCCTTCATGGCCCATCTGACCCATCCGCGGGAACTGGAGACCGCGACGGCCGAGCGGGCCGTGCGCCGGGTGCTGGGGACCGGGGCGGTCATCCGTACGCAGAGCCCGGTCATCCGAGGGGTCAACGACTGCGCGCACGCGTGGGCGGAGCTCTGGCGCCGGGAGGCCCGGCTGGGCATGGTCCCGTACTACATGTTCGTGGAACGCGACACCGGCCCCCGGGACTTCTTCGCCGTGCCGCTCGTCCGCGCCTACGAGATCTTCTCGGACGCGTACCGGTCGGTGCCCGGACTCTGCCGCACCGTGCGGGGGCCGGTCATGTCCGCGACCCCGGGCAAGGTCCTGGTGGACGGTGTGCCGGACATCGAGGGCCGACGGCTGATGTCCCTGCGCTTCCTCCAGTGCCGCGATCCCGCCGTCGTCAACCAGCCGCTGTTCGCGGAGTTCGACGAGACGGCGGTCTGGCTGGACGACCTCCGTCTCGTCATCGGCCCGCGCCGAGCCCTGGACCTTCTCAGAACGCACGGGTGACGGCCGGGCCGGACGGCGGAGGACCGGGGGCGCGGCTCCCCCGCGACCGGCGGGCGGAGCCGCGCCTCCGCCCAGGCCCGCACGGACAGATTCCCGCGCCCGCTCCCGGGTCGCGGATCCCGCACCTCAGACGACCTCGCATCCCCGGCATGGACCAGCTCCACCCCGCCGAGCGCCCCGGCAGCGCCCCCGCGCCACCCGGCACCACTGACACGACCGGCACCACCGCCACGAACGCCACGAACGCCACGAACGCCACGAACGCCACGAACGCCACGAACGCCACGAACGCCACGAACGCCACTTGATCGGCCACACCACTCGGGGGGCATGACCTGGGACAGTCCTCAGGGCAGCTTCAGGTCCGGGCAACGTCCCAGCACTCGCGTCATCGCGTCCTTCTCCGCCTGCGTCACCCACAGCCCGTACTTCTTCTTGACCGAGACCTGTCCCGCCACGTACGTACAGAGATACGACTTGTTGGAGGGCAGCCAGGTCGCCGCGTCACCGTCCCCCTTCTGGCGGTTGGCGGAGGAATCGGCGGCGACGAGGTTGAGCGGGTCGTTCGCGAAGGCCAGCCTCTTGCGGGCGGTCCACTGGTGAGCGCCCTTCTGCCAGGCGTCGGACAGGGCGACGAGGTGGTCTATGTCGACTTTGCTACGCCCGCGTACATAGCTGATGCGGGTGCCGGTGTAGGGATCCGGATCGAGGGTTCCGCTCAGCACCTTGCAGCCGTCCGAGTCCCGGGAGACGGAGCGGAGCTGGTGCGCGAGTATGTCGTCGCGGGTTCCGCAACCGTTGCGGTCGGTGTCGGCCCAAGCGGTGCCGAACTTCTTCCGCTCATAACCGGTTTTGGGCGCCCGCCCCTTCACCGTGAGCCCTTCGACGGCCTGCAGCGCTGTTCCCTTTGCCGCTGGGGTGGTTCGGGGCCGAGTGTCGTCGGACGTGTTCCCCCCGCCGCAACCCGCCAGGGCGAGGGAGCCCGCCAGCAGCAGCGTGGCGAGGGGGGCGAGGCGAGGTGTGCGGCGGGTGGCGAGGTGTGGCATCACGGCAGTCCAGAGAGGCGTCGACGGTGGGGTGTCTGCCCCTCACGGAACAGGTGGTGGCAAGGCGAGTCAACTGTATGCGGGCAGGGGGCCTCCCCGGCCGTCCGGTGTGGATGAACGCGTGTGCCGAACTGCTGGTGGGTGCGCGCGGACCGGAACGGTCGGGAGGGCGCTGAAAAAACGTTTGTGCAGATGGGGGCCGCTTTCTAGTCTGCACGGCATGGAACTGACGATCTCCACCCTCGCGGAACGCCCCGAACTCGAGGGGCCGATGTGGGGCATGAGCGACCTCTGGCCCGAATTCATGATGCACGACCCGGTGGGCTGGGCGAACATCGGCCGGATCGTGCGGGAACTGCCCGAGTACGTGCTCGTCGCCACCGACGCCGGGGGCGAGATCGTCGCGCGCGGCTTCAGCGTCCCCTTCCGGCTGGACGTGGACGGCCGCCGCGAACTGCCCCTCCGAGGCTGGGACGAGGTGCTGCTCTGGGCGTTCTCCGACCTGAAGCACGGCCGGGAGGCCGACACGGTCAGCGCCATCGAGATCACCGTGGACACCGGTTTCCTCGGCCGGGGCGTCTCGCACCGGATGCTGGCGGCCCTGCGGGACAACGCGGCCCGGCGCGGCTTCGCCGAACTCGTCGCCCCCGTCCGCCCCAACGGCAAGCACCTGGAGGCCGGTTCCCCGATCCACGAGTACGCCTTGCGTACCCGCGAGGACGACGGTCTGCCACACGACCCGTGGCTCCGCGCCCACGTCCGCGCGGGCGGGACGATCGAGACGGTCGCCCCGGCGTCCATGACGATCTCGGGCTCCGTGGAGGAGTGGCGGTCCTGGACGGGCCTGCCCTTCGACACCGACGGCCCGGTCGAGGTGGAGGGCGCCCTCGTCCCCGTCCACTGCGAGGCCGCCCGAGGCTACGCGGTCTACGTCGAACCGAACATATGGGTCCGCCACCGTCTGACGTGACGGCGGCGCGGAGCGGCCCGCCGAGGAGGGGAGGGGCGGGGCCACACCCCTGTGGTGGCCCCGCCCCTCCCCTTTCTCCCCGATTCCGCTGTCCCGCGCCCGTCCGGACCGGCTCCGAGGGGCTGTTCCGGCGGCGGGGGGTGTCCGTCCCGCGCGGTCAGCCGAGGTCGACCACGTCCTTCGGCGCCGGAGTCTTCGCGGCGACCGGCTCGTCGTACCGGGAGAAGGTGATCGTTCCCGGTTCGGTGCCGCCCGTCGTGACCACCTTCAGGAGGTACGGCGTCCCCTCCGTGGCCACGTACGCCGTGTTCGTCTCGCCGCCCCCGGACTCCGTCAGCTTCAGGGCCTTCCGCCCGTCGACGGTGGTCTCCTCGCCCCTCACCGTCCCGGCCGCGCCCTCCTCGAAGTCCGCGAGCAGGTCCTTCAGGTCGCAGAACGCCACCATGTCCCGGGTGTCCGGGTCGGTCACCGGCGACTTCGTCCAGCGGCCCCCGAGCTGCTCCAGTGCCGCCTCCCGCATCTCCGGGCTCTCGTCCTTCAACTCGTCCCGCAGCAGGGCCTCGTCGAGACGCAGGTAGACGTCCCGGTCGTCGGCCTTCACGATCTCGGCCGTGCCCGCGACGCCGACGCTCAGCGTCCCCGCGCACTTCCTCGCGGTGTCGAGGGAGAGATGGGCCTTCAGCGGCTCGCCCTCGGAGGTGATGTCCACGGCGACGGTGAGGGACTTCGCCGACTTCGTCGCGGCCATCGCCTTGTCGAGGATCTGCGAGCCGGTCAGCTCCCCGAAGGGGCCCTTCGTCTTCGTGTCGCCGCCGGAGGGGCCGCAGGCGGCCGAACCGAGGGCGAGGGCGCCGCACAGCAGCGCGGCGACGGCCGTACGACGGGTCCGGGAGTGGGAGCGGGAGCGGGGCTGGGCCTGCATGGTGCCGGTGTCTCCGTGAGGGAAGGCGCGGGGGAGGGGAAGCGCGGGGAGGGAAGGAGCTGAGGGGGAGCGAGGGGATGTGTGCCGGGTGTGCCGGGTGTGCTGAATGGGGCGGTCGGGGTGGCGGCGGGCCGGGGCCGGGCCGGGGCCGGGCCGCCCGCCGGGTGCGGGGGTGCCGGGCCGTCGGCCGCCGTCCGGGTGCCTGGTCAGCCGAGCTTCAGGTCCCACTGCGAGGCGTTGTAGTCCCAGCCCGGGTTGACCTCGACGGTCAGGTCCTTCGCGTCCTTCGGGGTGTCGAAGGCGAAGGTCACCGTGGCCTTCTTGCCGGGCAGGACGGTGCCCTCGAAGCCCGTGCCGGTCTTGTCGTCGTAGATCTGCTCGGCCGTCACGCTGTTCTTCCCGGCCCGCGCGCTGACCTGGACGAGGGCGGTGTCGAACTTGTCCTTGCCCGCGTTCTCGATCACGACGGTGACCTGGAAGGCCTTGTTGCCCTTGGTGTGGCCGACCGCGAACTCGCCGGGCGTGTACGCCTTCGGGTCCGCGACCGTCACCTTCACGTCGTCGTCGTAGACCGAGGTGTCACCGTCCGCGAGGGCCTTGCCCTTGCCGGGCTCGGACGTGGAGTCGCCCTTGCCCGCGGGCGCCCCGGCCGAGGGGTCCTTCGGGGCCGCGTCCTTGACGGCCTTGTCGATCTCGTCGACCGCGTCGCTGACGGCCGTGACCGTGATGACCAGGCCGACCACCGAGAGGACCAGCGCCGCGAGGCCCAGGACCGCGCCGGTCAGCGTCACTCCCTTGTTGTTCGCCTCGCCCCGCTTCACCCGGCCCTTGCCGACCAGGCCCAGGATCAGGGCGATCACGCCCAGGACGCCCGCGAGCCAGAAGAGCAGCGGGATCAGCCCGGCGAGGGTGCCGATGATGCCGAGGATCAGCGCGGCGGTGCCGAGCCCGTTGCGCATCGCCGCGTGCGGGGCGGCGGGCGGGACCTGAGTGTCGTACGACATGAGTGTGTCCTCCCGGACGGAGAAGATGTCTGGCGCGATGGGTCAATCACAGCAGAGCGTGTGAACCGAGTCAACACGGTTCACGGAAAACGGATCGGCTCACGCTGTGAAGTGGTGTCGGGTGTGCTCATCGGTATGATCGGAGTCACACAAGGACACGCCAGCGGACGAGCCAGGGAGATGGGCCAGGTGCCGGAGAGCGCAGCAGAGCCGGGAGCGACAGAGGTCACCGCCGCCGGGATCGCCCGGCTCGCCGGGGTCGGGCGGGCCGCCGTCAGCAACTGGCGGCGTCGGCACCCCGACTTCCCCAAGCCCGTGGGCGGCACGGAGACCAGCCCCTCCTTCGCCCTCGCCGAGATCGAACGCTGGCTCCGCGACCAGGGCAAACTGGCCGAGGTCCCGCTCCGCGAGCGCGTCTGGCAGCAGATCGCGGGCCACCCGGCGGGCGCGGTCACCGCCCTCGTCCACGCGGGCTGCGGGCTCCTCCTCGTACGGAACCGGTCGGCGGCCTGGCCCTCGCTCGCCGAGCTTCCCGACGCGCGACTGGTGGAGGTGCTGCCGGTCGCCCTGGAGGAGACGCTCACCGAGCGCCTCGGCCCCGAGCGCCCCGTGCACACCCCCACCGCCTCCGCGCTCGCCCCCTCGCTCCCCCTGCTGCGGGGGGCCGCCGAACTGGCGACGGAGACCGGCGTCCACGAGACCTTCGAGTTCCTGCTCGGCCGCCACCTCGACGCCAACCCGCGCCAGTACACGCTCACCCCGCCGGGACCCGCCGCCCTCATGGCGGCCCTCGCGGGCGCCGCACCCCGCACCGGCCGGGCCGCGCCCGACGCCGGGACCGCCACCGCGTCCGGCACCCTCACGAGCGACACGAGCACCACGAGCGACACGAGCACCACGAGCACCACGAGCGCGGAGGGCGGCCCGGCCGCGCCCCCCGCCGAAGCCCCCCTCACCGTCCTCGACCCCGCCTGCGGCACCGGGGGCCTGCTCAGCGCGGTCGGACGGCCCGGCGCCCTCTGCGGACAGGACGCCGATCCCGAACTCGCCGCGCTGACCGCCCTGCGCCTCGCGCTCTCCGCCGGGGCCGCCGCCGACATCCGCGTCCGGTCCGGGGACAGCCTGCGCGCCGACGGCTTCCCCGCCCTGGCCGCAGACGCGGTCCTCTGCCACCCGCCGTTCAACGAACGCAACTGGGGCCACGACGAACTCGCCTACGACCCGCGCTGGGAGTACGGCTTCCCGGCCCGCACCGAGTCCGAACTCGCCTGGGTCCAGCACGCCCTGGCCCGCCTCCGCCCCGGCGGCACCGCCGTCCTCCTGATGCCGCCCGCCGCCGCGTCCCGCCGCTCGGGCCGCCGCATCCGCGCCGACCTGCTCCGCCGGGGCGCCCTGCGGGCCGTCGTCGCCCTGCCGGCCGGTGCCGCGCCCCCGTACGGCGTCCCGCTGCACCTGTGGGTGCTGCGCAGGCCCGTCCCGGGCGCCCGCCCGCCCGCCGAACTCCTCCTCGTCGACACCGCCTCCGAACACACCGGCCAGGGCAGGGACGGCCAGGGCCGCGACCGGCTCGACTGGCCCTCGGTCCGCACCGCAGTCCTGGCGGCCTGGACGCCGTTCGACCAGGACGGGACCGTGCCGGAGGAGCCGGGGGCCAGCCGCTCCGTCCCCGTGATCGAACTGCTCGACGACGACGTGGACCTGGCCCCCGCCCGGCACCTGCCGCCCCCCGCCGCCGCCGAGGGCGCGACCCAGCTGGCCGGGGTCCGCGAACGCCTCACGGAGACCCTGCTCCGCACCCGGGAACTCACCCCGCCGCCCGTCACAGGACCCGCGGGCCCCGCCGGGCCCGGCCGCCCCGCCACCACCGTCGGCGAACTCGCCCGCGCGGGCGCCCTGACGCTCCACGCGGGCGGCACCGGCACCGCCCCCGCCGACGCCCCCGTCGCCGTCCTCACCGACCACGACGTCCTGGCCGGACAGCCGCCGACCGGGGCGCTGCCCGGCGGCCCGCCCGAGGAGCCCGTACTGCTGGCCGCCGGTGACGTGGTCGTCCCGGTCCTCGGCGGCGGCGCGGCCGTCCGGGTCGTGGACGCCGCCGCGGCGGGCGCCGCCCTCGGCCGCAACCTCCAACTCCTGCGCCCCGACCCCTCGGCGCTCGACCCCTGGTTCCTCGCGGGCTTCCTCCGGGCCACCGGCAACAACCGCCGGGCCAGCAGTTACGCCTCCACGGCGACCCGGCTCGACGTCCGCCGCCTCCGGCTGCCCCGCCTGCCCCTGGCGCAGCAGCGCCGCTTCGGCGAGCGGTTCCGCGCCCTCGCCGCGTTCGAGGACGCCCTGCGGCAGGCCTCCCGCCTCGGCGACCAGCTCGTCCAGGGCCTGTACGACGGCCTCGCGGACGGCACCGTGGAGCCCTGACCCCGGCACCGGGCGGGTCCCGGCAGGGCCCTGACCGGAACCGCCCCGCCCGGCCGCGTACGGCCCGCCCCGTCCGCTCCCGCCGCCGGGAGCGGACGACGGTCCGGCACAACGGCCCGGAACATCTGGCACGACGGATCAGACGCGACGGTCAGACGCGACGGTCAGACGCAACGGTCTTGTACGGCGGTCCCGTACAACGGTTCGGCACAACGTCGAACCCTTGTCCGTCCCGGTGTATACGCTCGTCTCCGCACCCCAGATCCGTCCGAGCAGGAGCAGCAGGAGATGTACGGCCCTCCCCAGGCCCCGCAGGGCCCGCCGCCCCGGCCGGCGCCGTCCCCCCGGAAGCCCGCCCCCCGAGGGCTCGTCCCGCTGCGCGTGCTGTTCTGCGCGCTCGCCCTGCTCAGCTGCGGATTCCTCGGCTGGGCGCCGCTGCTGCGGCTCGCCGTCGTGACCCGCAGGACGGCGGACAGGGTGCTGTTCGGGATCGCGCTGCTCGGATCGGCCGCGCTCTTCACGTACATGGTGGCCACCGCCGAGAAGGAGGAGGTCGGTGGGCTGGAGGCCTTCCTCGGCGTCGGCACGATGGTCCTCCTGGCGGCGGGCTCCCTCACGTACTACCTGGTGGCGGAGATCCGCCACTTCGACCGGCTGCGGACCGCGCCCCCGCACCTGCCGCCGCTCGGGTACGACTCCGCCACCGCCGCCACCGTGCCCAGCGGCGGACCCGCGCCCCTGAACCCGTACACTGCCGGGCCGCCCCCCGCGCACGCCGCCCCTCCGCCCCGGATCCAGCAGGTCCGCGCCGAGCTGGACGAGCTGAGCGACCTCCTCCGCCGTGGCGACGGCCGGGACGACGCCCGCCGCGACGGCTCCGGCGACGGCCGGGTGTGAACGGGCGGGTCGTCGGCGGGCGGTACGAGCTCGCCACCGTCATCGGGCAGGGCGGCATGGGGCAGGTCTGGACGGCGTACGACGGACGGCTCGACCGCCGGGTCGCGGTGAAGCTGCTCCGGCCCGCCACCCTGAGCGGCCCCGCGACCGCCGCCGACGAACTGCGCCGCCGCTTCGTACGGGAGTGCCGGGTGACCGCGCAGGTCGACCACCCCGGTCTGGTCACCGTGCACGACGCGGGCAGCGAGGGCGACGACCTGTACCTCGTCATGCAGTACGTGGCGGGTGCCGACCTCGCGGACCACCTTGCCGAGCACGACCCCTACCCGTGGGAATGGGCCGTCTGCGTCGCCGCGCAGCTGTGCGCGGTGCTCGCCGCCGTGCACGCGGTGCCGATCGTCCACCGGGACCTCAAGCCGCGGAACGTGATGGTCCGTCCGGACGGCTCGCTCGTCGTCCTCGACCTCGGTGTCGCCTCCGTCCTCGACGCCGACACCACCCGCCTCACGCACACCGGCTCCCCCATCGGCAGCCCCGCCTACATGGCGCCCGAGCAGGCCATGGGCGGCGCGGTGGGCCCCTCCACCGACCTGTACGCGCTCGGCGTGCTCCTCCACGAACTCCTCAGCGGGAACGTGCCGTTCGCCGGTTCCACCGCGCTCGGGGTCCTCCACCGGCACCTGTACGAGCCGCCCGTGCCGCTCAGGGGGCTGCGGCCCGAGGTGCCCGAGGCCCTGGAGTCCCTCGTCCTGCGGCTGCTCGCCAAGGACCCGAGGGAGCGGCCCTCCGGCGCCCACGAGGTGTACGAGCACCTGCTGCCGCTGCTCCCGGAGCGCGGGGCGCCGGTGGGCCCGATGGACCCGACCCGGCCGTTCCTCCGCCCGCACGCGCCGTGGCCGGACCGCCCGACGGCGCCGACCGCCCCGACGGCGCCGATGACCCCGGCGCATCCGACGGTGCCGCCGCGGACGGGGCTCGCACCGGGCTCCCCGGCACCCGCCCCGGGGCCGATGCCGGACCCGGTCCCGCTCCACGGCTCCGGGTCCGCCGCCCGCTTCCCGGCCGTTCCCGCGCCCGTGGTGTGGCCCGTGGCCCCGCCCGCCGATCCCCGTACGGATCCGGCCGTCACACCGGCCGTCAGCCCGCCCCCCGATCCCCGCACCGGTCCGAGCGCCGCCCCGGGGACGTACCGGCGGGCTCCCGCGCCGCTCGACGTGGCCGCCGCCGTGGACGAGGTGAAGCGGCTGCTCGGCGAGGGCTCGCTGACCCAGGCGGTGGACGTCCTCGGCGGCATCCTGCCGGTCGCCGCCGCCGAGCACGGCGAGGGTTCGCCGGTCGTCCGCATCCTGCGCAAGCAGTACGCCTCCACGCTCCTCGACGACGGCCAGTACCGGCGGGCGCTGCCGGAACTGCGCCGCCTCACGGCCGACCGGGAGGCGGAGGCGGGCCCGGCCGACCCGCAGGCCGTACGGTTCCGCTACGACGCGGCGCTCTGTCTGGAGCAGTTGGGGGAGACGGCCGGGGCGCTCGCGGAGTTCCGCGCGGTGCTGCCGCACTTCGAGCGCGAGGGGGACACCGCGCGCTCCTTCGACGTCCGGCAGCGGATCGGTCTGCTCCTGGTGGCGACGGGCCAGTACCCGGCGGGTCAGGACGCGCTCCAGCGCCTGCTGTTCGACACCGAACGCGCCTACGGCCCCTACCACCCCCTCCCGGTGGAGCTGCGCCGGACTCTGGAGCACCAGCGGCAGCTCGGTCCGGGTCTCTGACGGACCGGCAGGGTCATGACTCGGTAAATGATCGAGAAGTGGATCTTCGTGATCCCTTTTGTCTTTTTTGGTAGATGTAGCGTTCGCGTCTGATCATGTCCACGTCTCCAAGGAATCCCTCATGACGACGCCGTCCGCGCCCTTCACCCCCGAGCAGCCCGCCCCCGCGAAGAAGGGCGCCGCACTCCTGAAGAAGGTCGGCGGAGTCGTGGTCGCCATCGCCGTGGCCCTCGCCGTCAAGCTCGGCCTGCCCCATCTGACCGGCGACGCCCCGGTCCATGCCAAGGCCGGCGAGTGCGTCACCGTGACCGGACCGGACGACGACCCGAAGGTCGACACCACGGACTGCGGCTCCGGGAAGCCCGAGCTCTTCAAGGTCGTCAAGGTCATCGACGACACCTTCGACGTGAACAAGTGCGGCGGTCAGCTCTCCGCGCTCGCGCAGCAGTTGGATTCGGACAAGTTCGTCCTCTGCCTCGAAGCGGTCCCCGCCACGTGACGCCCGGGGCGGCGGCGGACCGATAACCGGTTGCCCGGCGGCGGGCGCGACGGGTCGAATGACCGGCACTCGCACCCGCATCCGTCCCAGAGGGAACCTCCCGATGCCGCCACCGCCACCATCACCGCCACCGCCGTCACAGCCCCTGGCCCTGGCCCTGTCCGGAACGGACCCCACGGACCCCACGGACGGCCCGGCCGTCCGGCTGGGCGCCCTCGTCCCCCTCACCCGGCCCGGCTGGACGGAGGCGGGTGAGCATCTGCTCGCCGGACTCGAACTGGCCGTCCGGGAGGCCAACGCCACCGGCGGGATCGGCGGACGCCCCCTGGAACTGCTCGTCCGGGACACCGCGGCCGACCCCGAGCGGGCCCGCGCCGCCGTGGACGAACTGGCCGCCCTGGGCGTGACCGCCCTCGTCGGCGAGTACCACAGCGTCGTCGCCCGGACAGCCGCGGAACGTGCGGACGCCCTCGGCGTGCCCTTCCTCTGCTCGTCGGCCGTCCTCGACGCGCTCACCGAAGGGCCCACCCGGTGGGTCGCGCGCGTGGCCCCGGCCCAGTCCCACGGCTGGCGCGTCTACGCCGACTTCCTCCTCGCCACCGGCCGGAACCGGATCGCCGTCGTCACCCAGCCGAGCGTCTACTGGGAGACGGGCACCCGCGTCCTGCGGGACCACCTCGCCCCCCGGGGCGGCACCGTCGTCACCCTCGACGCGGGGACGTTCGACCCGGGCGCCCTGTGCGACGCGCTCGTCGGACACGGAGCCGACGCGCTGCTCCTCCTGGTGGGCCACCCCGACCCGGCGGTGCCGGTCGTCCGGGCCGTCCGGGCCGACCGGCGGCTCGACGGACTCCTGATCGGCGCCCCCGCCGGACAGCCCGAACTCACCGGATGGGCCGGGGAACTCGGCCCATCCGGGGCGGGCGTCCCCTTCCTGCGGTATCTGCCCGAGCGCTTCGGACCGCTCGGCACGCGCGTCGAGGGCCTCCTGCGCGAACGGCTCGGCGGAACGCCCTCGTTCGTCGCCTTCGAGGGCTGGGACACCGTCACCGTCCTCGCCGAGGCCCTGCGTGCGCACGGCACGGACCGGGCGGCCGTCGCCGGTGCCTGGCCGCACGTCACCGCCGAAGGCACCCGGGGCACGGTCCGGTTCTCCCGTACGCCCGGCACCGGCGTCTGGCAGTGGGTGTGGGCACCCGTCCAGGTCGTCGACCGGGACCCGGCCGACCCGGCCCGCTTCCGCGTCCTGCACACCGGCTGACCCGGCCCCGCCCCGCCGTCTCCGCACACCGGCCGACCCCGCCCGGTCAGCTCGGAACGTCAGCCAAGGACGTAGCTCAGAACGTCAGCTCAAGATCTCAGCTCAAGATCTCAGCTCAAGATCTCAGCTCAAGATCTCAGCTCAAGATCTCAGCTCAAGATCTCAGCTCAGGACGTCCGTACCGGACCCGGCGAGGTCACGTCCGGCTGTACGGAGGGCTCGACCGGTGCCGGGTGCGGGGTCGGCGACACCGGGCGTTCCACCACGCCCGGCGACCGGGCGGGCGGCTCGGGCACCCGGGGCCCGACCGGGCCGGGGGACAGGACGAGCAGATACGCGGCGGCCACCGCGACCGCCGCCCCGAACCCGGCGACGACCAGCCCGCGCACCCGGTGCGTCCCCCAGGCCCGGCCCCGGGGAGGCTCGGCGTGGCGCAGCTCGCGGTGGGTGACGAGGGCCGCGCGGGCGGTGAACGCGGCCCGCAGCCGCTCCTCGGTGGCGGAACGCCGCTCCTCGGCGGACGGGCTCCCGGGTCTCATCGGTCCGTCTCCGGCATCGTCAGTCTCTTCTCCAGGGCGTCGAGCGCGCGGCTCGCGGTGGACTTGACCGTGCCGCGCGAGAGCCCGAGCGTCCGGGCGATCTGCTCCTCGGTCAGCTCCGACCAGTAGCGCAGCACGAGGACCTCGCGCTGGCGGCGGGTCAGCAGGGCGAGGGCGTCGAGCACCCGCCGGTGCTCCTCCGCGAGCAGCAGCCCCTCGTCGACGGGGGCCCCGACGCCCGGGTGCGGCGGGGTGTACGCGCGCGCGGTGCGGCGCCTGCGCAGTACGGAACGGGCGGCGTTGACCACGGCGGTGTGCAGGTACGCCCCCGGGTCCCTGAGCCCGCCCAGGGCGGTGCCGTGACTGCGGCACAGGGCCGTGAACGCGTCCTGGACGACATCCTCCGCCGTCTGCAGGTCGTCGACGAGGAACAGCGCGAGCCGCACCATGTCGAGCCGCCGGGCCCGGTACAGATCGGTGAGCGAGGGCGGCGGCTCCTGGCCGTACGCGGACCCGTGACCGTACGAGGGAGGCGTCCCGGTGTCGTACGGGCGCGCCCTGCCCGGCGGGGAGCCGACCGCGCGCAGACGGCGGGCGAACCCCCGGCCGGGCGCGACCGCGTCAGCGGTCCGGGACGCGCGGGTGAGCAGCCGGGACCACCAGGGTCGCGGTGCGGGGAAGGGGGCGGGTACGGCGTACGACAACGGCAGGGTCCTCGATCGGTCCGGTGCGGAAGGGGGAGCGGGCCGGGCCCGGCCCGCTCCCCCGGGAACCACCGCTCGCCGTTACTTGCCGACGGCGGTGCCGGGCTTGACGACCTGCGGCGCGACCCCGGCCGGTGCGGGGGTGACGACCGTACCGCCGTCGGCCGGGGCGGGCGCCGGGGTCGGCTTGACGGCGACGGAGGCGCGGGTCGGCTCCACGGCCGGGGCGGTCCTGCCCGGGGCGGTCTTGCCCGGGGTGACGACGCGCGGGGCGTCGGCGGGAGCGGCGGGCGCGGGCTTCGACACGGCGGGCGCGGTGGCCGGGGCCGGAGCCGGAGCGGGCTTCGCGCCGGAGTCGGCGAAGGCCTGCGCGGCGAAGCCGCCGCCGAGGAGGAGGGCGGCACCGGCGACGACACCCAGGACGCGGTGACGGGGGCGGCGGATCCGCGTGGAGTGGCTGGTCATGGGGTTCTCCCGAGAAGTGGATCGGAGACACGGTCTGGTGGAGCGGTGAAGGGCGCCTTCACCCCACCAGACGTGCGGCACCCCCAGGGGTTGCGACCGCCGCCGGAAAACTTTCGGAACGTTCGGGAAGACCCTCGCCCGCCGCCGGTGCACGAGGGTTCCGGCGGTGCGAGGCGGGGTGGGGCGAGGCGAGGCGGGTACGAGAAGGTCCCGTGCTCCAGGCCACCGAGGGCGACACCCCGCTGTCCGGACGCCCCGGTCGGCGGCCCCGGTCGGCGGCCCCCCGGACGCGGTACCGGCACGGCGCGGGGGCACGCCTCCGCCGCCGGGGTCCCGCGCCGGGGTCCCGGTGGTGACCGGGCCGCCCCCGTCGACGTGACGGATTCGTGCCCGGCCGTGGCCCTGGGCGCGGGAACGCCGGGCGCGGCGGAACGGCGACGGCACGCGCGCGACGACCCGCGTCCCGGCCCGGCCGGAGGGCGCCGTCGAGCGGCCGGGCACCCCCGCGCACGAGCCGACCCACGTGGCGGCGGGGCGGAGCCGCGCCCCCACGGCCCTCCCGCCGCTGTGCCGCAGCGGCCCCGGCAAGGCGGAGGGCGCCGGTCCCGCGCCCGCGCCCGCGCGGGTCACGCCGGAGTGCCGGGGGAGCCGCTCGTGTGGACTCCGGTCACCGGCCGACGGCGGGACCCGATCCGGAACGGGCCCGATCACCTCGCCGGGGCAGGCCAGTTGGGAGATCGCGCCGCAGGGCGCATGGCGCGGCCGGAGGCGGAGGACCCGGCTCGGGCGGCGACGCCCGGGGGGAGAGACGTGGAGGAGTCCGGGGCGGGCGCGTCCCCCGTCGCGTACGGCACCGTCCCCGTCCGGCTCCCGCTCCACCCGCGCTCCTGGCGGGTGGGCGCGGCGGATTCCTTCCGCGCCGAGGGGCTCGGGCCGCCGGGGAACGGCGGAGCGGCCGGGTCGCCGCGGCCGGGCGAGCGGCCCCCGGGCGGGCGGATCGCGCCACACGCCGGTCAACCCCCGCGACGAACGGGAACGCGTCGATGCATTCTGGCCACCAGAAGCATGACCGAGTCCGGGGGAGCGCGCGATGTGGTCAGTGGTGTCGTCGGGGGAACTGCCCGACCAGGAACGGTTCGAGTGGTTCGCGGACATGATCTCCCGCGAGGTCATGCCCACCGCCCTGACCAGCGAACGCCCCGAGGAGTTCACGGCCGACGTGGCCCTGCTCGACCTCGGCGGCGTCCAGCTCTCCAAGGTCGCCTACTCCCCGCTGCGGTCCCGCAGGACACCCGCCCTGATCCGGCGCGGCGACCCCGAGCAGTACCAGCTCGGACTGGTCACCCGGGGTGCCATGACCCTCGACCAGAACGGCAACGACTGCGCGGCGGAGGCCGGGGACCTCGTCTTCTGGGACACCTCCCGCCCCTCCGACGCCCGTTACGTCTCCGAGGGCGACCCGGGGCAGCTCGTCATCCTCCAACTGCCCCGCGAGGCACTGCCGTTGCGCGCCGGGCGGCTGGACGGGATGCTCGCCCACCGGATGTCCGGCCGGAGCGGGGTGGGCGCCGTCCTCGTCGACTTCCTGCGCTCGCTCGTCACCCACGGCGGCGGCTGCGCCCCGGAGGAGCTGGCCCGGCTCGGCGCCACCGCGATCGACCTCGCGGCGGCCTGCCTCGCGGGGAACGCGGACGCCGAGGACCGGCTTCCGGCCGAGGTGCGCTCCCGGGCGCTGCTCCGCCGCGTCCATCTCTTCATCGAGTACAACCTCGGAGACCCGGAGCTGACCCCCGCCGTCGTGGCCGCCCACCACAACCTCTCGGTGCGCAGTCTGCACCAGTTGTTCAAGGGCGAGGGGGAGACCGTCCAGGCGCGCATCCGGCGCCGCCGTCTGGAGCGGTGCCGGGACGACCTCGCGAGTCCCGAGCTCCTCGCCCACCCGGTGCAGGCCATCGCCGCGCGCCGGGGGTTCAGCGGCCCCGCCGTCTTCAGCCGTGCCTTCCGCGAGGCGTACGGGGTCAGCCCCACCGAATTCCGTGCGCTGAGGATCAAGGAGGCCCGCGCTCCGCGCACACCGGGCGGAGCGGCCCGTTCCTAGGCTGGAGCCGCAGGTGGACCGCCGGACGAACACGGGAGGGGGGATGCGACCATGAAGACCACGAACGTCGGTCAGGGGGTCTGGGACCTCAGAGCCTGAGGAGCACGCGGTGCCGCCGACACCGGAGAAGGACCCCGCACGGGACACCGCCGTGAGGGACACCGCCGTGCGGACCCGGCGGCTCGACCTGAGGCCTCTCGCCGTCGCCGACGCGGACGAGATGTCCGAGGTCCTCGCCGACCCCGCACTGCACTCCTTCATCGGCGGCGCCCCGCTCTCCCGGTCCGAACTCCTGGCCCGGTACGAGCGGTTGGCCGCCGGTTCGCCCGACCCCGCGACGGTGTGGGCGAACTGGACGGTCCGCCTCCGCTCCGACGGCCGGGCGGCCGGCACGGTCCAGGCCACCGTCACCGACGGCGGCCGGACCGCCGAGATCGCCTGGGTGATCGGAACGCCCTGGCAGGGCCGGGGATTCGCGGGCGAGGCCGCGACGGGCCTGGTGGGGCTGCTGGCCGACCGGGGCGTCGGGACGGTCCTCGCCCACATCCACCCCGAGCACACGGCCTCCGCCGCCGTGGCCCGCGCCGCCGGACTCACCTCGACCGGTGAGGAGGAGGACGGCGAGATCCGCTGGGAACTCCGCCTTCCCGGGGCCGCCCGCTGAGGGGACGGCACCCGTCAGGGAGCGCGGCCGGGGCATGGCCGGAAGTCCCTCCCGGAGCGCGGCGCCCGCCTAGGGTGGATCTTCGCGGCGCGGGCCGGAGGAGGCCCGGCGGAAGGGACGGCGACACCCCATGACGTTCACCCGGTGGGAGAACCGGTCGGTCCTCGTGACCGGCGGCACCCGAGGCATCGGACGAGGCATCGCGGAGCTCTTCGCCCGCAGCGGCGCGGCGGTCGCGCTCACGGGCCGGGACGCCCGTGCGGCGGCCGGGGTCGCGGCGGAGATCGCGGACGCCACCGGCGGAAGGGTCACCGGTCTGGGGACGGATCTGCGCGACCCCGACGCGGTGGAGGAGATGGCCGCGGAGGCCGAGCGCCGCCACGGACATCTGGACGTGCTGTGCGCGAACGCCGGGATCTTCCCCGAGAAGCCGCTGCGCGAGATGACCGCCGCCGACATCGACGAGGTCCTGGGCGTCAACCTGCGCGGCTCGATCCTGACCGTACGGGCCTGTCTGCCCGCGATGGAACGCGCCGGGCGCGGCCGGGTCGTCCTCACCTCCTCGATCACCGGCCCCACCACCGGCTACAGGGGCTGGTCGCACTACGGCGCCAGCAAGGCGGGACAGCTCGGCTTCCTGCGCGGCGCGGCCCTGGAACTGGCCCCGCTCCGGATCACCGTGAACGCGGTCCTGCCCGGCAGCGTCCGCACCGAGGGGCTGGACGCGCTGGGCGAGGAGTGCCTGGGCCGGATGACCGCCTCGATCCCGGTCGGCCGCCTCGGGGAGCCGGAGGACATCGCCCACGCGGTGCGCTTCCTCGCCTCGGACGAGGCCGCCTTCATCACCGGCCAGACCCTCACCGTCGACGGCGGCCAGACGGTCCCCGAAACCCTCGAAGCCCTGTCCCCCGGCACCGGCTGACCCCCGGGCCCCTCGGGGCCGCCCTCGCTCCGGCCCGCTGTCCGCCCCTCAGGACCGTCGGGCGGCCTTGCCGCCCGACGCCCGTGTGCTCCCAGGCCCTCGGGCTCAGCCTCGCCCCCGCTGCCGTCCTGACGCCCAGGCCCGTGGGGGCGGGCGCCCACCCCGCTGCCGTACGACCCCCGGAACCCCTCGGGCAGGACCCCCGGAACCCCTCGGGCAGCCTCGGGCTTCTGCCGTCCGCTCCCTTCTCAGGCCCCTCGGGCCGCCCCCCGCCGCCACCGGCCTCGACCCCGACCGCCCTGGTCCTGCGGTCCGGCCGCGCGGGCCCCGGGACCTCCGGGCTCAGGCCCGCCCCGAGGCCCCGCCCCTCTCACCGAGGCCCCGCCGCCCGCGCCACCACACCCCCGTGCCCAGCGCCAGCGCCCCCGCCGCGCCCGCCGCCAGGCCCGCGCGGAGGCCCGGCGGACGGAAGGAGCAGCTCAGGGCGGTGGTGCCGGGGGCGGGCCGGACCGCGAGCAGCCCGCCGTACGACTCCGCCCGCGCGCCCTCGCAGCGCCAGCCCGCGATCCTCGGGACCGCCACCACCACCGTGCCCGTCGTGCCGGGCGGCAGCGCCGCCGTGACGCCCGTCGAGGTGACGGCGACCCCGGTCGCCGCGCGGGCGCGCAGTGCCGTCACGGCCGCCCGCAGCCGGGCCCGGTCCAGACAGCCGAGGGTGCCGCCGGGGGCGGGGACCACCGGCCGCTCGCCCGCCCGCCGCTGGACGCCCAGGGACACCAGGGCGGCCCGCCGCTTCGGCTGCCCGCCGAGCAGCCGGACCTCATGGCCGCCGAGCCGGGCCGGGCCCGTCGCGTCGGGCGCCCACAGGAAGACCTCGGTGCCGACCGGACAGGCCCCGGCGACCGGGGACCCGTACACCCGCGAGCCCAGCAGGAGTTCCTGGTTGCGGAAGGGCGACCGGCCGTAGCGGGGTGACGGGCCCTCCGGGCGGACCGTCACCAGCGGCAGCGCGTCCGCGCGGACCACCCGCCCGTCCCGCCACCGCGCCCCCACCCCGAACAGCGCGTCCGTCACCGGATTGTCCAGGCTCTGCAGGTTGCGGCCCCGGGACGTCCAGCCGCCGCCCAGCGCGCCCAGCGTCGCCGTGAGGACCGCCGGGGTGTGGCTGCTGTAGTAGGCGGCGCCCTGCCCGCCGAGCAGCAGCGGATCGTTGCCCGCGACCCGGGGCAGCCCCGGGTCCGTGCGGTACGCGGGCCAGCCGTCGGCCGCCGAGAGCGCCGCCGCCCGCCGCTCCTGCTCCGGCCCCAGCGGCGGGTAGTCGTCGAGCCGGACGAGCCGCTCCCGGTCGGCGTACGCGGTCGTCGCCGCCGCCTGCCCCACGACGGTCCCGGCCACCAGGAGCGCGGCGAGCACCCCGTACCGCCCCCGCCGGGGCAGCAGCAGCGCCCCCGCCACCGCCACCAGACCGGCGCCGGTCAGCAGCAGCGCCCCCGCCACCGCCACCAGACCGGCGCCGGTCAGCAGCAGCGCCCAGGAGGTCAGGGACGGGCTGGGCAGCGCCCCCGCCGTCAGGGCCAGGACGACCCCCGTCCCGCCCAGCAGCGCCCGCCGGTCCGGCGGGCCGTGGGTGAGACCGGTCCAGGCGGCGACGACGAGGACACCGGAGAGGACGAAGGTCTGGCGGTACGGGCTGCCGTTCGGGGTGGCGAAGGCGTGCCACACCAGATGCGTGGGGCCCCACTGCGTGGAGGCGGCGACCGCCGCGCAGAGCCCCGGCCACAGCCACCGCTCCCGGGCGGGCACGTCCCGGCGGAACAGCAGCGCCGCCACCAGCAGCGGCACCACCGTGCCGACGAAGACCGCCGGGGTGGCGAAGCCGTACGTGACGGGCAGCAGCCGGGCCAGGACGTCGGTGAAGGGCGCCGGGGCGAACTCCCGTACCAGACCCGGGTGGGCGTGCCGGGAGCCGAGGAACACGGGGACGAGGACGGGCGCGGCGAGCGCGATCCCGGTGCAGGCCGTGACGGCCGCCCGCAGCAGCACGCGGGGGCGGAAGGTCCCGGTCGCCGCGAGCCGGACGAGGAGGACGAGGGCGGCGCCGAGGGTCGCCATGTACGCGGTGTAGAAGTTCGCCGTCCAGCAGACCGCCACCACCAGCGGGCCGAGGAACGGGCGCCGGGCCTCCCGGGCCCACTCGCCGACCAGACACAGCAGCGGGAGGGCGATGAGCCCGTCGAGCCACATCGGGTTGTAGGTGCCCTCGGCGAGGGACCAGCCGCACAGCGCGTACGCGGCGCCGAGGACGGGCGCCCACCACCAGCGGGGCGCGGTGCCGAGGCGGCGCAGCAGGAACGTCATGGCGACGGCGGCGACGGCCGTCTTCAGGACGGTGACCGCGTACACCGCGTACTCGATGTCCGCGCGCGGGAACAGCGCGACCAGCGGGGCGAAGGGGCTGGAGAGGTACGTGCCGTAGTCGGGCAGGAAGGAGGTCCCCCAGCCCGCCCGCCAGTCCAGGAACAGCCCGCCGTCCGCCCGCCCGCGCAGCAGGTCCCACAGGTGCGCGTGGAAGGGCGTGAACTGGTTGGCGAGGTCGTTGACGGCCCGGTGGCGCGGCCCGAAGGGGAAGACCCGGGCGACGGCGTCCCCGCCGCAGACGGCCGCCACGGTGAGCAGGGCGGCGAGCGCGCAGGAGCGGAGACCGGACCGGAGACCGGACCGGGCGGGACGGCCGGGCGGGGCGGCGGCGACGGGCGCGGGGCGCGGGGCGGAACGGCGGTACGGGCGCGTGGTGTTCGGCATGGCGGTGTCGAATATGCCAGCGCCGGGCGGGCCGGGACGGGCCCCGGCGGCCCCGTTCACGCAATGGTCTTCTGCGCGCCACCCCGCCGGACCGGCCGGGTCACCCCGCTCCGTTGTCGTGGTCCGCGTGCTGCTCTCGATCGTCGTCCCGTGCTTCAACGAGCAGGACGTCCTCGCCCGCTTCCACGACCATGTGACCCGCGAACTCGACCGCCTGGAAGGCGAGTTCGAGATCGTCTACGTGGACGACGGAAGCCGCGACCGGACGCTCCCGCTCCTCCAGGAGCTCGCCGCGCGCGACCCCCGCCATGTCCGGTACGTCTCCTTCAGCCGTAACTTCGGCAAGGAGGCGGCGATGCTGGCCGGTCTCCGGCAGGCCGCGGGGGACGCCGTCGTCCTCATGGACGCCGACCTCCAGCACCCGCCGGAGCTGGTGCACCGGATGGTCGCGCTGCACGCCGAGGGGTACGACCAGGTCGTCGCCCGCCGCACCCGCGAGGGCGACCGGGTCACCCGCACCCTGACCGCCCGCCTCTACTACTGGGCGATCAACCGGCTCGTCGACGTCGAGCTGGTCGACGGCGTCGGCGACTTCCGGCTGCTGTCCCGCCGCACCGTCGACGCGGTCCTCGGCCTCGGCGAGTACAACCGCTTCTCCAAGGGCCTGTTCTCCTGGGTCGGGTTCCGGACGACGACCTTCTCGTACGAGAACGCCGTCCGGGAGCAGGGCCGCTCCAAGTGGACCTTCGGCAAGCTCCTCAACTACGGCCTGGACGGGCTGCTCTCCTTCAACAACAAGCCGCTGCGGGCCGCCGTCCACCTCGGTCTGCTGCTCGTCCTCGTGGCCCTCGGGTACGCGGCCTGGATCGTCGGGGACGCCCTGGCCAACGGCGTGGACACACCCGGGTACGTCACCCTCCTCGTCGCCGTCACGGCCCTCGCCGGGGTGCAGATGGTGATGGCCGGACTGATCGGCGAGTACGTCGGCCGCATCTACTACGAGGTCAAGCGGCGGCCCCATTACCTGGTGCAGGAGACCCACGAGGGGCACGAGACGGAGGCGGTACGGGCCGACACCCGGCATACGGGTGGGTCGTTGTGGGAAACAGTCGCACCGAAGTAGTGGTTTCGGCCCCGGCGACTGCCTACCATCGATCACCGCAAGGTCGTTCCACTGACGCACGACCAGCCCGGGAGGCTCCTTTGCACCGCCGCACTGCGCTCACCGTCTCCGCCGCACTGCTCGCCGCGGCCCCGCTGCTCACCGCCTGCGGGAGCGACGCCCACCCAGGAGCGGCGGCCGTCGTCGGCGGCGAACGGATCGACGTCTCCAGCCTCCAGGCCCAGGTGGACGACGTGCGGGCGGCCCAGCAGGGCTCCCCGCAGGCCGCACAGCTCGTCCAGGCCACCGGTGACCTGCCCCGCCGCAAGCTCAACGTCATGATCTTCGACCGGGTCGTCGACCGGGTCGCCCGGGACAACGGCGTCGGCGCGACCCGCGCCGAGCTCCAGGAGACCCGCACCGCCTTCGTCCGCCAGAGCGGCGGCGAGGACCGGCTGGCGACGGCCCTCCTCCAGGAGCAGGGCGTGGCCCCCGACCAGATCGACGCCGTCGTCCGGCGCAACGTCCTGATGAACAAGATCGCCGCCAAGCTGGGCGTCACCGACAGCCCCGAGGGCCAGCAGAAGCTGACGGACGTCTTCTCCGCCGCCTCCAAGGCGCTCGCCATCGACGTGAACCCCCGCTACGGCCGCTGGGACGACACCCAGGTCCGCCTGGACACCGCGTACGAGGGCAGCCCCTGGCTGCGGCAGATCACCAAGGACCCCGCTGCCGCCCCGGCCGGTGCCTGAGGCCCTTCCTGAACAGCGGTAGGTTCGAGGGGTGACATCTGAGAGCCCCGGCCGCGTCGTCCTCCTCACCGCCAGCCACCGCGTGGCACCCGGACTGCTGTCCTGGCCCGCCTGGCGGGCGCTGGGCGCCGCCGACCGGGTGCTCTGCCCCGACGAGGACCACCCCCAGCTGCCGTACCTGCGCGAGGCGGGGATCGCCGTCGAGCGGCTGCGGCCCACCGCCGAGGAACTCGTCGCCGCCTGCGCCGGGGGCCGTACGGTCCTCGTGCTGCCCTCCGGCGAGGGCGACCGGGCCCTCACCGACGGCCTCGCCCGGCTCGCGGGCTCGGGCCGGGTGGCGATGCCCGACCTGGAACTGCTGCCCGGCTCCTACGACCTGCCCGGCGCCCGGCTGCTCGACCTCGTACAGATCATGGACCGCATCCGCCGGGCCTGCCCGTGGACCTCGCGCCAGACCCACCGGGGGCTCGCCAAGTACGCCATCGAGGAGGCGTACGAGCTCGTCGAGGCGATCGAGGACGGCGACCGGCGCGAGCTGCGCGAGGAACTGGGGGACGTCCTCCTCCAGGTCGTCTTCCACGCCCGGATCGCCGAGGAGGACCCGGAGGAGCCGTTCTCCGTGGACGACGTCGCCGGGACCCTCGTGGAGAAGCTGATCCTGCGCCACCCGCACGTCTTCGGCGACGAGACCGCCGAGACGCCCGAGGAGGTGCGGGAGCACTGGCTGCGGACCAAGGCGATCGAGAAGCGGCGGGAGTCCGTCACCGACGGGGTGCCGGTCGGCCAGCCGGGACTCGCGCTCGCCGCCAAGCTCGGCGGCCGGGCCAGGACGGCGGGCCTCGACGTGCCCCCGCCCGCCGGGGACGGCATCGGCTACGAACTGCTGGGCCTGGCCGTACGGGCCGAGGCGGCGGGCGTGGACCCCGAGGCCGCGCTGCGGGCGGCGGCCCGGACGTACCGGGACGCGATCCGCGCGGCGGAGGGCCTGGAGCCGCGCGCCTGAGCCCGTACGGCCGCGCCCGGACCCGGCTCAGGCGGGGCGGGCGACCACCCGGACGTTGAAGGCGTGGGAGCCCAGACCGCCCGCGATGCCCATGAACAGCAGGGCGAAGTGCTCCTGACCGCGCGCGGTGGTGATCCCGCCGATGTCCAGCTGGGAGCCGGGGGCCCAGCCGAGGTCGGCGAGCAGCCGTCCGGCGGTCCGCTTGGCCTCCTCGTGGTCGCCCGAGAGGAAGACGGTGCTCGGTCCTGCCAGACCCCCCGGATCGGTCATCACGGTCGAGTCCATGGTGCACAGCGTCTTCACGACGGGCGTCAGCGGGAAGGCCCGCTGGATCTGTTCGCCCAGACTGCTGTTGGGGTGCGACAGCTCCGTGTAGTCGTCGGAGAGACCGACCCCGACGTCGATCAGCGGGACACCCTCCAGCGCCGCCGCCCCGACGGAGCGCAGCAGCTCCACCGAGACGGTGCCGGGAGTGGCGTTGACGAGCACCTCCGCGTGGGCGACGGTCTCCCGCAGCCCCGCCACGGGCAGCCCGAGGTCCGTCCGCTCCGAGGGGTACCGCGAACCGAGGAGCACCTCGTGCCCCACGGCACCCCAACCACGGGCCAGTGCTCGGGCGACGTTTCCTGTTCCGAGAATTCCTAAGCGCATGTCCGCCACGCTAGGGGCCGCCCACCGGGGCGCGGATCGGCCGCAGGTCCCCTTCGGCAGGGCCACGCGCCGGAGGTCCAGGGACCTAGGCGGTTTCTCTCGGGTCATCGCGCTGACCAGATGAGGATGGCTGCGACGTGGAGTCCGGTCCGGCAACAGGGGCTCGGTCCTGGCCCACCGGGCGTCGGTCAACACGCTCATCGCAACGAGGAGCCGCCTGTGCCGCAACGCCTCAGAATCCAGCCATGGACTTGTCGAGCACTCCGCCCAGCGCACCGTAGACGCTGCAGCGAACCGAGTGCTCCGCCCTGCGACGCAGCGCGAACCCCACGATGAACGACAACGCGAAGAGACCGCCGAGGACCGTCGCTACGAGCGGGTTGTAGACGAAGTACACGAAGCACGCGACTCCGGCCCAGACCAGGACCGGCAGGAGTGAGCCGCGCAGCACCGTCCCGAACCTGATCCGTTCCGGCCCCGACGGCAGCACTCGTTCTTGCCACACCTCGATGTGGTTCCTGGTCACACAGTGCTCAGGTCGCATGAAGCCATCACACCACCAACAGCTCGGGTCTCGTGCAGTGATCCCTAAGAAACCGCCTAGTAGTGCTTCGTTAGGTTCTTCGTCGGGTTCTGTTGCGGGGCAGGGGGCGGCCGCAGGTGGTGCAGGTGCCGGTCCAGCACTGCAGCAGGTCCTGAAGGGTGTCGAGGACCTGGTAGAGGGTCAGGCCGGCGTGTGGGCTTTTGGGTCGAGGCGCCGCAGGGTGAGGA
>NZ_JBIUZD010000011.1:0-11912 GCF_044744885.1 Streptomyces sp. NPDC087215
TGACGCCGACGAACGCCGCCGCCTGCCCGATCGTGACCCCGTTCCTCATCAGCCCAGCTTGCCGCAGAACACCGCGTCGACGAAACGCTGCTGGGTTCGCGCCGAGCTCGCCCGGCATCCTGACCTGCCGCCGTCGGCCCGCGAGGCCCTTGCGGTCGATCCGGCCTTGAGTGTCCGCGTGAAGGTCTTCGCCCGGCCGGACACGCCCGACCACGTGCGGGCGCAGATCCACGCCTCGGTCCACGAGCTGTCGCGCTCGACGGCTGATCCGGACCCTGACGCGGACGACGAAACGGTCCTGCAGTGGTTCCAGAACGAGTTCGCGCCCACGGAACTGCGGGCCCTGCGGCTGCCCTGGGTGACGGCCGATCCGCTGCCGTACATCGACTCGCCCCATGTCAGCTTCCGAGTCTCCGTGGCCGCCAGCAAGGCCCTTCCCGCTAGCGCGGTGGCCCGACTGCTCGACGACGAGGAGGAGATGGTCCACCTCACCATGGCGCACACCGTCCCGCACCTGGTCGATCTCGCGACCGCTGAGAGCATTGAGCGCCGCTACCGGCCCCGGCAGGACAAGTTCACGTTCTGGTGGGACAAGGAGGAGGTCCTGACGTTCCCGCCAGCAGCCTTGCGCCGCTTCGCCACCGATCCTGAGCCCCGGCTCCGCTCCTTCGCACCTCGCGATCCGGATCTGCCCTCGGAACTCGCCGAGAAGCTGGCCGCCGACCCCGAAGACCGCGTCCGCCGCGCGGTTGCGCCCCACCGCAACCTCCCGCTCCAATCCCTGCTCCGTCTCCTCGCCGACCCCTCGGAGCGCGTCGCAGAAGCCGCCGGCGCCTCACCGTTCCTTCCGGGCGAGCACATGGAGTGGCTGCTGAACCGGGCGGGTCTGTAGCCGCTACTCAGGAAGGGTTGGGCCCCACGGGTACAGCCCTATTGGCACACCCCGGGTGAGGCCCCGGCCGCGACTTGTCAGGGAGGCGACCCGGGCCCTCACTCACACGCTACCGACGCCACCACTCTGGCCCCCACGGACACTCCGCCCATGCCTCGGCAGGTCACCCGATCAGTGGCTCCTCGCCGGAATGGCTCCCGAACTCGCCGAAGAACGCCCACCGAGGTCGAGTACATCACCGTCACGTATGGCCTACGCGTGGCTCCCGTTCACATCGGAGCAGTGGCTCCCATATGACCCGACAAAATCACTCCGTCATTTGTACTGACGGTCTAGGCATGATGCGGGCTGTCCCAGCGAGTGATAGAGGTGCGAGACATGCAGTCCGAGTTTGAGCTGCGGGCGGCACACTGGCCTGGCGCCTCCAGAGCCGGGAATGACCTCGTCATGTCTCTCCAGGCCTTGTCCGCGTTCGGAGCGCTGAGCATCGGCCTCCCGGCTCAATAGGGTCATGCAGTGAGGTACACGCACGCCCCGGCCGCCGCCGCACTGGACGAGCTCACCGGCGATGGCTGGGACACCGCGGATGGACGGCTGCGCATCGCGGCGAGGGTCGTGGCGCAGGCCGGACATGAGCCTCAGCTGACCCGCTCCACCCGCTGTACGGAAGGGCCCGCACGGCTTCTCTCAGCCGTGCGGGCCCTTCCGTGTCATCCCTCTACTTTGCGGACGCACACGTCCTAGTGCGGCGTATCCCGCCCTCCCGCTGGGAGATGATCATGGCGTGGTGCTGCAATCAGACGCTAGAAAATGCTCGAAAGTGCTACCAGTACGGCCCTGGTCCAGCCGTCAGATTCGCCCTTTCAGCCGCCGGACTCGCCCGCGTGCGGGCTCAGGACGTCCGTGCCGACCAGGATCAGGATCAGGATGCCGAGCAGGATCCGGTAGATCACGAACGGCATGAAGGACTTCGTGGTGATGAACTTCATGAACCACGAGATCACCGCGTATCCGACGACGAAGGCGACGATCGTGGCGAAGATCGTCGGTCCCCAGGAGACATGGCCCTCGCCCGCGTCCTTCAGTTCGTAGGCGCCCGAGGCGAGGACGGCGGGGATCGCGAGGAGGAAGGAGTAGCGTGCGGCCGACTCGCGGGTGTAGCCCATGAGCAGACCGCCGGAGATCGTCGCACCCGAGCGGGAGACGCCGGGGATCAGGGCCATCGCCTGGCAGAAGCCGTAGATGAGACCGTCCCGTACGCCGAGGTCCTTGAGCGTCTTGCGCTCGCGGACCACCCGGTGGCGGCCGCCGGCCTCGTCGCGGGCGGCCAGCCGGTCCGCGACACCGAGCACGACGCCCATGACGATCAGGGTGGTGGCGATCAGCCGCAGATCGCGGAAGGGGCCCTCGATCTGGTCCTTGAGCGTGATGCCGAGGACGCCGATCGGGATCGAGCCGACGATCACCAGCCAGCCCATCTGGGCGTCGTGGTCGGAGCGCATCGCCTTGTCCGTGAGCGAGCGGAACCAGGCCGAGACGATCCGGGCGATGTCCTTGCGGAAGTAGATCAGCACCGCGGTCTCCGTGCCGATCTGGGTGATCGCCGTGAAGGCCGCTCCCGGGTCGTGCCAGCCGGCGAACGCGGCGGTGAGACGGAGGTGCGCGCTGGAGGAGATGGGAAGGAACTCCGTCAGCCCCTGGACGAGCCCGAGGATGAACGATTCGAACCAACTCATGGGGCTAGGGCCGTCCCGTTATGTACGTGTGCGGTCAGAAGGTCGAGCGCAGCGTACTCCCCCGAAGTGACGGGCAGGTGTTCAGACCGGCCGGGGGTGCGTCGGGCCGGTCACGGTCCAGCCCGGGGCCCGGACACGGGCCCTGAGCGAGTCGCTTTCGGCCTCGTCGCCGCAGTGCGCGCACACCACCCGGGGGCTCAGGACCTCGCCGCACCGGTGCTCCAGGACGATCGGGCGGTCGTCCGCGTTGAGGTGGCGGTCGCCCCAGGCCATCAGGGTCATCAGGACCGGCTGGAGCTCCTCGCCCGCCCGGGTCGCCCGGTACTCGAAGCGCGGCGGGTGCTCGCTGTACGGGACCTTCTCCAGGATTCCCGCCTCGACGAGGCGCTTGAGGCGGGAGGTGAGGATGTCGCGGGGGGCGCCGGTGTTGCGGGCGATCCGGTCGAAGCGGTGCACGCCGAGGGAGACCTCGCGGAGCACGAGCAGCGAGTACTTCTCGCCGACGAGCGCGAGGGTGTCGGCGATGGAGCAGGGGCGGGGCGCGGCCTTCATGAGGTCAGGGTAGGTCAGTCCGGGGCAGTGGGTCCGGAAATCCAATCGACCGGCCCGGGAGAGTTTGAAAGTCAAACTCGCTGGGTTACGTTACTGGTGAGTGTTGGTCCACTTCTCCCACCCAGGAGCCCCGTCATGCGCGACGCCGTCATCGTCGAAGCCGTCCGGACCCCGATCGGCAGGGGCAAGGCGGGCGGAGCCCTGTCCGACGTCCACCCCGTCGCCCTCCTCTCCCACACCCTGCGCGCCCTGATCGAACGCTCCGGCATCGACCCCGCCCTCGTCGACGACGTGATCGGCGGCACCGTCGACCAGGTCGGCGAGCAGGCCATGAACACCACCCGCTACGCCTGGCTCGGCGCCGGATTCCCCGAATCCGTGCCCGCCACCACCGTCGACCGCCAGTGCGGTTCCTCCCAGCAGGCCGTCCACTTCGCCGCGCAGGGAGTCCTCTCGGGGGCGTACGACATCGCCGTGGCCTGCGGGGTCGAGTCGATGAGCCGCGTCCCGATGTGGTCCAACGTGCCGCCCGGCGCCGACCCCTTCGGCCCCGGTGTCGCCGAGCGCTACCCCGGGGGCCTCGTCCCGCAGGGCATCAGCGCCGAACTGATCGCAGCCGAGTGGTCCCTCGGACGCGAGGCCATGGACGTCTTCGCCGCCGCCTCGCACACCAGGGCGGCCCGCGCCTGGGCGGACGGACTCTTCGACGCCGAGGTCGTCCCGTACGGGGACGTCCGCCGCGACGAGTCCGTCCGCCCCGCGACCACCCCCGAGATCCTCGCGGGGCTGCGCCCCGCCTTCGAGGACCCCGGCTTCGCCGCCCGCTTCCCCCGGATCGACTGGTCCGTGACCGCCGGGAACAGCAGCCCGGTCAACGACGGCGCCTCCGCCGTGCTCGTGATGGCCGCCGACACCGCGCGGAGCCTCGGCCTGCGCCCCCTCGCCCGGCTGCACTCCTTCGCCGTCACCGGCTCCGACCCGCTGCTCATGCTCAGCGGTGTCATCCCCGCCACCGAGAAGGTCCTGCGCCGCTCGGGCCTCTCGCTCGACGACATCGACCTCTTCGAGATCAACGAGGCCTTCGCCAGCGTCGTCCTCGCCTGGCGGCAGGAGACCGGCGCCGACCCCGGCAGGATCAACGTCCACGGCGGCGCCATCGCCCTCGGCCACCCCCTGGGCGCCAGCGGCACCCGGCTCACCACCACCCTGGTGCACGCCCTGCGGGCCAGGGGCGCCCGCTACGGACTCCAGGCGATGTGCGAGGCGGGCGGCCTGGCCAACGCGATGATCGTCGAGGCGCTCTGACCCGTACGGGTGCCGGGGTCCGTACGGGTGCCGAAGTGCCTGCGGCCATCGCGCTCCCGCAGGGGCGTCGTGCTTCCGTACGGGCGACGGAACCCGCGCTCGCGCCGGTGCGCCCCGCGCCCCGGGGTCAGCGCGCGGCGCCGCCCACCGGTTGCGGTGCCACGCCCGGTACCGGCGCCGGAGCGGTGCCCCGCAGCCGGTGCCGCTTGCGCCAGGCCACCACCGCGGCGGCGAGACCCGAGACGACGATGAAACCCGCCGAGAAGAGGAACGCGGGGGAGCCCGGCGAATCCGCCTGGGCGCCCGCCACCACGTACGCCGCCGTGTTCGGCACCGTGCCCAGCGCCGTCGCCAGCAGGAACGGCACGTATCCCATCCGTGAGATCGACGCGCAGTAGTTCGCCGCCGCGAAAGGCACCCCGGGGAACAGCCGGATCGCCAGCATCGAACGGAACCCGTGCCTGCTCAGCTGCCCGTCCGCCGCCGTCAGCCAGCGGCCCCGCAGCAAGGGGCGCAGCGCGTCCTGCCCCAAGACCCGGCCGAGCGTGAACGAGATCCCGGCGCCCAGCACCGTCCCCGCGACCGCCGCCGTCAGACCGAAAGCCGAGCCGAACAGCGCGCCCGCCGCCAGATTGAGCACCGGCCTCGGCACGAACGCCGCCGTGCACGCCCCGTACGCGAGGGCGAACAGCAGTACCGCGCCCGTCCCGTCCGCCCGGGGCCGCCAGCCCGAGGAGAGGAGCCGCTGCGGCTCGTAGAGCAGCACGAGGGAACCCGCCGAGAGCAGCAGCAGGGCGAGCAACGAGAGCCGCGCGCGGGGCGAGAGCAGGACCCGGGAGCAGCGGAGCGCGAGGGAGCCCGGCGGCCGGGGTGCGGGAGCGAGCATTCGGGGAGACTAACGGACGCCTCCGTATGGGCGCCGTAATGTGCGTCATGTCCGCGCGGGGCCGGTCCCGGCGCACCGCAGGGCAGGGAGACCCCATGAGCGACACCGCACGGCCGGAACCCGGCCCCACGTCCGGCCCGAAACCGGACCGGCCGGGCGCGGCCCATCCGAACCGGGACGGAGAGGCTTCCGCCGGGGCGACTCAGAGCCGTACGACCTCGGGCCGCTCAGAGCCGGACCGGGAGGTCCCCGCCGGGGCGGCTCAGGGCCGTACGACTCCGAAGCGCGCGACCCAGGCCCGTACGTCCCCAGACCGCTCGACCTGCGTCCCCACGGCTCCGGACCGTACGGCTCCGGACCCGGCGGAGCCGGACCGGGCGTCCCGGGACCGTACGGCCCTGGGCCGCTCAGAGCCGGAAGAAGCGGCTCCGGACCGTGTGGACGCGGACCGTGCCACCTCCGCCCGTACGGTTCCGGGACGCACCGGGCCGGAGCAGCCGACCCAGGGCTTCCCGAGCGCGGACCGCGTGACCCCCGCCCGTACGGCCCCGGGACGCACCGAGCCGCGTACCGTCACGGGTTCCGCCGCGCCGCATCGTGCCGCTTCCGGTGGCGCGCCGGGCTCCGCCCCTTCCGCGGGCGACGCCGGTCCCGTGCCCGACAGCGCCCTCGCCGACGTCCTCCTCGCGCGGCTCGCCGATGTCTATCCCGCCGCGGGGAACCCCTTCCGGGCGCAGGAGATGACCGCGTACATGAAGGGTGTCGCCCCCTTCCTCGGCCTGCGGACCCCCGAGCGCCGCGCCCTCTCCCGTACCGTCCTCGACGGCACGCCCCGTCCCGACGAGCGGGACTGCGCCGCCGTCGCCCTGCGCTGCTTCGCCCTGCCCGAGCGCGAGTACCACTACTTCGCCGTGGACTACCTGCGCCGTCACGTCCGGCACTGCTCCTCCGGCTTCCTGCCCGTCGCCCGCCGTCTCGTGACCACCGTCTCCTGGTGGGACACGGTCGACCACCTCGCCGCCCATGTCGTCGGCGGGCTCGTCGCCGCCGATCCCGCGCTCGCCGCCCGCATGGACGAGTGGATCGGCGACGAGGACCCCTGGGTGGCCAGGACGGCCCTCCTCCACCAGCTCCGCTTCAAGGAGGACACCGACGCCGACCGCCTCTTCGCGTACTGCCTGCGGCGCGCCCCCGACAAGGACTTCTTCCTCCGCAAGGCCATCGGCTGGAGCCTGCGCGAGTACGCCAAGACGTCCCCGGCGGAGGTCCGCGCCTTCGTCTCCGCCCACGGGGGCGAACTCTCCCCGCTCTCGGTGCGCGAGGCGACCAAGCACCTCTGAACCGGCCCGATGAACCGGCCCGGGGACCCCGCCGGGACCTCCCCGGCGGAGCCGCGCCCGCGTCCCGGCAGAATGAGGGCGTGAACGAGCACCTTCCCGTCCTGCGCGAGACCGACCAGGGCACCGCGCGCCTCATGCCCGACGTGGACCGGGAGCGGGCCTGGCTCCTGACCGTCGACGGCGCTCCCCAGTCGTACGTGGACCTCGACGACCCGGCGCACCTGGAGTTCGAGTACGCGCGCAGGCTCGCGCACGTCGTCGACGGCGCGGCCGAGGAGGGCGCCCCGCTGGACGTCCTGCACCTGGGCGGCGGGGCCCTGTCCCTGCCCCGGTACGTCCACGTCACCCGGCCCGGCTCGCGCCAGGACGTCGTGGAGGCCGACCTCGGGCTGCTCGCCCTGGTCGCCGAACACCTGCCGCTGCCCGAGGACTCCGGGATCACGGTGCACGGCGCGGACGCCCGGCGCTGGCTGGAGGCGGCCCCCGCCGCCTCGGCCGATCTGATCGTCGGCGACGTCTTCGGCGGCTCGCGGGTGCCCGCCCACCTCACCTCCGTGGAGTACGCGCGCGAGGTCCGGCGCGTCCTGCGGCCCGGTGGTGTCTACGCGGCCAATCTGGCCGACGGGGCGCCCTTCGCCTTCCTCCGCTCCCAGCTGGCCACCTTCGCCGCCGTCTTCCCGGAACTGGCACTGGTCGCCGAACCCGCCGTGCTGCGCGGCCGCCGCTTCGGGAACGCGGTCCTCGTCGCCTCCGCCCGTGCACTCGACACCGCCCGCCTCGCGCGGCGGGCGGCGGCGGACGCCTTCCCCGCGCGCGTGGAGCACGGCGAGAAGGTCCGCCGGTTCACCGGGGACGCGGAACCGGTCCTCGACGCCGGTGCCGTACCCTCACCCGTTCCGCCGGAGGGCGCCTTCGGCATCGGGTGATCCGGCGGTCCCCACGGCGGTCCCGGAGAGCACCGTCTCGGGGACCGACGGCGTCCCGCCGGTCTTCCCGGAGTGCGGGCGCCGGGTCATGTTCCGCACATCGGGCACCAGCAGGACGAGCGCGGTGACGAGCGTCATCAGGGCCGCCGCGCCCCACAGCGCCTCGCTCCGGCCGAACGTGCTCTCCGCCGGGCCCGCGAGCGCGGTCGTCAGCGGCAGCAGGGCCGTCGAGCCGAACCAGTCGTACGCCGAGACCCGGGACAGCTTCTCCTCGGGGATCTCCTGGTGCATCGTCGTCATCCACGACACGCCGAACACCTCGATCGCCACACCGCTGACGAACATCGCCGCGGTGAGCCCCACCACGTCCAGGGGCACGGCGAGCGCGGCCGAGGGCAGTGCGATCGGGAAGACGCAGAGCGTCCCGACGAACAGCATCCGGCGCGGTTTCCACCGGGTCATCAGGACGGCACCGGCCACGGTCCCCGCGCCGTAGGCGGCGAGCGCGATGCCCCAGGGGCGCGGGCCGCCCAGCTCGTCCCGGGCGACCATCGGCCCGAAGACCGCCTCGACCGCCCCGATCAGGCCCACCACCACGGAGAACTGGGCGACGATCGACCACAGCCAGGGACGGCCGACGAACTCCTGCCAGCCGTCCCGCAGATCCGCGAAGAGACCGCCGCCGGGCGCCCGGTCCGGGATGCCGCTCACGTCGAGGAAGGCCCGCAGCCCGCCCGCCAGCGCGAACGCGACCGCGTCGATGACGAGGACCCAGCCCGGTCCGACGAAGGCGACGAGGGCGCCGCCGAGCGCGGCGCCGCCGATGGAAGCGCCGTGCATGGCCATCCGGTAGACGGCGAAGGCACGGCTCGCCTGCTCCCCGGTGACGGTGGACAGCAGCATCCCCTCGGCCGCCGGGTTGAAGAACGCCTGCCCGGTGCCGCACAGCCCGGTGAGCACCATCATCTGCCAGATCTGTGCCTCGCCGGTGAGCACGAGGAAGGCGAAGACGGCCTGGGAGACGCAGTTGAGGACGTTGGCGGCGACCATCACCCGGTGCCGGGGGACACGGTCGGCGACCGCGCCGCCGATCAGCAGGAAGAGCACGAGGGGCAGGAAGCGCGCCATCGCCACCAGACCGACGTCCCCCGCGTCGCCGCCGGACTCGAACACCGCCCAGGTCGTGGCGATCAGCGCGCCGTGCGTGCCGAGGTTGGTCACGACGGTGGCGGCGGTGAGGAGGACGTAGTTGCGGCCGGCCCACTCGGGGCGGCGGCCGGGGCGGTGCGGGGTGCGGCCGGGGGAGGCGTCGGCGGGGGTGTTCACCCCGGGACTATCCCTGTCGGCGCCCTCCGACGCCAACCCGATATCGGGGAGGGCGGCTCCGGCGGACGGGCCCGGCGGACGGGCACGGCCGGGGCGGCCGGGGTGCGCCGGACGGGCGGGATCCGGTGCGCGGACGGGCCCGGCACGCGGACGGACCGCGCACCGGGCCCGGTGCCGTGATTCAGGAGGACCGAGCCTCAAGCGGCCCGGAGGACGGCCCGAAGGACGCCCGAAAGGGGGTACGGGCTCAGGACGACGGGGCGAGCCGGACCGTCGAGAGGATCTTCCGGATGACGGTGTCCGGCAGCTCGTCGGCGACACCGGCGGCGCCGTAGAGGACCCAGGTCGAGAAGTCGCCCTGCGCGTTCTTGAAGGTGAAGGCGTACGACTTGCCGTCCGTCTCGCACTTGTTGCGCTTCTTGACGTTCGGCGCCTTGGCGGTGGCCAGGCTGCCGGTGAGGCCCGACGCGGTGGTGTACGGCACGGGCTTGGTGATCTGGATGGTGCTCTGCGGCATGTGCTGCGCGTAGCCGCCCCAGACCCAGGTGCCCGCCTCGCTGCGGGAGGCGGCGTCGGTGTTCTTGGCGCCCTGGCCGCCCTTGGTGCCCGCGGTGCTCAGGCTCCAGCTCTCGTCGCGGCCGTTCTTGTCGACGTCGTAGGTGCACCACTGGCTCTTGAGACGGGTGGGGCTCGACATGGTGACGAGCGGGCTGCCGTCGTTCTTCTTCTCGTCGTCGAAGAAGGTGAGCGAACCGGGCTTCTGCACCTCCCACTCCGGCGGTACGTCGAAGAGGGTGCCGTACTTCGGGTTGTAGACGACCTTCCAGCCCGGGACGGTCGGCTGCTGGGCGGCGCCGTCACGCGGGTTGGCGAGGGTCGGCCGGGCGCTGGGGTCCGTCGGGGCGGAAGCCGTCACGGACGGCTTCCGGTCGTCGGCCACGGGCTTCTCGCCGTCGTCCCCGCCGAGGACGAAGAAGGCGGTGGCGCCCGCCGCGACCACCACGACGGTCGCGGCGACGACCGCCACGAGGGTGGTCCTCTTCTTCCCGCCGCCGGGAGAGCCGCCCGGCCCGCCCGGCCCGCCGGGGACGCCGGGTCCGCCGGGCGCGGGCGCCCCGTACCGCTGCTGCGGCATGGTCGGCTGCTGGTACGGGTTCTGCTGCCCGTACCCGGGCTGCTGTCCGTATCCCTGCTGCGGGTACCCGGGCTGCGCGGGCGGCTGCGGATAGCCGGGCTGTGCCGGCGGCTGCGGGTAACCCGGCGGGCCGGGCGGCTGCTGGTACGGGTTCGGCTGCTGGTACCCCGGCTGCTGATAGGGGTTCTGGTTCGGGTCCTGCGGGTTCTGCTCGCCCCCGGGCGGCTGCTGTCCTGGCCACATGGCCAGTAACCATAGAGGTGCGGGGACGACCGGACCACGCCCGCCCCGGGCACGCGCGCGCGGGACCCCTCCCCACACAGGGGCGGGAAGGGATGGCCAAGCCTTCTACCGGTGGGTAACATCGGGGCCCATGAGCGCAGACCAGATGTCCGTGGGCGACATGCTCGCCGCCACGGTTCCCATGGCCGGGACCCTGAACCTGGAGTTCCTGGAGACCACCGCCGAGCGCGCCGTCGTCCGCCTGCCGGACCAGCCCGCCTACCACAACCACGTCGGCGGACCGCACGCCGGAGCGATGTTCACCCTGGCCGAGTCCGCCAGCGGCGCCATCGTGCTCGCCGCCTTCGGCGCCCAGCTCGACCGCGCGGTGCCGCTCGCCGTCCGCGCCGAGATCGGCTACAAGAAGCTGGCGATGGGCGTCGTCACCGCCACCGCGACCCTCGGCCGCCCCGCCGCCGAGGTCATCGCCGAACTCGACGCCGGAGAGCGCCCCGAGTTCCCGGTGCGGATCGACATCACCCGTGAGGACGGCGCGGTGACCGGCGAGATGACGGTCGTCTGGACCCTCCGCCCGAACTCCTGACGTTCCGCGCCCGCCGCCCGGTGGCGCCGGGCCGACGGAGCGTGTCCCGCACCGCCCCCGTACCCCCTCCCCAGGGGGTACGGGGGCGGCGCGCGTTCCCGGTGGGCGGCGGCCCGGCGCGGTCGTCACGACCGGTAGAGTGCCCCGGTCGTGCCCGGCCGGGGTGCGACGGCGGCCCGGCCCCGACCACGGGCCGGGCGCGGCCGGGCAGTCGAAACGGGAGGAAGCCGCGTGCACGTCCAGGAGTGGCTGGAGACGATCCCCGCGATCGCCGTCTACGTCCTGGTGGGGGTGGTGATCGGGCTGGAGAGCCTGGGCATCCCGCTGCCCGGTGAGATCGTCCTCGTCAGTTCGGCGCTGCTCGCCTCGCAGCACGGCGACATCAACCCGTACGTGCTCGGTGCCTGCGCCGTCGCCGGGGCGATCATCGGTGACTCGATCGGTTACGCGATCGGCCGCAAGGGCGGCCGTCCGCTGCTCGCCAGGCTGGAGAGGAAGTTCCCGAGACACTTCAGCGAGGCCAACATCGGCCTGGCCGAGAGCTCCTTCCGGAAGTGGGGCATGTGGGCGGTCTTCTTCGGCCGTTTCATCGCCCTCCTGCGCATCTTCGCCGGGCCGCTGGCGGGCGTGCTGCACATGCCGTACTGGAAGTTCCTCGTCGCCAACGTCCTCGGCGGCATCCTGTGGGCGGGCGGCACCACGGCCGTCATCTACTCCGTCGGCATCGTCGCGGAGGCCTGGCTCAAGCGCTTCTCCTGGCTCGGCCTCGTCCTCGCCCTGCTGATCGGCGCCGCCTCGATGCTGATCATCAAGAACCGCGCCAAGAAGGCGGCGGCGGAGCGGTCCGGATCCCCGGAGCCGGTCGCGGCCGCGGACTGAGCCCGGCGGGTACGGGGAGGGGGGGGGGGCCGGGGGCCCGCGGCCCCCCCCCCCCCCCCCCCCCGGGCCCCCCCCGCGCGCGCCCCCCCCCCCCCCGCCCCCGCCCGCG
>NZ_JBIUZD010000011.1:11922-39660 GCF_044744885.1 Streptomyces sp. NPDC087215
TCGTTTAAAATAAACCACCGCCATCAGCCGGCGGGGGCGGGGGGGGGGGCGGCCGGGGGGCGGGGGGGGGCGGGGGGCGGCGCCCGGGGGGGGGGGGGGGGGGGGGGCGCGGGCCCCCGGGCCCCCCCCCCTCCCCGCACCAGCGGGACTCCGACGGCTCGCTCCCCGCACCAGCGGGACTCCGACGGCTCGCTCCCCGTGCCCGCGGGGCTCCGACGGCTCAGTCCTCGAAGGCCTCCGCGTGGCCCTTGGCGAGGTGCAGGTACATCTCGGCGTTCAGCCGGATGCCCGCCCGCTCCTCCTCGGTCAGCGGGCGGCGCACCTTCGCCGGGACCCCCGCGACCAGCGAGCCCGGCGGGACCTCCATGCCCTGAGGGACGAGCGCCTGCGCGGCGACGAGCGAACCGGCGCCGATCCGCGCGCCGTTGAGGACGGTCGCGCCCATGCCGACGAGGACGTCGTCCTCGATGACGCAGCCGTGCACGGTCGCGTTGTGACCGACGGTCACGCGCGCGCCGATCGAGACGGGGAAGCCGGGATCGACGTGCACCGTGCAGTTGTCCTGCACATTGGAGTCCTCGCCGATCTCGATGGCCCCGCAGTCCGCCCGGAGCACCGCGTGGTACCAGACACTGGCCCGCGCGCCGAGGGTCACCTCGCCGAGCACCACGGAGGTCGGCGCGGTGAAGGCGGTCGGGTCGATCCGCGGCTCCTTGCCGCCCACACCCTTGATCAACGCCTCTGTCATGGTTCGCTCCTGATCGTCAGCGGTCGTGTCGCGCCCGGGGGTGCCCCCGGCGGCAGCCTATGCCGTGCTCATGACGGACATCACAGCGCACCGCACTGAACAGGCACGACACCGCCGACTACGGTGGCCGGGTGCCCAGGAACAGAAACACGTTCTCCTCCTTGTCCGCCTGGCGGCGCCGGGTTCTCGCCCGAGCCGTGCAGGGCGGCTGGCGCTGGGTGCGGGAGGCCGGATCGGTCACCGCCGAGCACCCCGGCAGGCTCCGCTTCCGCCGCCTCGGCGCGGGCACCCGGCTCGCCTTCCCGCAGGGCACCGTCTTCGGCGAGCCGTGGATCGAGGTCGGCGAGTGCTGCATCATCGCCGAACAGGTCACGCTGACGGCGGGGATGCTGCCGGACCTCGACCTCGGGAAGGACACGGTCCTGACCCTCGGTGACGGGGTCGTCCTCGGCCGGGGCAGCCATGTCATCGCCGACGCGAAGGTGACCATCGGCTCGGACACCTACTGCGGTCCGTACGTCTACATCACCTCCACCAACCACAGTTACGACGACCCTGACGAACCGGTCGGCCGCCAGTGGCCCCGTTCCGCACCCGTCTCCATCGGGCCCGGCTGCTGGCTCGGCACCGGCGCGGTGGTCCTGCCCGGTGCCCGGCTCGGCCGGAACGTGGTCGTCGCGGCGGGCGCGGTCGTACGGGGGGAGGTGCCCGACCACTCGGTGGTCGCCGGCGCCCCGGCCCGGGTCGTCCGCAGCTGGGACCCCGAGAAGGGCTGGCAGCCCCCGCTCCGCACCCCGGCCCCGGTGCCGATCCCGGAACACGTGACCCCGGAGCAGCTCGCCGCGCTGGCCGCGTGGGAGGTCCAGCGGACCGGCTGAGCCCCGGCCCGTACCCTTTCGCCCCATGGGAGAGACCTTCGAGCACGACCCCGTCGTATGGACCGCGGGCCAGCTCCGTGAGGCGCCGAAGGACGTCCCCGACGACACGCCCCTGTACATCGGGGTGGCGCCCCGGCCGGACGCGCACGACTTCGACGACCAGGTGCTCGTGGGGTACGCCGCCGTCACGCGGTACCGGCCCGCGACGGAGTCGGAGCCCGCCCGGAAGGACGTCGAGCACACCCTGTTCGCCCAGTGGCCCGGCGGCTGGTACACCGACCCCGGGTGACCGGGGTCCCCGCTCACCCCCCGGGCTGCGGACGCACGGTGAGGATCTGCTCCGCGCGGCCCACGGGCCCGTGGACGTCGTGCAGCACACTGCTGGTGAGCCCCTGCCCCGACGGCCCGAAGACGACCGTCGTGTCGAGACCGGTCCACGGGCCCCTCGGCTGCCGGTGCAGATGGATCGTCAGATCGAGGTTGGGGAACATCCAGGCACCGGGGTCCTGCTGGACGGCGATCCCGTTCGCGGTGTCCACCAGCGTCACGTACGAGGCGAGCGGGCCGATCTCCTCGCCCGCGACCAGGGCGAGGGGCGTGGACAGCCACGCCGTGGCGCGTCCCCTGCGGACCGTGGGCGTCCGCCGCACCTCGATGGAGGAGACGTACCCGCCGTTCCACGCCGCTTCCATCTCCCACCGGTCGAACTCGGCGGGGGCGGGCAGCGGTTCTACGGGGCTGTCGGCGACGGCCGAGGTGTCCCGGGCGGCGAGCAGCCAGGCACGGGCGCGCACGACCGCGCGCCCGCCGATGGTGACGGTCGCTTCGAGGAGTTCGATGGTCCGCCCGGGGCGGAGGGTCTCCACGGTGACCGCGCACTCGTCGAGGGCGATCCTGCCGAGGATGTCGTAGCTGATCCGGGACAGGGCCAACGGGCCGTGCGCGGCGGCGGGCCGGGCCGCGAGGTGCTGCTCCACGGCGTGCGCGACGAGCCCCGAGAGCGGGCTGAAGTGCTGCTCGTCGGCGCTCCACGCACCGCCCGCGTGGGCCGTGGGCTTGAAGTGGTGCTCACCGGTCCGCTCGTAGTAGCTCGCGGGGGCGAGGGCGCCTGTGGTCACGGGATCGGGCCTCCTGAAGCGGGACGAGCCTGACGGAGCGGGGTGAGCGGGGTGAGGCGGAGTGGAGCGGGCGGGCCGGGTGGGCACGCCTACGGAGGGGGCACGAGGTAGCTGTACCCCTCACGCATCGTAGGGAGCGCCGACCCCGTCGGCGGTGTGATCTCCCGCACAGCGCGTCAAGCGGCCGGTTCCGTGGGCGACTTCCGTCGTCGCGCGGGCCCGGTTCACCCCTGGGGGTCTTCACCGCGGAATCGCCGGAACCGGTCCGATCGGCGGACTACCGTGCAATCGTGCCGCGCCGCCCGTCGCGGCCCGCGTGAGGAGGACTCCTGTGCCATCGTCCTGCGACCCCCGCTACGCACCCGCCGGGGATGTGAGCGCGGCGCTCCTGGTGATCGACTCCCGGCTCAAGGCCGTCTACGACGGCCAGGTCATGGACACGGACGAACAGCGGCGTCTCGACGGGCAGTTCATCCGGTCCCTCGGCCCCACGGGTGCCCAGGACCTGCTGGACGGGGCGTGCACGCTCATCTTCATGTTCATGAGGTGGCTGCGGAGCGCCTGCGAACAGCACGACCAGGACGTCATCGAGTACGTGGTCCCCAATCTGGTGACCACGATGGGGATGATGCCCCGGAGCATCCGCCCCGAGACCGTCCCGACCATGGCGGGCCTCGTCGTCGCGGCGGGCACGGGTCTGAGCCCCAGCCTGTGGCGCCGCCAGTACGGGGAGTGGACGCCGGAGGAGATGAACTCCCTGGAGGCCACCGCCTTCCTGCTCGCGGAGCTGATCAACCGGGTCACCGGCGACCGCGCCTTCGCCACCCGGATGATCGCCGACGCGCTGACCGCCGCGGACGGCGAGGAGGCGGGCGAGCCGGAGTGACGGGGTGCCCAGGGGTCGGTGACCGGGAGCTGGGCGGCGGGGAGACCCGGACGGCTGAGCCCCGGACGGCTGAGCCACCCGCGTGCGCGCCGACAGCGAGCCGCCCGCCTTCCTGCTCGTCCGGGGAGCCCGGTGCCGGGACCCGGTGCGCGCCGCGATCCGTGCCGATGGGCGACGTTCCCGCGCCGCCGACCTGCCCAGCACCGACCTTCATGCCGACCTTCATGCCGACCGGTCCGATGGTTCTCCAGTCATGCCCTGCCGGTGCTCCGCCGGTCGGCACGAGGGAGGATGCGGAGGCCGAGCGGGCCGCCGCCCGGCCGCGCCTCCAGCGCGTCCGCTCCTTCACGTCCTTCACGGAGGCGGTGGACAGGCCCTTGCGGACGCGCACGGCAGGCCCGTAGGGAGCCCGGGGCCCCTACGGGCAGTACAGTGCGGTGAACCATGCGGTACATCCCACCGTAGTTCACTCCATTGGACTCTTTCATCCAGGACATGGGACGGAACGTGTCGGACCTCGACCAGCTCACGCAGTCGCTAGCCCGGAACCTGAAGCGCTGGCGCAAGGAGCGGGCGCTCACCCTGGACGCCCTCGCCGCCCGTGCGGGCGTCAGCCGAGGCATGATCATCCAGATCGAGCAGGCCCGGACGAACCCCAGCGTCGGCACCACCGTCAAACTGGCCGACGCCCTCGGTGTCTCGATCACGACCCTGCTCGACCACGAGCAGGGCCCCCAGGTCCGGCTCGTCCCGCCGGAGCAGGCCGTGCGCATGTGGTCCACCTCCACCGGCAGCCACACCACCCTCCTCGTGGGCACCGAGGCCCGCGGTCCTCTGGAACTGTGGTCCTGGACCCTCATGCCCGGCGACGGCAGCGCCTCCGACCCGCATCCCGACGGCACGGTCGAACTGCTCAGCGTGACCTCCGGCGTCCTCACCCTGGTGGTGGACGGCGCGGAGCACACCCTGCCCACGGGCACCTCGGCCGTCTTCGAGGCCAACACGGCACACGCGTACCGCAACGACGGGACCGAGCCGGTGGAGATGACCATGACGGTCTCCGTCCCGCCCGTGCGCTGAGACGGCCCGTACGCCGGGACGGTCCGCGCGTCGAGGGCCCGTACGCTGAGACGGACGGTCCCGCGCGGGGCGCCGGTTGTTAGCGTGTGCCCATGCGCGCACCCATCGGAGCCTTCGAAGACGCCGCCCCCGCCGCCGAGCGTCTCGATCTGCTCACCGGACCCGTCGCGGCCGCCGTCCGCGCCTGGACGGGTCCCGTCCCCGTCGAGCGGTTGCTGTACGTCGACACCGACCCGGCCATCGCCGACACGGCCGTCTTCGTCGAGCACCACGGGCCCGGACTGCTCGACGCCTCCGCCAACTGCGTGGTCGTCGCGGGCCGCAGGGGCGACACGACCACACTGGCCGCCTGCGTCGTGCAGTCCGCCGCCCGGGTCGACGTCAACGGGGTCGTCCGCAAGCACCTCGGCGCCCGCAAGGCGTCCTTCGCCCCGATGGACACGGCGACCGGCGAGACCGGCATGGAGTACGGGGGCATCACCCCCATCGGCCTCCCCGGGGACTGGCCGCTCCTCGTGGACGCCGCCGTCGTCGACACCGACTGGGTCCTCGTCGGCAGCGGGCGCAGGCGCGGCAAGCTCATCCTGCCGGGCAAGGCGTTCGCCCAGCTGCCGGGCGTGACCGTCATGGAGGGCCTGGGCGTCCCCCTCGGCTGAGGGCGGGAACACCGGCGGCGGGCGCGCGGGCCGGGGCGGCCGTCAGGGCCTCCGGGCACGGCATCAGGACCCGACCCCCGGATACGTCATCGGAGAGCGGCCCCCAGCACGGCATCGAACCGCGGTCCCGAGCCCGCCCCCGTCGCTCGCCCGCGTCAGCCCAGGCGGGGGATCTCGATCGCCGGGCAGCGGTTCATCACCATGTCGAGGCCCGCCGCGCGGGTGCGCTCGAACGCCGCCTCGTCGATCACGTCCAGCTGGAACCAGACCGCCTTCGCGCCGATCCCGACCGCCTCGTCCGCGACCGCGCCCGCCAGATCGCCGTTCACGAACACGTCCACGACGTCCACCGGGAACGGGATGTCCGCCAGCGAGGCGTACCCCCGCTCACCATGGACGGTCTCCGCCTTCGGGTGGACCGGGACGATCCGCTTCCCGAAGCGCTGGAGGACGCCCGCGACCCCGTACGCCGCGCGCGCCGTGTTGGAGGAGAGCCCCACCACCGCCCAGGTGTCCCCGGTGGACGTGAGGATCCTGCGCACCGCCTCCGACGCGGAGTACCCGGCCGGATCGGTGGTGGTCGTCGTGTCGCCGCTCATCGCTCGTACTGCCTCTCCTCGGCGCGGCCCGTCCTGACGACCGCCTTCCTCCCCGACAACGAGCCGCCCCGGGCCCTGATTCCCGCCGGACGGGCCGGTCCCGGCGGGAACGTACGCTGGTCGGATGCAGGAGCAGTACCGCACCCCGGCCCGCGAGGGCGTCCACGAGACCGAGATCAACCGCTCGCGCTTCCTCTGCGCGCTCGCGCCCGTCGCCGACGAGCGGGAGGCGCAGGAGTTCGTCGCGCGCGTCCGCAGGGAGCACCCGACCGCCACCCACAACTGCTACGCGTACGTCCTCGGCGCCGACGCCTCCGTCCAGAAGGCCAGCGACGACGGCGAACCCGGCGGCACGGCGGGGGTGCCCATGCTCCAGATGCTGCTGCGCCGGGACATGCGGTACGTCGCCGCCGTCGTCACCCGCTACTACGGCGGGGTGAAGCTCGGCGCGGGCGGGCTCATCCGCGCCTACGGCGGAGTGGTCGGCGAGGCCATCGACACGCTCGGCACGGTGACCCGGCAGCGCTTCCGGCTCGCCACCGTCACCGTCGACCACCAGCGGGCGGGCAAACTGGAGAACGACCTGCGGGCGACCGGCCGGGCCGTCCGGGACGTGCGGTACGCCGACGCCGTCACGATCGAGATCGGCCTCCCGGACGCGGACGTCCCCGCCTTCCGCGCCTGGCTCGCGGACGCCACGGCGGGCACGGCGTCGTGCGAACTCGGCGGCGAGGCGTACGGCGACGCGTGACCGCACCGCCCGGGGCCGGGGGCGTCCGGAGACCGGGCCAGGGTCGGGACCGGCACCGTAACCGGTCGGAACCGGCACCGTAACCGGTCGGAACCGGCACCGTAACCGGTCGGAACCGGTCGGACCGAGATCCGGCCGGACGCAAGGGACGGACACCGGTCGGGACCGGGACCGGGACCGGGACCGTGCTGAGCCCTGGGACCGGGACCGTGCCGGACCCCGGCACCGGGACCGCTCCGGGGTCCGGCACCGGAGCGGGATCCGTCCCCACGGTCACCCCGGGCATGAGGCCCCGGTCACACCCCCCGGCGGGATAGCGTGGAGGGCACACAGAACCGGAACCGGCGGCGAGGAGCGGCACACATGCGGGGTGGGACGGCACCGTGAGGCTCCTGCACACCTCCGACTGGCACCTCGGCCGGTCCTTCCACCGCGTCGGCCTCCTCGAAGCCCAGGCCGCGTTCCTCGACCACCTCGTGGCCACCGTCCACGAGCACCGGGTGGACGCCGTCCTCGTCGCCGGGGACGTCTACGACCGGGCCGTGCCCCCGCTGCCCGCCGTCGAACTCTTCGACACCGCCCTGCACCGCCTCGCCGGGGCCGGGGTGCCCACCGTCATGATCTCCGGCAACCACGACTCGGCCCGCCGCCTCGGCGTCGGCGCCGGACTCATCGACAGGGCCGGCATCCATCTGCGCACCGATCCGGCGGCCGTCGGCACTCCCGTCGTCCTGGCCGACGAACACGGCGACGTGGCCCTCTACGGCCTGCCCTACCTCGAACCCGCCCTCGTCAGGGAACGGCTCGGCGCGGAGAAGGCCGGACACGAGGCCGTCCTCGCCGCCGCGATGGACCGGGTCCGCGCCGACCTCGCGACCCGGCCCGCCGGGACCCGCTCCGTCGTCCTCGCCCACGCCTTCGTCGCGGGCGGCGAGCCCAGCGACAGCGAACGGGACATCACCGTCGGCGGCGTCGCCGCCGTCCCCGCCGGAATCTTCGACGGCGTCGACTACGTCGCCCTCGGGCACCTGCACGGCAGCCAGACCGTCACCCCGAGCGTCCGCTACTCCGGCTCCCCGCTCGCCTACTCCTTCTCCGAGGCCGACCACCGCAAGACCATGTGGCTGGTGGACCTCGGCCCCGCCGCCGCGCCCGCCCCTGAAGACTCCGCGCCCGCGCCCGCCGCGCCCGCCCCCGGGGGCGCGATCACCTCCGCCGTACGCCTCGACTGCCCCGTCCCGCGCGCCCTCGCCCGGATCAGGGGACGGCTCGACGCGCTCCTCGACGACCCCGCGCTCACCCGCCACGAGACGTCCTGGGTCGAAGCCACCCTCACCGACCCCGTCCGCCCCGCCGAACCCATGGCCCGGCTCACCGAGCGCTTCCCGCACGCCCTGCACCTCGTCTTCGACCCCGAGCGCACCGCCGACGACCCCGCCCTCTCCTACGGCGCCCGCCTCAGGGACCGCACCGACCAGCAGATCGCGGAGGACTTCGTGGCCCATGTGCGCGGCGGCGCCGCCCTCGACGGTGCCGAGCGGACGGTCCTGTACGGCGCCTTCGACGACGTGAGGACCGGCACGGCCGAGCGCGAGGGGGACCGGTGAGGCTGCACCGTCTGGAGATCGCCGCGTTCGGCCCCTTCGGCGCCAGGCAGACCGTCGACTTCGACGCCCTGTCGTCCGCCGGTCTCTTCCTCCTCCACGGACCGACCGGCGCGGGCAAGACCTCCGTCCTCGACGCGGTCTGCTTCGCCCTCTACGGCAGCGTGCCCGGCGCCCGCCAGACCCCCGGCGCCTCCCTGCGCAGCGACCACGCGCCCGTCGGCACCACCACCGAGGTCGTCCTCGAACTGACCGTGGGGGACCGGCGCCTGGAGATCACCCGGCGCCCCGCCCAGCAGCGCCCCAAGAAGCGCGGCGGCGGCTTCACCACCGAGAAGGCCCAGACCTGGCTGCGCGAGTACGACCCCGCCACGCGCGCGTGGCAGGGCCTCAGCCGCTCCCACCAGGAGACCGGCGAGGAGATCACCCAGCTCGTCGGCATGAGCCGCGAGCAGTTCTGCCAGGTCGTCCTGCTGCCCCAGGGCGACTTCGCACGCTTCCTGCGCGCCGACGCCGAGGCCCGCGGCAGACTCCTCGGCCGCCTCTTCGACACCCGCCGCTTCGCCGCCGTCGAGGAACGCCTCGCCGAACTGCGCCGCCGCGCCCAGCGACAGGTCGAGGAGGGCGACGAACGCCTCCTCGCCCTCACCCACCGCATGGGCCAGGCGGCCGGCGGTCTCGATGTCGCCCGCACCCCCGTGGACGGGCGGCCCGGCGAACCAGGACTCGCCGACGCCGTCCTCACCTGGGCCGCCGTCGCCCGCACCGAGGCCCGCGAGACCCTGGACATCGCCCGCGTACGGCTCGAAGCCGCCGAAGCCCGGCAGACCGCGGCGCGCACCGCGCTCGACACCGAGAACGACCTCGCCGCCCGCCAGGAACGGCACGCCGACGCACTCCGGCGCGAGGAGCGCCTCGCCGCGCACGCCCCGGAGCGCGACCGGCTCCGGACCGCCCTCGACCGGGCCCTCAAGGCGGACCGGGTGGCCCCCGCGCTCGCCCTGCGCCAGGACGCAGAACGCGCCCACACCGCCGCCCGCGCCGCCCGTACCCGCTCCCGCTCCCTCCTGCCGCCCGACCTCGCCGACGCCGGGGCCGAACAGCTCACCGCCCTCGAACACCGGCTGCGCGGGGAACTCGGCGGGCTCGCGGCGGCCCGCCGCGCCGAGCACCGGGCCGCCGTGATCGCCGAGGAGCGCGCCGTCCTCACCCGGGAGGCCCGCGCCGACGAAGCCGTCCTCCGCGACACGGCCGACTGGCTCGCCGACTGGGAGGCGCGCCGCACCGAGCTCACCGCACACGTCGAGGAGGCACGGGACGCCGCCGCCCGCGCCGAGCACCTCGCCGGGCGCCTGGAACCCGCCCGCCGCAGGCTCGCCGCCGCCCGTCGCCGCGACGCCCTCGCCGAGGACGTCGAAGCGGCCGGAGCCCGTCTCGCGGACGCCCGCGAACACCGCAACACCGCCCACGAGAACTGGCTCGACGTCAAGTCCCGCCGCCTGGAGGGCATCGCCGCCGAACTCGCGGTCACCCTCGCCCCCGGCGAACCCTGCCAGGTGTGCGGCTCCCCCGCGCATCCCGCGCCCGCCCGCACCACCGCCGGTCATGTCGACCGCGCCACCGAGGAAGCCGCCTACGCGGCCTACGCCCGCGCCGACGAACTCCGTACCGCCGCCGAGAACGAACGCGCCGTCGTCCGCGAGTCCTGGTCCGCCGCCCGCGCGGAGACCCTCGCGGACGGCCCGCCCGGTGCGGCGGGCTCCACCGCCGACCCGGCCGACGGCCCCCCGGTCACCGAACTCGCCGCCGAGGTCGAGGAACTGATCGACCGTCACCGCGAGGCGCACGCGCTCGCCGCCCGGACCCACAGCGCGCGGGAGGCCCTGGCGGCGGCCGAGCGGGAGCACGAGGGCCGGGCCTCGGCGCAGCGGGAGGCCGAGCGCCGGGTGGCCGCGCGGACCTCGCGGCGCGAGGCCCTGGACGCCGAGGCCACCGCCCTGGAGGAGGAGATCGCCCTGGGGCGAGGCGCGTTCGCCCGGGTCGCCGAACACGCCACCCTCCTGGAGCGGCGCATCGCCCTCCTCGTCGACGCCACCGGGACCGTCCGCGCCGCCGAGATCGCCGCCGAGCGGCTCAAGGAGGCCGACGGCAGCCTCGCGGACGCCGCCTACCGGGCGGGCTTCACCACTCCGGCCGAGGCCGCCGCCGCGCTGCTGCCCGACGCCGAACGCCGGGACCACCAGCACCGCGTGGACGCCTGGCGGGCCGAGGCCGTCCTCGTCGAGGACCGGCTCGCCGAGCCCGGCGCCGCGGCCGCCGCCGGGCTCCCCCCGGCCGACCCGGCGGGCGCCGCAGCCGCCGACGCCGCCGCCGCCCGTACGCTCCGCGACGCCTCCTCCGCGCTGACCGCCGCCCGCGACCGGTCCACCGGACTCGCCGCCCTCTCCCGGCAGGCCATGACGGAGGTCCGCCGTCTGGGACCGCTGCGCGAGGAGTACGACCGGGTCGCCCGGCTCGCCGCCCTCACCGCGGGAACCTCCGCCGAGAACGAACGCCGGATGCGGCTTGAGTCGTACGTCCTGGCCGCCCGCCTCGAACAGGTCGCCGCCGCCGCCAGCGCCCGTCTCCAGCGGATGTCCGCGGGCCGTTACGTCCTCGTCCACTCCGACGCCCGCTCCGGCGGCCGGAGGGCCGGACTCGGCCTGCACGTCGTCGACGCCTGGACCGGCAGCGAACGCGACACCGCGACCCTCTCCGGAGGCGAGACCTTCTTCGCCTCGCTGGCCCTCGCGCTCGGCCTCGCGGACGTCGTCAGCGACGAGGCGGGCGGGGTCCGGCTCGACACCCTCTTCATCGACGAGGGCTTCGGAAGCCTCGACGAGCAGACCCTCGACGAGGTCCTCGACGTCCTCGACTCGCTGCGCGAGCGGGACCGCAGCGTCGGCATCGTCAGCCATGTCGCCGATCTGCGCCGCCGCGTCCCGGCACAGCTGGAGCTGGTCAAGGCCAGGAAGGGCTCCGCGGTGCGGCTGCGGACCGGCGGCGAGGCGCTCGGCGGCTGACCCCGCACGCGGGGCACAAGTCCCGCCGGAAGTCCCGCCGGACACCGTTCCCCCGGGCGCGCGGCCCCACCGGGCGCGGTCCCGCCGTCGCCTGACCCCGTCCGTCCGTCACTTGATCCCGCCCGTCCGGGACGGGCAGACCTCAGCGGCCGATCGGGCGCCGGGCCAGCGGTGAGGAGTAGACGACGCTGGTCGTCACCGAGCCGAGCGCGCCGATCTTCCCGGTGATCTCCTCCAGGTGCCGCATCGAGCGCGCGGTGACCTTGAGCACGAAACAGTCGTCACCGGTGACGTGGTGCGCCTCCAGGACCTCCGGCGTCGTGTCGAGCAGATCGTGGAACGGCTTGTAGTTGCCGTTCGGGTAGCGGAGCCGTACGAAGGCCAGGACGGAGAGCCCGAGCCGCTCCTGGTCCACGACCGCCGTGTACCCGGTGATCACCCCGGTCTCCTCCAGGCGCCGGACCCGCTCGGTCACCGCAGACGGTGACATCGCCACCGTACGGGCGAGTTCGGCGAAGGTGGCGCGGCCCTCGGACTGGAGGGCTTCGAGGATGCGCCAGTCGGTGGCGTCGGGAACGTATGCGGTGCTCACGAGGCAGGGATAGCAGGGGATTCCCCGGCCGATCAAGTCGACCACCGGGGAATCCCTCGGGCCGCGCCTCAGAGCCGGGAGAGCTCCTCGACCAGGTCGTCCAGACCCAGCGGCCCCTGCGAGAGGGCCGCCATGTGCCAGGCCTTCGCGTCGAACGCCTCACCGTGCGCCGCCCGCGCGTTGGCCCGGCCGAGCAGCCAGGCCCGCTCGCCCAGCTTGTAGCCGATGGCCTGCCCCGGCATCGACAGATAGCGGGTCATCTCGCTCTCCACGAACGACGCCGGACGGCTGCTGTGCCGCTGGAAGAACTCCTGGGCCAGCTCCGGGGTCCACCGCTCGCCCGGGTGGAACGGCGAGTCCGCCGGGATCTCCAGGCCCAGGTGCATCCCGATGTCCACGATCACCCGGCACGCGCGCATCATCTGGCCGTCGAGGTAGCCGAGCCGCCGCTCCGCGTCGGGCAGGAAGCCGAGCTCGTCCATCAGCCGCTCCGCGTAGAGCGCCCAGCCCTCCATGTTGGCGCTGACCTTGCCGATCGTCGCCTGGTAGCGGGAGAGGCGGTCGGCGACGTGCACCCACTGCGCGATCTGGAGGTGATGGCCGGGCACCCCCTCGTGGTACCAGGTCGACACCAGGTCGTACACGGGGAAGCGGGTGGCGCCGTCCACCGGCAGCCAGGTCCGTCCCGGCCGGGTGAAGTCCTCCGAGGGCCCGGTGTAGTACGGGGCCGCCGCACCGCCCGGCGGGGCGATCCGCGACTCCACCCGCCGCACCCGGTCGGCCAGTTCGAAGTGGGTGCCGTCGAGCGCCTCGACCGCCTCGTCCATCAGCTCCTGGAGCCAGACCCGCACCTCCTCCACGCCCTCGATGTGCGTGCCGTGCTCGTCGAGATGGGCCAGCGCCTCCCAGGGACCGGCCCCGGGCAGGATGCGCTCGGCCTCGGTCCGCATCTCCCCGAGCAGTCGGTGGTACTCGGTCCAGCCGTACGCGTACGCCTGGTCGAGGTCCAGATCGGTGCCGTTGAAGTAGCGCGTCCAGAGCTGGTACCGCTCACGGCCCACCGTGTCCGGGGCACCGGCCACGGCCGGGGCGTACACGTCCCGCATCCAGTCCCGCAGCGCGAGCACCGCCTCGGTGGCGCCCCGCCCCGCCTTCGTCAGCTCCGCGCGCAGGTCGTCGGAGAGCGAGCCCGGACCACCGGCGGCGAACTCCTCGAACCAGCCCGGCGCCCCGGAGTCCGCGCCCGCCCACTCGGTGAGCTGGCCGACGAACGTGGCCGTCGGCCGGGGACCGCCGAACAGCTTCCGTTCCAGACCGAGGGCGAGCGAGGCGCGGTACCCCTCCAGGGCGGCGGGAACCGCCCGCAGCCGGGAGGCGACCGCCGTCCAGTCCGCCTCGGTCTCCGTCGCCATCACCGTGAAGACGATCCGCACGCTGTGCGCCGGGGACCGCATGTTGCTGACCGCGCAGAGATTCTCCTCCGCCTCGTGCACGGCGAGCTCCGCCGTCAGCCGCTCCCGCAGCAGCCGGGCGCAGCGGCGCTCCGCCTCGCTGTCCGCGCCCGTAGCGCGCTCCGCCTCGTCGAGCCGGGCGAGGGTGCGCCGGGCGAGGTCGGCCACCGCGCGCTGACCGGCGGGGGAGAAGTCGGGCAACTGCCCCGCGCTCTCCGCGACTCCCAGATACGTACCGGTGATCGGGTCGAGGGCGATGAGTGCGTCGACGTGGTTGTCGGCGACCTGGCGGGGCAGCGGGTGGGGGGAAGTCTCTGGCATGGGGGCCATCCTGACGCCTTCCTCCGGCCCGCGTCACCCTCGTCCGGGCTCAGTCGGCTGACATGGAGGGGGCCGAGGAAGGCGGCAGGAGCGGCCCGCACTCCCACTGCTGGAAGATCAGCCGGGTCTCCACGCGCGCCACCTCCCGGCGCGAGGTGAATTCGTCGAGGACGAGTCGCTGCAGGTCGGAAGGGTCCGCCACGGCCACGTGCACCAGGTAGTCGTCGGGTCCCGTCAGATGGAACAGGGACCGGGACTCCGGCAGAGCCCGGATCCGGTCGACGAACGGAGCGATCAGTTCCCGCCGGTGGGGGCGGACCTGGACGAGCAGCAGCGCCTCAAGTCCCCGGCCGAGTTTGGCCGGATCCAGTCGCAGCCGGTGCCCGAGCACCACACCCGTGCGCCGCAACCGGGCCACCCGGTCCAGGCAGGTCGAAGGAGCCACCCCGACCTCTGCGGCGAGCTCGCGGTAGGTGGTCCGGGCGTCGTTCTGCAGGAGGCGAAGAATGTGCAGATCAACCGTGTCCAGTACGACAGAATCGGCCATCTGCCGAACGTAGCACGGGACTTCCGTACTACTTTCCGGTATTCGTTCACAGTCTCGCCATGGACGCCATGGACTACGGCACCTCGGTCACCCCGAGGGCCCTCGCCACCGAAGCCGTGCACGCCGGCCGCGAAGACCTCGCCCGGCTCGGGCTGCACGCACCGCCGCTCGACCTGTCCACCACCTACCCCTCGTACGACGCACGGGCGGAGGCCGCCCGGATCGACGAGTTCGCCACCACCGGCGCCCGGCTCGACGGACCGCCCGTCTACGCCCGCCTCGACAACCCCACCGTCGCCCGCTTCGAGGAGGCCCTCGCCCGGCTGGAGGGAGCGGAGGCGGCCGTCGCCTTCGCCAGCGGCATGGCCGCCCTCACCGCCGTGCTGCTCGCCCGCGCGAGCCAGGGCCTGCGGCACGTCGTCGCGGTCCGGCCCCTCTACGGATGCAGCGACCACCTCCTCGACGCCGGACTGCTCGGCACCGAGGTGACCTGGACCGACCCGGCGGGCATCGCGGCGGCGATCCGGCCCGACACCGGACTCGTCATGGTCGAGTCGCCCGCCAACCCCACCCTCGCCGAGGCCGATGTCCGCGCCCTCGCGCACTCCTGCGGCTCCGTGCCCCTGCTCGTCGACAACACCTTCGCCACTCCGGTGCTCCAGCGCCCGGTCGAGCTGGGCGCCCGGATCGTGCTGCACAGCGCCACCAAGTACCTCGGCGGGCACGGCGACGTCATGGGCGGGGTCGTCGCCTGCGACGAGGAGTTCGCCCGGACCCTGCGCCAGGTCCGCTTCGCCACCGGCGGGGTACTGCACCCGCTCGCCGGGTACCTGCTGCTGCGCGGTCTGTCGACCCTGCCGGTACGGGTCCGGGCGGCGTCCGCGACGGCGGCGGAGCTCGTACGGCGGCTCACCACCGATCCCCGGGTCGAGCGGGTCCACTACCCCCGGATCGGCGGCGCGATGATCGCCTTCGAGATGTACGGGGACCCGTACGACGTGATCTCCGGCGTCCGGCTGATCACCCCGGCGGTCAGCCTGGGCAGCGTCGACACCCTCATCCAGCACCCGGCCTCCATCAGCCACCGGATCGTGGCCGAGGGAGACCGGCGCTCGGCGGGCGTCAGCGACCGGCTGCTCCGGATGTCGGTCGGTCTCGAGGACGTCGACGACCTGTGGCGCGACCTGAGCCGGGCGCTCAGCGCTCCGCCCGCCGGGCACCTTCCGGACGCTGTTCCCGCCTCGGCCGGGCTGACGGCTTCGGGGCCAGCCGGGCGGTGATCACCAGGGTGCCCTCCTCGATCTGGTAGTCCAGGGGCAGACCGAGGGCGCGCATCGCGGCCACCATCCCGGTGTTGGACGCCCGGGTGACGGCGTAGACGCTCGCGCAGCCGGTCTCCTCGGCCATCGCCACCAGACGGCCGAGGAGCTCGGCGCCGATGCCGCGCCGCTGCCAGTCGTCCTCCACCAGGAGCGCCACCTCCGTCTCGTCGCCGTCCCACAGCAGGTGCCCGAGGGCGACGAGACGGCCGGAGGCGGTCTGCGCGGCGAGGGTGCGGCCGAAGCGGGGGCTGAGCAGGTGGTCGAGATAGCGGTCGGCGTCGCCGACCGGGCCGTGGTAGCGCCGGTCGAGGGTGCCGGCCGAGCAGCGGTCGTGCATGGCGCGCGCGGCCGGGAGGTCGCGCCGGTCGGCCCGGCGGACGGTGATCTCGTTGCCCTCGGGGAGGGTCAGGACGTCCCGGCCGTGCGGGACGCGGGGGCCGAGCCGGGCGTCGAGTTCCACGAGGGCCCGAGCGCGGGCGAACTCGGTCGGGGTGAACGGCAGATGGGGCCGCTCCACGACGAGCGTGCCGCCGTGCGGGTCGCGCAGCCGCATCACCGTCTCCTCCAGGACCCCTTCCACCGGGACGGGTTCGCCGGTGGGGCGGCCGGTCAGCGAGACGGCGGGCACCGAGTGGAGGGTGCAGCGGCCGAGGAGCCGCCGCAGCGCCAGCGGCAGTTCGGCGGCGTCGAGCGCGGTACGGGTCGCCAGCTCCAGGACCCGGGTGGGGGTGTCGACCAGGTCATGGGCATCGGCCCGCTCGGTCCAGGTGTCCCGGCCGCCGGCCGCCGCCGTCTCCCGGGCGAGGGTCCGGGCGGAGAGGTCGGCGGGGGCGCGCAGCAGGAACTCGTCGACCGTGCCGTCGGCCAGTGGATGCGTCTGAAGGGTCAGGATGTCCACGCGCAGCCCGGCGAGGGCCGTGCACAGCGCGGCCAGGCTGCCCGGCGCGTCGGCGACGGTCGTCCGCATCCGCCACAGCACGGTCCCGGCGGACGGCCCGGACCCGGCCGTGGCGTCCGCCGCCTCCGTGGAACCGTCCGCCGGAGGCGCGGACGGGCCGGTGGGGGAGAGCCCGCCGGGGTGACCGGCGGGCGGGGCATGACTCGTGTGCCCGTGCCGCCGCGCCCACCAGGTGTGGAACGCGGCGGTGGCGACCAGCGCGATCGCCGAGAACACCAGGAGGTAGCGGCCGTCGGGGCCCTTGGCGATGGTCTTGGCGATCGTGTCGGCCACCACCACGGCGGTGAACAGGGCGGCCAGCTCGATCAGGTCGTGCCGCCAGTGGTGCGGGCGGCGGGTGCTCTTCGAGGACGTCACATCGGTCATGACCTCACTGTGACCCAGTGGTGTTGCGTGATCACGAACGCTCTGTGACTGACGGGTTAAGCGCCGCTCTAGCAGGATAAAGAGCGATTCAGGCCGTTTCTGTCGGGGTCTGATCGGCCCCCTGACGGAGCGCGCCCAGCAGCCGCCTGGCCTGCACGACGAACTGCGACGTGCCCCGCCCCGAGGCGACCGCCTGGAGACCGGCCACCTCCCCGCCCGCCCCGCACCGCTCCACGCAGTCCGCCGCGACCGCGAGCACCTCGCCGAGCCCCCGCACCGGCCGCACCGCGCCCAGCAGCTCCGGCAGGACCGTGGAGAGCACCGCCCACACCGTCCCGTACGCCCCCGTCGCCGTCGCCGTCCGCAGCGCGTCCGCCAGCCGGTTCGGTTTCACCGAACCCTCCGTGACCAGCCACGACAGCTCCGCCCCCAGCGCCGCCGCGTCCAGATCGCCCCGCGCCGCCAGGACCAGGAGCGCGTCCACCGCCCGCAGCCGGTCGTCCGCGTCCAGACAGCCGAGGCCCAGCGCCAGGGCGAGCGCGACCGCCCGGCCCGCCGGCCCCTCCGCCTCCACCAGAGCCGTCAGCGGCTCCGTCGTCCCCTCCTGGTCCGCCTCCATGCCGAGGGCCAGACCCGGCAGCAGAGCGGCGGCGAGGGCCTCACGGTCCACCGGCAGCACCCCGGTCCAGTGCGTACGGTCCGCGATCCAGTGGGGGCAGCGGCGCGGGGTCGCGTGCAGCTCACCGCCCAGCCACCGGAACGCCGGAGGGAACTCCTTCCGGATCGTCCGGTGCTCGTCGACCTCCACCACGATCCGGTCGATCAGCCAGTACTTGTCCGAGGTCCGGCCGCCGTCCCGGCGGAAGAACCGCACCCGCGCGCCCACCGGCTCCGCCGTCCCCAGCCAGACGGCGAGCCGTGACCCCGCCGTCGTACCGAGCGCCGCCGCCTCCTCGGCCGCCCGCGCGGCCGGAGCACCGGTCCGGCCGACCCGCAGCAGCGCCTGCGCGAAGTCCGCCGGGGCGGGCTCCACCCCCGCGTCCCGGTACTCCCGCAGCCGCTCCACGAGCACCAGGGGCTCGACCTGCCCGGAACCGAGCGTCGGCGAGGCGAGGAGGAACGGCAGCGCGTCCGTGCCGACCAGATCGGCCGCCTCCCAGAGCCGCGCGTCCGTCACTCCGGTCAGCGCCTCGTGGAAGCAGTCCGACTTCTGCCGCTGCGCCGCCCGGCCCTTGGCGATCCGGGACTTCGACACCATGCCGAGCAGTCCTGCCAGCACCACCCGCACGTCCCGCGTCGAGTGGGTGAAGTAGTGCTCGTACTGCCACGGCTCCGTCGGGAAGGCCTCCCGCACCGCCCCCTCGACCGCCACCCTGTCCCGGTGCGCGAGCCGCACCAGACCGTCCAGCGCCCGCTCGAACCGCTCCGCGTCCCGGCCGAGCCCCTTCACGAGCAGTTCCTCCACCAGCTCCTCGACCGTCGAGGGCGGCGCGGCCACCGGCTCGGGTGCCGGAACCGGCGGCAGGATCTCCTCGTACGGACCTCCCGTTCCCTCGTCGGAGACCTCCCCGAACAGGGCGACGGCCGCCTCCCGGTGCACCGGGCTCAGCAGCCCCGCCTGCTCGGCGAGCTCCGACCGCACGGCCGCGTCCACCGTGCCCAGATGACGGGCCACCAGCTTCAGCGCCCGCTCCTGGATCACGGTGTCCTCGTGCCTGAACGCCTCCGCGAGCGCCGGAAGCAGTTCGCCCGCCGCGTCCGGCTCCCGCGCCAGCACCTTCCCCACCAGGGTCAGCTGGGACCGTACGAGCTTCTTCTCGGTGCGGAACAGCACCCCGCCCGTCATCTCGGCCAGCACTCCGGCCGACAGCGCCCCCTCGGCGGCGAGCCCCGCCAGCACCTCCTGCGCGTACCCCGCGACCGGCCCGGGGCCGTCGGACGCCATGGCGACCCAGTCCGCGACCCGCTCCCGCCGCTCGGCCGCGTCCGGCGCCACGACCCGCAGGACCTCCGTCGCGCACCGAAGGTTCCGGGGGCGCCCGCCGCGCAGCAGCCGGGACACCGCCAGGTCCACGACCCGGGCCCGGTCGAGCACGCCCTCCGCGACGAGCACGGAGAGCGCGGTCGGCCAGTGCGCCGGATCGTCCGGCCCGCCCGACCAGGCCAGCGGCTCGGGCGTCTCCGGCATCGCCAGCGCGTGCGCCACGAGGACCGGTGTGTGCGGGTCCGCCCGGAGCCGTTCCAGGAGCTGCTTGCCGGTCAGGGACCGCGTCCAGCCGAGGACATAGCCATCGGTCGCGGGCACCGCGCACCCGGAGCGCTCCACCAGGGCGTGGATCAGGCCGTAGCAGCTCTCGGCGACGGCCGGACGCGCCGCGAGCCGCCCCGCCACGTCCGCCAGCCACTCCGCGTCCCGCCCCTCCAGCACCTTCAGGACCAGGAAGCCGTCCTCCTGACGCCAGTTCAGCAGGTCGCGCCCGCCGAGCCAGGTCGCGGCCGCCGCCGCCCCCGGGTGGCAGCCCGCCCCGGCGACATGGAGGGCCCGCCGGATGCGGGAGGCCTCGTTCCACCGCCGCCACTCCCAGGAACGGACCTCGGAGCGCAGCGCCTTCAGCCGGGTCAGCGCGGTCCTGCGGGCCGCCGCGTCCAGCGGTGCGAGAAGCGCCGGAACCTCCTTGGCCCGGCCCGCGCGCACCGCGTCGAGCAGCACATCGACCGCCGTCGCCCCACCGGGGCCCTCCGCGCCCCGGGCGCCGTCCGCCCCCGCCACGATGTCCCCGCCCACGGTCACCCCGTCCACCCCGTCCACCCCGTCACCCGTCATGCCGTTCCCCACCCCGATCGCCCCGGTCGTCCCCATCACCCCAGCCGTCCCTTTCGCCAAGGCGGGCCCGGCCGCCCCAGCCGCCCCGGTCGGCTCAGCCATTCCGGTCACCGTCGCTCCGTCCGCCGACCGGTGTCGCCACGGGCCCGGTGGCGGCGGCCGTCGCGCCCCGGCGGACCATCCGCACCGCGAGCGCGTGCTTGCACGGGCCCCGCCTGCCCTGGTGGTCCGCCCACCACGGGCAGGTGCAGCTGAGCACCCCGTCCGACTCCCGCACCCGGTAGCGCCGCTCGCCCGAGACCACCGTGGCCAGCGGGCCGTCCAGCTCCACCGCGCCCTCGGCGACCAGCCGCCGGGCGCCCACCAGACGCGGATTGTGCCGCTCGGCGCGGTCCGCGTCGTACGGCAGCTCCCGGTGGAAGTAGGCCGCGTCCGCCACGTCGTAGCCCACCCGCCCGGCGGTGCCGAGCCGGGTCAGCGCCGCGCGCACCCGGCCGATGCCGAGTCCGGCCCGCGCCGCCAGCTCGGCCAGGTCGATCCTGGGCTCCCAGGCGAGGAGGACCGAGACCAGCTCGGCGTCCTGCGCCGCCTCCTCCGTGGCGAGGGCCTCCAGGACCCCTCCCTCGCCGGAGAACCCCCGCGCCGGGTCGGGCGAGAGCGTCAGCGTCAGCCGCATCCCCGGCAGGGTCACCTCCCAGGCACTGGAGGTCGCCAGGGTGCCGTCCGGCACCGGCCCGTACACCCGCAGGCCCGTCGCGTGCCGCAGCACCCGCTCCAGGGCGACCAGCCGGTCCGGCCCCGGCAGGCACACCGCGTCCGCCCCCGGCCGGGTCGTCGGGCGCAGGGTCCGGCCGGACCGCGTCACCCACAGCGGACCCCGCCCCCGGGCCTGGTTGCGCGGCAGCGACCGGAGGAACCGCACCGCCTCCGCGCCGGAGAGTCCGGCCCGCAGGTCGAACCGGGCCGAGGCGACCTGCGCCTCGGCGAAGCCCCGCAGCCAGCGGTCCGGCAGCGGGACCTTCTTCTCCACGACCGCCCCCGTCAGCGTGGTCACCGCCAGCTCCTCGGGGCCGACCCGCAGATGCATCGGATCGTCCCCGGTCATCCGGGACAGCGCCTCGCGCAGCGGGTCGTTCACGTCGACGTTCGTCGTGCCGTGCCCCGTCTCCGTACCCCCGAGACCCTCTTCGAGGATGTCCAGGCGCGCGTACACCCCGCCGCAGCCGGAGAAGGACTCGAACCGCAGCCGGTCCCCGTTCCCCGTCACCACCGGGTCCAGCGACCCGGGCCGTATCCGCTGGTGGTAGCGGGCCGCCGCCACGTCGGCGACGGCGAGCAGACCACGGGCGGCGACCTGCGGCGCGGCCAGGAAGCCGGAGAAGAAGCGGGGATGGGCCTCGGCACCCCGGGGCGTGAGGCCCCCCGCCGTCTCCAGACCGAGCAGCCGGCCGGAGCCCGTGGACTCCAGCGCGGACGGGCGGACGTAGGCGAGTGCCTGTACGGATCGCGTCATGTCTACGACGGTAGGGCGAGGCACTGACAACGGCCCCGATCCTGCCACCGCACCACCCCTGAGCAGGAGTTACTGACCGACGCGCCCCGGCTGGAGCACCTTGGTGAACAGCACGGCCCCGCCCTCGGCCCGCAGCCGGACGGTCAGTTCGCCGCTGTGCCCGTCGATGTCGACCTCCCCGAAGTACTGCGGGCTCTCCATCGGCGACACGTTCGCCCGCTCCGGCGCCCGGACGAACACCCGCTCGGGGCCGAAGGTCGCGTCGAGCGCGTTCGCGGGGAAGCCACCGGCGGCCAGCGGCCCGGACACGAACTCCCAGAACGGCGCGAAGTCCTTGAAGGCCGCGCGCTCCGGCGCGTAGTGCTGGGCCGAGGTGTAGTGCACGTCCGCCGTCAGCCACACCGTGCCGGTGACCCGCCGGTGCTTGACGAACCGCAGCAGTTCCGCGATCTGGAGCTCACGGCCGAGCGGGGCGCCCGGGTCGCCCTGCGCCACCGCCTCGAAGTCCGTGGCGCCGTCCGTGACGACCAGACCGAGCGGCATGTCCGCCGCGATCACCTTCCACACCGCCGTGGACGCGGCCAGCTCCCGCTTCAGCCACGTCAGCTGTTCGGCGCCGAGGATGCCGGTGGTGTCGTCGGGCTGACGGCCGTGGGAGTTGGCGTTCCGGTACGAACGCATGTCGAGGACGAACACGTCGAGGAGCGGGCCGTGGCGCACCACCCGGTGCATCCGGCCGCCGGGGGAGCCACCGCGCGCGTGGAGGGTGGACACCGGGGTGTACTCGGTGAACGCCCGCAACGCGCGCGAGGCGAGGACGTCCACGTCCTTCTCCGTGTACCGCGCGTCGTCCAGGATCTGCCCCGGGTACCAGTTGTTGCGCACCTCGTGGTCGTCCCACTGCACCACCGAGGGCACCTGCGCGTGGAAGGCGCGGACGTTGTGGTCGAGGAGGTTGTAGCGGAAGTTGCCCCGGTACTCGTCCAGCGTCTCCGCCACCTTCGCCTTCTCCGGCGTCGTGACGTTCCGCCAGATCCGGCCGTCCGGCAGGGTGACGCGCGGCTCGATCACCCCGTCGGCGTAGATCGAGTCGCCGCTGCACAGGAAGAAGTCCGGGTCCAGGCGGCGCATCTCCTCGTACGCGCGGAAGCCGCCGATGTCCGGGTTGATGCCCCAGCCCTGCCCCGCGATGTCCCCCGACCACAGGAAACGGACCCCGTTCCGGCGCCGCCCCGGAGCCGTCCTGAAGGTGCCGGTGACCGGCTCGCCCGTACGGCGCGGGTCGTCGGGGTCCACGAGCGTCACCCGGTAGTGGACCTGTTCCCCGGCGGGCAGACCGCGCAGCGCCGTGGTGCCGGTGAAGTCCGTGCCCGCGCCGACCAGCGGCCCGTGGTGACGGCGCACCCGCCGGAACGAGTCCGTCGCCGAGGTCTCCACCAGCATCCGCGCGGGCCGGTCGGCACGCACCCACACCAGACCGGAGGAGGCGGTGACGTCACCCGCCTGTACGCCCCACGCGGCGCGCGGCCGGCCCGACAGCGCGAACGCCGGTGCGGCGGCGCCGAAGGCACCGCCGAGCGCGAGGGCGGCGGACGCGGCCAGCGAACCGCGCAGCACGCCTCGGCGCGCGGGGGAGGGGGAACTGCCGGGTACGGGCTGGGACATGGAAGGGCCTCCGGGGGTCGTGTCCTGGCGGTCGGTACGTCGGCCCCATGCCTAACGGCCGGGAACGGCGCCCGCGCGAACCCCGCGTGAACAGACGACCGGCACCGGGGACCGCGCCCCGCGCCGACGGCTGCGTCCGGAGGCCGGTGAGGGGGGTACGACGCGGCCCGGTGCCGCTGCCGGTGCCGTACGAGCGGGCATCGGCGCCGGGCCTTGTACGTGTCGGCCCCGCCCCGGACCGGACCGGTTCCGTCTCGCCCCGCCTGGGGGCCGTCAGGGACCGGTCCCGCCCCGGACTGCCCCGCCCCGGACCTGCCCGGTCCCGGCTCATCCCTCCCGAGTCGCCCCGACCGCCTCCGCCAGCAGGCGGACGCCCGTCGTCAGCGCCGACGGCGTCAGATGCGCGTACCCGACGACCAGGCGCACGTCCCCGTCCCCGGGGCGGGCGGTGCCGTGTTCCTCCAGGGCCCGCAGCGCCACCCCGGCCGCCGACGCCCGTGCCAGGAACCGCTCCGGAGGGCCGAACCGCCCCGGTACGCGCGCGATGACGTGCAGCCCGGCCGCGATCCCGCTCACCCTGGTCCCCGGCAGATGCTCCGCGAGCGCGGCGAGCAGCGCGTCCCGCCGCTCCCGGTAGGCCCGTTGGCAGCGGCGCAGCTGCCGGTCGTACCCGCCGCGCGCGACGAACTCGGCGAGCACCGCCTGATCGAGCACCGGATTGCCGAGGTCCATGGTCCGCTTGCGTTCGACGACCTCGTCGAGCAGTGCCTCCGGCACCAGTGTCCAGCCCAGCCGCAGACCGGGTGCGAGCGACTTGCTGACCGATCCCGCGTAGACCACCCGCTCCGGATCGAGCCCCTGGAGCGCGCCGACCGGGGCCCGGTCGTACCGGAAGTCGCCGTCGTAGTCGTCCTCCATGACGTATCCGTCGACGGCCCGCGCCCAGTCGAGCAGTTCCGCCCGGCGCTCCGCCGACCAGCTGATCCCGGACGGGAACTGGTGCGAGGGCGTCACGACCACCGCCCGTACGCCGGAACCGGCGAGCGCCCCGGGCCGCAGCCCCTCCTCGTCCAGAGGGAGCCACACCGTGTCCAGGCCCGTCGAGGCGAACAGACGGCCGTGCTCGGGGCTGCCCGGGTCCTCGATGCCGATCGTGTCCAGGCCCCGGGCCCGCAGGACGAACCCGAGCAGCGTCGACGCCTGCGCCACGCCCGAACAGACCACGAGCCGCTCCGGATCGGCGACGACGCCCCGCCGTCTGGTCAGCATCCCGGCCAGGACCTCCCGCAGTTCGGGCAGCCCACGCGGGTCCGGGTAGCCGAGTGCCGGGTGGGGCAGCCGGGACAGGACGGCCCGGTGCGCCGCCGACCAGGCGGCGCGGGGGAAGAGCGAGAGGTCGGGGGTGCCGGGCCGGAAGTCGACCCGCACCCCGGCCTCCGGCCCGGCCCGCACTCCGGCCTCCGGCCCGACCCGCACCCCGGCCCCGGTGGGCCCGGAACCGGACCCGGGCTCCGCCCCCGGACCCGCTCCAGGCACGGCGTGTCCGGCCCGGGTCTCGGCGGGCCCGGCCCCGGACACGCCGGGACCACGCCCCGGCACGGACCCTCCCGCAGGCGCGCCCCGGACACCACGCGCGTCCACCGCCGGGGACGTACCGAGTCCACCGGACACGGGCCCGCCCGACGACGCTCCCCGGCCGTCGCGTACGGACCCGGCGGGAGGCGTCCGCGATCCGCCGCGAGCCCGCCCGTCCCCGGGCGCCGCCGGTCCGCCGTCCGCCCGCCCGCCCATGGGCGCCGTCCGTCCGCCCCGCGCGAATCCGCCCGGGGGCGTCCCCGGCCCGTCACGGCCCGTCGTGTCCGGTCCTGTCCCCCCGCCGCCACGCGCGCGCGTGGCGGCGTCCGTCCCGCCGGACCGCAGGGCGGGGCTCCTCGCCGCCTCGCCCACCCAGGTGCCCGCGCCCCGGCCGCTGCGCAAGTACCCCTCGGCGGTGAGCTGTTCGTACGCCTCGGTGACGAGGCCCCGGGAGACGCCGAGGTCGGTGGCGAGCGCACGGGTCGACGGCAGCCGGGTCCCCGCCGTGAGCCGCCCGGAGCGGACTGCCTCGCGCAGCGCCTCCTGGAGGGCCCTGCCGCGCCGCCGGGCCGGTGCCTCGACGGCGGGCAGCAGCAGTTCCCAGGCGGCCTTCCCCCGGCTCGTCATCTCCTGCGGCCCTCCCGCCGTTCCCCCGGAACCCTTCGCCCGGGGCCGTCGCCTCGTCCCGCCCGCCGTCCCCCGGCGCCGGGCTCCATGATGCCGGTCCGGTGTCAGCCGTTCCGCCGGAGGGAGCGCCGGACGTGCCATCCGGCGGAGTAGACCAGCAGGGCGACGGCGAACGCGGCGCCCGCCGTCTTGGCCGCGCCGGTCAGCACTCCCTCGGCGACCCTGCCCCAGGGGGCCTCCACCGTCCGGGTGGGGTAGCTGGTGTCGGTCGAGCCGTCCTCGAAGACACGGACGATCGGGCGGTCGAGGTCCGCCACGGTCTCGTAGCGGTACAGGGGGAAGTCGGCGCGCGCCTGTACGGCTCCGCCCAGCAGGGCCGTCCCGGCGAGGACGGCGGCCACGCCCCACCGTGCGCCGGGGCGCGGCCGGGCCACGGTGCCCTTCCCGGGGCGCGGCTTCCGGCGGCGCCACAGATGCGCGCCGATGGCCAGCAGGCCCCCGGCGGTGCTCACGTACTGGAGCAGCCGGGCGACCGTCAGGCCCCCGACGGCCGGGTGGCGCAGCGCCGCCACATGGGTGACGAGGAATCCGTCGGCGTGGGTGAAGGAGTCCCACAGCAGATGGGAGGCGATGCCGAGGAAGGCGGACAGGAGCAGCCAGAAGCCGTACCGGAGGGGGGTGCGCGGGCCGGACTCCGGTACGGGGCCGGTCGGGCCGATGCGGAAGGGCAGCAGGGCGGCGACGGGTCTGCGGAGCAGCCGGTAGGCGGCCATCAGGCAGAGGGTGAAGAGCAGGTCGACGGCCAGTCCCCAGCCGGGGGAGTGGGTGGTGGTGGCGTTGAGGAGGGGCTCGTACGCGTCCTGCGCGCTGTCCGAGTGGATGCCGACGGCCCGCAGGAAGTACGGGACGTCAGGGGCCATGGCTCCGGCGACCAGGGCCGGGGCGACGAACGGCTGCCGCAGCAGGGGCAGGACGGCGGCGGGGTGGGAGAGCGTGAACGGCACGACGACGGTCTCTCTGTGCGGAGTTCGGAGCCAGGAATACGGGTGGGAGGGCGCGGGCGCGGATCGGCGGCAGCCGCGCCGGAGGAGGGCGCGGGCCCGGACGCGTACGGCGCGCGGCAACGGTACGTTGAGTAGAGTATTCAGTTCAACGGACTATGGCAACGCGGTCCGGCGGGCACGGGGGCCCGGCCTCTCGGAGCCCCGTCCCACCGGGGCGGCGCCCCCTCGTCCCGCCCCGGCACCTGCCCGGCGCCCCCCGAACGACGGAACCGCCTCCCCGTGGAAACGACAGAGCCGCCTCCCCGTCGAAGGGAAGGCGGCTCCGCCCCGGTCGGCCGGAACGACGGAGGGGTGGGCTCACCGTCGTCTCCGTACCGCCCGCACCCCCGCCGTCAGCGCGCCCGCCAGCGGCAGGACCAGCAGCAGGCCGACGAAGGGCCACGGGTCGTCGGGAGCCCAGGTGGAGGCGCCGGTGACCAGGGGCAGCGCGGCCACGGCCGCCGCACCGGTCTCCCGTACCCCGGAGGACCGTCGGCGCAGGGCGACCGTGGCCGCGGCGGCGGCCAGCACCAGCACCGGCCAGGCGCCGTAGTCCGTGGTCACGCCGAACGCCCCGGCCTCCAGGGCGACGACGGGGAACCACCCCACGGCCGCGACCGTCCCGGCGACCGCCGACAGTTCCCTGCCGGGCCGCCGGTCCACCGGACAGGCCAGCACCGAGGCGAGGGTCAGCAGCGCCATGGCGGGAGCGAGGGGCGACCCGTCGGTCACCTCCGGGGCGAGGGTCCCCTGCACCGCTTCCCCCAGCAGCCCGCACGCGGCCACGGCCACCCCCGGCACCCACCGGCCGGACAGGGCGACGACCGCGCCGACGCACACCAGGGCCGCGAACAGCTGGTGCAGCCCCCAGAGGGCGTCGGTGTGGGTGAGCTGGAGCCACGCGGGCGCCGGGGAGCGGACGAGCCCCGCGTACCAGCGGGTGAGGACCAGGCCGTCGCCCACCGCGGCCACCGCGAGCGCGAACGGGGCGACCAGCGCGAAGAAGCGCCCGCCGGGGGACGCCGAGTCGAGCCGCAGCCGCACCCGCAGGGCGTGTCCGGCCAGGTCGGCGTCGGCGCGCAGCCGGGCCGCGCAGGGCAGGCCCGAGGTCATCTCCCGGTGCACGTCGGCGATCTCCTCGCCGTACGCGGACCGGTAACCGGCCGGATAGAGACGGAGGACCCGGTCGATCATGCCGGGGCCGCCGCACCGCCCGCCGCGAGCCGCCGCCGGACCTCCCGTGCCGTCGCGGCCAGCCGGTCCGCCTCGGCCGCCAGCCGCTCCCGGCCGGAGGCGGTCAGGGCGAAGGTGCGGCGCGCCCGGCCGCTCACCACTTCCTCCCGCTCCACGGTGATCAGCCCCTCGTCGAGGAGCCTGTCGAGCGCCCCGTAGAGCGCCCCCGTACGGGGCACCACCCGGCCGTCGGTGATCGCCCTGACCTCCTGGGCGATGGCGTAACCGTGCCGGGGCGCGTTCGCCAGCGCGGTCAACAACAGCAGAGCCAGCTCCTGCATCCCTCTCTCACTCATGGCAACAGAATATTCCGCCCGGC
>NZ_JBIUZD010000011.1:39757-238382 GCF_044744885.1 Streptomyces sp. NPDC087215
CGCGGACCACCAGCCGCCGCCCGGCGGACCACCAGCCGCCGCCCGGCGGACCACCAGCCGCCGCCCGGCGGACCACCAGCCGCCGCCCGGCGGACCACCAGCCGCCGCCCGGCGGACCCGCCACCCGACGGGGGTCGTTCCGCCCGGCCCGTGGGGTGGGCGCGGCGGAACGACCGGACCGCCGGCGCGCGGTCAGCTGTCGGCGCGGAAGGCGCCGTGGACGCGGAGATTCGCCTGGACCGCGATCAGCTCGTCGTTGGTGTGCATGATCCAGGACGTGCCGTTGCGGACGGACAGGTGTCCGTTGGCGTTGGTCTTCCCGTCGACGCGCACGTTCCCCCGGACGAAGAGGTCGGAGGCGGCCTCGACCCGCTGGGCGGCGTGCACGGCCCCCTCCGCGTCCAGGCGCCCGTGGACGATCAGCCTCGGCGGACCGTCCTGCGTCTCCAGCACGTTGTCGACGGTCAGCCCGCCCTGGAGGGTGAGCCGTTCCTTGACCCGGGCCCGATGGGTGACCAGGTCGTTGAGATCCGCCGTGTCGGCCGCGACGGTTCCCCACTGACGGCTTCCGGCGCCCCGGAACACGTTCAGCCCGGCGGCGGGGAACTCGATCCATCCGTCGGAGGCCGTGGGCCCCTGCACCCACTTGGTGTTGACGCCGTTCAGATCCGCCTTGTCGGCGGAGACCAGGCCCCACTCCTTCCGCCCGTCCTTGCGGACGTCGATCCCGGACTGCGGGAACTCGATCCACCCCTTGCCGCCGTCGACGTCCCCCACCCACGTCGTGTTGACGCCGTTCACCCGGACCTTGTCCGCCGTGACGGTCCCCAGGTCGCCCCCGCCGCCGTGGCCGACCGTGATCCCGTCGGACGGGAACCTGATCCACCCGGCACCGCTGTCCCGCCCGCGCACCGACGTCGCGGCCACGGTCTCGGCGTCCACGGTCGCGGCGGAGACCGTGCCGAGCGCCTGGGCGTCGTCGAGGACCCGGACGCCCCCGGAGGTGAACACGACCCGTCCCTTGTCCGAGGTGCCCTCGACCCACGGGGCGCGCACCCCGTCCCTCGCGGTCACGGTCTCGAACTCGGGACTGCGCAGATGGACACCGGTGGTGAGGTAGTACCCCGGCCGCTGCGAGCCCGGCGCCCTGGCCAGCAGGGTGTACGTGGCGTCCCGCCGGGGTTCCTGGCCGGGCTTCGGCGACCACTCCCAGCCGTCCGGGCCCTTCGCCGACGTGACGGTCTCCAGGGAACCGTCCGGACCCTGGACCGCGTACGTGAAGGTGTCGGGCCCGTCCCACCGCAGGACGACGTCCTGGCCCGAGGCCACCAGGGACTGCTTCGGGCGGAAGTTGCGCGGCACCCTCGCCTCCCGCTTGAGCAGACTCAGCGTGACGGGGTACTTCTGCACGTAGACGCCGCTCGCGGCCCGCTCGGTCACGTGCAGCAGGACGAGCCCCGGCTTGTCGGAGACCGGGAACCCGTCGAGCACCAGGGCCAGGGCCCCGGCCTCCTGGAAGTACGTGTTGTCCTTGGCGGTCACGGTGAGGACCCCGGCGTCGAGGTCCCAGTCGACGGCCGGTTCCTCGCCCGGCCTCGTCGCGGTGTTCTGTCCGACCCGGACCTTGATCGCCTTCGGGTCGGCCGTCAGATCACCGGCCCCCGGACCGACGGGCACCCGTATCTTGACGGAGTGCCAGATGACGTCGTTGAAGGTCGGGTTGGAGACGACGATGTGGACCGTGCCCCGGACCTCCTCGCCCGCCTCCGGCACCTGGAGCGGAACCGGGTCGGTGAGGATTTCGTAGTTCAGAGAAGCCACCGTTGAAGACCCCTGTCGCTGGCGTGCGGACGCGCGCCCCGACGGACGCGGCCCCTTCAGCACAGCATTCGGCGAACACCCCGAGAAGCCCTGTTCGACCTGACCGGCGCGAAACCGCCGCGCACTGACCGAAACGGGGCAAGGCGCCGGAGGACGGCACCGGCCGCGCCGACGGAGCCCGGCACGGAGGCCGCCCCGGGACCCGTATCCCCGGAGACCCGCCCCCCTCCGGGACTCGCGCCCCGGCGAAGTGGTCCCCGATGGCACGACGGAAGTGGACCTTCAACCGGACCACTCCGCTTCCTAGCGTCGGAGGCATGAACGCGAACGCCCTGCGCGGGGTCCTCCTGGTGACCCTCGCCTACGCCCTCGTCGGCGCCTCCTTCACCGCCAACAGCCTCCTCGGCGCCTACCCGTACGCCGGTGGCCAGGCACTGCGCTACGCCGCCGCCTGTCTGCTCCTGCTCCCGCTGCTCGGCCGGGGCGGGCTCGCCCCGCTGCGCACCCTGACCGCCCGGCACTGGGGCCGCCTCGCCGCCCTCGCCGCCGTCGGCATGATCGGCTTCAACCTGGCGGTCCTCGCCGCCGAACGGACCGCCGAACCCGCCGTGCCCGGCGTCCTCGTCGGCTGCGCACCGGTCGTCGTCGCCGTCCTCGTCCCGCTCGCCGAGGGCCGCAGGCCCGCCCCCGTCGTCCTGTACGGAGCGCTGCTCGTCGCCGCGGGAGCCTTCACCGTGCAGGGCTGGGGGCGCACCGACCTGGCCGGGATCGGCTGGTCGGTGGCGGCGCTCCTCGGCGAGGTCGGGTTCACCGTGCTGGCCGTCCCGGTGCTCGGACTGCTCGGCCCCAAGCTGCTCACCGCCACCGTCTGCGGGGTGGGCGCCGTCGAGGCGGCACTCGTCGGGCTGGTCGTCGACGGCTCCGGTTTCGTCCGGGTGCCGACGGGGGTGGAGACCGGCGCCCTGCTGTGGCAGGCGATCCTGGCCACCGTGGTCGGCTTCGTCCTCTTCTACATGGGGGTCCAGCGCGTCGGCATGGAGCGGGCCACCCTCTTCACGGGAGCGATCCCGATCGCCGCCGCCCTCAGCGCCGCCCTGGTCGGCGGCGGCTCCTTCGGCCTCCCGCAGGCGGCGGGCAGCCTCCTGGTGGGAGCGGGTGCCGCCGTCGGCACCGGACTCATCGGCCGCCGGAACAGGACCGGGCCCGCCTCGCCCGGCCACCGTGACGGGTCCGCCGGGGCCGGGACGGACCCGGTCGGTCACCGGGACGAACCCGACCGCCCGGGAACCGGCCCCCTCGGCCGCCCGGACAGGACCACCGGCACGGCGACGACCGACACGGCGACGACCGGGACGGAGACCACGACCGCGACCGCCGAGGCCACCTGATCCCCTGGATCCCCTGGATCCCCGAGACCGGGACCGCGCCCCTCAAGGCCGCGAGCCCCACGACCGAGTCCCCACCACCGAGCTCCCTCCGCCCGGTCAGCGGCTCCCGTCGAGCAGGACGCGGGCGACCAGGGCCGGGTCGTCGTTCATGGGCACATGACCGCAGCCGGGCAGCCGCACGAGCCGCGCGCGGGGGAGCGTCCGCTTGGCGCGGACCCCCTGCCGGGGCGGCAGCAGCCGGTCGCGGGTGCCCCAGGCCACGGTGACGGGAACCCCGGGCACGTCGTCGCCGAACACCACGTCCCGCCCGGCGGCCAGGGTCAGGGCGAAGCCGGGGGCCCCGCGCAGCGCCAGCGTCTCCGCGCGGACGGCCCCGGCCGAACGGCGCCCCGGGCGCGCGTAGACGGTGCTGGTGAGCACGGTGCGCCCGGCGGCCGTCCGGGACAGCCGGTCGATCAGCGGCACCGGCAACGACCGGGCCGCGCCCCGCATGGCCCGCAGCGCGGCGAAGGCGTAGTGCCGCTCGCCCTCCGACCAGAAGCCGGCGGGGGAGAGAGCGGTGACCGAGCGGGCCCGGCCCTCCCGCCCGAGGTGGAGGGCGAGCAGCCCGCCGAGCGAGTTGCCCGCCACGTGCGGCCGTTCGACGCCGAGGGCACCGGCGAACGCGTCGAGCACCCGGCCCACCGTGCCGAGGTCGTAGGCGCAGCCCTCCGGCAGCGCGTCCGACGCCCCGAAGCCGGGCAGATCGACGGCGATCACGTCACGGTCCGCGGCCAGCACGCCGAGCACCGGCTCCCACGCCTGCCAGTGGTGCCCGATGCCGTGCAGGAGCAGCAACGGCTCGCCCGCGCCCCGGCGTTCGTACGTGAGGGACACCGGGCGGGGTCCCGCCGGGGTCGCCGTCGTGAGCGTGATCCGTTCGGGCATGGGGACTCCCTGTCCTGGTGGTCTCGACGCGAGAATTACCGATCGGTAGCCGCGAGTTCAAGAGGGCGGCCGGAACTGGACAGCGCGCCCCGGGTGGGCTGGGATGGACGGGTGACCGCCGACATCCCGACCGACACCCTGACCGAAGTCTTCGAGGAGCACCGTCCGATGCTCCTCGGCGTCGCCTACCGGATGCTCGGCCGTACCGCCGACGCCGAGGACGTCGTCCAGGAGGCGTGGCTGCGCTGGACGGGCGGGGACCGGGCCGCGGTCCGTGAACCCCGCGCCTTCCTGGTACGGATCACCACCCGGCTCGCCCTCGACCGGCTCCGTCAGGCCCAGACGCGCCGCGAGTCCTACGTCGGCCCCTGGCTGCCCGAGCCCGTCGTCACCGACTTCGGCCCGGCCGTGCCCGACACCGCCGAGCGGGCCCTGCTCGCCGACTCCGTCTCGCTGGCCGTCCTCGTCGTCCTCGAATCGCTCTCGCCCCTGGAGCGGGCGGTCTTCGTGCTGCGCGAGGCCTTCGGCTTCCCGTACGGCGAGATCGCCACCGCCCTCGACCGCACGGAGGCGGCCGTGCGGCAGCTCGCGGGGCGGGCCCGGCGGCACGTGGAGGAGGGCAGGCCCCGGTACGACGTCGATCCGGCCGAGCGCCGCGACCTCACGGAGCGGTTCCTCACCGCGGCGGCGGGCGGCGACCTCGGCGGGCTGCTCGCCCTGCTCGCCCCGGACGCGCGCCTCGTCGGCGACAGCGGCGGCAAGGCGAAGGCGCCGCTGCGGATCATCGAGGGCGCCGACAAGGTCGGCCGTTTCCTCGCCGCCACCTCGCAGGGCGCGGACACCCTCTACGATCTGCGTCTCGTCGAGGTCAACGGTGCTCCGGCGGTCGTCGGCCTCCTCGACGGGCGGCCCGACAGCCTGGTGCAGATCGAGGTGCGCGACGGACGCGTGCAGTGCGTCTACATCATCCGGAACCCCGACAAGCTCACCGGTCTCGCCGATCCGAAGGGACCCCCCGGCCCCGAGGCACCCACCGGCCCGAAGGGGCCGCGCGGTCTCTAGGAACCCACCGTCCTGAAGGGTCAGCCCGGTCTCCAGGGCCCCACCGTCCCCAAGGGGCTCCCCGATCTCTGGTGCCTCACCGGTCCCAGGGGGCGCGGGGGCCCCGGGACCCCCTGAGGTCTCCTCCCGGTCCCTTTCCGTACCGTGATCGCGCCGATCGGCCGGAACTCGCCCCGTCTCCCGACCAGGAGACGGGGCTTTTTGCTGCGCGGGGCTCACGGGACCGCGAACGTCCTGTGAACGATCTAGGTCAGAGGTCCACATTTGGGCCCGGAGGGCGGAGGATTGGTCTTGACCAAGGGGTGTGCTCGCCTTATGGTCGCAGAGTTAGTGCAGGAACCTTTAATAAACAAGGGCGCGGAAACGCCGCGGGACACGGCGAATTGCGGAGGATCAGGGTGGGGACCACGCAGCTGGCATCGGTACCGGAACCGAAGTACCAGCACCTCAGGACAGTGATCGGTGAAGCACTCGACTCGGAGTTCGCCGTCGGGGAGATCCTCCCCAACGAGCGCGAGCTCGCGGCACGCTTCGGCGTCGCCCGTGCCACGCTCCGGCAGGCACTGGAGCAACTGGAGCTGGAAGGCCGCCTCCAGCGCCGCCGCGGCGTCGGAACCACCGTCGCCCCGCCGCGCGTCGGCGTCGACGTCTCCACCACGCAGCACGCCTGGCCGGGCGTCGGCGACGAGGCCTGGCTGCCGCAGGACTCCGCGGCCGACGTGGCCCCGGCCGCCGTCGCGCGGGTCCTGGACAGCGCAGCCGAGGAGCGGGTGCACGTCGTCCGCCGCCTCCGCTTCAGCCAGGGCCGACCCGTCGCCGCCGAGCTGCTCTACGTGCCCGCGGACTCCGTCCCCGGCCTCAGCGCCATAGACGCGCCCCCCGGAGCGGCCCGCGCCCGCGCGGTGCTGCGCGAACTCCAGCACCTCGCCCTCGACGGCCAGGACCGCTCCGTGGAGCTGGGCTCCGCCCGCGCGGACGACGCCAGGGAGCTCGACCGCCTGCCGGGCGCGCCGGTGCTCGTGGTGACGACCCGCTACCTCTCCGGAGGGCGTACGGCCGCCGTATCCGTCGCCACCTACCGCGCCGACACCTGCCGACTGACCTTCGGCGACTCCGTCGACCTGCTGATGGCCTCGTAGCACCCGGCCCGGTTCTCCCGGACCACGGCCCGTCGCTGAACCTAGCGGCGGGCCGTTCCGTCGACCGCGAAGAGCTGTTCCTCTACGTGGTCGAGGGCGAGGCGCAGGGCGCCCGTGCCCACCGCCGCCTCGCCGAGCATGGACAGCACCACCCGGGGCGGTCGCAGACAGAACCGTGCCAGTTCCTCCCGGAGCGGCGGCAGCACGCCGTCCAGACCGGCCGCCCAGCCGCCGACGACCACCAGCTCCGGGTCTATCGCGAGGACCAGCGCCGCCACGTCGTGGACGAGACGCTGGATGAACCGTTCCACCGCCGCCTCCGCGCGCACGTCCCCCTCGCGGGCCAGCGCGAACACCTTGGCGACCGCCTGCTCGTCCAGCGGGTGCAGCGGCTCGTCCGTGGTGGACAGCAGGTGCTCGGGCGTGACGCCCCGGCCGAGCAGGTGCAGCGCGCCGATCTCCCCGGCCGCCCCGCCGAACCCCCGGTGCAGCCGTCCGCCGATCAGCGAACCGGCCCCCGGGCTCAGCCCCGCGAGCACGAACACGATGTCGTCGGAGTCGGTCGCCGCGCCCTTCCAGTGCTCGGCGACGGCCGCCGCGTTCGCGTCGTTCTCCACGATCACCGGGCACCGGAACGAACGCCGCAGCCGCTCGCCGAGCGCGAGGCCCGTCCAGCCCGGCAGGGCCGTGCCGAGGCGGACCGTGCCGTCGGCCTCCACGATGCCGGGGCTGCCGACACCGACGGCCCGCAGATTGGACCGGGCGACCCCGGCCCTGCGCAGTACGTCGGCCACGACCGCGCGGACCCGGTCCAGACGCTCGTCCGCCGGGGCCGTCTCCGACACCTCGCGCGAACCGGCGCCGATGATCCGGCCGTCCAGACCGGAGAGGAGCGCCGCCACCCGGTGCGGGCCGATCTCGATGCCGAGCAGATGACCGGCCTCCGCGCGGAAGCGGAACCTCCGTGCCGGACGGCCCTGGCGCCGGGCCTCGCCCTCCTCGGGCGCCGCCTCGACGACGAGACCGGCCTCCATGAGCCCCTCGACGACGCCTTCGACCGTGGGCCGCGACAGACCGGTGATCCGGGTCAGATCGGTGAGTGTGGGCGCGTACGCGCCCCGGAGGGCGTGGAGCACCACCGCGGAGTTGATCCGCCGAAGCAGAGAGGGATCCCCGCCGGTCAGCCGCCCCACAGTGTGTCCTCCCAGCTCGCGCACCTCTCTGGGCGGATGGTACTCAATGGGACGGGTCCGGGCGAGTGCCACCCCTCACCCCGTCGGGGACGCAAGGGACGGACCGGTCCGTTCCGGTACGCGCCCGAGGACGTCGGCGGCCCCCTCAGGCGTATCCGACCGCCGAGTCGACGAAGCGGCGGAAGCTTCCCCGGGCGTCGTGCCCGCCGAGCGAACTCCCGCCGGTCCCGGCGGCGAAGAGGAACGGATCGACGTTGTACCGCTTGTTGCGGAGCCGGGTGAAGCCCATGATCACCGGGTGCTGGTGGGAGACGTCCCGGGCCCCCTCCCGGGACCGGTAGAAGGTCCAGGAGAGTCCCGGCGCCCGCGCGACGATCGTGTCCCCGAGGTACAGGCCCAGGTCGTAGGCGACGGCGATCCACAGCGGACGCGGCCGGGCGGAACCGTCCGCGTCCGGCTCGACCTCGGCGAGGTACCACCCCTCCAGCGCGTCGAGGTCCTCGTCGGCCGTGCCCGGCCGGAGCCCGTTCGCCCCCGCCAGCGCGGCGAGGGCCGCGAGCCGTCCGGCCTTCGTCGCCATCCGGTGGTCGTACTCCCGGCGCGCCACCGACAGGGGCATCTCGCCCATCGGGCCGTCCTCCAGGGGCTGGAACGGACGGTAGTCGCCCCACTCCACTCGCTGCTCCTTCCTCCGCGGCTACGCCTCGGGCAGTCCCGCGGCCTCCCGGAGCCGGGCGTACTCCCCGGCCATCGTCTCCGCCGTCCAGTGCGCGTTGAGGCCGCTCGGATTGGGCAGCGCCCAGACCCGGGTGGTCCCGATCATGCGGTGCTGCGGCCCGATCCGGGCCTTCGGCTCGCCGAAGGCCGTGCGGTACGCGGTGACTCCGGCGACCGCGAGCCAGCGCGGCGCGAGCCGCTCGACCTTCTCCCCCAGGATCCGGCCGCCCTCCCGGAACTCCTCGGGGCTCAGCTCGTCCGCCCGAGCCGTGGCCCGCGCCGCCACGTTGGTGATCCCGAGCCCGTACGAGAGCAGTTCCTCCTGCTCGTCCGGGCGCAGCCGTCTCGGGGTGAAGCCGGACAGCTGGAGCACCGGCCAGAAGCGGTTGCCGGGACGGGCGAAGTGGTGGCCCGTCGCCGCCGTCATGAGACCCGGGTTGATCCCGCAGAACAGTACGGAGAGGCCGCCCGCGGCCACGTCGGGGACGACGCGGTCACGGGCGGCCTCCAGCTGTTCCTGGGTGAACCGGGGGGCACCGGTCAGAGGATCGCCCCGGGAGCGTAGGCGGCGGCCTCCGGGTGGCGCTCGAGGATCTCCTCCACGCGGGCGACCACGGCCGCGACCTGCTCGGCGGCGGCGCCGGTGAAGGACAGCTTGTCGGCCATCAGCTCGTCGAGCTGCGCCCGGTCCAGCGGGATGCGCGCGTCGGCGGCCAGCTTGTCGAGCAGCTCGTTGCGCTCGGCGCCCCGCTCGCGCATGGCGAGGGCGGAGGCGACGGCGTTCTCCTTGATCGCCTCGTGGGCGACCTCGCGGCCCACGCCCGCGCGGACCGCACCCATGAGGACCTTGGTGGTCGCCAGGAACGGCAGGTAGCGGTCCAGCTCGCGGGCGACGACGGCGGGGAACGCGCCGAACTCGTCGAGGACGGTCAGGAAGGTCTCCAGGAGGCCGTCCAGCGCGAAGAACGCGTCGGGCAGCGCGACCCGGCGGACCACGGAGCAGGACACGTCGCCCTCGTTCCACTGGTCACCGGCCAGCTCGCCGGTCATCGACGCGTAACCGCGCAGGATGACCATCAGGCCGTTGACGCGCTCGCAGGAGCGGGTGTTCATCTTGTGCGGCATCGCGGAGGAGCCGACCTGGCCGGGCTTGAAGCCCTCGGTGACCAGCTCGTGGCCCGCCATCAGCCGGATCGTCTTGGCGATCGACGACGGGGCGGCGGCCAGCTGCACCAGCGAGGTCACCACGTCGTAGTCGAGCGAGCGCGGGTAGACCTGGCCGACCGAGGTGAAGGCGTGCGCGAAGCCGAGGTGACCGGCGATCCGCTGCTCCAGGTCCGCGAGCTTGCCCGCGTCGCCGCCGAGCAGGTCCAGCATGTCCTGCGCGGTGCCGACCGGGCCCTTGATGCCGCGCAGCGGGTAGCGGCCGAGCAGCTCCTCCAGCCGGGCGTACGCCACGAGCAGCTCGTCCGCGCCGGTCGCGAAACGCTTGCCGAGGGTGGTCGCCTGCGCGGCCACGTTGTGCGAGCGGCCCGCCATGACCAGCTCCGCGTACTCGGCGGACAGCTTGCCGAGGCGGCCGAGGACGGCGACCGTACGGTCCCGGACCAGTTCGAGGGAGAGCCGGATCTGGAGCTGCTCGACGTTCTCGGTGAGGTCGCGCGAGGTCATGCCCTTGTGGACGTGCTCATGACCGGCGAGGGCGTTGAACTCCTCGATCCGGGCCTTCACGTCGTGCCGGGTGACCTTCTCGCGCTCGGCGATCGAGGCCAGGTCGACCTGGTCGAGCACCCGCTCGTAGTCGGCGAGGGCGGCGTCCGGCACCTCGATCCCGAGGTCCTTCTGCGCACGGAGCACGGCGAGCCACAGCTGACGCTCCAGCTTCACCTTCTGCTCGGGGGACCAGAGGACGGCGAGCTCCGCGGAGGCGTAGCGGCCGGCCAGAACGTTGGGGATGCGGGGCTTCGCAGTCACAGCAGTCACGTGGACGCATTCTACTGGTGATTCCTGCAGGCCAGCGCCACGGGCCGGACTGGAGCTTGCTACGAGACGCAGGTCACCCGGGCCGTCACGGGACGGCCGGGGGCCCGTACGGCAGCAGCTCGGGGCGCTTGGGCGCACGCCCGTCACCGGACGAGCGGCCCGTGAGCCGTCGGCCGATCCAGGGGCCCAGGTGCTCCCGGGCGAACCGGGCGTCGGTGATCCGCCGGGCCGCCCAGCCCGGGGGCGCGGTCGGGGGCAGCGGGGTCCGCCAGTCCTCCTCGGGCGCGAGGCCGAGCGCCTGCCAGACCGCCTCGGCGACCCGCCGGTGCCCGTCGGCCGTCAGGTGGAGCCGGTCCACGTCCCACAGCCGGGGGTCGCCGAGCGCGGGAGCCCCGTACAGATCGACGACGAGCGCCCCGTGCCGGGCGGCCAGTGCGTCGACGTGCTCGAACAGCTCCTCCATCCTGGGCCGGAAACGCTTCATGACCGGGCCGTCGCGTCCCGGGCTGCGCATCATGACGAGCTGCCCGCAGGCGGGTGTGAGGCGTTCCACTGCCTCGGTGAGGAGGTCCCGCACCCGGACCATGTCGACCTTCGGCCGCAGGGTGTCGTTGAGCCCCCCGACCAGGGTCACCACATCGGCCTTCATGCCCGCCGCCGGGCCGACTTGCTCCTCGACGATCTGCCCGATGAGCTTGCCGCGCACCGCGAGGTTCGCGTACCGGAAGCCGGGGGAGCGGCCCGCGAGACGGCCCGCGAGGACGTCCGCCCAGCCGCGGTAGGAGCCGTCGGGCTTCAGATCCGACATACCCTCGGTGAAGCTGTCGCCGAGGGCGACGAGACTGTTGTACGTGGCATTGATCTCCATGGCGGAGCGATCGTACCGCGCGGTATGCGCGGGTGCCGTGGAGCATCCCGGGAGGGGAGACCCGATGAGCGACGCGCTGACGGGCGCACTGGCCGAGGCACTGGCCGAGCTGGTGACGGCGGTGGCCGCCTGCGACGACGAGGTCCTCGACCCCGACACCGCCGTCGAGTGGCTGGAGATGACGGGGCACACCCTCGGCGCGCTCCCGCCCGCCGACCGGCGGACGCTCGACGGGCTGTTCCGCGCCGTCGCCCTGCGCCACCCCGAGGGCCCCTGGCGCGACGAGCTGCTGACCCTCTCCGAGGGCTTCGGCCTCACCGGGGACATCCACGCCGACGCCTGCGAGGCCGTCGCCGAGCACACCCGCCGCTTCGTCACGGCCGTCCGGGACGCCGACCCCGCCACCCCCGTGCCCACCCGCCCCGGCCGGACCCTCGCGGACCTCACCCGGGACCTCGGCACCCTCCACCACTGGGCCGGACACCTGGTACGGACCCGGTCCCGCGCCCGCGTCCTGCCCGGCGACCTCCCGCTCGGCCTGCCCGCCGAGCCCGCCGCCCACGCCGACTGGCTCGCCGCCACCGCCGACGCCACCGTCCGCACCCTGCGGACGGCCGACCCGGACGCGCCCGTCTGGTCCCCCGGCGGCGACCCGCACGTCCGCTCCTACCCGGCCCGGCTGCTCCGCGAGACCCTCGTGCACCTGGCGGACGCCGGGATCGCGCTCCGCGGGGAACCGGACCCGGCCGACCCCCGTACCGCCGCCGAGGCCGTCGACGACCTCCTCGCCGAGCTGCCGTACGTCCCCCGGGCGGCCGAAGCCCTCGCCCGGCTCGACCGCGACGGAGCGGTGATCCGGCTCACGGCCCACGACACCGGCACCGGCTGGACCCTGGTCCTCGGCGGCGGCGGGTTCACCTGGACCCGCGGAACCGGCGAGGGGCCCGCCGTCCCCGCCGTGCGCGTCGGCGCGGGGGCGGGGGAGCTGCTGCTCCTCCTGCACGGCCGGTTCGCCGCCGCCGACCCCCGCTTCCTGCGCACGGGCGACACGGAACTGCTCGACGCCTGGCTGGCCGCCACCGCGCTCTGACCCGGGCGTTCCCAGGGCCCGGTCGCGGCCCCGGAACGCCCGAGGGGCCCCGGGATCGCTCCCGGGGCCCCTCGGCGTCCGCCGGTCGCGCGGCCGGTCACGGCGCCGCGGGGCGCCCCACCAGTTCGCGCAGCACGTCCTCCATCGTGACGAGCCCGGCGGGCCTGTCGTTCTCGTCGAGCACCGCCGCCAGATGCGTCCGGCTGCGGCGCATCGCCGTCAGGACGTCGTCGAGCGGGGTGGCCGCCCGCACCCGGGCGATCGGCCGCAGCGCCGACACCGGGAACGGCAGGTCCCGGGGCGTCACGTCCAGGGCGTCCTTGACGTGCAGGTAGCCCAGGATGCGGCGCTCGGAGTCGACCATCGGGAAACGGGAGAAGCCCGTCCGCGCCGACAGCGCCTCCAGCTCCTCCGGAGTGGTGCCCACCTGCGCGTACACCACCCGCTCCGAGGGCATCACGACGTCCCGCACCGGACGGCGGCCCAGTTCGAGGGCGTCGTGCAGCCGCTCGGTGGCCCGGTCGTCGAGCAGACCGGCGTCGGCGGCGTCGGTGACCATACGGGCCAGCTCGTCGTCCGAGAACGTCGCCGCGACCTCGTCCTTGACCTCCACCCGCAACAGCTTCAGGAGCGTGTTCGCGAAGGTGTTGATCGTGAAGATCACCGGCCGCAGCGTCCGCGCCAGGGTGACCAGCGGCGGGCCGAGGGCCAGCGCGGTGCGCGTCGGCTCGGCCAGCGCGATGTTCTTCGGCACCATCTCGCCGAGCAGCATGTGCAGATACGTGGCCACGCTCAGCGCGATCACGAAGGAGATCGGATGGACCAGACCGTGCGGCACACCGACCGCGTCGAACACTGGTTCGAGAAGATGGGCGATGGCCGGTTCGGCCACGATGCCGAGCACCAGGGTGCAGAGCGTGATGCCGAGCTGAGCGGCCGCGAGCAGCGCCGAGACGTGCTCAAGACCCCAGATGACGCTGCGCGCCCGCCGGTCCCCGGCCTCGGCCAACGGCTCGATCTGGCTGCGCCGGACCGAGATCAGGGCGAACTCGGCGCCGACGAAGAAGGCGTTGACGACCAGGGTGAGCAGGCCGATCAGCAACTGGACGACGATCATCGGCCGGCCTCCCCGGTCTCGTCCCCGGAGCCGGGCAGCGGCTCGTGCAGCAGGACACGGGCCGCGCGGCGGCCCGAGGCGTCCACCACGTCGAGCCGCCATCCGGCGAGCTCCACGCTGTCGCCGACGACCGGGATACGTCCCAGCTCGTGGGCGAGGACCCCGGCGAGCGTCTCGTACGGGCCGTCCGGCACGCGCAGCCCGATCGCCCCCACCTGGTCGGTGCGGGCGGCGCCGTCGGCGGACCAGAGCTCGCGCCCGTCCGCGTCCTCGCCCGCCCGCGCCAGGTCCGGCGTCTCGTGCGGGTCGTGCTCGTCGCGGACCTCGCCGACGACCTCCTCGACGATGTCCTCCAGGGTGACGACCCCGGCCGTACCGCCGTACTCGTCGATGACGACGGCCATGGTCTGCTTCCCGGACAGCCGGTCCAGGAGCCGGTCGACCGTGAGGGTCTCGGGGACGAGCAGCGGCTCGCGCAGCAGCTCCCCGATCCGGCGCTGGGGCCGTTCCCCGGCGGGTATCGCCAGGACGTCCTTGATGTGGGCGATGCCGACCACCGCGTCGAGGCTGCCCCGGTAGACGGGGAAGCGGGACAGGCCGGTCGCCCGGGTCGCGTTGGCGACGTCCTCGGCGGTGGCCTGCACCTCCAGGGCGGTGACCTGCACGCGGGGCGTCATCACGTTCTCCGCGGTCAGACCGGCCAGATTGAGGGTACGGACGAACAGCTCGGCCGTGTCCGCCTCCAGGGAGCCCTCCTTGGCGGAGTGCCGGGCGAGCGCCACCAGCTCCTGCGGGGAACGGGCGGACGCCAGCTCCTCGGTCGGCTCCATGCCGAGACGGTGCAGGATCCGGTTGGCGGTGTTGTTGAGATGGCTGATCAGCGGTTTGAACGCGGCGGTGAACACGCGCTGCGGGGTGGCGACCACCTTCGCGACCGCGAGGGGCGAGGAGATCGCCCAGTTCTTCGGGACCAGCTCGCCGACCACCATCAGGACGACGGTCGACAGGGCCGTGCCCAGGACCAGCGCCACCGAGGAGGCGACGGAGGGGGAGAGACCGACGGCCTCGACCGGACCGCGGATCAGCTTGCTGATCGAGGGCTCGGAGAGCATTCCGACCACCAGATTGGTGACGGTGATGCCGAGCTGGGCGCCGGAGAGCTGGAAGGTGAGCGACCGGACGGCCTTCAGGGCTCCGGCGGCGCCGCGCTCACCGCGCTCGACGGCCGCTTCCAGGTCGGAGCGCTCCACGGTGGTCAGCGAGAACTCGGCCGCTACGAAGGCGCCGCACGCCACGGCGAGCAGCAGCGCCAGGAGGAGCAGAAGCACTTCGGTCATCGGTTCACCTCCGTCCCATGATCAGTCAGGGGGCGGAGGACCGCGCGGTGTCGGCCGCCGGTCTCGGTGCGTCGGGGGACAGTACTACTGGGAGGCTCGCCCATGGGCGGACGCTCACACCTTTCGGTCGTGGGTGGCGGGATGAGCAACCATGGTAAAGGACCCGCAAAAGGCCATGGTGATCAGCCCTGACGCGCCCGCTCCGGCCGCGGGGCCCGGCACCGGCGGGCCCGCCGCCCCGGGACGTCCGGCCGGTACGCCTCCGCGCTGCCGCAGGCGCCCCGGGAACGGAGTCCCGGTCGGCCAGGTTCTCCTGCCTCCGGGACGTGGGGCCGGTACGCCTCCACCGACGCGAACGCCTCCGGCCGTCACCCCTCTCCCGGTACGGGGCATCCGCGTGGCGCGCCCCGTACGGGCGGACGCCCCGGCCCGTGGGCCTTGTCGGCGTGACCTCCGGCCGACGGGTTCCCCCGGTCGGGGCCGCCCGGTCGGCGCGCCCCCCCGGGCAGGAAGGGCCCTCTGGTCGGGGATGTCCGGTCGGCGCCACCGGGCCGACACGCTCCGGCCCGGGACGTCCGGTCGCTACGGTCCCGGGCCCGCTGGCGTCCGGACGTCCCGGGCTGGCCTCCCGGCCCTCTCGGCCTGGGCGTCGCGTCACCGCGCCAGCGGCTTGACCCATCGGCGCCAGCGGACCTCCCGCTCGTACCCCGCCGCCGCCCACAGCCGCTGCCCGGTCTCGTTCGACTCCAGGACCATGGCGTCCGCCCGGCGCCCGCCGAGCGCGAGGAACCGTTCCTCGGAGGCCTTCAGGAGCGCCGTGGAGATGCCGCGGCGGCGGTACGCGGGCAGCACGGCCAGCCGGTAGAGCGCGGCGCGCCAGCCGTCCCAGCCCGCGATGACGGACCCCACGATCCGGCCGTCGGCCACGGCCAGGAGCAGGGCCCCGGGGTCGCGCTCGATCAGCGCGGTCACCCCGCCCGCGTCGTCCGAGACGGACGTCCCCTCGGCGGACTCCCGCCAGAAGGCCAGCACGGCGTCGACGTCGTCGTGAGTGGCCCTGCGTATCAGCAGATCGATCATGGCCGGATCCCATCACGGAGGGCCGCACGGGTGCCACGGGGTTCCGGCTGCCGGGACGCACGGGGACGCGAGGGCGCGCCGGGACGTACGGGGTGCCCGGTCGCCGAGCCGCGGGCCTACGGCCGCCGCGCCACCCCGAGGACGCAGGGGGACGAGGGCAGCCGGGGTCCCTTCTCCGGGATGTCGAAGGAGCGGTACGGCCCCGGCGCGAACCCGGCGGCCCCGATCGCGTCGAGCGGGGCGCGGGCCGTGTGGCAGCCGCCGAAGAGCAGCGGCCAGACCGTCCGGTCCAGGGCCCGCTGCACCCGGGCGAGACCGGGCGTGTCCGCCACCCCGTGTTCGAGGAAGCGCAGCTCACCGCCGGGGCGCAGCACCCGGTGCAGTTCGGCGAGGGCCCGGGGGAGGTCCCGTACCGTACAGAGGACGAGGGAGGCCACCGCCGCGTCGAAGGAGGCGTCGGGCAGTGGCAGGGTCTCGGCCGTGTCCGGCAGGACCGTGACGGGGACGGGCGCCCGCGCGGCGGACTCCTCCGCGAGGCGCCGCAGCCGGGCCTCCGGCTCCACGGCCACCACCTCGGTCACGGCGGCCGGGTAGTGGGCGAAGTTGAGCCCGTTCCCGGCGCCGATCTCGACGACCCGGCCGGAGAGCCCGGAGAGGAGTTCGGCCCGGAGCTCGGCGAGCCCGCCCCTGGTGTCGGCGGAGACGCTGACCCGGGCGTAGAAACGGGCGAACAGCGGATGGTGGACGTGCGGCGACGCCGGTGCGGGGGAGCGGGGGGACATCGGGCCTCCTCAGCGGGTCACGAAGCAGCGCGGGGACATCCGGCCCTCCTCAGCCGGTCACGAAGCAGAACTCGTTGCCCTCCGGGTCCCGCATGACCTGGAAGGTGCCCTGGGGGTCGGTCACGGGCCCGCCCACGCGGACCGCGCCCGCGCGGGAGGCCTCCTCGGCCGCCCGGCCGGGGTCCTCGACCGCCAGGTCGAGATGGACCCGGTTCTTCACCGTCCTGCCCTCCGGCACCCGCTGGAAGGCGAGCCGGACGAAGCCCGGCGGATCCACGTACGACCAGGCGTCGCCGCGGTCGACCGGGTCCCCGCCGAGGAGCCCGGCCCAGAAACGGACGAGCGCGGCCGGACCGGCGCAGTCGAACACGATCTCCTGGACGTGAGCGCGCATGTCCCCAGCCTAGGGCCAGGCCGGGAGCCGTGGGGGCCGTTGCCCCGGCGGCAGCCGCCATCCCGGTGAAAGACGGAGCTCCGTCCCTCCTGCCGACACGGATCTCCGGGGTGAACGGTGGGAGGAAAGGGAGGATGCGGGCGAAACCGCGCGTGAGGAAGGTGTGTCATGGCCGATGACGGCATCGTGGAGGTGAACCCGCTGTTCACCCGTCCCGGAGAGACGGCGGTGACGGACAGGTTCCGGATCCCGGGAGGGCCCATGCTCCCCGAGACGGCCTACCAGATCGTCCACGACGAGATCATGCTCGACGGCAACGCGCGGCTGAACCTGGCGACGTTCGTGGGCACCTGGATGGACCCGTACGCGTCGAAGCTGTACGCGGACGCCTTCGACAAGAACATGATCGACAAGGACGAGTACCCGCAGACGGCGGCGATCGAGGACCGCTGCTGGAAGATGCTGGCCGAGCTGTGGCACGCGCCGGACCCGACCGGGACCGTGGGCACGTCCACCACCGGCTCGTCGGAGGCTTGTATGCTCGCCGGCCTGGCGCTCAAGCGCCGCTGGCAGCACGCCCGCCGGGCGGCGGGCGAACCGGCCGACAGACCGAACCTCGTGATGTCGTCGGCCGTCCAGGTGGTGTGGGAGAAGTTCTGCAACTACTGGGACGTCGAGCCCCGGTACGTGCCCATCACCGAGGACCACAAATGTCTCGACGGCCATGACCTGGCCTCCTACGTCGATGGGAACACCATCGGTGTCGTGGCGATCCTCGGAGTGACGTACACCGGTGTGTACGAGCCGGTCCGCGAGATCGCCGCCGCCCTCGACGCCCTCCAGCGCGACACCGGTCTGGACGTCCCCCTCCATGTCGACGGCGCGTCCGGCGCGATGATCGCCCCGTTCCTCCAGCCCGACCTGGTGTGGGACTTCCGGCTCGAACGGGTCCACTCCATCAACACCTCCGGCCACAAGTACGGGCTGGTCTACCCCGGTCTGGGCTGGGTGGTGTGGCGCAGCGCCGACCTGCTCCCCGAGGACCTGGTCTTCCGCGTCAGCTACCTGGGCGGTGACATGCCCACCTTCGCGCTCAACTTCTCGCGCCCCGGGGCCCAGGTCCTCCTGCAGTACTACCAGTTCCTGCGGCAGGGCCGGGCCGGGTACCGGGCGGTGCAGAAGGCCAGCCAGGACGTCGCCCGGTTCCTCGCGGAGGGCGTCGGCGCCATGGACGCCTTCGAGCTGTGGAACGACGGCTCGGACATCCCGGTCTTCGCCTGGCGGCAGAAGGCGGGCCACACCGGGAACTGGTCGCTGTACGACCTGTCCGAGCGGCTGCGCCTGAAGGGCTGGCAGGTCCCCGCCTACCCGCTGCCGGACGATCTGGCCGATCTGACCGTGCAGCGCGTGGTCGTGCGCAACGGACTGGGCATGGACCTCGCCCGTTCCCTGCTCGACGACATCCGCCACGCCGTCCGGTTCCTCGACGGGCTCAGCGGGCCGATGCCCTCCGAGGGCCGCGTCTCCGGGTTCCACCACTGATGGCCGCCGTCACCCCGCCCCCGGCGGGGCGGGGAACCGCCGTGGCTGCCGCGGCCCCGCGTCCGCGCGCGTACCTGTCGGTGTTCAACCTGGCCGTCCTCACCGTGGTCGCGGTGGCCAGCCTGCGCAGCCTGCCGACGATGTCGACCTACGGCCTCGGCAGCATCACGCTCTACCTCGTCCCGGCGCTGTTCTTCCTGGTCCCGGTGGCCCTGGTGGCGGCCGAGCTGGCGACCGGCTGGAACGGCGGAGTGTTCGTCTGGGTCCGGGAGGCGATGGGCGCGCGCTGGGGCTTCGTCGCGATCTGGCTCCAGTGGATCCAGAACGTCGTCTGGTTCCCCGTCCAGCTCGCCTTCATCGCCGCCAGCTTCACCTTCGTCCTCGCCGACCAGGACCTGTCCGGCTCCGGTCTCTACACCGCGGTCGTGATCGTCGTCCTGTACTGGGCGTCCACCGCGCTGACGCTGCGGGGCGGGAACCTCTTCGCCAAGGTCGGGTCGTGGGGCGGTCTGATCGGCACGATCGCCCCCGGTGTCCTGCTCATCGTGCTCGGTGCCTGCTGGCTCGGCACCGGCGAGAAGAGCCAGGTGCCCCTCCACTGGGGGGACGTGGTGCCGCCGTTCACCGGCTTTGCCAGCCTGGTGCTGATCGTCAGCAACTTCCTGGCGTACGCGGGCATGGAGGTCAACGCCGTCCACGCCACCGACATGCGCGCCCCCGGCAAGGGATATCCGAAGGCGGTGTTCATCGCCGTGGCGGGAATCCTGGGGGTGTTCATCCTGCCCACCCTGGCCGTCGCGCTCGCGGTCCCCAAGGGCGAACTGGGCCTGACCACGGGCATCAACCTCGCCTTCAAGGTCTTCTTCGAGCACTGGGGCGTCCCGTGGGCCACGGCGGTGGTCTCCGCCGCCATCGCCGTCGGCGCCCTCGCCTCCGTGGTCACCTGGATCGCGGGCCCGAGCAAGGGCGTGCTGGCCGCCGCGGAGACGGGGCTCATGCCGCCGTGGATGCAGAAGCGCAACAAGGCCGGAGTCCAGCAGAGCATCCTCCTGGTCCAGGGCCTGATCGTGACGGCCCTGGCGGCCCTGTTCATCGCCATCCCCAACGTCTCGACGGCCTTCTTCACCCTCGTGGACATGGCCGCGGCACTATATTTGATCATGTACATGTTGATGTTCGTCTCCGCGCTGAGGCTGCGGGGGCTGCGCCCCGACGTCGTGCGCGCCTACCGGGTACCGGCGATCAAGCTGGTGGCGGGCATCGGCTTCGCCGCCTCGGCCGCCGCCTTCGCGCTCGGCTTCGTCCCTCCCCAGGGGCTGTCCGGAATCCCCCCGCACCTCTACCCGGTCATGATGCTCGTCGTGATCGTCGCGCTCGGGACCCCGCCGCTGCTCTTCTACCGCTTCCGCAGGCCCGGCTGGAACCGTGGGCGGCGTGTGGACTCCGACGTCACCGCCCCCGCCCCGACCACCTCGACGGAGGGCTGACATGCGTCGCATCGCGGCCGTCGCGGCCATGCCGCTCGCCGTCCTCGTCCTGCTCACCGGATGTGCTTCGGACTCCCGGGCGAAGGAGGTCAGGGCGGCGCTGTTCACGGAGAAGGCGCGTGCGGCCGGTGTCGCCTCCGGAATGACCCCCGCCGTCGCCGCGTCGCTCTACGGCGACGACGGGGGCGCCCTCTGTGCCGCGCTCGACGGCAATCCGGCCGGCCTCCTGCTGGGCTGGGGGCGCGCCACCCTCACCGCCACGCCGGAGGAGCACGCCGACGACCTGATCGCCTACGACCGTCTCGTCGTCGAGGTCTACTGCCCGGACCGGCTCGGCGACTTCGGCGAACTCGCGGGCCGCGTCAACCGCTGAGGCGCCGGGGCGGCCCCCGCCACCCGCCTGCCGGGCGGGGCGGGCGCCCCGAGCCGTACGGCGCCGGACGCCGGGATGCCCGTGCGGGTCCGGCGTCGCCGCCCGCCGAACCCGTACGGCGGCGCCCCGGGGAGCCGCTCCCCGCGGGCCCGTCCGGCTCGGCCGCTGTCGGGGCGCGCCCCTCGGCCGGAAGTCGCCGGAGCGTCCTCCGACGCTCGCGGAATACCCCCTGGGGGTATATGGTTCCGATGGATGTACCGCACGGACGAACAGCGGCGGGCGCGCAGACCACAGGGAGACGTCATGAGGAACCACACCGGCCACGACCAGTCCGACCACGGCGGTCACGGCGCCCACGCGGCCCACGGCGGGGCCCGGCCCGGCGGGCTGTCGGTCTCCGAGGACGGGTACTCCCTCGAACTCGACGCGACCGTCCTCACCGCCGGTGTCCAGTCGATCGGCTTCCGGATCATCGGCCCCGACGGAGGGGTCGTCACCCGGTTCCTCGCCGAGCACGAGAAGGAACTGCACTTCATCGCCGTCCGGCGCGACACGGCCGGTTTCCAGCACGTGCACCCGGTGCGGGACGAGGAAGGCACCTGGAGCGTCGAACTGACCCTGGAACCGGGGGACTGGCGCTTCTTCACCGACATCCACCCGGTCGGCCACGACGGCACCATGACGCTGGGGATCGACGCCGCCGTCGCCGGACCGTACGCCCCGAAGCCGCTGCCCGAAGCCACCGGGACCGCCCTGGTCGACGACTACACCGTCACCCTCGACGGCGAACTCCTCGTCGGGGAGACGGGGGAACTGACCCTCACCGTCAGCCGGGACGGCCACCCCGTCACCGACCTCCAGCCCTACCTGGCCGCCTACGGACACCTCGTGGCCCTGCGGGTCGGCGACCTCGGCTACCTCCACGTCCACCCGGAGGGCGCGCCCGGCGACGGCGTCACCGCCCCCGGACCCGGGATCACCTTCTTCGCGTCCGCGCCCTCGGCCGGCACCTACCGCCTGTACCTGGACTTCAAGCACGGCGGATTCGTCCGCACCGCCGAGTTCACCGTACGGGCCACCGCCCCCGCTCCGGACGCGGGCCACCGGGCCGCGCCCGAGCACGGGAGCCACCACGGCGCCCACGCGCACCACTGACCGCGCCCGCCGCCCCGGCGGGCCGACCGGCCCGGACGGGCCCACCGCCCCGCCGGACCGGCGGGGGCCTCGGTCCTTCCGGACCCAGCGCCGGGCGGAGCCCGTCCCGGGAGCGGGCCCGCCCCCGTCATCCGGTGGTGGCGAACCGCTCCGTCGTCTCCGCCGCGTCCCAGGTGCCGCCGAGCACCGGGGCCAGCCAGTCGGCCGCCGCCGCCCGGAACCCCACGGGGTCCAGCGCTCCCGAGCCTTCCGGTACGGCGCCGAGCAGGGGCGCGCCCGCCGCCTCCGGGAGGTCCGCCAGGTTGCAGCGGGCGGCCAGGTCAGGCGCGGACGGCCAGCTGCCGATGACCACGCCCAGCTGCTCGATCCCGCGTGCCGCCAGCGCCTCGGCCGTCAGGGCCGTGGAGTTGAGGGTGCCGAGTCCGGCCGGGGCCACCACGAGGACCGGGGCGCCGAGCAGCGCGGCCACGTCCGCGAGGGTGCCGCCCTCCTCGTCGAAGCGGACGAGCAGCCCGCCCGCCCCCTCCACGAGCACCAGGTCGTGCTCGGCGGCCAGCTTCCGGGCCGCCTCCGCGACCTCCCCGGGGCCCACCGGCGCGAGCCCGGCCCGCCGGGCCGCCGTGCCGGGGGCCAACGGCTCGGGGAACCGGCCCAGTTCGACGGAGACGGCGGCGCCCGAGAGCCGGACGGCCTCGTCCGCGTCCCCCCGCTCGTCCGGTCCGAGGCCGGTCTGCGCGGGCTTGAGGACGGCGACCGAGCGTCCGGCGGCGACGGCGACGGCGGCCACCGCCGCGGTCACCACCGTCTTGCCGATCTCCGTGCCGGTACCGCTGACGACGACGATTCCCATGGACGTACCGGTCCTTCCGTTCAGCCCGCCGTCGCGGCGGCGAGGACGGCGGCGCAGATCCGGGCCAGGTCCTCGTCGCCCGTCACGTACGGCGGCATCGTGTAGATCAGGTCCCGGAAGGGGCGCAGCCAGACGCCCTCCCGGACGGCGGCGCGGGTCGCCGCCGCCATGTCGACCGGACGGTCGAGCTGGACGACGCCGATCGCGCCCAGCACCCGTACCTCCCGCACCCCGGGGAGCGCGGCGGCGGGCGCCAGGCCCTCCCGCAGCCCGGCCTCGATCCGCTCGACCTCGCCCGCCCAGTCCTGGGAGAGGAGCAGGTCGATCGAGGCGAGGGCCACGGCGGACGCCAGCGGGTTGCCCATGAAGGTCGGCCCGTGGGCCAGTACGGGCACCTCGCCCCGGGAGATCCCGTCGGCGACCCGGCCGGTGCAGAGCGTCGCCGCCATCGACAGGTATCCGCCGGTCAGTGCCTTGCCCAGGCACATCACATCGGGGGAGATCCCGGCCTGACCGGCGGCGAAGAGCGTGCCGGTGCGGCCGAACCCGGTGGCGATCTCGTCGAGGACGAGGAGCACGTCGTGCGCGTCGCAGGCCTCGCGCAGCACCCGCAGGTAGTCGGGGTGGTGGAAGCGCATCCCGCCCGCGCCCTGCACCACCGGCTCCACGATCACGGCGGCGAGTTCCCCCGCGTGCCGGGCTATGCCCTCCCGCAGCCGCTGGGCGTACTCCTCCTCGTACGCGGCGGGCGGGGCGTCCAGGAACACCTGCGGCTGGAGCACGCCGGTCCACAGCTCGTGCATCCCGCCCTCCGGGTCGCACACCGACATGGGCTGCCAGGTGTCGCCGTGGTAGCCGCCGCGCCAGGTGAGCAGCCGGTGCTTCTCGGGCCGTCCGAGCGAACGCCAGTACTGCAGGCACATCTTGACGGCGACCTCGACCGAGACGGAGCCCGAGTCGCTGAGGAAGACGTGCCGCAGCGGCTCGGGGGTGATCTCGACGAGCCGGGCGGCGAGCCGGACGGCGGGCTCGTGGGTGAGTCCGCCGAACATGACGTGGCTCATCCGGCCGAGCTGGGCGTGGGCCGCCGCGTTGAGCACCGGGTGGTTGTAGCCGTGGACGGCCGACCACCAGGAGGCCATGCCGTCGATCAGCTCGTCGTGCCCCTCGGCGGGTTCGGCGAGCCGCAGGCGCACCCCGGACGCGGACGCCACGACCAGCGGGTCCGTACGGCCCGGCATGGGACCGTAGGGGTGCCAGACGTGGGCCCGGTCCAGGGCGACGAGTTCGTCGTTGCGCACGGTGGTCCTAGGCGTTGGGGGCGAGGTCGGTGCCCGCGCCCCGGCGGCGCACGGCGACCAGGTCGGTCCTGGCCTCGTTCGGCGAAGGCGCCTCCGGCGCGGTGTGTCCGCCGCAGGGGCCGCAGCCGCCGCCCGCCCGCGCGTGCCCGCCGCAGCCGTCCGCCGCCGCGCCGTCCGCCGGGCCGCAGCCGGACGCGGTGGTCCCGCAGCCGCCCCCGGCCGCCGCGAGCGCGTCCGCGCGGTGCTCCGGCAGCGTGGTCGTGCCCGCGCCCTCCACCTCGAAGCCCGCGTCCGCGATCATGTCCAGGTCGGTCTGCCCGGCCTGGCCCTCGCTGGTCAGGTAGTCGCCGAGGAAGATCGAGTTCGCGATGTGCAGGGCCAGCGGCTGCATCGAACGCAGGTGCACCTCACGGCCGCCCGCGATCCGCACCTCGACGTCGGGGCAGACGAACCGGACCATCGCCAGGATGCGCAGACAGCGCTGCGGGGTGAGGTTCCACTCCTTGGCGAGGGGGGTGCCCTCGAAGGGGATGAGGAAGTTGACCGGTACGGAGTCCGAGTCCAGCTCGCGGAGCGCGTACACGACGTCGACCAGGTCCTCGTCGCTCTCGCCCATGCCCGCGATCAGCCCCGAGCAGGCGGAGAGCCCGGCGGAGTGCGCCTTGCGGACGGTGTCCACCCGGTCCGCGTAGGTGTGGGTGGAGGTGATCTTCCCGTACGTCCCCTCGGAGGTGTTGAGGTTGTGGTTGTACGCGTCGGCGCCCGCCTCCCGCAGCCGCTCCGCCTGCCCGTCCGAGAGCAGTCCGAGGCAGGCGCACACCTCGACGCCCTCGTTGCCCTCCTTGATGGCCTCGATGGTCCTGCCGACCCGCTCGACGTCCCGGTCGGTCGGACCACGGCCGCTCGCCACCAGACACACCCGCTTGGCGCCGCCCGCGACACCCGCGGCCGCGGCCCGGGACGCCTCGTCCGGCTTCAGCCAGGTGTACTTGAGGATCCCGGCCTCGGAGCCGAGCCGCTGCGAGCAGTACGAGCAGTCCTCGGGGCACAGTCCGGACTTCAGGTTCACCAGGTAGTTGAGCTTCACCCGGCGCCCGAACCACTGGCGGCGCACCTTGCCCGCGGCGGCCACCACATCGAGCAGTTCGTCGTCCGAGGTCGCCAGGACGGCGAGCGCTTCCCCACGGGTCGGCAGCTCGCGCCGCAGCCCCTTCTCCACCAGCGTGTTCAGCAGGTCCATAACCGTTGATCCTGTCCTACCGCCCGCCTCCGGGCCAAGGAGGAACCGAACAAACGGCCCCGAAGGAGGTGTGTGGATGACCACATCCCCACCCCGGCTTCCGTTGGCTAGGGTCTGTGCGCTGCCTACAAAAGGAACGCCGTATGTCACAGGCCGACGGGACCCGGGCCGCGGGCCCGCGCCGCACCGCGTTCGACTGGACCGACGCCGAGGCGCGCCGCCGTGCCGACGCCGGTCTCGTCCGGGTGCTGCGGCCCCGCGCCGCCGACTCCGACCTCCTGGACCTGGCGGGCAACGACTACCTGGGCCTGACCCGACGGCCCGAGGTGACCGGAGCGGCGGCCGAGGCGGCGAGCCGCTGGGGCGCGGGCTCCACCGGTTCCCGGCTCGTCACCGGGACCACCCGGCTGCACGCCCGGCTGGAACGCGAACTCGCCGATTTCTGCGGCTTCGAGGCCGCCCTCGTCTTCTCCTCCGGCTACACCGCGAACCTGGCCGCGCTCACCGCGCTGGGCGGCCGGGACGCCCTGATCGTCTCCGACGCCTCCAACCACGCCTCGATCGTGGACGGCTGCCGTCTGGCGCGCGCCGAGACCGCCGTCGTCCCGCACGCCGACCCGGAGGCCGTGCGCAAGACCCTCGACGCGCATCCGGGGCGGCGGGCCCTGGTCGTCAGCGACTCCGTGTTCTCCGTCGACGGCGACCGGGCCCCGCTGTCCGCGCTCGCCGCCGCCTGCCGCGCGCACGGCGCCGGTCTGGTCGTGGACGACGCCCACGGCCTCGGCGTCCTCGGCGACGGCGGTCGGGGGGCCCTGCACGGGGCCGGGCTCGCGGGCGACGAGGACGTGGTGGCCACCGTCACCCTGTCGAAGTCCCTCGGCAGTCAGGGCGGCGCGGTCCTCGGCCCGGCCCGGGTGGTCGAGCACCTGGTCAACGCGGCCCGCACCTTCATCTTCGACACCGGTCTCGCCCCGGCCGCCGCCGGGGGCGCGCTGGCGGCCCTGCGTCTGCTGGCGGCCGAGCCGGGTCTCGCGGAGCGGACCCGTACGGTTGCCACCACCCTGCACCGGCTCCTCACCGGGGCGGGTCTGACGGCCGCCCGGCCCGACGCGGCCGTGGTCTCGGTGCGCGCCCCCTCCCCGGAGGCGGCGCTGCGCTGGGCGGCGGACTGCCGGGAGCGGGGGCTCGCGGTCGGCTGTTTCCGGCCGCCCTCCGTGCCCGACGGGGTCTCGCGGCTACGGCTCACGGCCCGCGCGGATCTGACGGACGAGCGGATCGCGTACGCGGTGGAAACGATCCTGCGGACGGCTCCGGCCGGCTGACCCGGCGGACGGCGGCCCGGTGCGTCCCGGGGCCTTCGCGTTCACCGCTTCGGGCGACAGATGGGGACATATCTTGGGAGAACGCCTCCCGGCGCGGCCCGATCGGTGGCAGTCTGACGCGCAGTGCGATCCGGGGCAGCGGCCCCGGCGGAAAGGGACGGCGTCGCCATGGCAGACCAGCAGGAAGCATCCGTCACTCTGCCGAGCGAACCCGCCTCGGTGTCCACGGCCCGGCGGTTCGTGGCGGAGGTTCTCGGCTGCTGGGGCCTGGACGACGCCACGGAGACCGCGGACGCGATCCGGATCGTCGTCTCCGAGCTGGCCACCAACGCCGTGCTGCACACCCTCGGCCAGTCGCCCACCTTCACGGTGGACCTCAGGCTCGACCGGGAGGAGCAGCTGCACATCGGTGTCACCGACAGTCATCCGAGGCTGCCGCGCCGTCTGCCCGCCGCGGTCCAGCAGGACAACGGCAGGGGCATGGTCATCGTCAGGGCCCTCGCGGCGGAGGCCGGCGGGCGTCTCTCCGTGACCCCGATCGAGGAGGGCGGCAAGACGGTCCGGATCTCCCTCCCGTGGACCCCCGCCCCGCTGGCCAGCCGCTGACGGACCCGCGTGGGGCGGGTCCGTCGTCGTGACCCGGGCCGATGCCGTCGTCGCGGGCCCGAGAGGGGCCCCGGAGGCGGCTTCCGCGGGGGACGCGCGGTCGCCGGGACCGTACCGCCAGGGGTCGGCCCGGGTCCGTGCGGGATGCGGCGGCGCCACCGCACCCCGCACGGACCGGCGCCGTCCGTTCCGCCTGATCAGTTCACGGACCGGCCCCGGGTCAGTTCACGGACCGGCCGTCGGTTCCGCCGGGTCAGCGGACGCGGCCGTAGTAGATCTTGGACGACCAGATCTTGTCGAGCTTCACCCAGGACCCCGTCTTGGGCGAGTGCCAGATCTTGCCGCTCCCGGCGTAGATGCCCACGTGGTAGACCCTTCCGCCGGAGTGGAAGAAGACCAGGTCCCCCTTCTGCCGTGAGGCGGCGGAGACGCGTGTGGTTCTGTTGTACTGCTGCTGCGCGGTGCGGGGCAGCGACTTGCCCGCCTTCTGGTACGCGTAGAGCGTCAGACCGGAGCAGTCGAACCTGGAGGGTCCGGCGCTCCCGTACCGGTACGGTGCTCCCTTCTTGGACGCGGCGACGCTCAGTGCCTTGTTCGCGTAGTTCGTCGCTGCCTGGGCCTCCGGCGCCGCACCCGGTGCGAGCAGCGTGCCGCCGACGGCGGCGAGAGTGAGAGCCGAGACGGCTCCGACCCGGGACAGCAGGGACGGGACGTGCATCTGCGCAGTCATGCGCAACCCTTCGTCAGCCGCCTGTGAAGGATGACCTGTCGGGTTCGGGCAGGCGAAGATGCCCGGCCGCGGTTGCGGCTTCACCCCAAGGGGCGGCCCCGCTGTGGGAAACAGCGCGTACGCCCCGTAAAAATCGGGTCCTCCACTCCTGCCGGTCCAATCCTGTCGACCAGACGTCCGGGACAGCGGCAGGACTCGGCGTCCGCCCGGACCGCCCCGCCGCGGCGGCGGGGGCTTGTCGTCGACAGGGATCTTGACTCACACCAGGGGTGAAATCCGAGTGGAAACGGCGATATGTGAGGCTCCTCACGACTGATCCGTTCGGGTGGACAGGAGGGTTTCGTGATCATCGGAGGTACCCCCGGCGAGCCCCGCACCAGCGATGGAACGTTCGATTCCGCCAGATGAGTACATCGATGGCGCAAGTTGACCGGTCTGAATATCGACTCGTCGACTACTCCGAACGAGGGAGGGATTCTGCGACACGTGTCGGCCGTCCGGCCCTCGACACGACACGGCCGGATGTCGATCCGTCAGGGGAGGGTCCGGCTCCGTATGTACCGTCGTCGGTCCGATGATCATGTGATCGCAAAGGCGTAGTTAACCAGCCGGAAAAACTTCCGCCCTAACGTGCAATGTCTGCCGGTGTACCGCGCTCCAGCATTCAACAAGGTGTTGAAGCTCGGTAGGGTCCGCAGCTGTCCGGGTCCCGTCCCGGCGGACGACTGTGAGGTGGAAGTGTGCAATTGAGCCCGCACGAGCAGGAACGCCTGCTCATCCATGTGGCCGCCGACGTGGCCGAGAAGCGCAGGGCACGCGGTGTGCGACTCAACCACCCCGAGGTCGTCGCGCTGATCACCGCTCATGTCCTCGAAGGCGCCAGGGACGGCCGCACGGTCGCCGAACTGATGGCCTCCGGACGCCAGGTGCTCACCCGCGACGAGGTCATGGAGGGCGTCCCCGAGATGATCCACGACGTCCAGGTCGAGGCCACCTTCCCGGACGGCACCAAGCTCGTCACCGTCCACGACCCCATCGTCTGAACGGACGCGCCGATGATCCCCGGAGAGATCCTGTACGCGGACGGCCCCGTCCCCCTCAACGAGGGGCGCCCCGTCACGCGTCTGACCGTGCTCAACGCCGCCGACCGGCCCGTCCAGGTCGGCTCCCACTACCACTTCGCCGAGGTCAACCCCGGACTCGAGTTCGACCGTGCCGCCGCGCGCGGACAGCGGCTGCACATCGCCGCCGGAACCGCCGTCCGCTTCGAACCCGGCATCCCCGTCGAGGTCGAACTCGTTCCCCTCACCGGCCGCCGGATCGTCCCCGGTCTGCGCGGCGAGACCGCGGGTCCCCTGGACGCGAACGAAGAGGACTCCCGTGCCTGATCTGCACCGCGCCGTCTACGCCGACCTGTTCGGCCCCACCACCGGCGACCGCCTCCGGCTCGCCGACACCGACCTCTTCGTGGAGATCGAGGAGGACCGCAGCGGAGGCCCCGGCCGGGCCGGGGACGAAGCCGTCTTCGGCGGCGGCAAGGTCATCCGAGAGTCGATGGGCCAGGCCCGCACCACCCGCGCCGAGGGGGCCCCCGACACCGTCATCACCGGGGCCGTGGTCATCGACCACTGGGGGATCGTCAAGGCCGACATCGGCATCAGGGACGGCCGGATCGTCGCCCTCGGCAAGGCCGGCAACCCCGACACCATGGACGGCGTCCACCCCGGCCTGGTGATCGGCCCCGAGACCGAGGTCATCGTCGGCAACGGCCGCATCGTCACCGCGGGCGCCGTCGACACCCATGTCCACTTCATCTCCCCGACCGTGGTCGAGCAGGCCCTCGCCACCGGCGTCACCACGCTCGTCGGCGGCGGTACCGGCCCCGCCGAGGGCACCAAGGCCACCACCATCACCCCCGGCCCCTGGCACATGGCCCGGATGTTCGAGGCCCTGGACACCTTCCCCGTCAACATCGGTCTGCTCGGCAAGGGCAACACCATGTCCCGGGAGGCCATGCACTCCCAACTGCGCGGCGGAGCGCTCGGGTTCAAGATCCACGAGGACTGGGGCGCCACCCCCGCCGTCATCGACGCCTGCCTCGGCGTCTGCGAGGAGACGGGCGCCCAGCTCGCCATCCACACCGACACCCTGAACGAGGCGGGCTTCGTCGGCGACACCCTCGCCGCCGTCGCCGGGCGCACCATCCACGCCTACCACACCGAGGGCGCGGGCGGCGGCCACGCCCCCGACATCATCACCGTGGTCTCGGAGCCGAACGTCCTGCCGAGCTCCACCAATCCGACCCGGCCGCACACCGTCAACACCATCGAGGAACACCTCGACATGCTGATGGTCTGCCACCACCTCAACCCGGCCGTCCCCGAGGACCTCGCCTTCGCGGAGTCCCGCATCCGGCCCTCCACCATCGCCGCCGAGGACGTCCTGCACGACCTGGGCGCGATCTCGATCATCTCCTCCGACTCCCAGGCCATGGGCCGCATCGGCGAAGTGATCATGCGCACCTGGCAGACCGCCCACGTCATGAAGAAGCGGCGCGGCGCCCTCCCCGGCGACGGCCGCGCCGACAACCACCGGGCCCGCCGCTACGTCGCCAAGTACACGATCAACCCGGCCGTCGCCCAGGGCATGGGCCACGTCATCGGCTCGGTCGAACCCGGCAAGCTCGCCGACCTGGTCCTGTGGGAACCCGCCTTCTTCGGTGTGAAGCCGCTCGTCGTCATCAAGGGCGGACAGATCGCGTACGCGCAGCTCGGCGACGCCAACGCCTCCATCCCCACCCCGCAGCCGGTGCTGCCGCGCCCCATGTTCGGCGCGCTCGGCCGGGCGGCCGCCGCGGGCTCGATCAACTTCGTCGCCCAGGCGGCCATCGAGGACGACCTCCCGCAGAAGCTCGGACTGCACAAGGAGTTCGCCGCCATCGGCTCCACCCGACGGGTCACCAAGGCGGACATGGTCGAGAACGACGCCGTGCCCCGGGTCGAGGTCGACGCCGACACCTTCTCGGTGAGCATCGACGGCGAAGTGGTCGAACCCGCACCCGCCGCCGAACTGCCCATGGCCCAGCGTTACTTCCTCTTCTGACGGCGCCCCCTCCATGACACGCTCCGCACTGCTCGTGCTCGCCGACGGACGGTTTCCCGCCGGCGGGCACGCCCACTCCGGCGGCGCCGAGGCCGCCGTCCGCGCCGACCGCGTCCGGGACGCCACGGGACTGGAGTCCTTCTGCCGCGGCCGACTGCGCACCACCGGCCTCACCTCCGCCGCGCTGGCCGCCGGGGCCGCGCACGGACTCGACCCGGCCGAACTCGACACGGCGGCCGACGCCCGCACTCCCTCGCCCGCCCTGCGCGCCGCCGCGCGCAGGCTCGGCCGTCAGATGATGCGGGCCGCCCGCGCCGCCTGGCCCAGCCCCGAACTCGACGCGCTGGCCGCGCTGTTCCCGCGCGGCGCCCATCAGCCCGTCGTCCTCGGCACCGCCGCCCGCGCCGCCGGGCTCGGCCCCGAGGACGCCGCCCACTGCGTCGTGTACGAGACCGTCGGCGGACCGGCCACCGCCGTCGTCCGCCTCCTCGGCCTCGACCCCTACCAGGCCACCGCCGTCCTCGCCCGCCTCGCCCCCGAGATGGACGAGGTCGCCGCACAGGCCGTGGCGGCCGCCCGGCAGGGCGTCGACGCCCTGCCCGCGGCCTCCGCGCCCCTGCTCGACCTCACCGCCGAACAGCACGCCGCCTGGCCGGTGCGCCTCTTCGCCTCATGACGGCCTCATGACGGCCTCGGACGGCCCCGCGGACACCTCAGGACCGACTTCTGGCCGACTTCTGGCCGTCTCCTGACCGCTTCATGACCCCGGGGCCGGGTCCCGTCCCGGCCCCGACCCACTCTTGCGTCCACCCCTCCACGGCCCGCCCGCACACCAAGGAGCTGCCCCATGCACCTCGACCACGGACACCACCACGGCGCCGTCTCCGCCGACGCCCACCGCCCCGACGGCACCCGCCGCGCCCTGCGCATCGGACTCGGCGGCCCCGTCGGCTCCGGCAAGACCGCCACCGTCGCCGCCCTCTGCCGGGCCCTGCGCGACACCCTCTCCCTCGCCGTCGTCACCAACGACATCTACACCCGGGAGGACGCCGAGTTCCTGCTCCGCAACGCCGTCCTGCCGCCCGAGCGCATCCGCGCCGTCGAGACCGGCGCCTGCCCCCACACCGCCATCCGCGACGACATCTCCGCCAACCTCGAAGCCGTCGAGGAACTGGAGGACGCGGTGGGGCCGCTCGACCTCATCCTCGTCGAATCCGGCGGCGACAACCTCACCGCCACCTTCTCCAAGGGCCTCGTCGACGCCCAGATCTTCGTCATCGACGTCGCGGGCGGCGACGACATCCCGCGCAAGGGCGGCCCCGGCGTCACCACCGCCGACCTCCTCGTCGTCAACAAGACCGACCTCGCCCCGTACGTCGGCTCCGACCTGGACCGGATGGCCCACGACGCCGGGGAGCAGCGCGGCGACCTGCCCGTCGCCTTCACCTCGCTGCGCACCGAGAACGGCGTCGCCCCCGTCGTCGACTGGGTCCGGGAGCGGATCGGGGCATGGACCGCGTGAGCCTGCGCGCCACCGCCCGGATCGCCGCCGACGCCGACGGCGGGCTGCCGCTCCTGGTGAGCGACGGCCCCCTCGCCCTGCGGCGCACCAGGACACCGGGGCCGTACACCCGGGTCACCGTCGTCGGGGCGATGAGCGCCCCGCTCGGCGGTGACCGGCTCGCCGTCGAGGCCGAGGTACGGGAAGGGGCCCGGCTCCTCGTCGACTCGGCCGCCGCCACCCTGGCCCTGCCGGGCCGGGACACCGGGCCCGCCACGTACGACGTACGGCTCCGCGTCGGCGCGGGGGCGGTGCTCCGCTGGCTGCCCGAACAACTGGTCTCCGTCCAGGGCTCGGAGCTGCGGATGCGGACCGTCGTCGAACTCGCGGCCACGGCCCGGCTCGTGCTGCGCGAGGAGCAGGTCCTCGGGCGGTACGGCGAACCGCCGGGCACCCTCACCACCCGGCTCACCGTCCGCCGGGCGGGACGGCCGCTGCTCGACCAGGAACTCGCCTTCGGCCCCGGCGCCCCCGACGGCTGGGACGGCGGCGCCGTCCTGGGCGGGCACCGGTCTGTCGGTCAACTCCTCGTCGTGGACCCGGTGTTCGAGGAGAAGCCGGTGGAGACCCGGCTGCTGGGGGAGTACGCGGTGGTGACCCCCCTCGCCGGGCCCGCCGCACTCGTCACCGCGGTCGCCCCGGACGCGCTGGTGCTGCGCCGCCTCCTCGACGAGGCCTCGGCGGCACTCGCCCCGTTCTGACCGTTCCCCGGGCGTCCCCGGGGAGTGTCACCGCTCAGCGGTACACGCGGCACCGGTTATTGGTTCGGCAAAGAAACACGTGTACGCCCTTTCAACGTGAGCCTCCCAGGCGAAAGGATCCCCCGACAACCAAAAGCGGCGCTGCCACGGGGGCGGCGCCCCACTGGGGGAGGACACGTGAGACGCACGGCAGTGCTCGGCTCGGCCGGCACTCTGATAGCCGGCACGCTCGTCATGGGCGGGCTCGCAGCCCCGGCGGCGAACGCCGACAGCAACCGGCACCTGCGGGACGCCGAGTCGGTCGGCGTCGCCGTCGCCGCGGCGCGCGCCGCCCGCACGGGCATCGACTGGAAGGACTGCCCGGCCGACTGGGGCCTGGAGAAGCCGATCCAGTGCGGCTGGGTCACCGTCCCCGTCGACTACGCGAGGCCCGACGGCAAGAAGATCAAGATCGCCGTCGACCGCGTCAAGTCCACCGGCACCCCGGCCGAGCGCCAGGGCGCGCTCCTCTACAACCCGGGCGGCCCCGGCGGCTCCGGCCTGCGCTTCCCGCGCCGGGTCACCACCAACAACGCCATCTGGGCGAGCGCCGCCAAGGCCTACGACTTCGTGGGCTTCGACCCGCGAGGCGTCGGCAAGTCGGCCCCCATCTCCTGTGTCGACCCGACCGACTTCGTCAAGGGCCCCAAGGCCGACCCGGTCCCCGACACGGAGGCCGACAAGGCCGCGCAGCGCAAGCTCGCCGCCGCGTACGCCAAGGGCTGCGCCGAGAAGAGCGGCGACATGCTGCCCTTCATGAACACGCCCAACACCGCCCGCGACCTCGACGTCGTCCGCGCCGCCCTCGGCGAGCGCAAGCTCAACTACGTCGGCGTCTCCTACGGCACCTACCTCGGCGCGGTCTACGGCACCCTCTTCCCGGACCACGTCCGCCGGATGGTCCTCGACAGCGTCGTCGACCCGTCGAAGGACAAGATCTGGTACGAGGTCAACCTCGACCAGGACGTCGCCTTCGAGGGCCGCCTCAAGGACTGGATGACCTGGGTCGCCAAGAACGACGCGGCCTACCACCTCGGCGACACCCTGGCGGAGGTCAAGCAGCAGTGGACCACCCTGCGCGCCACCGCCAAGAAGAACCCGCTGGGCGGCAAGGTCGGCCCCGCCGAGCTCATCGGCTTCTTCCAGAACGCCCCCTACTACGACTCCATGTGGGCCCCCGTGGCCGAGGCGTGGAGCGCCTACGCCGCCGGTGACCCGCAGCCGCTGATCGACGCCGCCGCCGCCGACCTCTCCGACACGGCGGGCAACGCCGCCTCGGAGAACGGCAACGCCGTCTACACCGCCGTCGAGTGCGCCGACGCCCCCTGGCCGACCAGCTGGAAGAAGTGGAACCGGGACAACACCCGCCTCCACCAGAAGTACCCCTTCCTGACCTGGTCCAACGCCTGGATGAACCTCCCCTGCGCCACCTGGTCGGCCCCGCGCCAGCGCCCGACCGAGGTGAAGACCGGCAAGGGCCTGCCGCCGGTGCTCATCGCGCAGTCCGAGCGCGACGCCGCCACCCCGTACGCGGGCGCCGTCGAGCTGCACAAGCGGTTCAAGAACTCGCGTCTGATCACGGAGCGGGACGCCGGCTCGCACGGCATCACCAACCTGGTCAACCCCTGCCTCAACACCAAGGTCGAGGCCTATCTGCTGACCGGCGAGCTGGACGCCAGGGACCAGACCTGCGCCCCGCACGCCACCCCGCGGCCGTGACCCGGTGAGAGGAGGGGCGGCCGTCCGACGGCCGCCCCTCCTCTCGTCCCCGGCCCGCCCCGGCCGGGCGACCGTGCCGCGCGCGGACCGGATCTCAGCGTTCCGGCCGGGGGGACTCCTCCGCCGGGGACCCGTCGTCCCGCTCCACGGCCTTCACCACCGCCGCGTACTCGTCCACGTACTCCTGTCCGGACAGCCGCAGGATCTCGTACATGATCTCGTCGGTCACCGCGCGGACCACCGCCCGCTGGTCCGTCGCCCCCGCGAACCGCGAGAAGTCCAGCGGCTTCCCGAACCGGATCGTGACCCGCCGGATCCTCGGCACGACCTTCCCCGGCGGCTGGATCTCGAAGGTCCCCACCATCGCGCAGGGCACCACCGGCACCCCCGCCGTCAGCGCCATCACCGCCACCCCCACCTTGCCCTTGTAGAGCCGTCCGTCGTGCGAGCGCGTCCCCTCCGGGTAGATCCCCAGCAGTTCGCCCCGGGCCAGCACCCCGAGCCCCTCGCGGATCGCCGCCTTCCCCGCCTCCTTCCCCGACCGGTCCACCGGGATCTGTCCGGCCGCCCGGAAGAACGCCGCCGTCAGCCGCCCCCTGAGTCCCGGTCCGGTGAAGTACTCCTGTTTGGCCAGGAACGTGATCCGCCGGTCGAGCACCACCGGCATCAGGAAGTGGTCCGAGAAGGAGAGGTGATTTCCCGCGACGATCGCCGCGCCCTCCTCGGGGACGTTCTCCAGGCCCTCGGTCCGGGGCCGGAAGAGCAGTTTCAGCAGGGGCCCGAGCAGGACGTGCTTCATCAGCTGGTAGAACACGCGAGATCCCCGTTCGTCGTCCGTCCACCCGTTGTAACCGCGCGGGGCCCCACGGTCCAGCGGGCGGGCGCCGGGCCCGCGGGGAAGGAATCAGGGCCGTACGGTGCCGGGGCCCCGGCCCGTAGGGGGGCGCGGGCGCGGGGCGGACGGGTTCTGGCTGTCCGCCGCGGCCATCCCGATCGTGGCCACCGCGAGCACCACCCAGCCGAGCCAGAGCCAGCCGCTGCTGCCGAGCGCCACCGTGTACGCCGTCGTGAGCACCAGCGCGGCGCAGGTCAGCGCCGCCATCGTCTTCGTGGGACCGGACATCGGTCCGCCCTTCTCCCGACCGGGGTCGCGGAAGCCGTCCAGCCCATCGTGACCCCGCGAGGGGGGCGCGCGCTACTCCCCGGACGCTCCGTCGTGCGCCGAACCCGCCCCTGAACGCGCCCGCACCCGCCCCTGACCTGCCCCGACAGCGCCTCCGCCCCGCCGCGACAAAACCTCGCCCCGTCCCGGACGAAGCGACCGGGCCCGTCCCGGACGAAGCCTCCGGGCTCACCCCTGACCTGCCCCCGACCCGCCCCCGGCAATGACTCCGGGCCCGGACGGGACCCCGTGAGGGTCTCCGCGCGGGCCCGGAGGCGAAGCGTCACACGAGCGGGCGCGTCACCGCCCGCGCGCCTGGAGCGAGGCCAGATACGCGTTGTACGCCTCCAGCTCCTTGTCCCCGTTCCGGTCGGCCGCCCGGTCCATGCGGACCGCCTGCCGCTGCTCGGAGTGGTACCACTGGTAGACCAGCGCGATCAGCACCAGGACCGACGGGATCTCGCTGAACGCCCAGGCGATGCCGCCCGCCGCGTTCTGGTCGGCGAGCGCGTCGATCCCCAGCGAGGCGGGCGGGTTCTTGTAAGCCTCCACCAGCGGCTCCGTCGCCATCATCATCGCGATGCCGAAGAACGCGTGGAACGGCATACCCGCGAACAGCTCCAGCATCCGCATCACGTACCCCGGCCGGTGCGGCCCCGGGTCCACACCCATGATCGGCCAGAAGAACACCAGGCCCACCATGAGGAAGTGCACCATCATCCCGATGTGCCCCGGCTTCGAGGCCATCAGGGTGTCGAAGAGCGGGGTGAAGTACAGACCGTAGAGGCTCGCGATGAACAGGAAGATCGTGAACACCGGGTGGGTGATGACCCGCAGGTACCGGCTGTGCAGCAGCTTCAGGAGCAGCTCGCGCGGGCCGGTCGAACCGCGCCCGGCCACCGGCAGCGCCCGCAGCGCCAGCGTCACCGGCGCCCCCAGGAGCAGCAGGATCGGCGACAGCATGGAGATCACCATGTGCTGCACCATGTGCACGCTAAACATGACCATGCCGTAGTCGTTGAGCTTGGTGCACATCACCAGGGCCACGGACAGCACGCCGACCGTGAAGAACACCGTCCGGCTCACCGGCCACGCGTCCCCGCGCCGCCGCAGCCGCGTCACGCCCCACCCGTACAGACCGAGCGCCGTGAGGCAGCCGATCAGGAAGAAGAGGTCGGGGGAGAACTCCAGGGCCCGCCCCAGCGTGAACGGCGGCAGATCCGTGGTCATGCCGTGCCCGCTGTGATCCATCGTGTGTACTCCTGGAGCCCGATTCGCGCTTGTTGTCCGCACCAGACTAGAACCGCCCCCGGTCGCGGACGCGACCGGGGGCGGATGTCAGGCGCCGGAACGGATCAGAGCACGCACTCGGCCTCGGCGTAGCGGTCCGAGGGGACCGTCTTGAGGGTCTCCACGGCCTTGCCCAGCGGCACCATCTCGATGTCGGTGCCGCGCAGCGCCGTCATCATCCCGAACTCGCCCCGGTGCGCCGCCTCGACCGCGTGCCAGCCGAAGCGGGTCGCGAGGACACGGTCGTACGCGGTGGGGGTGCCGCCGCGCTGGACGTGACCGAGGATGACCGGTCGGGCCTCCTTGCCGAGCCTGCGCTCCAGTTCCACCGAGAGCTGGTTGGCGACGCCGGTGAACCGCTCGTGGCCGTACTCGTCCTTGCCGCCGGAGTGGAACACCATCGAGCCCTCGCGGGGCTTGGCGCCCTCGGCGACGACCACGATCGCGAACCGCTTGCCCGCCTCGAAGCGCTCGCCGACCCGGGCGGCCAGCTCGTCCATGTCGAAGGGCCGCTCGGGCACGACGACCGCGTGCGCGCCCGCCGCCATGCCGGAGTGCAGCGCTATCCAGCCGGTGTGACGGCCCATGACCTCGACGACCAGGACGCGCTGGTGGGACTCGGCGGTGGTCTTCAGCCGGTCGAGGGCCTCGGTGGCGACGGTCACGGCGGTGTCGAAACCGAAGGTGACGTCGGTGGAGGCGATGTCGTTGTCGATGGTCTTCGGGACGCCGACGATCGGCAGCCCCGCCTCGGACAGCAGGTTCGCCGCCTTGAGGGTGCCCTCGCCGCCGATCGGGATGATGGCGTCGAGGCCGAGGTCGGCCACGTGCCCCTTGGCGCGCTCGACGCCGTCCACCAGATGCGCGGGCTGGACGCGCGAGGAGCCGAGGATGGTGCCGCCCCGCGCGAGGATGCCGCCGACGGCGTCGAGGTCGAGCTTGCGGTAGTCGCACTCGAGGAGTCCCCGCCACCCGTCGTGGAAACCGATCACCTCGTCGCCGTGGTCGACGACGGCGCGGTGCACGACGGAACGGATGACAGCGTTCAGACCGGGGCAGTCTCCGCCGGAGGTGAGCACGCCAATGCGCATAGCCCGAAAACCTTTGCAACGTGGGCCGACTCCCGGACCCCGTCGTCCGGCTGGATCCCCGCCACCCTATCGGTGCAGGATGGCGGGGCCGAACAGGATGTCCGCACAGTGGACAACGTACGCGTGTACGGGTGCCCCGCGCGGTCGTGTCAGGCGGGCTGGGTGGCCGCCGCGATGCGCTCGGCGCGCAGCGCCTCGTACCAGCGGTCGTCGGTCGGCGGCAGCGCGTTCACGTCGAGGGCCAGCTTCAGGAGCAGGTCCGCGATCTGCGGGTTGCGGGCCATGACCGGGCCGTGCATGTACGTACCGAAGACGGTCTCGTTGTACGCGCCCTCGGTGCCGTCGCCGGTGCCGTTGCCGTTGCCGAAGACGGTCCGGGCGAACGGCCGGGCCGACGGGCCGAGGTGCGTGATGCCCTGGTGGTTCTCGAAGCCCGTGAGCTGCGGGAGGCCCAGGCGCGGGTCGATGTCCGCGAGGACGTCGCCGACGCACCGCTGGCCCTCGCCACGGGTCGAGATCACGTCGATGAGGCCGAGACCGGCCTCGCGCTCGCCGAGGTCGTTGATGAACTCGTGGCCCAGGATCTGGTACCCGGCGCAGACCGAGAAGATGATGGCGCCGTTGGACGCGGCCCGGCTGAGACCGCCGTCCCGCCGCAGCCGCTCGGCCGCGAGCCGCTGCGGACGGTCCTCGCCGCCGCCGACCAGGTAGATGTCGCCGGAGGTCGGGACCGGCTGGTCGCTGCGGACGTCGACGCGCTCGACGTTGAGACGCCGCTGCTGGGCGCGGCGCTCGACCACGAGCACATTGCCCTGGTCGCCGTAGGTGCTGAGCAGGTCCGGGTAGACCCAGACCAGCCGCAGGCTGCTCTCACTCATGCTGCAAAGTCCTTTGCGGGTCAGTTGCCGACGCGGCGGCGGACGTCCTGGAACGCGGTGTAGTTGGCGATCAGCTCGATCTGTCCGGGCGGGGCCATGGAGACGGCCTCGTCCAGCGTCTCGCAGACGCGGAAGTCCACCCCGGCGACCTCCAGGCGGACCGCGAGGTCGAGCCTGCGGTCGCCGATCACCATGATCGGGTGTCCGGCGAGACGGCCGTAGTCGACGTCCCACAGCCAGGAGGTGTCCGTGCCGTCGGCGCCGCGCGCGTTGACCGAGAGGATCACCGGCGCGGGCGGTCCGTCGATCAGGGAGAACGTCTCCAGCCAGCCCGCCGGGTTCTTCGCGAGCAGCAGCCGCAGCTCACGGCCCTGGAAGGAGACCACGTCGTAGCGTCCGGCGACGGCCTGCACCTGGTACATCCGCTCCAGGGCCACCTGCGGCGGCACCCCGAAGACGGCGGCGACGGCGGCCGAGGTGGCGGCGTTCGCCTTGTTGGCGCGGCCGGGCAGCTGGAGCCGGATCGGCCAGGCCGAACCGTGCGGGTCGAGGACGTGGTCGCCGTTGAGCGCCCAGCTCGGCGCGGGACGGCGGAAGCCGCACTCGCCGCAGAACCAGTCGTCGCCGGGGCGCTGCATCACACCGCCGCAGGCGGGGCAGGACCAGGCGTCGTCCTTCCACTCCTGGCCCGCCGCGACCCACACCACGTTGGCGGAGGAGGAGGCGGCCCACACGATGAGCGGGTCGTCGGCGTTGGCGACGACCACGGCCTTGGTGCCGTTGAGGCCCTCGCGCCACTTCTCGGCGAGCATCCGGGTCTCGGCCGCGCGGTCGAGCTGGTCGCGGGAGAGGTTCAGCAGCGCGATCACCTTGGGCGTGGTGTCACGGGCGACCCCGGCGAGGTACTTCTCGTCGACCTCGATCACGCCGTACCTGGAGTCCGAGCCGCCGGCCAGCGCGGAGGTGATGCCCGCGGGCATGTTGGCGCCGAGGGCGTTGGAGACGACGGGTCCCGCTGCGCGCAGGGCCTCCGCGATCAGCCGGGTCGTCGTGGTCTTGCCGTTGGTCGCGGACACCAGGACGACGTCCAGGTGCTGGGCGAGCCGACCGAGGAGGTCGGGGTCGAGCTTCAGCGCGACCCGACCGCCGATCACCGATCCGCTGCCGCGCCCCGCCGCCCGCGACACCGCGGCCGCGGCCTTGCCCGCCGTCACGGCCAGCTTGGCGCGCGGCGACAGCGGCTCTGGATTCCCGGGGTGTCCTGACATCGTTCTTGTTCCTCCTTGCGTCGGTCCGTGCTCAGCCTATCGAGATCCGGTCAGCAGCCCGAACAGCGGCACCGCCGAGCGGGCGCGCGAAACGCCGAGGTCATGGCGGACCGTACCCTTACGGCCATGCGAAACCGGCCCATCCCCGGCAGTTCCGGCCACGTCCGAGCGATGACCCTCCTCGGCGATCCCGTGCTGCACGCCCCCTGCGAACCCGTCACCGACTTCGGCCCCGAACTGGCCCGGCTCGTCGAGGACATGTTCGCCACGATGTACGCGGCGCACGGTGTGGGCCTGGCGGCGAACCAGGTCGGTGTGGGCCTGCGGGTCTTCGTGTACGACTGCCCCGACGACGAGGAGACCCGCCATCTGGGCCATGTGGTGAACCCCCGTCTGGTGGCCGCCGACGGCGATGTGTTCCGGGGCCCGGAGGGCTGTCTTTCGCTGCCGGGCCTGGAGGCGCCGACGCCCCGGTACGACCGCGCGGTGGTCGAGGGCGTACGGACGGACGGCTCGCCGATACGGATCGAGGGGACGGGTTTCTTCGCCCGCTGCCTCCAGCACGAGACCGACCACCTGGACGGCGGGGTCTACGCGGACCACGTCACGGGGTGGCGCAAGTCACGGCTGCTGCGGGCGATCCGCAAGCAGCCGTGGGGCGCGAAGTCCTCGGTGCTGGAGGACTGAGGTCTGAGGCCTGCGGATTGCGGGTCGAGGTCTGAGGGCCGGGGAGGCGCCGGGCAGGGTGGGGGCTCCTGGGACCTGCGGGTGCCGGCCCCCGGGGCGCCGGAAGGCGCGGGCCGGTCAGGAACGAGAGCCGGATCACACCGGATCGCACGTGTGAGAGCCGGATCACGAGCAGGGTCGTGACCGGGAGCAGGATCGCGACTGAGGGCAGGATCGCGAGCGGGAGCCGGATCGTGTGCGTGGGCCGGTCAGAAGCCCGGACCGTCGGGCAGGTCCGGGGCCTGGGCGAGCCGTCCCCAGAGGAGGTCCGCCATGCTCCGGACGAGATCCTCACGGGAGCAGGGGCGCTCGCCGAGCCACCAGTCCCCGGCGGCGTGCATCATCCCGACGATCCCGTGGCCCCAGATCCGGGCCTGGACCTCGGCGCCGGGCCCGAGGTCGATGCGTTCGGCGACGACCCGGCCGAGCTCCTCGCCCATGCGGCGCAGCAGCGGGGCGGAGTGGCGGCCGACGTCGAAGCCCTGCTCGGGCTGGTGGGACTCCTCCGCCGGGTGCATGAGGAAGCGGTAGACCTGGGGCATCGCCTCGATCGAGGCGAGATAGGTGTCGAGGGTGGCCTCGACCCGGCGGCGCCGGTCGGAGGGAGCGTCGAGCGCGGCCCTGAGCGCGTCGAGGAGCGCGTCGGTGTGCCGGATGGCGAGGGCGCGGTAGAGGCCGCCCTTGTCGCCGAAGTGGCGGTAGAGGATCGGCTTGGTGATGCCCGCCTCGGCCGCGATCGCGTTCATGGAGGCCTTGGGGCCGTCCCTGAGCACCACCCGGTCCGCCGCCTCCAGCAGTTCGCGCCGCCGCTGGTCGGCGGGCGTCTGCCGGTCGGTGGTCCGGTGTGCGATGTCCATGAGCGTGTCTCCCCGCGCCGCGTCTGCCTGAGGCTTCGCAACGTAACACCCGCCCGCTCTCCGCTGCCGGTCGGGCCGAATCGCTCCGCCGCAGGTTGACAGCGCTTACCCACCGGTAACAGACTGCTGTTACCGGAAGTAACGTACTCCTTGGAGGGACGTATGGGCGACTTCACGCTCGAACTCAACGAGGACCAGAGGCAGGTCCGCGACTGGCTGCACGGCTTCGCCGCCGATGTCATACGGCCGGCCGCCGCCGAATGGGACGAGCGCGAGGAGACTCCCTGGCCGATCATCCAGGAAGCGGCCAAGATCGGCATCTACTCCCTCGACTTCTACGCCCAGCAGTTCTTCGACCCGACCGGCCTCGGCATCCCCGTGGCGATGGAGGAGCTGTTCTGGGGCGACGCGGGCATCGCCCTCTCCATCGTCGGCACCGGACTCGCCGCCGTCGGCGTCCTCGCCAACGGCACCGAGGAGCAGATCGGCACCTGGATCCCGCAGATGTACGGCGACGCCTCCGACGTCAAGGTCGCCGCCTTCTGCTCCTCCGAGCCCGACGCCGGGTCCGACGTCGCCGCCATGCGCACCCGCGCCGTGTACGACGAGGCCACGGACACCTGGGTGCTCAACGGCACCAAGACCTGGGCGACCAACGGCGGCATCGCCAACGTCCATGTCGTCGTCGCCGTCGTCGACCCCGCACTCGGCTCCAAGGGGCACGCCTCCTTCATCGTCCCGCCGGACACCCCCGGTCTCTCCCAGGGCCAGAAGTTCCAGAAGCACGGCATCCGCGCCTCCCACACCGCAGAGGTCGTCCTGGAGGACGTCCGCGTCCCGGGCGGCTGCCTCCTCGGCGGCAAGGAGAAGCTCGACGAGCGCCTCGCCCGCGCCCGCGAGAAGGCGAAGACGGGCGGGGAGCGCGTCAAGAACGCCGCCATGGCCACCTTCGAGGCCTCCCGCCCGGCGGTCGGCGCGATGGCCGTCGGCACCGCCCGCGCCGCCTACGAGGTGGCCCTCGACTACGCGAGGACCCGCGTCCAGTTCGGCCGCCCCATCATCGAGAACCAGGGCGTCGCCTTCCAGCTCGCCGACATGGCCACCCAGATCGACGCCGCCCGCCTCCTCGTCTGGCGCGCCTCCTGGATGGCGACGGCGGGCAAGCCCTTCACCCACGCCGAGGGCTCGATGTCCAAGCTGTACGCCAGCGAGGTCGCCAAGACGGTCACCGCCCAGGCCATCCAGATCCTCGGCGGCAACGGCTACACCCGTGAGTACCCGGTGGAGCGGATGCACCGCGACGCGGCCATCTACACCATCTTCGAGGGCACCAGCGAGATCCAGCGCATGGTGATCAGCCGCGCCCTCGCCAAGTAGACCGCTCGGCCCCCGGCGGCTCGCGCCCCGCGCGCGGCCCGCCGGGCCGTCCGGTCGCCGGGCCGTCCGGCAGCCCCCCGGGGCGGACGGCCGCGCGGGCCGCCGCCGTCCGGCTCCCGGCCGGTCACACCAGGCAGAACTCGTTGCCCTCCGGGTCCTGGAGGACCACCGCGTAGTAGTCCATCCCGTTCGGCTCGTCCATCGCGTACAGCACCCGGGCGCCGAGGGCCGTCAGCCGGGCCGCCTCGCCGTCCACCCGCTCCCGGCGCAGCGCCAGCGGTACCTCCCGGCCACCGCCGACCTTGAGGTCCAGATGGACCCGGTTCTTCACGGTCTTCGGCTCCGGGACCGCCTGGAACCAGACGCGCGGACCCACGCCCTTCGGGTCCACGAGGGACTCCGGCAGTTCGCCCGAGCCCTCCGGAAGCTCCTCCGCCGGGACGCCGATCGCCTCCCAGTACGCCCGCCAGGTCCCGTGCCCGGCGGGCGGCGGCTCCGGCACGTACCGCAGGGCCTCCAGCCAGAAGGGCACGAGGCGTTGGGGGTCGACACAGTCGATCGTGAGCTGAAGGGTCATCTCTGGCCGCTCGGGCGGCACGGGTCGCTCCATGACACGAGCCTCCCAGACGCCACTGACAACCACTGCTCCCCGGCAACCGGCCGGAACCGGACCGGCGTTCGGACGACTCTCCCCACGAGCAGCTCCCTGAGGGACAATCGCTGCGCACATCGACGATCGAGGGGAAACCTCCATGGCCGTCACCACCGGCACCGAAGCACCCGAAGTCGCGGGACATCCGCTGCTCGGCTCCCTGTCCGACCTCAAGAGCGACTCGCTCGGCACCTTCCTGCGCGCCCGGCGCGAGTACGGCGACGTCGTACGGATCACCGCCGGGCCGCCCGGCATCCGTTCCACCGTCTACGGGGTCTTCTCCGCCGAAGGCGCCCAGCAGGTCCTGGCCGGTGAATCGGCCAACTTCCGCAAGGACAACAACTTCTACCAGGAGATCCGCGAGTCCTTCGGCAACGGTCTGCTCACCAGCCAGGACGAGCACTACCTGCGGCAGCGGCGGCTCGTCCAGCCCCTCTTCACCCGCCGCCGGGTCGACGGCTACGCCTCGGCCGTCGCCACCGAGGTCACCACCCTCGTCGGGGAATGGCGGGACAGCGGCGCCGAATCCGTCGACGTCCTCCAGGAGATGACCCGTCTCGCGCTGCGCTCCGTCGCCCGCATCCTCTTCGGCACGGACGTCGACGAGGCCGTCGAGATCGTCGAGAGCAGCTTCCCCGAACTGGGCGCCTATGTGCTCCGCCGGGGCTACTCCCCGCTCAACGTCCCCCGGAGCTGGCCCACTCCGGCCAACCGTCGTGCGGCCACCGTCCACCGGGCGCTGTACGAGGTGTGCGACCGGATCATCGCCGGGCGCCGCGACTCCGGGCGGAACCCCGCCGAGGGCGACGACCTCCTCACGCTCCTCGTCGCGACGGAGAGCGCCGAGGACGGCAGCTTCGACGCGGACGAACTGCGCGAGCAGGTCCTCGTCTTCCTCCTCGCGGGCCATGAGACCACCGCGACCTCGCTCGGCTTCGCCCTGCACCTGCTCGCCCTCCACCCGGAGGCGCGGAAACGGGCCCACGAGGAGGTCGACCGGGTGCTCGGCGGCCGGGAGCCCGGCGCCGCCGACCTCGATGCCCTGCCCTATGTCACCCGTGTCCTCAAGGAGGCGATGCGGCTCTTCCCGGCGGCCCCGGTCATCGGGCGCCGCGCCGTCGCCGAGACCCGGGTCGACGGCGTCACCATCCCGGCCGGCGCGGACGTCATCGTGGCCCCGTGGGTGACCCACCGGCACCCGGACTACTGGGAGGACCCGGAGCGCTTCGACCCGGACCGCTTCCTGCCCGAGGCGGAGGCGGCCCGCCCCCGGTACGCGTGGTTCCCCTTCGGCGGCGGTCCGCGCGCCTGCATCGGGCAGCACTTCTCGATGCTGGAGTCCGGGGTGGCGCTGGCGATGATCCTCCAGCGGTACGACTTCGAGGCCATCGACACCGAGGTGCCGGTCGGCTCCGCGATCACCCTCCAGGTGGAGGGCCCGGCCCGCTGCGTGCTGCGGGCGCGGACGGTCTGACGGCGGAGGCGGGACCCGGCTCCGGCCGGGCCCGCCGCCGCACGGTTCAGTCGGTGTGCTTCCCCGCCTGGAGGTGGAGCGAGCGCAGGGCCGCCTCCAGGGCGAACCGGTGGTCGGGGTCGACGAGCCGGTCGCCGAAGTGGCCGTCCAGGTTCCGCAGCCGGTAGCGGACGGTCTGGGCGTGTACGCCGAGCATCTCGCCGACCTGTTCGGCGGGGGCCCGGGTGGAGATGTGGACCCGCAGGGTCTCGATCAGCCGGTCGCGCCGGGAGCCCGACAGGCCGTCGAGCGGCGCCAGTTCGCGCCGGGTGAGATGCGCCACCAGTGCCGGGTCCGACAGGAGCCACAACGTTGTCAGGTGGTCCTCGCAGTGCACGAGGGGGGCGTCCGGCACGATGCCGTCGTCGACGAGCTGGAGGACCCGCCGGGCCCAGCGGATGGAGTGGGCGGCCTGCGCGGGAGGGACGGTCGGACCGATGCAGGCCGGGGTTCCGGCCAGTGCGGTGTCGAGCATCTCCAGGCGTTCGGGGGTGAGCGGACCGGGGATCAGCAGGTGCGGCTGCGGGAGGGTGAGGTCGGCGAGGACGTCCCGGTCGAGCCCTGCCTGCACGAGTTCGGCGACCGGGGGCCGCAGGGCGACCATGGTGCATTCCTCGGGCAGTTGCCAGGAGGCCTCCCGGCACAGTTCGGCGATGGTGGCCCGGGGCAGCGGCGGCCCCGCGACGACCAGGTAGAGCAGTTGTCTTCGCAGCGCGGCCACGTCGGACACCGCCCGCGCCTGGACCATCACGTACCCCTCGCGGGAGAGGGACTCCAGCTCGTCGACGTACGCGAAGAGGGCGTCCGCGAAGGCGAGGATCAGGGTGGGGGAGAGGTTGTACGTGCGTCCGATGCTCTTCGCCCGGCGCAGTGCGATCCGGGCGCCGAGCCGGTAGGCCCCCTGGAGGGTCTCCAGGTCACGGCCCTCGTACGCCTCGACCCGGCCGAACTTGCGGAGCAGTTCGTCCCGGAGGGCCGAGTTGGCGCCGGGGTCGGCGACCCGTTCCACGAAGGCCGCCAGGGCCTGCTCCACGCCCTGCCGGATGGCGTCCGAGTGGGGCCCGTTGAAGAGGTGGGCGTACACGGGGTAGGTCCGCTGGACCTCCACGCCGATCTCCTTGATGAGTCCCGGGATCTCCGGCCTCATCAGGTTGGCGAACTCCCGGGGGAGCGGATCGAGCGGTTCACCGATGTGCGGTGGCGGTGCGGTGGCGGGCATGACCGATCCCTTGCTTCCTGCGTGACCGGTGGGGGATGGACAGCGGCGCCCGCCCCGGTGGGGGACGGGCGCCGCGGTGCACGGTCAGGTGCGTACCGACGGGGACTGCTGAAGCTAGGACAACTGCTGTGTGCTGTACACAACTTGCGCAAGAGTTGACGTTGCCTAGACCTTCGTGGCGCTGAGTAGGCCGGTTATCGACCCTCAGTGGCCGTTACTTGACGGCGGAGTGCCAGTTCTGGGACATCACCTTGCCGGCGTCGGGGGCGGAGACACCGGGGGCGAAGAGGCCGCCGAGGTAGGTCTGGGTGTTGTTGAGCACGAGCTTGTTCTTGCCGGAGGCGGAGGGCAGACCGGTCTTGAGGTTGACCGCCGCGTCGATGATGCCGAACCATCCGAGGCCGCAACCGCTGGCGCCGGGGACGGCGAAGGTGCTGTCGTACTGGGTGGCGCCGAGCAGGTTCAGACGGCTCATGTCACCCTCCTCGTTGGCGGAGCCGTCGCCGTTGAAGCGCTCCACGCCGAAGTCCGGCGAGGTGAGGTTCCGCGGACGCAGCAGGATCGGGTTGGCCTTGGTCCCGATGTAGCAGTTGTCGCCGAGGAACGGGTTCTGCAGGCGGATGCGGACCGGGATGGTCACGATCGGCTGGTCGGTGAGGACGCCCGCGATCTGGTCGAAGTTCGAGGGCGAGCCGACCGACTCCATGGTGGCGGTGATCTTGTTGAGCTTGGCGTCCGACAGCTGCCGGCAGATGTCGGTGATGAACGGGATGTCGCTCGGACACATCAGGCCGAGGAGTCCGCCGGGGACGGTGGCGGGGTCGGTGATGAGCGCGCCGGAGGCGGGCGCGGAGACCGAGCTGGTGCCGTCGGCGTTCTGGACGACGCCGATCTGGAGGTTGGTCTTCCCGGTGGCCACCGTCGTGTTGCCCATCTTGATGGACCCGCTGAGGGAGTACGAGACGACGCACTGCGGCGAGGTGTCGAGACCGTCGGAGGCGAGCATCGCCGGGGCGTCGACCGGGCAGCGGTCGAAGGGCGCCCAGCTGCCGTTCAGCTGCGGGTTGGCCGCCGTCGCCGTGCCGATGGAGGCGAAGGCGCCCAGGGCGGTCAGCGCGGAGACGGTGGCCAGCTTCGTGCGGGTGGAGACGAAGGGCATGGCGAAGCCTTCCTGTGGAGAGGGGGAGAGGGGCTGAGCGGGACGGATCAGCGTTCGGGCCTGGGCACGATGCGGGGCTGGAGGTCGTCGGTGCAGTACTCCATGGTGGGTTCCTCCAGACCGACGTTGCAGGTCTGCCCCTGTATCTGCTTGATGTAGTTGCCGGGGCCCGAGATGGAGGCGGTGAGGAGCCGGTCGAGGTTCTCGCCGTCGGCGCCGCAGTCCTTGAAGGCGGGAATGCTCACCTCGCCGACGAGGGGGCCGCCGCTGGTGAGGACGTAGCCCACGGCCGGTTCGCCCAGGGGGATCTTTCCCCTGCCCTCCAGCACCAGGTGGTCGCCGGGGTACTTGTCGGGCTTGGGGTCGACCGAGGCGAGGGACTTCTCCGTGCGGCAGGAGGGGCCGACGTCCAGCTTGACGCCGTTGACCTTGACGTCGAGGACGCGCAGGACCAGGGGGAGCCGGACGGTGGTCTCCTGGTAGTTGTCCCCGGTCATGAAGGCGCGGACCAGGGTGTAGATCGAGACGGGCCCCGTCTGCTCCAGGGTCATGGTCGCCGTGACCGGCTGGAAGCCGAAGGCCAGAAGGGTGGAGGTGAAGGGCGGGGTCTGCTTGCGCCCCTGGTAGGAGAGGTCGCCGGTGGACCGGGTGATGAACCGGAACTCGTCCGGCGGGCCCGGCTCCTCGGGGAACTCCGGGGTGCCCTGGACGACCATCATGCAGGTCAGGGGGAGGAGCGAGGCGCCCTTCAGCTTCCGTACGTTCGAGTAGCCGGTGACGTACGCCGACAGGGCCATCGGGTCCGGGTCCTTGGTGAGACAGGGCGGCGCGGCCGGGCGGGGCGCCGGAGTGCCGGGGGCGTCCTCGTCCGCCGTCGTCAGGCCCTCGGCCGTCTGCTTCCCGGTCCCCGGTTCCTTCGACGCCTCGCCCTTCCGGTCCGGGACTCCCGCCGGGCCGTCCGGGCGCGACGGGAGGGGAAGGCCGGAGGCGGAAGCGGACGGCGAGGGGACGCCCGGCGAGGTGGGAGGGGTGCTCGGTTCGACCGGGGCGACGGAGCCCACCGGGACCGTGGCCAGTGTCGTACGGCCCTGCGCGTCCGGGTCGGGAACGCAGCTGACGGAGAGGGAGGCGGGCGTGGTGGCGGAGGCGTCGGCCGTGCCCGGGGCGAGGTCGACCGCGAACCCCCCGGCGGTGAGCCTCAGATCACCGGTCTCGCTCGTCGTCAGGGACGGCACGTCGCCGGTGGTGGTGAGGACCAGGGGCCCTTCCGCGGGGACGGCGACGGGCTCGGCCGTACCGCTCCAGGTGGCTTCCGCCCGCTGGTCGTTCTGGGTCACGCCGACCATGAGCCGGGTCTCCGCCCGTACGGTGGCGGCCTTGAGCGCGGTCAGGTCGGCCACGGCCTCCGGGGGGAGCTCCACCGTCGTGGTGACGTCGGTGGGCCGGATCTCCTCGCCGACGACCGCCCGTTCGGGGAAGGCCGCCGTGATCCGCACCGCCGCGGTCCGCGCGCCGGAGGGCAGGGCGCAGACGTAGGGCAGCGCGGTGTCGACCTTCAGCGTCCCGACGGCGACGGCCGCCGCCGGAAGCAGCGGGGCGAGCGCCACGAAGGCGGCGATCGTCGCGCCGCGCGCGCGGACCCGGGAGGGTCGAGGGGTGGGCCGTGGGCCTTTCATCCGGTGCTCCGCTCGGGTGGTTCGTGCGCCGGCGGGGGAGAAGTGGGGCCGGCGGGGGTGCGGACAGCCCGCGAACGCGGGTGGTGATGCCTCTACGGGTTGGTGCCGACGATCTTCGGCAGAAGGCTGCTGCCGGACACCCTGGTCTGGTAGGTGGCCTTGAGGAACAGACTGCTGCCGACCGGTACGGCACCGGCGTCGTTGGTCTGGGTGACGGGGAGTTCGCCGGTGACGCTGCTGAGGGTCAGCCTGCCCGTCGCGTTGGAGAAGGTGGCGGACGACCTGCCCCGGACGCGCAGGACGAGGTAGGCGACGTTCAGCCCGATGTCGATGTCGTCGACGTACCCGCTGGTGACGCCGGTCGTGGCGTCGTGGTCCCGGGCCACGAACTTCCAGGGCCCGGTCGGTGTCACGACGAGGGGTACCTGGCTGCTGCACGGCGCCCCGGGAGCGCCGAAGGTGAGGGCGCTGACGTTGCCGAGGACCGCCGGGTTGCCCGTGGTGCTCGCCAGGAGCATCGAGGCGGTGGACTTCGGGCAGTTCATGGGGAGCCCGTTGAGGTTCATGCCGACGTTGCCGACGTTCGTCGCCGAGACGGCGACCGGCGAGGGGGTGACCGTCCAGACCGTCGAGGGCGCCGCCGAGGCCGGGGCCGCCGTGAGGAGCAGTGCGGCCGTGGCCGCCCAGGCGGAGAGGGCGAGTGGTGCGACCGGCTTCTTCATGACGCGGGAGCCTCCTCGGGGCGGGCGGGTGGTCGGCTGCGCGAACGGCCCGCGTCCGCCCGGCCGGTGGCTCCGGCCGGGCGGACGCGGGTGCTGGTTCCTTACGGGTTGGAGCCGACGATCGTCGGGATGGAGCTGCCCGACTTGAAGAGGTACGTGCCCTTGAAGGTCGGCTTGGCGCCGACCGGGACGGCCACGCCGCAGCCGGCCGAGGAGACGACGGTCAGCTCGCCCGCGGTGCTGTTCACGGCGAGCGCGCCGGTCGAGTTGGTGTACGTGGTGGAGGCCTTGCCCGTGACGCGGAAGACACAGGCGCCGACGGTCACCGTGGCGTCCACGTTGCCGATGTAGCCCTTGGTCACGCCGGTCGCGGCGGTGTAGTCCTGCGCCACGATCGACCAGGGGGTGACCGGGACGGTCGTCACGTTGCCCAGCACGCTGGTGCAGGGAGCACCGGTGGCACCGAAGGCGATGGCGCTGATGCTGCCGATCGTCGCGGGGTTGCCGGTGGCGCTGGCCCCCGTGCCCGAACCGTTCGACTTCGTACACGTCATGGCCACGCCGTTGACGCTGAGCACGATGTTCCCGCTGTTGACCGCGGTGATGCTGGCCGGGGACGGGCTGACGGTCCAGACCGTCGAGGGCACGGCCGAGGCGGGCGAGATCGCGAGGGCGAAGGCGGCGGAGGCGCCACCGGCGACGACGGCGAGGTTTCTGATGGGCTTCTTCATGGCTCTGGGACTCTCCTTGGGGATTGACCGGCAGAGGGTGGCCGCGATGGCGGACGAGCGGCCGGGACGGCTCGATTTCGTCGGCCGCGAAACCAGACGTTACTTGCGGGAAACTTAGCTGAACAATGCTGTGGTCCATGATTCTTTGAAGACGCGGCTTTGCCTGTCAAGTGGGTGAGCGGTGACGGGAATGCTCTTGGTTCCCCGGTGCGCAATGTCGACAATTATGATCGATCATGCAAGGTTCGAGAGGTGAGTCGCCGCCCCTTGCCCATGGAGTCGCGCATTCCGGGCAGAAACCGCTCTCTCCGGTGACAAGGAGCGGCCGGAAATTGTCCTCCGGCTGATAAACGACCCGCCCTGAGGCCCTGTTTCGCTAAAACTCGGAATCCGGTATTGCCGGAAGAGGTTACCGGGTCGTAGCGTTCGCGTTGCCGACGCCCCGTCGCAGGTCGGCGCGGATCCGCGGACCGCTCCTGCGGCGGACCGCACCCGGCACCGGCCCCCCCTCGCGGGGGCGGGTCACCGCAGGCGGGGACCGTCCACCCGGCCTTCCGGGCGACGAACACCGCCCTGTCTCCCCGGAGACAAAAGTCGCTCCCGACCTTGTCTCCCCGGTGACAAAAACGGAAGCGGATCAAGGTTTCTGCGCCAGCCCTATTGTCCGGGTGATCCGCTCCGACTTACCGTGCGCCCGCGGCGCACGCACCACGCACGCTTGCTGGAGGTGGGATGGGAATCGAAGTAGTCGTTGAGGGTCTGACCATGTCCTTTGGCAAGCAGAACATCTGGCAGGACGTGACGCTGACATTGCCGGCCGGAGAGGTGAGCGTCATGCTCGGCCCTTCCGGAACGGGCAAGACCGTCTTCCTGAAATCGCTCATCGGACTGCTGAAACCCCAACAGGGCCGTGTCCTCATCAATGGGGTCGACATGGTCAGCAGCCCAGAACGGGACATATACGAGACCCGCAAGCTCTTCGGGCTCATGTTCCAGGACGGAGCCCTCTTCGGCTCCATGACCCTCTTCGACAACATCGCCTTCCCGCTGCGCGAGCACACCCGCAAGCGGGAGTCCGAGATCCGGCGCATCGTCATGGAGCGGATCGACCTCGTCGGACTGCTCGGCGCGGAGGGCAAACTGCCGGGCGAGATCAGCGGCGGTATGCGCAAGCGCGCCGGACTGGCCCGCGCGCTCGTGCTCGACCCGCAGATCGTGCTGTGCGACGAACCGGACTCCGGTCTCGACCCCGTCCGCACCGCCTATCTGTCCCAGCTCCTGATCGACCTCAACGCGCGCATCGACGCGACGATGCTGATCGTGACCCACAACCTCGACATCGCCGCCACCGTCCCCGACAACATGGGGATGTTCTTCCGGCGCAACCTGGTCACCTTCGGCCCCCGCGAGGTCCTCCTCACCAGCGACGAGCCGGTCGTCACCCAGTTCCTCGCCGGCCGCCGCGAAGGTCCCATCGGCATGTCCGAGGAGAAGGACGCCGCCCTGCTCGCCGCCGAGGCGGTCAATCCCGTCGGCCCGAGCGCCCCTCCCGGCATCGTCCCGCAGCTGGAGCCGTCCCCCGGACTGCCCCCGCGCGCGGCCGTCGCCCGCCGCAGGGAACGCGTCCTCGGGATGCTCGACCGGCTGCCGCCCGCCGCCCAGGCCGCCATCCGCGACACCTACGCCCAGGCCGACAGGGCCCCCACGCTCACGCTCCCGGCCCAGGGGAGCGGCTCGTGATCACCGGTGCGCTGCGGCAGACCGGCCGTCTCTTCGCCCTCGCCCTGGAAGTGAGCCGGGCCGTCTTCCGGCGCCCCTTCCAGTTCCGCGAGTTCATCGAGCAGTTCTGGTTCGTCGCCAGCGTCACCATCCTGCCGGCCGCCCTCGTCTCCATCCCGTTCGGCGCGGTGATCGCCCTTCAGGTCGGCTCGCTCACCCAGCAGCTGGGTGCCCAGTCGTTCACCGGCGGCGCCAGCGTCCTCGCCGTCATCCAGCAGGCCAGCCCCCTCATCGTGGCCCTCCTCATCGCCGGTGCGGGCGGCTCCGCCATCTGCGCCGACCTCGGCTCCCGCAAGATCCGCGAAGAGCTGGACGCGATGGAGGTCATGGGCGTCTCGCCGGTCCAGCGACTGGTCGTGCCCCGGGTCCTGGCCACCATGGCGGTGGCCGTCCTCCTCAACGGCATGGTCTCCGTCGTCGGCACCCTCGGCGGCTACTTCTTCAACATCATCCTCCAGGGCGGCACCCCCGGCGCGTACCTCTCCAGCTTCTCCGCCCTCGCCCAGCTCCCCGACCTCTACATCAGCGAACTGAAGGCCCTCATCTTCGGGTTCATCGCCGGGATCGTCGCCGCCTACCGGGGCCTCAACCCCCGGGGCGGCCCCAAGGGCGTCGGCGACGCCGTCAACCAGTCCGTCGTCATCACCTTCATGCTGCTGTTCTTCGTGAACATGGTGCTGACGGGCATCTACCTGCAGATCGTCCCGCCGAAGGGAGGCTGAGCGCGATGGCCTCCCCCTTCGTCTGGCTCGACCGCTCCGGAGACCAGCTCCTCTTCTACGTCCGGGCCCTGCTCTGGATACCCAGGACCCTGCGCCGGTACCTCAAGGAGGTGCAACGGCTGCTCGCCGAGGTGGCGTTCGGCTCCGGCGGCCTCGGCGTCATCGGCGGCACCATCGGCGTCATGATCGCGATGACGCTCTTCACCGGAACCGTCGTCGGGCTCCAGGGCTACGCGGCCCTGGAACAGATCGGCACCGCCGCCTTCACCGGCTTCGTCTCCGCCTACTTCAACACCCGTGAGATCGCCCCCCTCGTCGCCGGACTCGCCCTGTCCGCGACGGTCGGCGCCGGATTCACCGCCCAGCTCGGCGCCATGCGCATCAACGAGGAGGTCGACGCCCTGGAGGGCATGGGCATCCGCTCCATGCCGTACCTGGTCACCACCCGCATCATCGCGGGCGTCGTCGCCATCGTCCCCCTCTACGCGATCGGGCTGCTCTCCTCCTACCTGGCCTCCCGCTACATCACCGTCCTCTTCAACGGCCAGTCCCAGGGCACGTACGACCACTACTTCAACCTCTTCCTGTCACCGACGGACGTCCTGCTCTCGGTGCTCAAAGTGCTGATCTTCAGCGTGATGGTGATCATCGCCCACTGCTACTACGGCTTCCGCGCCTCCGGCGGGCCCGCCGGAGTCGGCATCGCCGTCGGCCGCTCCGTGCGCAACGCCATCGTGCTGATCAGCGTCACCGACTTCTTCCTTTCGCTGGCCCTCTGGGGCGCGACCACGACCGTGAAGGTGGCGGGGTGACATGAGCGACTCACGTACCGAGACCCTGCGCCGCCGCTCCGCGGGCATCGTCTTCCTCCTGGTGCCCGCCCTCCTCGCCTGGCTCGCGGTCGCCGTCTACGACAAGAAGTTCACCGACTCCGACCCGATCACCGTCGAGACCGGCAGCATCGGCAACGAGATGCACCTCGGCGCCGAGGTGAAGCTCAGAGGCGTCGTCATCGGCGAGGTCCGCGCCATCGACGCCATCGACGGCGGAGCCCGGCTCACCCTCGCCATGAAGCCCGGGACCCTGCGCCACGTCCCCTCCGACGTCCGCGCCCAGATGCTCCCCACCACCCTCTTCGGCGAACGCTTCGTCGCCCTCGTCCCGCCCGGCGCCGCCTCGGCGGGGACCCTGGGCCCCGGAGCCGTCATCCCCGAGGACCGCTCCAGCAACGCCGTCGAACTCCAGCAGGTCCTCGACAACGTCCTGCCCCTGCTGACCGCCGTCCAGCCGCAGAAGCTCTCCGCGACCCTGTCGGCCGTCTCCCAGGCCCTCGAAGGACGCGGCGACGAGCTGGGCGAGACCCTCGACCGGCTCGACGCCCACCTGACCCGCTTCAACCCCCATCTGCCCGCCCTCACCCGCGACCTGAAAGAACTCGTGAAGGTCAGCCACATCTACGCGGACGCCGCCCCCGACATCGTCACGGCGCTCACCGACTTCACCACCACCAGCGGCACCCTCGCCGAACAGGAGGCCGCCCTCGGCGCCACCCTCGGCGCCACCACCCGGACCTCCGAGGACCTGACGGCCTTCCTCCGGCAGAACAAGAACAACATCATCCGGCTCAGCGCCACCAGCAGGCCCACCCTGGAGCTGCTCGCCGAGTACTCCCCGGCGTTCCCCTGCACCCTGCGCACCCTGGCCCAGTTCGTCCCCGCCATGGACAAGGCGCTCGGCAAGGGCACCGACCGGCCCGGACTGCACGTCGAGGTCACCACCGTGCCCTCGCGCGGCGCGTACGTCCCCGGCCGCGACAAGCCGTCCTACACCTCCGGCGGCGGCCCCGACTGCTACCCCGTGCCCTACCTCGGAGTCCCCGCCGCCCCCGCCGCACGGGCCTCCGCCGCGGCCGACCAGAACCTGGGACCCGCCAACTCCGCGCAGGAGAACGACCTCGTCAACGAACTCCTCGCGCCCGCCGCGAAGAAGCAGCCCCGCGAACTGCCGGACTGGAGCAGCCTGCTGGCCGGACCCGCGTTCCGCGGTGCGGAGGTGACCCTGCGATGACGACCCCGCCCTCCCACACCCGGCGGCGCGGCCTCACCGGGACCGTCCTCAAGTCCCTCGCGTTCGTCCTGGTCACCGCCCTGGCCACCACCGTCCTCGGCTTCAGCATCGCCAACACCGGGGTCGGCTCCGCCACCCGCTCGTACAAGGCGCTGTTCACCGACGTCACCGGGCTCGTCAAGGGCGACTCCGTGCGCATCGCCGGGGTCAAGGTCGGCGAGGTCAGCGACGTCCGCGTCGTCGAACGCCGCACCGCCCAGGTCACCTTCACGGTCCGCGAGGACCGCACCCTGCCCCGCTCGGCCACCGCCGCCGTCAAGTACCTCAACATGGTCGGCCAGCGGTACGTGTCCCTCGGCCAGGGCAGCGGCGACCTCGGCGGCACCCTCGCCGCCGGGGAGACCATCCCGCTCGACCGCACCACCCCCGCCCTCGACCTGACCCTGCTGTTCAACGGTTTCAAGCCACTGTTCGAAGGGCTCTCGCCCGCCGACGTCAACGACCTCGCCGGCTCCCTCGTCCAGGTCCTCCAGGGCGAGAGCGGCACCGTCGACAGCCTCCTCAAGCACATCGGCTCCCTCTCCAAGACCGTCGCCGCCAAGGACAAGGTCATCGGAGAGGTCGTCACCCACCTCAACACCGTCCTCACCACCTTCAACAGCCGCGAGGACGCCTTCGGGGACCTCGTCGTCACCCTCCAGAAACTCGTCACCGGCTTCAACACCGACCGCAAGCCCCTCGGCCAGGCGGTGCAGGCCATCGGCGACCTCACCACCACGACCGCCGGACTCTTCCAGGAGAGCCGCGCCCCCCTGAAGAAGGACATCCGCGAACTGGGCCGCCTCTCCGGCACCCTCGGCGACCACTCGGCCCGGCTGGAGGCGTTCCTCGCCAACACCCCCGCCAAGATGACGGCCCTCGCCCGCCTGTCCTCGTACGGATCGTGGTTCAACCTCTACCTCTGCGAGGCACGCGTGAGCGGCGTGGGAACCTCCGACGGCTCCAAGCCGCCGACCGGCATCACCGTCACCGAGGCGAGGTGCGGCCGATGAGTCCCGTCCCCCGGTTCAAGCCGGCCAAGGAACGCAGCCCCGTCGCCGTCGCCGTCGTCGGGCTCGTCCTCCTCGCGCTCCTCGCCGCCCTCGCGTACAACGTCGGGAAACTGCCCCTCGTAGGCGGTGACACCGCCTACAGCGCCGACTTCACCGAAGCCGCCGGACTCGACACCGGCGACGAGGTCCGCATCGCCGGGGTCAAGGTCGGCAAGATCACCGGGATCGCCCTCGACGGCGCCAAGGTCAAGGTGACCTTCGAGGTCGGCGACGCCTGGATCGGCGACAAGTCGACCGCCGCCATCGCCATCAAGACCCTCCTCGGCGAGAAGTACCTGGCCGTGGACCCGCTGGGCTCCGCCAGGCAGGACCCCGGCACCCGCATCCCGCAGTCCCGCACCACCTCCCCGTACGACGTGACACAGGCGTTCCAGGACCTCAGCGGCACCGTCGACGCCATCGACACCAAGAAGCTCGCCGAGAGCTTCGAGACCATCTCCGACACCTTCAAGAACTCCCCGCCGCACGTCCGCAACGCCGCCACCGGCCTCTCCGAACTGTCGAGGTCCGTCTCCAAGCGCGACACCGAACTCGCCCGGCTCCTGGAGAACAGCAAGCGGTTCACCAAGACCCTCCAGGACAAGAAGTCCAGCTTCGAGACGCTCATCGAGGACGGCGGCTCGCTCCTCGGCGAACTCCAGAAGCGCCGGGACGCCATCCGCGCCCTCCTCAAGGGCAGCAGGGCGCTGGGCACCGAACTCGGCGGACTCGTCAGCGACAACGACCGGCAGCTCGGCCCCACCCTGAAGGCCCTCAGCCGCGTCACCGGCGTCCTGGAGAAGAACAGCGGCCAGCTCGACAAGACGCTCGCCCTCATCGGCCCCTACTACCGGCTCGTCGGCAACACCCTCGGCAACGGACGCTGGTTCGACAGCTACCTGTGCGGTGTGGTGCCCCGCAACTACCTGCCCGAGACCTCGCAGCCCGCGACCGGATGCCTGCCGCCGAAACCGAAGACGACGGCCCAGGGGAGTGCCGCACGATGACCACAGCCAGAAAACCCCTCGTCGCCGGTCTCGCCCTCGCCGTCCTCGCCGCCTGCGGCCTCGTCGCCGTCCGCGTCCTGGAGTCCGACGGCACCCGCGTCACCGCCTGGTTCGACCGCGCCGTCGGCATCTACGCCGGATCGGACCTCCGGGTCCTCGGCGTACGGGTCGGCGAGGTCGAGTCCGTCGAACCGCGGGGCACCCGCGTCCGCGTCGAACTCCGCCTCGACGAGGGCATCCGCGTCGCCGCGGACGCCCGCGCCCTCGTCGTCGCCCCCAGCATCGTCGCCGACCGCTACGTCCAGCTCACCCCCGCCTGGAGCAGCGGCCCCGCCCTCGCCGACGGCGCCGAACTGCCCGCCTCCCGCAACCGCACCCCCGTCGAGATCGACCAGCTGTACGCCTCCATCACCGAACTCGGCAAGGCCCTCGGCCCCGACGGCGCCAACTCCACCGGCGCCCTCTCCGGACTCCTCGACACCGGCGCCCGCAACCTCAAGGGCAACGGCGCCGCCATCGGCACCTCCATCGAGGAGTTCGGCAAGGCGGCCAAGACCCTCGACGGCAGCAGCGAGCAGCTGTTCACCACCCTCGGCCAGCTCCAGACCTTCACCACCATGCTCAAGGAGAAGGACGGCGACGTCCGCACCGCACAGGAACGCCTGGACGAGGTCGTCGGCTACTTCGCCGAGAACAAGGACGACCTCGCCGCCGCCCTCAAGGAACTCGGCAAGGCCCTCGCCCAGGTCAAACAGTTCATCAAGGACAACCGGGGCGAACTCAAGAAGAACGTCGACCGGCTCGTGCCCCTCACCCAGACCCTCGTCGACCAGCGCGCCTCCCTCGCCGAGGCCCTCGACGTCGCCCCCCTCGCGGCGGGCAACCTCATCAACGCCTACGACAAGGACACCCGCACCCTGGACGGCCGCGCCAACCTCAACGAGATCAGCTCGGGCGGCCCGCTCCTCCCGCTGCCGGTCTCCGGAGCCTCCTCCGACAGCAGCGGAAGGGTGGACCGGTGAAAGGCCCCAGCACACCCTCGGGGAAGGCCCTCGGCGCGGGCGCCGTCGCCGTCGTCGCCCTCGGCCTCGGCCTCGCCGTCCTCGTCGGAGCGGTCCCCGCGAACCCCGTCCGCTTCGACGGCATCGAGGACCTCCCGCTGCCCGGCGGCGCCGACCTCGGCCCCCACCCGTACACCGTCACCGCCGAACTCGACGACGTCCTCAGCCTCGTCCCGCAGTCCGCGGTCAAGGTCAACGACGTCGCCGTCGGACGCGTCACCGCCATCGAACTCGGCAACGGCTCCGCCTCCGGCACCTGGACCGCCCGCGTCACCCTGAAGATCAACGGTGACGTCCGGCTGCCCGCGGGCGCGGGCGTCCGCCTGGAGCAGTCCAGCCTCCTCGGCGAGAAGTACGTCCAGCTCGTCGCCCCGCCGAAGGACGACGGCACCCGCCTCACCGACGGCAGCGTCATCCCCCTCGCCCGCACCAGCCGCAACACGGAGGTCGAAGAGGTCTTCGGCGCGCTGTCCCTGCTCCTCAACGGCGGCGGCGTCAACCAGCTCAAGACCATCACCCGCGAACTCAACGCGGCGCTCGGCGGACGCGAACCCGAGATGCGCTCCCTGCTCGGCCGGGTGAACACGCTCGTCACCACCCTGGACGCCAACCGGGGCGACATCACCCGCGCCCTCGACGGCCTCAACCGGCTCTCCGCCACCCTCGCCGGACGCAAGAAGGACGTCGACACCGTCCTCACCGGCCTCTCGCCCGGTCTGAAGACCCTGGAGAACCAGCGGGGTTCCCTGCTGACCATGCTGCGCGCCCTCGACACCCTGTCCGGGGTCGCCGTCAGCACCATCGACGCGAGCAAGAAGGACATGGTCGCCGACCTCAAGGCCCTCGCGCCCACCCTGAAGGCCCTCGCGGACGCCGGTGCCGACCTGCCCGAATCACTCCAGGCACTCCTCACCTACCCCTTCACCGACGAGGTGCTGAAGGGCGTCAAGGGCGACTACCTCAACACCTATCTGCACCTTGCCGCCACCCCCGGCACCGAGATCATCCCCCCGCTGATCCCCCGGGACGACGCCCCGAAGCCCCCGACACCGGCCCCGACGGAACCGGAACCGGAGCCCGAACCGGAGCCCGATCCGGGCGCGGAGGGCGCGGCCCGTCACCGCGACCCGGACCTGCCGCTGCCGCCGGTGACGACGGCCCCGTCCGGCCGGACCAGCGCACCCAAGGACGGAGGAGACCGCCGGTGATCACCCGCACCGTACGCCTGAAGAACCTCGCCTTCCTGGTCATCGCCGTCCTCGTGCTCGGCTTCGTCGGCGTCCGCTACGCCGACCTCGGCCGGTACGCGGGCGTCGCCGACCACTACACCGTCCGTGTCCACCTCGCCCGCACCGGCGGCCTGTTCACCCACTCCGACGTCACCTACCGGGGCGTCTCCGTGGGCCGTGTCGGCGCCATCGACCTCACCGCCGACGGTGTCGTGGCCGAACTGCGCATCAAGAAGTCCGCCCCCCGCATCCCCTCCGACGCGCGGGCCGTGGTCGCCGGACTCTCCGCCGTCGGCGAGCAGTACATCGACCTGCGGCCCGAGAGCGACGGCGCCCCCTACCTCGCCGACGGCGCCCGCATCGAACAGACCGACACCCAGGTACCGGCCCCCGTCACCGACGTCCTCGCCAGCATGAACGACCTCGCGGGCTCCGTCCCGCTGGACTCCCTGCGCACGGTCGTCGACGAGTTCGGCAAGGCCTTCGAGGGCCACGGCGACGACCTCCAGGTCCTCCTGGACAACGGCAGCGGCTTCGTCGAGGCCGCCGACAAGTCCCTGCCGTCCAGCATCCGGCTCATCAACGACGGCGAGGTCGTCCTGCGCACCCAGGCGGAGGAGAGCCGCGCCATCCGCGACTTCGCCACCGGCGCCCGCGACCTCGCCGTCACCCTCAAGGGCTCCGACGCCGACCTGCGCCGCCTCCTCGCCGTCGCCCCCGACGCCACGGGCCAGGTCAGCGGACTCCTGCGCGACCTCGACCCCAGCCTGAGCGTCGTCCTCGCCAACCTCCTCACCACCTCGGAGCTGACCGTCACCCGGCAGCGAGGCATGGAGGAACTGCTCGTGAAGTTCCCCGCCGCCGTCTCGGCCGGAGCCACCGCCGTCGACAACGGACGCCTCCACGTCGGCATGGCCGTCACCTTCTTCAAGCCGCTGCCCTGCACCTCGGGATACGGCGGTACGCGCTACCGCAACGGACTCGACCTCGGCACCGCGCCCGCCCTCAACACCCGCGCCTCCTGCACGGGCCGGGCGGCGTCCGGCGTCAACGTACGGGGCTCGGGCCAGGCGCCCGAGGGCGGCCCCGTGCCCACCCCGGCCAAGCCCGGCTCGCTGCCCTCGGGCACCGCGCGCGGCGGCACGGCGGGCCGGGGCGCGGCGCTCCCCGGCGCGCTCGCACTGCCCGGCCAGTCCTCCGCCCCCACCGGCATGGCCGGTCTCCTCGGCCTGGACACCGGGAGCACCCGATGAGGCGGGCACGCGTCCTCGGCACCTGCGCCCTCGTCGTCGCCCTGGGCTTCTGCGGAACCGGAGCCTGGACCTACGCCCAGGCCCGGAGCGACGAGGAACTCGCCTTCGGCCGCGAACGGGACACCGCACTCGCCGAGGGCCGCGACCGACTCACCGTCCTGAACACCCTGGACGCCTCGACCCGCGAGCACGCGGCGGCCGGCATCCGCGCCTGGCGCGAGGCGTCCACCGGGCCGCTCCGCACCGAACTGGGCGCCACGCGACCGGCGGTGGGCGCCTCGGCGCGCGCCACGGTGACCGAGGCGGCACTCACCGCGCTCGACACCAGGGCCGGTACGGCGAAGCTCATCGCGACCGTACAGGTGGAGGTCACACCTCGCGGGACCAGCAAGCCGACCAGCGACCGCAAGCGGCTTGAGGCCGTCCTGACCCGGACGGGCGAGAACACCTGGAAGGTCGCGGCACTGAGCGCGGTACCGGTCGCCGGGGCCGAGGAGGGCGGGGAGCGGTGACACGACTGCTGAAGGACACGAAGACCGGGACCACCACGACCGGAACGGAACCCACGGACGAGCCCGCGCCCGGAGCAGCACCGGAGACCACGGCCGAGACCACCGCCGAGGCGACGACCGGGGCCGTACGGAAGAACACGGACGAAGCCGCGCCCGGCACCACCGCCGAGGCCGCGCCGGAGAGCACCGACGAGAGCGCGTCCGACGACACGGACGAAGAGCGCCCCGGCCGCGAAGGCTCCCGCCGCGTCGGCCGGTCCGGCGCCCTCGTCGCCGTCGCCGTCACCGCCCTGCTCCTCGGCGGCGGCTGGTTCTTCCACGCCGCCGACCAGCTCCGGTCCACCCCGTCCGCGCGGAACCTCGCGCTCACCGACGCCGGGGCCACCGCCCGGGTCGGCGGCGACGTCGGCGAGGGCCTCGCCCGGGTCTTCTCGTACACCCCCGACCGCACCGACGCCGCCGAACGCTCCGCCGACCACCTGCTGGCCGGGCGCGCGGCCCGTCAGTACGACGAGCTGTTCGCCCAGGTCAGGGCCAGCCTGGTGGAGCAGCGCATCACCCTCAGCACCCAGACCGTCCGCACCGGAGTGATCGAACTCGACGGGGACAGCGCGCGTCTCCTCGTGTTCCTCGACCAGACCTCGCGGCGGGACAAGGGCGCGGCCACCTCCGCCGCGGCCCAGCTCACCGTCACCGCCAGGTTCGGGGGAGACCGGTGGCAGATCGTCGACATCAAGACCCGCTGACCATCAGCGGGAGACGGGAGCACCCCATGACACGCGCGGTCCGCACCCCGGCGGGCATCCGCCCCGCCCTCGCCGTGGCCCTCGTGCTCACCCTCGTCGCGGGCGCCTTCGCGGCCTGGGCGGGCCGGGACTGGTACGCGGCGGCCCACGACGGGTCCGCCGCGTACGCCGAGCAGCGCGACCGCGCCCTCGCGGCGGGCGAGCAGGCCGTGCAGAACCTCAACACGCTCGACCACCGCGAGGTCGACCGGGGGATCGACCTCTGGGAGTCCTCCACGACCGGCGAACTGCACAAGCAACTCGTCGAGGGGCGGGCGGAGTTCACCGACCAGGTGAAGACCGCCAGGACGGTGACCACCGCCCGGGTGCTCTCCGGCGCGGTCACCGAGCTGGACGACCGGGCCGGGCGCGCCCGGGTGCTCGTCGCCCTGCGGGTCACGGTCACCACCCCCGACTCCAAGAGCACCGACAAGGACAGCCGCATGTTGGGCGAGCTCACCCGCGCCGACGGCCAGTGGAAGCTCAGCGGCCTGGGGCAGGCCCCCGTGGGCGGTACGTCGACCGGCTGACCGGGGCCGTACCCCCAGGAGCCACCCGCACCCGAAAGGACACCGCACGATGCCGACGCCCCGTCACCACCTCAACCGCCAGCGCCGCCGACAGGCCCTCGCCGAGCAGTCGGCCCCCGCGCCCGCCGCTCCGGAGGGAGCCGGGTCCCGCACCTCCACGGGCCTGCTCACCGAGCCCGCCCCGCGCACCCGGCCACGCCCGGCGGCGACGCCCGTACGGGCCGGGGAGCCGGAGCGGACGGCCGGGAGGCCCGGGGCCGGGGACGGCGCGGGGGAGCGCGGTGACCGGGCTGCCGGGACGCCGCCCCGCTCCCTCGTGCCGCTCGTCGTCCTGTGCGTCCTGACCCTGCTCCTCGGCGGTTTCGCGGGCCTGGCGCACAGCAGGGCGGGCGCGCTGCGCGACGATCCGGCGCGCGCCAACACGGCCCTCTCCGACCTGGCGCGCACCAGCGAGATCAAGGGGCAGACCACGGCGGCGGTCGCCGCGCTCTTCTCCTACGACCACGCAGGCCCGGCCCCCTTCGAGCGGGCCCGCGAGACCCTCCTCACCGGGAAGGCCGTCGACCAGCACCGGGCCCTGTTCGACGCGGTGCTGGCGAAGGCGGCCGAGCAGAAGTCGGTGATCACCACCGTGGTCACCGACAGCGCGGTCGAGCGGATCGACGGCGACCGCGCCCGGGTCCTGGTCTACGCCGACCAGAGCAGCGTCAGCACGGCGGGGACGCGGGGCGCCAAGAGCGGCTCGAAGGGGTCGAAGGCCCTCGACCAGGGGGTGTACGCGGGCGCCATGTTCGCCGTGGACATGGTGCGCGTCGACGGCCGCTGGCTGGTCGGGGGCATCGACACCTTCGGCCGCTGAGCCGACGGCCCCGAGCCCCGCTCCCGCCAGTCCGTCCCGGTCGCTCCGAGCTCCCTCTCACCGGTCCGCCGGGGCCGCCCCGAGCCCTTCCCGTCAGCCCTTCCGGGTCGCCACGAGCACGGTCGCGTACCGCTCCTCGCAGCCGACGATCCGGGGCTCCAGACCGTGCGCGGCCACCGCCTCCGTCGCACGGGCGGCCTGCCGTTCGCCGGTCTCGACCAGCAGCCGTCCGCCGGGCGCCAGCCACCGGGGCGCCTCGGCGGCGACCCGGCGCAGCACGTCGAGCCCGTCGGGGCCGCCGTCCAGCGCGACCAGCGGTTCGTGCTCCCGGGCCTCCGGCGGCAGCAGGCCGACCTCGCCGGTCGGTACGTACGGGACGTTGGCGACGAGGATCTCGATCCGGCCCCGCAGCGCGGCGGGGAGCGGGGCGAAGAGGTCGCCCTCGTGGACCCGTCCGCCGCGCGGCTCGATGTTCCGGCGGGCGCAGCGCACCGCGGCGGGGGCGATGTCGGAGGCGTGCACCCGCGCGCCGGGCACGGCGGAGAGCAGGACCGCGCCCGCCGCGCCGGAGCCGCAGCACAGGTCGACGCAGAGGGCGCCGGGCGGGGCGAGCGCCACGGCCCGTTCGACGAGGAACTCGGTCCGCCGCCGGGGCACGAAGACACCGGGGTCCACGCCGACGCGCAGCCCGGCGAAGTCGGCCCAGCCGACGACGTGTTCGAGGGGGATCCCGGCGGTGCGGCGTGCGACGAGGACGTCGAGTTCGTCGGCGTCCCGCGCCGTGGAGAGGAGGACGTCCGCCTCGTCCTCGGCGAACACACAGCCCGCCGCGCGGAGCCGGGAGACGGTGGAGGGACGAAGGGACAGCGAGGGGTCGAGCGACATGAGACCTTCCGGGGAGCCGGGAAGGGAGGCTCCCGCGGCCGCTACGACCGGGCCGGTGGAACGGCCGCCGTGGGGGAGCTTCCCGCCTGCGTGGTGCTGATGGGTCCCACCTCCTCGGTCGTGTGTGCCGAACCCGCCCATCCTACCCCGGGCGGCCCGGGAACGATCATCCCGGGCCGCTCGCGGGGCGGGCGGGCTCAGTCCGCGAGCGCCGCCTCGACGGCGGCCACCAGCTCGGGGGCGTCGGGCTCGGTGCGCGGGCGGAAGCGGGTGACCCGGCCGTCCCGGCCGACGAGGAACTTCTCGAAGTTCCACTGGACGTCACCGGCCTCGCCGTCGGCGTCGGCGGTCCGGGTCAGCTCCGCGTAGAGCGGGTGGCGGTCCGGGCCGTTGACGTCGGTCTTCTCCAGGAGCGGGAAGGACACCCCGTACGTCGTCGAACAGAAGGTGCCGATCTCCTCGGGGGTGCCGGGTTCCTGGCCGCCGAACTGGTTGCAGGGCACCCCGAGCACGGTGAGCCCGCGCTCGCCGTACTCCTTCTGCAGCCGTTCGAGACCGGCGTACTGCGGGGTCAGACCGCACCGGGAGGCGACGTTCACGACCAGCACCGCACGGCCGAGGTGGTCGGCGAGCGAGACCGGTTCGCCGGTCAGGGTCTTCAGCGCAATGTCGTACAGGCTCATGGACTGCTCCTCGTCGGGATGAGGTTTGATCTCAGCATGGGTGACGAACCACTGGCAATCACGCTCGACCCGGCCGACTCCGGTACGGGCGGCTCCGCCGACTCCGCCGACGGCACCGGGCGCTCCCCGCGCCGGGTGTCCTGCAAGCTGTGCGGCCGCCCGCTGACCGGCGCGGGCTCCCGTCGCACCGGCCTCGGCCCGACCTGCGACGCCAAACTCCATCCCCCGGCCCCCGGCATCCGTACCCGCCGCCACGAGGTGGCCCAGGACCCGCTGCCCGGCACCGAACCGGAGGGCGACCCCGGCGACCCCGGCGACGGCCGGTGAGGCCACCACCCGGCATTTCGACCGCCCTTCGGGGCCAAGGGCCTAGCCCTCCGGGAGGACCCGCGCAACCTGTACGGGCGGGCCGTCCGCGCCCATGACCTGCCCGCCGTCGCGCGGCGCCTCGCGGCCCGGCTCGGCGCCCGCCGCGTCGGGCTCTTCGGTGAGGTGTACGGCTCCGGGGTGCGGGAACTCGCCCACGGCGCCGACGCCCGTACGGACGCCATCGGTTGCGCCCTCTTCGACGGGGCGGCCGAGACCGGCGGAGAGGTCCGGAGCCTCCGGCCCGGCAGGCGCGGCGCCCCCGGGTCACAGCTTGCGGAACAGGCCCTCCTGGACCACGGACACCAGAAGCCGTCCGGCACGGTCGTAGATCCGGCCACGGGCGAGCCCCCGGCCGCCCGTGGCGATCGGCGACTCCTGGTCGTACAGGAACCACTCGTCGGCCCGGAACGGCCGGTGGAACCACATCGCGTGGTCCAGCGACGCCATGTCGAAACCGCGCGGACCCCACAACGGCTCGACCGGGATGCGCACCGCGTCCAGGAGCGTCATGTCCGAGGCGTACGTCAGCGCGCAGGTGTGCACCAGCGGGTCGTCGCCCAGCGGCCCCACGGCCCGCATCCACACCGCCGAACGCGGGTCCGCGCCCTCGGCCTCCTCATGCGTCCAGCGCAGCCGGTCCACGTACCTGATGTCGAAGGGCTGCCGCCGGGCCATCCTCTCCAGGGCCTCGGGGAGCGCCCCGAGGTGGTCGCGGATCTCGTCCGCGACCGTGGGCAGCGTCTCCGGGTCCGGCACGTGCCGGGGCGGCAGCTGGTGCTCGAAGCCCGCCTCCTCCGGCGCGTGGAAGGAGGCCGTCAGATTGAAGATCGTCCGGCCCTCCTGCACGGCCGTGACCCGGCGGGTCGTGAACGAACGCCCGTCCCTGACCCGCTCCACCTGGTACACGATCGGCACACCCGGACGGCCCGGCCGCAGGAAGTACGCGTGCAGCGAGTGCACCGGCCGTCCCTCCGCCACGGTCCGGCCCGCCGCCACCAGTGCCTGCCCGGCGACCTGCCCGCCGAAGACCCGCTGGAGGGACTCCTGGGGACTGCGCCCACGGAAGATGTCGACCTCGATGCGCTCCAGGTCGAGCAGGTCGACGAGCCTCTCGGCGGGATTGGTCACCTTCGTCTCCTCACGCTCTCGGTGGTGGTGTTCCCGGGCCTACAGCTGTCCGACGGACGTCACGCGCAGGACCGCGCGGCCCTCCCCGTCGGAGGCGGCGAGGTCCACCTCGGCGCTGATGCCCCAGTCGTGGTCGCCGTTCGGGTCGGCGAAGGTCTGCCGGACGCGCCACAGACCGTGCGCCGCGTCCTCCTCGATGTTCAGCAGCTTCGGCCCGCGCGCGTCCGGGCCGGTGCCGAGGTCGTCGTACTCGTCCCAGTACGCGTCCATCGCCTCGCCCCACGCGTCGGCGTCCCAGCCCGACTCCGCGTCCAGCTCGCCGAGCGCCGACAGGTTGTCGAGGGCGGCCAGCTCCACCCGGCGGAACATCGCGTTGCGCACCAGGACCCGGAAGGCACGGGCGTTGGCGGTGACCGGCTTGACCTGGTCGGCCTTCTCCTGCGCCTCCTCGGCCGTCTGCACCTCCGGGTTGGCCAGCTGCTCCCACTCGTCGAGCAGCGAGGAGTCCACCTGACGCACCATCTCGCCCAGCCAGGCGATCAGGTCCTCCAGGTCCTCGGTCTTCAGATCGTCCGGGATGGTGTGGTCCAGCGCCTTGAACGCGCCCGCGAGGTACCGCAGCACGATGCCCTCGGTCCGCGCCAGCTCGTACCAGGAGGTGAACTCGGTGAACGTCAGCGCCCGTTCGTACATGTCACGGACGACCGACTTCGGCGACACGGGATGGTCGCCGACCCACGGGTGCGACGTCCGGTAGACGTCGTACGCGTGCCAGAGCAGCTCCTCCAGCGGCTTCGGGTACGAGATCTCCTGGAGCCGCTCCATCCGCTCCTCGTACTCGACGCCGTCCGCCTTCATCCGCCCCACGGCCTCACCGCGCGCCTTGTTCTGCATGGCGGCGAGGATCTGGCGCGGATCGTCCAGCGTCGACTCCACCACGGACACCATGTCCAGGGCGTACGAGGGGGACTCCGGGTCCAGCAGGTCGAACGCGGCGAGCGCGAACGTGGACAGCGGCTGGTTGAGCGCGAAGTCCTGCTGGAGGTCGACCGTGAGCCGGATCGTGCGGCCCTCCGCGTCCGGCTCGGCCAGCTGCTCCACCACACCGCCGTCGAGCAGCGAGCGGTAGATCGCGATGGCCCGGCGGATGTGCCGCAACTGCGCCTTGCGCGGCTCGTGGTTGTCCTCCAGGAGCTTGCGCATCGCCTCGAACGCGTTCCCCGGCCGTGCGATCACCGACAGCAGCATGATGTTGGTGACCTTGAAACGGGAGGTCAGCGGCTCGGGCTCGGCCGCGATCAGCCTCTCGAAGGTGGTGTCGCTCCAGGCGACGAAACCCTCCGGGGCCTTCTTGCGGACCACCTTGCGGCGCTTCTTCGGGTCGTCGCCCGCCTTCGCCAGGGCCTTCTCGTTCTCGATGACGTGCTCGGGCGCCTGCGCCACGACGAACCCCGCCGTGTCGAAACCGGCCCGCCCCGCCCGCCCGGCGATCTGGTGGAACTCCCGGGCGCGCAGCGTCCGCACCCGGTTGCCGTCGTACTTGGTGAGGGCCGTGAAGAGCACCGTGCGGATCGGCACGTTCACCCCGACGCCCAGGGTGTCCGTCCCGCAGATCACCTTCAGGAGACCCGCCTGCGCCAGCTTCTCGACCAGCCGCCGGTACTTGGGCAGCATCCCCGCGTGGTGCACGCCGATGCCGTGACGCACATAACGCGAAAGGTTCTGGCCGAACTTGGTGGTGAAGCGGAAGTTGCCGATCAGCTCGGCGATCTTGTCCTTCTCCTCGCGCGTGCACATGTTGATGCTCATCAGCGACTGCGCCCGCTCGACGGCCTGCGCCTGGGTGAAGTGCACGATGTAGACCGGCGCCTGCCTGGTCTCCAGGAGCTCCGTCAGGGTGTCCGTGATCGGGGTGAGCCGGTACTCGTACGACAGCGGCACCGGGCGGGTCGCCGAGCGGACCACCGAGGTCGGACGCCCGGTCCGCCGGGTCAGGTCCTTCTCGAACATCGACATGTCGCCGAGGGTCGCCGACATCAGCACGAACTGAGCCTGGGGGAGTTCCAGGAGCGGGATCTGCCACGCCCAGCCGCGGTCCTGCTCGGCGTAGAAGTGGAACTCGTCCATGACGACCTGGCCGATGTCGGCGTACTTGCCGTCCCGCAGCGCGATCGAGGCCAGTACCTCCGCCGTGCAGCAGATCACCGGCGCGTCGGCGTTCACGGAGGCGTCACCGGTCAGCATCCCGACGTTCTCGGTGCCGAAGATCTTGCACAGGTCGAAGAACTTCTCCGACACCAGGGCCTTGATCGGCGCGGTGTAGAAGGTGACCTGGTCCTTCGCCAGCGCCGTGAAGTGCGCCCCCGCCGCGACCAGGGACTTCCCCGATCCGGTGGGGGTGGACAGGATCACGTTGGCCCCGGAGACGACCTCGATCAGCGCTTCTTCCTGAGCCGGGTAGAGCGTGATGCCCTGCTCCTCGGCCCAGGAGGAGAAGGCCTCGAAGAGGGCGTCGGGGTCGGCTGTCGGCGGAAGCTGATCGATAAGGGTCACGCCCCCATCTTGCCTGGATTCCGCCCGGATGAGGGAACCGGCCACCGGAACGAAGATCACGAACGATAGGATCTTCCGTCGACCGGTCGTCAACCGAACACCGGCGCGGGAGAGACGGGGCGGGCCAACCATGATGGGACCGGCGCATTCACTGTCCGGAGCGGCGGCCTGGCTGGGGGTCGGGGCGCTCGCGGCGGCCTACGACCGACCGATGCCCTGGCCCGTTCTCGTCGTCGGCGCGCTCATCTGCGCGGGCGCCGCCCTCGCCCCGGACCTCGACCACAAGTCGGCGACCATCTCGCGCGCCTTCGGACCCGTCTCCCGGGGCCTGTGCGAGATCGTCGACAAGCTGTCGTACGCCGTCTACAAGGCGACCCGCTCCTCCGCCGACCCGCGCAGGTCCGGCGGCCACCGCACCCTCACCCACACCTGGCTCTGGGCGGTCCTGATCGGCGGCGGCGCCTCCTTCGCGGCCGTCACCGGCGGCCGGTGGGCGGTCCTGGCCATCCTCTTCGTCCATCTGGTGCTCGCCGTGGAGGGCCTGCTGTGGCGGGCCGCCCGGATGTCCAGCGACGTCCTGGTCTGGCTGCTCGGCGCGACCAGCGCCTGGATACTCGCGGGCGTCCTCGACAAGCCCGGCAACGGCTCCGACTGGTTCTTCACCGGCCCGGGCCAGGAGTACCTGTGGCTGGGCCTGCCGATCGTGCTCGGCGCCCTCGTCCACGACATCGGCGACTCCCTGACCGTCTCCGGCTGCCCGGTCCTCTGGCCGATCCCGGTCGGCAGGAAGCGCTGGTACCCGATAGGCCCGCCGAAGGGGATGCGCTTCCGGGCCGGGAGCTGGGTCGAGCTGAAGGTCCTGATGCCCGCCTTCATGCTCCTCGGCGGCGTCGGCGGAGCCTCGGCCCTCGGCTTCTTCTAGCCTTTCCGGCCTCCTCCCGGCCTCCCGGGCCCCTTCCGGCCCCCGATCTCCCGGGCCGCCTGATCTTCCGGCCCCCTTCCGGTCCCCGGATCTTCGGGTCCCTCCCGCTCTTCTCCCGGTCCTCCGGACCTTCCGGCTCCCACCGGTCCACCGGCTCCTCCCGGTCCTTCACGGTGCTTCCCGCTCCTCCGGAGCGGCAGGCCGGTTCCGGGAGGCTCCTCGACCTCCTTCGGCGGTTCTTCCAGGGCCCCGCCCGGCGCGCTCGCGCCGGGCGGGGCCCTTCGCATGGCAAAGCGCGGGAAAAGCCTTCCCCGAGGTGCTGCGGTTCCCGTACGGGGCGCTTCCCCGGTCTTGACGCGTCCTTGACGCCCCCCGGGGCGTCCGAGCAGCCCCCACGGCAACGGATTCCGCAGGCACCGAGCCATTGACCCGCTGTTCAGCGGGGGTTTCCATGCAGCCCGGGAGCAACGCACCCCTCACATCACCGGCCGCCCCGGAGGCGATACCGCTCCCGCTCGGAAAGACCGCACGCACCGATCGGAACCGCCTGATGACCGACACCCTCAGCGCACCCCACGCCCCGGCCCCCCGGACCGGCCCCGAGCCGCAGAAGCTCAAGCGCTCCATCGGCGTCGTCGGCGGCACCCTCCTCACGCTCTCCTGCGTCACCCCCGCCTCCACCCTCTTCGTGGTCGTCCCCGACCTCTTCGGCAGCGTCGGCACCTTCACCGCCCTCACGATCGCCATCGGCTCGCTGCTCTGCGTCGGCGTGGCCTTCGTCTACTCGGAGCTGGGCACCCTCGTCCCCAGCGCGGGCGGCGAGTACGCGATCGTCTCCACCCTCGCCGGGCGGCTCGCGGGCTGGCTGGTGTTCGTGCTCTCCCTGCTCGTGGTGATGATCGTGCCGCCGGTGATCTCCATGGGCACCGCCGACTACCTCGCGCCGCTGGTGCACATCCCCGCCCCGGTCGCCGGAGCGGGCGTCATGCTCCTGGCGACCCTGGCCGGACTGCTCGACCTGCGCGCCAACGCCTGGATCACCGGCGTCTTCCTCGTCCTGGAGGTGATCGCCGCGGGCCTCGTCGCGGTCCTCGGCCTCACCCACGCCCAGCGCGGCCCCGGCGCCCTGTTCCACGGCCAGGTCGCGGGCGAGGGCGGCACCCACGCGCTCGTCACCGGCGGCCTCGTCGTCTCCGGCCTCGCCATCGCGCTCTTCGTCACCCAGGGCTTCTCGACGGCCGTCTACCTCTCCGAGGAGCTGGAGAACCCGCGCCGCAACGTGGCCCGCACGGTCCTCGCCACGCTCGCCATCTCCACCGCCGTCATCCTCGTGCCGGTCGTCGCCATCACCCTCGGCGCCGACGACCTCGGAGCCCTCACCGGCGGTGACATCAGCGGCATGATCACCGCCTGGTCCAACTCCACCGTCGGCACCTTCATCAGCCTCTGCGTCGCCCTCGCCATCATCAACGCGGGCATCGTGATGGTCATCCAGAACTCCCGCGTGCTGTTCGCCTCCGCCCGCGACAAGGCCTGGCCCGAGCCGGTCAACGACGCGCTGTCCCGGCTCGGCCGGTTCGGCTCGCCGTGGGTGGCCACCCTCCTGGTGGGCGTGCCGGGCGCCGCGCTCTGCTTCGTCGATCTCGACACCCTCTACGGCGTCACCGGGGTCTCCGTCACCGGCATGTACCTGCTCGTCGCGGTCGCCGCCCTGTTCAGCCGCCGGGGCGCGCACCGCGAGGTCGCGGCCTGGCGGATGCCGCTGTGGCCCGCCGTCCCGGTCCTGCTCATCGGCGTCCTCGCGTACGTCCTGTCCACACAGGAGACCGAGTACCTGCTCTGGACCGGTGGCATCACCGCCGTCGCCACCCTGTACTGGGCGTTCTACCTGCGCCCCCGCCAGGACACCCGCTGGCTGGTCAGCGTCCCCGAGGACGAGCTGCCCGGCTGACCCGGGCACGGAAACCGGGGACACGGGGGGAGGCCGGGGCGGTGGGGCCGCCCGGCCTCCTCCGCACGGGTCAGGAGCCCTGCTGGACGGGGCCGACGAGGGTTCCGGCGGCGACGCGCAGCGAGCCCTCGGCGAACGACGTGCCGGGGATCTGTCCGCCCGGGGCCCGGAGCGTGAAGGACACCTCGTCCGCCGCGACCTGGCGGGCGTCGGAGGGGACCTGGATGTCGAAGTGCACCGGACGGCCGGGGCCGAAGGTCACCGCGGTGCGCTGGTCGCCGTACTCGCCCGGGGTGATCCGGGTCGGGTCGCCGTGCCCGGAGAACCGCACGTCCGTCGGCGAACCCGCCAGGACACAGGTGGCGTAACCGCGCGGGGCCGTCAGGGTGACGCGATAGTGGTGGTGACCGGCGCTCGCGGGCGCGGTGGTGACCTTCGCCAGATGGTTGGCCGGACGACAGGCGGAGGGAGCGGGGCCGGAGTCCGCCGGGGCGGCCAGGGCGACGGCAGGGGCCGTAGCGGCCAGCAGCAGGGCGGCGACGGCGGCGGCGGTCTTGCGGTGGTTGCGCATGGGGTTCCTTGCCTCGCTCGACGGTCCGGCGGACGTTCCGGGCCGGAACCATGGTCAGTGCGAGGAGTTCCCCCTCCCGCCGCCGGGGAATGTCCCAGAACCGTCACGGGCACGGATTCCGGAACTCCCGTGCCCGTACCCGAGAGGACCCCACCACCATGACCGAACCGAACACCCGCACCGCAGGACCCACCGTCGCCGTCCTCGGTACGGGGATCATGGGCGCCGCGATGGCCCGCAGCCTGGTCCGGGCCGGACACGCCGTCCGCGCCTGGAACCGCACCCGGGACAAGGCGGAACCGCTCGCCGCCGACGGGGTGGAGGTCGTCGGCACCCCGGCGGAGGCCGTCCGGGACGCGGACGCCGTCCTGACCATGCTGTACGACGGGCCCGCCGTCCTCGACGTGATGGCGCGGGCCGCCGGGGCCCTGCGTCCCGGCACGCTCTGGGCGCAGTCGACCACCGTGGGCGTCGAAGCGATCGGCGAGCTGGCCGGCTTCGCCCGTGCGCACGGTCTCGTCTTCTTCGACACCCCCGTCCTCGGCACCCGGGAGCCCGCCGAGGCCGGGCGGCTGACGGTCCTGGCGGCGGGTCCGGACGAGCACCGCGGGGCCGTGGCCCCCGTCCTGGACGCGATCGGCGCCCGTACGGTGTGGACCGGCGAGGACGGGGCGGCGGGCAGCGCCACCCGGCTCAAGCTCGTCGCCAACAGCTGGGTCCTCGCCGTCACCAACGCGACCGGTGAGGTCCTGGCCCTGTCCAGGGCCCTCGGGGTCGACCCGCGGAGCTTCTTCGACGCGGTCGAGGGCGGCGGACTCGACATGCCCTATCTGCGGGCCAAGGCCGCGCTGGTCCTGGAGGACCGGCTGTACCCGCCCCAGTTCGCCGTGGACACCGCCGCCAAGGACGCCCGTCTCATCGTCGAGGCCGGGCGGCGGCACGGGGTCCGCCTCGACGTCGCCGCCGCGGGCGCGGCCCGCATGGAGCGCGCCTCGGCGGCGGGACACGGCGCCGAGGACATGGCCGCCGCCTACTTCGCCAGCTTCGAAGACCCGGACCGCGCCTGAACCCGGCGGTCCGGGGCCGGTCCTGGATCCGGCGGTCCGGGGCGACCCCGGTCCCGGAGCGGCCCCGGTCCAGGGGCCGCCCACCGGACGCCGTCGAACACCCCGCCCCGGCCGGGTCAGCCGTGCCAGGACCGCCACAGGGCCGCGTAGGCGCCGTCCGCCGCGACCAGCTCCGCGTGGCTGCCCAGCTCGGTGATCCGGCCGCTCTCGACCACCGCGATCAGATCGGCGTCGTGCGCGGTGTGCAGCCGGTGCGCGATGGCCACGACCGTCCGCCCGTCCAGGACCCGGGCGAGGGAGCGCTCCAGGTGCCGGGCCGCCCGGGGGTCGAGCAGCGAGGTCGCCTCGTCGAGGACCAGCGTGTGCGGGTCCGCCAGGACCAGCCGGGCCAGCGCGATCTGCTGCGCCTGCGCCGGGGTCGTCGTCCGGCCGCCCGAACCGACCTCGGTGTCCAGGCCCCCGTCCAGGGCCCGCGCCCACCCCTCGGCGTCCACCGCCGCGAGCGCCGCCCACAGCTCGGTGTCCGTCGCGTCCGTCCTGGCCAGGAGCAGGTTGTCGCGGAGGCTGCCGACGAAGACGTGGTGCTCCTGGTTGACCAGGGCCACGTGCTCACGGACCCGCTCGGCGGGCATCCGGGCCAGCTCGGCCGCGCCGAGCGTCACCGAACCCGTCCGGGGCGCGTAGATCCCGGCGAGCAGCCGCCCGAGGGTGGACTTGCCCGCGCCCGAAGGGCCGACCAGGGCCAGCCGGGTGCCGGGCGCCACCCTCAGGGACACCTGATGGAGCACGTCGACGCCCTCGCGGTAGCCGAACCCGACCTCGTCCGCGCGGACCGCGCGGCCCTCCGGTCGCACCCGCTCGTCGCCCGCCTCCGGCTCGATGTCCCGGACGCCCACGAGCCGGGCCAGCGACACCTGCGCGACCTGGAGTTCGTCGTACCAGCGGAGCACGATCCCGATCGGGTCCACCAGCATCTGCGAGAGCAGGGCGCCGGTCGTCAGCTGGCCCACGTCGATCCAGCCCTGGAGCACGAACACCCCGCCGAGCAGGAGCACCGCGCACAGCACCGTCGTATGGGTGAGGTTGACGACCGGGAAGAGCACCGACCGCAGGAAGAGCGTGTACCTCTCCCACGCGACCCACTCGGTGATGCGCCGGTCCGACAGGGCGATCCGGCGGGCGCCGAGGCGGTGCGCCTCGATCGTGCGGCCCGCGTCGACGGTCTCCGCCAGCGCCCCGGCCACCGCCGCGTATCCGGCGGACTCCGAGCGGTACGCGGCGCCCGCCCGCTTGAAGTACCAGCGGCAGCCCACGACGAGCAGGGGCACGGCGAGCAGCGAGGCGAGCGCCAGCGGCGGCGCCGTCACGGCGAGACCGCCGAGCAGGAGCCCCGCCCAGACGACGCCGATGGCCAGTTGGGGCACGGCCTCCCGCATCGCGTTGGAGAGCCGGTCCACATCGGTGGTGATCCGGGAGAGCAGATCTCCCGTCCCGGCCCGTTCGAGGACGCCCGGCGGCAGGCCGACCGCCCGGACCAGGAAGTCCTCGCGCAGGTCGGCGAGCATCTCCTCGCCGAGCATCGCCCCGCGCAGCCGGACCAGCCGTACGAAGAGGGTCTGGACGAGCAGGGCGCCCGCGAACAGCGCGACCGTGCGCTCCAGATGGACCTCGCGGGCCCCCGAGGCCAGCGCGTCGACCACCGAGCCCAGCAGGTACGGGCCGACCATCGAGGCGATCACGGCGACCGCGTTCACCCCGACGAGCAGCGCGAACGCCCGGCGGTGGCGGCGCAGCAGTTCGCGGACGTAGCCGCGGACGGTCGCGGAGACGGCGACGGGCAGTGTCGTCGCGGTCGTCGGGGCGGCCGGGTCGTACTCCGGAGGCGCCAGGCCGATCATGCCGATTCCCCTTCCAGTGCTTCGATCCCGGCGAGGGGTCCGGCCGTCGGGCCGGGCTCCTCGACGGGATCGCGGGTGACGACCGCCCGGTAGCGGGGCTCCCGGGCGAGCAGGTCGCGGTGGCTGCCCACGGCGACGGCCTGCCCCTCGTGGACCAGGACGACCCGGTCGGCGCGGTCCAGGAGCAGCGGCGAGGAGGCGAGGACCACGGTGGTCCTGGCCCGGCGCAGCTCGCCGATGCCCGCGGCGACCCGGGCCTCGGTGTGGGCGTCGACCGCCGAGGTGGGTTCGTCGAGGACGAGCACCTCCGGGTCGGCGACCAGGGAGCGGGCGAGCGCGAGCCGCTGGCGCTGGCCGCCGGAGAGCGACCGGCCCCGCTCGGTGACATGGGTGCGCATCGGGTCGCCGCCGTTGTCCGCGGCGGCCTGGGCGAGGGAGTCGAGGACGTCCTCGCACCGGGCCGCGGCCAGTGCCCGTTCGGCGGACACCGCGCCGGAGGAGGGCACGTCGAGCAGTTCGCCCAGGGTGCCGGAGAGCAGGACCGGGTCCTTGTCCTGGACGAGGACGGCGGTGCGGACGGTCTCCAGCGGCAGTTCGTCCAGCGGGACCCCGCCGAGGAGGACCGAGGTGTGGCCGTCCTCCGGTTCGGCCGGGTGTCCGCCGAGCCGGTCGGCGAGCCGTCCGGCGAGGTCGGGGTCGCCGCAGACGACGGCGGTGAACAGACCGGCCGGGGCCCGCAGGCCGGTCGCCGGGTCGTACAGGTCGCCGGTGGCCTCGCGGTCCTCGCCCCCGGCGGTGACCGTGTCGGTACGGGTGAGGGCGAGGACCCGGGCGGCCCGCTTCGCGGACGGCCGGGAGAAGGAGAAGGCCATCGCGATCTCCTCGAAGTTGCGCAGCGGGTGGTAGGTGAGGGCCACGGCGCTGTAGACGGTGACCAGTTCGCCGACGCCGATCCGCCCGTCGAGCGCGAGCCGGGTGCCGTACGCGACGACGCCGATGAGCAGGAGTCCGGGCAGCACGACCTGGGACGCGGAGATCAGCGCCCACATGCGGGCACTGTGCACGGCCGCCTCGCGGACCTCCTGGGAGGCGGCCCGGTAGCGGCTGAGGAAGAGGTCCTCGCCGCCGATGCCCCGCAGCACCCGGAGTCCGGCGACGGTGTCGGAGGCCAGCTCGGTGGCCCGGCCGGCCTTCTCGCGCTGGATGTCGGCCCGGCGGGTCGCGCGGGGGAGCAGCGGGAACGCGGAGAGGGCCAGGACGGGGACGCCGAGGGCCACCACGACGCCCAGCGCGGGCTGGTAGAAGAGGAGTCCGACGCAGACGATCACCAGGGTGACGGCGCCCGCGGCGAAGCGGGAGAGGGCCTCGACGAACCAGCCGATCTTCTCGACGTCGCCGGTGGAGACGGCGACGACCTCGCCCGCGGCGACCCGGCGGGTCAGCAGGGAGCCGAGCGCGGCGGTCTTGCGCGAGAGGAGCTGCTGCACCCGGGCGGAGGCGGTGATCCAGTTGGTGACGGCGGTGCGGTGCAGCATCACGTCGCCGAGGGCGATGGCCGCGCCGAGGACGAGGAGCAGCCCGCCGGTCAGCGCGAGGCGTCCGCCGTCGCGGCGCACCACGGCCTCCACGGCGATGCCGATGGCGAAGGGGAGTCCGGCGATGCCCAGGTGGTGGAGCAGCCCCCACAGCGTGGCCTTCACCTGACCGGCGAGTTGTCGGCGGCCGAGCCAGACGAGGAACCGGGTGCCCGAGCGGACGTCCGGGACCCCTGGGTCGGCATGGGGAAGATCTCGAATCTGCATGGCGTCGCAGGGTCTCCGGGTCCGTCTCGGGGGGAACGCGCGCCGGGGGTGTGCGACGGCGGGGGGAAGCCGTGCAAGGTTCGCCTCTCCACCGCCCGGCGGCAATCGATTTTTCCCACGGTGGCACAGATCGCGCCATGTCCGCTCATCGTCCTCTGGACCGGCCGGTGGTGACCGCGCTTCACTTCCGCCCCATGGGATCACCCAAGATCATGAGAATGCTCAGCGGTCTGGTGCTGGCGGCCGGAGCCGTCCTGACCGTCCCCCCGGCCGCCGCCGAGAGCCCCGACCGCCCCGCGCCACCGGCCGAGTTCACCGCTGACTGGCACGATCCGGTCACCGCGGCCCCGCCGGTCACCACTCCGGGCACCCGCACCTGTGAGGTGGTCCTCGCCGCCGCCCGGTTCCGGGACTTCACCCCCTACCAGGGGAACTACACCCCGCCGAAGAAGTGCGGCACCCGCTGGAACAAGGTCGTCCTGCGCCTCGAAGGGGCGGTGAAGGGCCGCCAGTACGACCGCCTCGGCCACCTCTCCGTCGGCGGGGTGGAGATCCTCCGCACCTCCACCCCGCAGCCCTCGCCCGAAGGCATCACCTGGTCCGTGGAGAAGGACGTCACCCGCTACCGGGACGTCCTCGGCCGCCCGGGACCCGTGGAGATGCTCATCGGCAATGTCGTGAACGAGACCTACACCGGCGTCCTCGACGTCCGCGCCACCCTCACCTTCCACACCGCCGAGGGCCGGGTGGAGCCCGCCGCGGACACCCCCGACCGGGTGCTCCCGCTCACCGGCGGCACCCTCACCACCCCGCGCAACACCGAGCGGGTCCTCGCCGAGGTGTACGCCACCGGGTCCGGCGGCGGCTGCGAGGAGTACTGGTACCTCACCGTGCCCGAACCCGCCCCCTACTCCTGCCGGGCGGCGGACGGACCCCACCGGGAGGTCCGCGTCTCGGTCGACGGGCGGCTCGCGGGCATCGCCGCCCCCTTCCCCACGGTCTGGACCGGCGGCTGGTCGAACCCCTTCCTCTGGTACGTCACTCCCGGTCCGCGGGCCTTCGACGTCCAGCCGCTGGTCTACGACCTGACGCCGTTCGCCGCCCTCCTCAACGACGGGCGCCCGCACCGGGTGGAGGTCACCGTCGCCGGGGTCCCGGCCGGTACGACGGGCTGGTCCGTCCCCGCCAACGTGCTGCTCTGGCAGGACGAGGGCAGCCGGGTCGTCACCGGCGCCCTCGACCGGCACGAGGAGAGCGTCCCGCGCGGCTCCTCCGTCCACACCCCGGCGGGCGGCGGCGCCTCCGACCGGGTCGACACCGGGGCCGAGCACCGGCTCACCGTCGCCGGGCACCTGAACACCTCGCACGGCCGGGTGGTGACCACCGTCGACCGGAGCGTGGCGCACACCTCCGTCCACCGCTGGGGCGCGGGCGAGAACCCGGACGCGTTCACCGGACGGTGGACCGACCGGGAGACCGTGACCACCGGCCGGACCGTCACCCGCGCCGACCGGACGTACACCATGGACGGGGAGACGACGACCGGCGCGGGGGACCGGCTGCGGACCGTCCTCACCCTCGGGGACCGCGCCGACGTCCGCGTCCTGCGCGACGGACGCCGTGTCTCCTGGTCCCGGCTGGACGACACCTGGAGCGGGGACGCCACGTACACCACGGGTGTCCCGCGCGACCAGCGGCACGCCGTCGGCACCACCCGTGAGCGCTACCGGCTGTACGGCTCCGAGGGCTGCTGGGACCGGAGCCTGACGAGCGTCCAGGGCACCCTCACCGAGGACCGGCGCCGCTGCTGAACGCACCGGTGCCCCGGCCCCGTCGAGGGGCCGGGGCACCGGCGCGCGCTCCGTCAGACGGGCTTCACCGAGTCCACCCCGGGGCGGGCCCTGCGCCACTCGCCCCGGGTGAAGTCGGGGATGTCCTGGGGGGCGCCCTTGGCCCTGACGGAGGCGTCGCTGAGCGGCACCGGGGCCGTCCAGGTGGCCGCGTCGTACACGTCGAAGTCGGGCACCAGGCCCAGCCGTACGCACTGCATCAGGCGGTAGACCATGATGTAGTCCATGCCGCCGTGGCCGCCCGGCGGGTTGGCGTGGTCCTTCCACAGCCAGTGGTCGTACTCGGCCGCGTACGCCGAGAAGTCGCCCCACTCGTCGTCCTTGTGGTCCGGCTCCAGGTAGATCCGTGCCGGATAGTCCTCGAAGACGCCCCGGGTGCCGCCCAGGCTGTTGATCCTGCTGTACGGGTGCGGGGTCGAGACGTCGTGTTCGAGGCGGATCACCCGGCCGAGCGCCGTCCGCACCATGCTGACCGTCCGGTCGCTCCCGACGTACGACTCCTTCCAGCTCGGGTCGCCGGACGGCATGTGCGCCGCCCGGTACTCCGCCAGACCGAGCGCCGGGGTGCCGAAGCTGCTGATGCTCACCACCCGGTCGCCCCGGTTGACGTCCATGTAGTTGGCGACCGGGCCGAAACCGTGGTTGGGGTAGAGGTCGCCGCGCAGCCGGGTGTGCCAGAGACGGCGCCAGGGGCCCTCGTAGTACGTCGGGGAGAACATCAGACCGCGCAGGTCGTGGTTGTACGCCCCGGCGCCGTGCAGCAGCTTGCCGAACTTCCCGGCGTGCGCCATCCGCAGGACCCGCATCTCGTTCCGGCCGTAGCAGCAGTTCTCCAGCTGCATACAGTGGCGGCGGGTCTGCTCGGAGAGGTCCACCAGCTCCCACAGCTCGTCGAGCCGCATCGCGACCGGACACTCCACGCCGACGTGCTTGCCGTTCAGCATCGCGGCGCGCGCGACGGCGAAGTGGCTGTCCCACGGGGTGGCGACGTACACGAGGTCGACGTCGGAGCGGGCGCAGAGCCGCTCGTAGTCCTCCTCGCCGTTGGCGTACACGGCGGGCGCGGGGCGGCCCGAGGCGGTGACCGCCTTGACGGCCTGTTCGGCCTTGTCGCGGACCGGGTCGCAGACCGCGGTCACCTGGACCCAGGGCAGCGACAGGAAGTGGCCGATCATGCTGCTGCCCCGGTTGCCGTAGCCGACGATGCCGATCCGGACGGCGGACCGGCGTTCGAAGGGCACTCCGGCCATGGTGGCGCCGCGTCTCTCGGGGGCGGCGGCGGTCCCGGTGGTGTCCTCCGGCGGCGCGGCGGGGACGGAACCGGCGGCGGCGTGGGCCGTCGGGGCGCCGAGGGCGCCGATGCCGAGGCCCGCTCCGGCGGCGGCGGTGCCTCTGAGGACGTTGCGGCGGCTGGGGACGTGGGGTGTCTGCTCGCTCATGGAACCTCCCGGACGGTGTGCACGGCTGTCTCATGAATCCCGCACAGGACCCTGGCCCCGGAAGCCGACGGTCCGCAAGGGCGCCGACGGGACACTCACGACGGGTAGCTGGACCCTACTGTTCCGTATCGCGTGCCGAACGGCAGCGAACACCCACCGTCACTCGAACATACGAAGGGCTCCTCACCACAAGGGGTGAGGAGCCCTCTGTACAGGGGTTTTGACGTGGAGTCAGGGGCGCGTGGCGTATTCCAGGGCGAGCAGCACCGACCCGTAGCGGCGGCCCGTCGCCCGGTCCATGCCGATCTCGCACATCCGGTTGGCCGAAAGGTGCGCGTCGAAGGGGCGGGCCGTGACCTCCGCCGCTTCGCGGGCCGTGGCCGAGGCCGTCAGCTCCGGGTGCAGCATCCCCCGGTCCCCGGCGAAGGCGCAGCAGCCCGCGTCGAGGGGCACGACGACCTCCTCCGCGCAGGCCCCGGCCAGCTCCGTCAGCCGGTCCTCGTCGCCCAGGTGCCGCATGGAGCAGGTGGGATGGACCACGGCGGAGCCGACCCTCCGGCGCACGTCGAGCCGGGGGAGCAGTTCGTCCGCCGCCCACACCAGCGAGTCCAGCACGGTCAGTTCGGCGTGCAGCTCCCGGTTGGCGTCCGTCAGGTAGGGCACCACCTCGTGCGCGATGCCGAGCGTGCACGAGGAGGCGTCCACCACCAGCGGCAGCTTCCCGCCCGCCGTCCAGCCCCAGGCCGCCTCGACGATCCGGTTCGCCATCACCTCGTTGCCCCGCGCGTACCCCTTGGAGTGCCAGATCGTCGCGCAGCACGTGCCGGTGACGTCGTCCGGGATCCACACCGGCCGCCCGGCCCGCGCCGACACGGTGACGACGGCCTCCGGCAGCGAGGGGCCGCGCGTGCCCTCGGGGTTGCCGAAGATGCGGTTCACACAGGCCGGGTAGTAGACGGCGACGGCCGCCGGGCGGTGGGTGCGCGGCAGCCGCCGGGGCGCCGCACCGGGGATCTCCGGCAGCCACTCCGGTACGAGATCGGGGCGGACCGCCCGGCGGGCCAGGCCCGTCACCCGTTCCAGGACCCGGTCGCCGATCAGGTCGGCGGCGGCGACCGCGAGCCGGGCGGCGGTCTCCACCGCCCGGAAGTTCCCGGCGGTGAGGGCGGCGATCCGTTCCTCGCGCGGCGAGTGCCGTTCGTGCCGGAACTCCTTCATCAGCGCCCCGGTGTCGATGCCGACCGGGCAGGCCAGCTTGCAGGTGGAGTCGCCCGCGCAGGTGTCGACGGCGTCGTAGCCGTACGCCTCCAGGAGCCGGGCCTCGACCGGGGAGCCGTCGCCCTGCCGCATCATCTCCCGGCGCAGCACGATCCGCTGGCGCGGAGTGGTCGTCAGGTCGTGGCTGGGGCAGGTCGGTTCGCAGAAGCCGCACTCGATGCAGGGGTCGGCGACCGGCTCCACGGCGGGGATGGTCTTGAGGCCGCGCAGATGGGCGTGGGGGTCGCGGTCGAGGACGATCCTCGGGGCGAGCACCCCGTCGGGGTCGAGGGCCGCCTTGGTCCGCCACATCAGCTCGGTCGCCTTCGGGCCCCATTCCAGTTCCAGGAAGGGCGCGATGTTCCGGCCGGTGGCGTGCTCCGCCTTGAGGGAGCCGTCGAAGCGTTCCACCGTCACCCGGCAGAACTCGTCCATGAAGGCCGCGTACCGCCCGACGTCGGCGGGGTCGGCCGCGTCGAAGGCGAGGAGGAAGTGCAGGTTGCCGTGGGCCGCGTGCCCGGCGACGGCCGCGTCGAAGCCGTGCCGGGACTGGAGGTCGAGCAGGGTCGCGCAGGCCTCGGCGAGCCGTGCCGGGGGCACCGCGAAGTCCTCGGTGATCAGGGTCGTACCGGAGGGGCGGGAGCCGCCGACCGCCGTCACGAAGGCCTTGCGGGCCTTCCAGTAGCCGGAGATCCTGCCCGGGTCGCGGGTGAACGCGTTGTCCACGGACGCCACCGGGGCCACCAGGTCGAGCCCGGCGAGGACCTCCTCGGCCCGCCGCTCGTACGTCTCCCGCGCCGCCGCGTCCGGCGCCCGGAACTCGACCAGGAGCGCGGCGGTGTCCCGGGGCAGACCGGCCCAGTCCGCCGGGACGCCCGGCACGCTCACCGAGGCCCGCAGGGTGTTGCCGTCCATCAGCTCCACGGCCGACGCCCCGGCCTCGTTGAACAGCGGCACGGCGGCGGCCGCGGCGGGCAGCGAGGGGAAGAAGAGCAGCGCCGTGGTCACCTCGCGGTCCAGCGGCAGGGTGTCGAAGACGACCTCCGAGATGAACCCGAAGGTGCCCTCGGAGCCGACCATCAGTCCGCGCAGGATGCCCGCCGGGGTGTCGGCGTCGAGGAAGGCGTCGAGCCGGTAGCCGTTGGTGTTCTTGATGGCGTACTTGGCGCGGATGCGGGCGGTCAGCGCGGTGTCCGCCTCGATCTCGCCCTTCAGGGCGAGCAGCTCCGCGCAGAGCCTCGGCTCGGCGCGGGCCAGTTCCTCGTCGGCGTCCGGGGCACCGGTGTCCACCACGGTCCCGCTGGGCAGCACGAAGGTGAGCGAGGAGACGGTCCGGTACGAGTTCCGGGTGGTCCCGGCGGTCATGCCGGAGGCGTTGTTGGCGACGACCCCGCCGATGGTGCAGGCGATGGCGCTGGCCGGGTCGGGGCCGAGGACCCGGCCGTACGGGGCGAGGGCCGCGTTGGCCCGGACGACGGTGGTGCCGGGGCGGATCCGGGCCCGCGCGCCGCCGTCCAGGACCTCGACGCCCACCCAGTGGCGGCGCACGTCGACGAGGATGTCCTCGCCCTGGGCCTGTCCGTTGAGGCTGGTCCCGGCGGCCCGGAAGACGACCTCGCGGCCCTTGCCGTGGGCGTAGGACAGGACGGTGGAGATGTCGTCGATGTCCTCGGCGACCACGACGACCTGCGGGACGAAGCGGTAGGGGCTGGCGTCCGAGGCGTAGCGGACCAGGTCGGAGATCTTCGACAGGACCTTCCCGGGGCCGAGCAGCCCGGTCAGTTCCTCGCGCAGGCGCCTCGGTGTGCCCCGGGCCTTGAGCTCGGGCACGCGGTCCGGGGCGGGGCTCCGCTCCGTGCCGGGGCGGAGGGCCTGGGGGTTCGGCTCAAGCAGCGGCATGTCACGGCTCCCCTTCGGCGCGTTCCCGGCCCCGGGGGCCCCTGCCGCCGGGGCAGGACCCCGCCGGGGGTCAGCAGCCGCCCTCCGGGCCCGGATCGACCAGGGCGGACAGCAGACCTCCGAGCACCTCGCGCTGGTCGACGGTCAATGGAGCAAGGATGTCCTCTGCGGCGGCCCGGCGCGCGCTGCGCAGCTCCCGCAGCGTGGCGCGTCCCTCGTCGGTGAGCTCGATCCGTATCACCCGGCGGTTGGCCGGGTCGGGCACCCGGCGCACCCGGCCGGCGTCCTCCAGACCGTCGACGAGGCTGGTCACCGCGCGCGGGACGACTTCGAGCCGGGCCGCGAGGTCGGCCATCCGGGGCGGCTCCCCGAAGTGCGCGACGGTCCGGAGCAGCCGGGACTGGGCGGGGGTGATGCCGACCGGTTCGAGATGGCGCTTCTGGATGCGGTGCAGGCGCCGGGTGAGCCGGAGGAGCTGCTCGGCGAGGAGTCCGTCGGCGTCGGACCCGCCCGGACGGCCGGTCCGGGCGGGGACGGTGCCGGCGGACGGTGCCGGTACGGCGGTGCGCGCGGCGGCCCCGGTCGGTGCGGGCTCGGCGGGGACGGCTCCGGTCGGGACGGCGGAGATGCTCATGCGGGAACAATATCAGGAGGTAGTTCATTGTGAACATAGGTAACAATGAGCTAGGCTCTGACCGACCACCGCCGATCCCCCGAGGGAGCCCATGCGCCCCGACGACCGGTCCGAATGGACGCCCCCGCCCCGCGATCCCGCCCAGCCGAGGGAGCCCGCGCAGCTGCGGCGCATCCTCCGGCTCTTCCGCCCCTACCGCGCGCGCCTCGCGCTCGTCGGCCTCCTGGTCGGCGCCGCCTCGCTCGTCACGGTCGCCTCCCCCTTCCTGCTCAAGGAGATCCTGGACACCGCGATCCCCCAGGGCCGTACCGGGCTGCTCAGCCTGCTCGCCCTCGGCATGATCGCCACCGCCGTCCTGACCGGCGTCTTCGGCGTGCTCCAGACCCTGATCTCCACCACCGTCGGCCAGCGGGTCATGCACGACCTGCGCACCGGGGTGTACGAGCAGCTCCAGCGTATGCCGCTGGCCTTCTTCACCCGCACCCGCACCGGCGAGGTGCAGTCCCGCATCGCCAACGACATCGGCGGGATGCAGGCCACCGTGACCTCCACGGCGACCTCCCTGGTGTCCAACCTCACCGCCGTCGTCGCCGGCGTCGTCGCCATGCTCGCCCTCGACTGGCGTCTCACCGCCGTCTCCCTGCTCCTGCTCCCGGTCTTCGTCTGGATCAGCCGCCGGGTGGGCCGCGAGCGCAAGCGGATCACCACCCAGCGCCAGAAGCAGATGGCCGCCATGGCCGCCACCGTCACCGAGTCCCTCTCGGTCAGCGGCATCCTCCTCGGCCGGACCATGGGCCGCGCCGACTCGCTGACCAAGTCCTTCGCCGAGGAGTCCGAGCGGCTCGTCGACCTCGAAGTGAGCTCCTCCATGGCCGGCCGGTGGCGGATGTCCACCATCGGCATCGTCATGGCCGCCATGCCCGCCCTGATCTACTGGGCCGCGGGCATCGCCATGTCCCCGGGCGGCCCGGCCATCTCGCTCGGCACCCTCGTCGCCTTCGTCTCGCTCCAGCAGGGCCTCTTCCGGCCCGCCGTCAGCCTGCTCTCCACCGGTGTGCAGATGCAGACCTCCCTCGCCCTCTTCCAGCGCATCTTCGAGTACCTCGACCTGCCCGTGGAGATCGGTGAACCCGCCGAGCCGGTCCGGCTCCCCGAGATCCGGGGCGAGGTCGGCTTCGAGAAGGTCGTGTTCCGTTACGACCCCGAGGGCGGGGGCCGCCCCACCCTCGACGGCATCGACCTCACGGTCCCCGCCGGAGGCAGCCTCGCCGTCGTCGGCCCCACCGGCTCCGGCAAGTCGACCCTCAGCTATCTGGTGCCCCGGCTGTACGACGTCACCGGCGGCCGGGTCACGGTCGACGGGGTGGACGTGCGCGACCTGGACTTCGACACGCTCGCCCGTGCGATCGGCGTGGTCTCCCAGGAGACGTACCTCTTCCACGCCTCGGTCGCCGACAACCTCCGCTTCGCCAAGCCGGACGCCACCGGCGCGGAGATCGAGGCGGCGGCCCGCGCCGCCCAGATCCACGACCACATCGCCTCGCTGCCCGAGGGCTACGACACCCTGGTCGGCGAGCGCGGCTACCGCTTCTCCGGCGGCGAGAAGCAGCGCCTGGCCATCGCCCGCACGATCCTGCGCGACCCGCCCGTGCTGATCCTCGACGAGGCCACCAGCGCCCTGGACACCCGTACGGAGCACGCCGTGCAGCAGGCCATCGACTCCCTGTCCGAGGGCCGCACCACGATCACCATCGCCCACCGCCTCTCCACCGTCAGGGACGCCGACCAGATCGTCGTCCTGGAAGCGGGGCGGATCGCCGAGCGGGGCACCCACGAGGAACTCCTCGCACGGGACGGGCGGTACGCGGCCCTGGTCCGCCGGGACGCGCGCGGCGCCCTGGACGCCACCACGCTCGACGAACAAACGAACGTGGGAGCGGTTGTTCCCCAGAACGTGTGATCGTTCTGGTATCCATTGCCCAACTCCCGTACGGCGTCCGATGATTGCGGTGCGCGTTCGACGAGCTGCAGACCGTCACCGCGCAGTCCCACTGATGTACCTGTACGAGGAGAAGCACCACATGAACGTCATCACCAACCTGCTCGCCGGCGTCTTCCACTTCCTGGGATGGCTCGTCTGACGATCGCAGTGCCCGGCGCCGTCGGTCCCCCGTCCCCGGGGGTCGGCGGCGCCGCCGCGTGCGCGGTTCCCGGGATTCCGCTTCCGGCCGGGTTAGCGTGCGGCCATGACGTACCGGCCGTCCTCACCGTACGCACCCCCACGCCGCTCCCGCCGCCCGTCCCTGCCCCGGCCGCCGCGCCGTCCCCGGCTCACCCGGCGCGGCAGGCTGGCACTGCTCCTCGGCGCCGTCCTCGCCGTGGCCGCCGGGATCGCCGTCCCGCTGCTCCTGATCCGCGACGAACCCGCCGTCGAACCCGCCCGGACCCTGCTCGTCCCCGAGGGCTGGCGGGCCCGTCAGGTCTACACCGCCGTCGACCGGGCGCTCGGGCTGCCCGAGGGAACCGCGCGGAAGACCGCGACCGCGCCCGCCGCCGCCCTTCCGCTGCCCCGGGCGGCGGGCGGCAACCCCGAGGGCTATCTGTTCCCCGCGACCTATCCGGTGACCGGTGGCACCACCCCGCAGGGGCTGCTGAAGTTCATGGTGGACACCGCCGCCAAGCGCTTCGGCGCCGCACGGATCGTGGCGGGCGCGAAGGCCCAGGGGCTCAGCGTCTACCAGACCGTGATCGCCGCGAGCATCGTGCAGGCCGAGGCCGACAACCCGGAGGACATGGCGAAGGTCGCCCGGGTCGTCCACAACCGGCTCGCCCGGGGCATGGCCCTCCAGATGGACTCGACCCTCAACTACGCGCTGGGCCGCAGCACCGTGGACACCAGCTACGAGGACACCCGCATCCGCAACCCGTACAACACCTACGAACGCAAGGGCCTGCCGCCGACACCCATCGGCAATCCGGGCGACCAGGCGCTCGACGCGGTGATCCGCCCGACGGACGGCGACTGGCTCTACTTCGTCACGGTGGCCCCCGGCGACACCCGCTTCACCGCCGACTACGCCCGCCACCAGGAGAACGTCGCCGAGTTCAACGCCAACCGGGGCGCGGAACGGGGCTGACCGCCCCCGCGCGGGGACGGTCAGGACACGAACGACCCGCCGCAGTCTTTTCGCGGGGGAGCCTACGGGGCGGCGGCGGTGGCTCCGGCCGGGGGCCGGGCCAGCAGGCGGCGGAGGTCGGACGCCGCCGCCCGTCCGGCCCTGTTGGCGCCGATCGTGGAGGCCGACGGGCCGTAGCCGACGAGGTGGACCCGTCCGTCCCGTACGGCACGCGTCCCCTCGACCCGGATGCCGCCGCCCGGCTCGCGCAGCCGCAGCGGGGTCAGGTGGTCGATCGCGGCGCGGAAGCCGGTGGCCCACAGGATCACGTCCACGTCGACCGTCCGGCCGTCGTCCCAGGCCACCCCGGTCGGGGTGATCCGGTCGAACATCGGCAGCCGGTCCAGGACGCCCCGCGCGCGGGCCGCCCGGACCGCGTCGCTGAGCGGGAGTCCGGTGACCGAGACGACGCTCTCCGGCGGCAGCCCCCGCCGCACCCGCTCCTCCACGAGCGCGACGGCGGCCCGGCCCTCGCTCTCACCGAAGGGCCCCTCCCGGAACACCGGTTCGCGCCGGGTCACCCAGAACGTGTCGGCGGCGACGTCCGCGATCTCCATGAGGTGCTGGGTGCCGGACGCCCCGCCGCCGACCACGAGCACCCGCAGCCCCGCGAACTCCGCCGGTCCCGGATATCCGGCGGTGTGCAGCTGACGCCCCCGGAAGGTCTCCTGGCCCGGGTAGCGGGGCCAGAAGGGCCGGTCCCAGGTCCCGGTGGCGTTGACCAGGGCGCGGGTCGCGCAAGGGCCCTCGGAGGTCTCGACGAGCAGCCGCCCGCCGTCGCCCTCCCGGACGGCGGTGACGTCCACGGGCCGGTGGACCCGCAGCCCGAAGGTCCGCTCGTACGCCTCGAAGTACGTGCCGATCACCTCCGACGACGGCCGGTCCGGATCGGCGCCGGTCAGCTCCATGCCGGGCAGCGCGTGCATCCCGTGGACCTTGCCGTACGTGAGCGAGGGCCAGCGGAACTGCCAGGCCCCGCCCGCGCGCGGGGCGTGGTCGAGCACCACGAAGTCCCGGTCCGGCTCCAGACCGGACCGGCGCAGATGGAAGGCGGCCGAGAGCCCCGCCTGCCCGGCGCCGATCACGACGACGTCCACCGCCCGCCCGGACCGTCCGCCGTCCGGCGCCTCTCTCACCCCGATATCGTTCACGGTTCTACCAACCAGGCCGGGGGCGTGGATCTTCCCGCCGCCCGGTCAGCCCGGTGGGTGACCCCGGTGGGCCATCGGAGGGACGGCCCGTGTCCCGTGATCGGCGCGCGCTGTTGGACCGACCGACGCGGCTCCTTCCTCCGCCGTGTCGCACAAGAGACCACGGGAGTATTCATGCGTATGCGCTCTGTCCTGGCGGCGTCCGTCCTCGCCACCGGCATCCTGCTCGGTGGTGCCGGTGGCGCCCTGGCCCACGGCGGTGGCGGCGGCGGTTCCTACAACGGCGAGCACGGCGGCCAGCGGTCCGACACCACGACCTTCGCCGGTGTCATCGACCGTGTCGGCCCGGTCTTCTACCAGAACGACGGCTCCGAGACCGTGTGGAGCCGCGAGTCGGCCCTCGGCTTCTTCTCCTAGTCGCACCGCTCCGACGGGCCACGTTCCTGATCGCACCGGCCCGAAGGACCGCGTTCCCGGTCGCACCGGTCCGTGCGGCCGGGAACCGCACACGTACCGAGCCCCGGGCCGCGGCCTCTCCGCTGCGGTCCGGGGCCGTTGCCATGTCCGGGGCCGTTTCGTCAGGTCCGGCCGCCCGGCGCGAGCGCCGCCGCCCCGCCGGGCGCCGAGGAGCGCGCGCCCGGGGACCCGTGGAGCGGGGGCGGCGGGACCTCCGGCAGCAGTCCGCGCGCCGCGAGCACCGGCCGCACGCCCTCGCCGAACCAGTACGCCTCCTCCAGGTGCGGGTAGCCGGACAGTACGAAGTGCTCCACGCCCAGGTCGTGGTACTCCTCGATCCGGTCCGCGACCTCCGCGTGGCTGCCGACCAGCGCGGTGCCCGCCCCGCCCCGTACCAGACCCACCCCCGCCCACAGGTTCGGCGAGATCTCCAGCCGGTCGCGGTCCAGCGAACCGCCCCGGTGCAGCGCCACCATCCGCTGCTGGCCGACCGACTCGCTGCGGCCGAGTACCCGCTGCGCCGAGGCGACCGTCTCCTCGTCGAGCGTGGACAGCAGCCGGTCGGCCGTCGTCCACGCCTCGCGCGCCGAGTCGCGGGAGATCGTGTGCACCCGGATGCCGAAGCGGACCGTCCGGCCGCGCCGCGCCGCGAGCCCCCTGATCCAGTCGAGCTTCTCCTTGACCTGCCACGGCGGCTCGCCCCAGGTCAGATAGACGTCCGCGTGTTCCGCCGCGACCGGACCGGCGGCAGCCGAGGAACCCCCGAAGAAGATCTCGGGCAGCGGGTCCGGAGGCAGCGCGGTCAGACCGCCCTCGACATGGAAGTGCTCGCCCGCGAAGTCGAACGGCCGCCCGCCCCACACGCCCCGGACCACCGACAGGAACTCCGCCGTCCGCGCGTACCGCCGGTCGTGGTCCAGGCGGTCCCCGAACCGGCGCTGCTCGGCCGAGTCGCCGCCGGTCACCACATTGAGCAGCAGCCTGCCCCGGGTGATCCGCTGGTACGTGGCCGCCATCTGGGCCGCGAGCACCGGCGACAGCACGCCCGGCCGGAACGCCACCAGGAACTTGAGCCGTTCGGTGTGCTGGGCGAGCGCGACCGTCGTCAGCCACGCGTCCTCGCACCAGGTGCCGGTGGGCGTCAGCACGCCCTCGAACCCCAGCTGCTCGGCGGCCTTGGCGATCTGGGCCAGGTACTCGATGTCCGGCGCCCGCACCCCGGGAACGGCCCGGTCGCGGGTGATCCCGCCGTCCGCGTAGGCGTGCCGGTCGACGAGGGTCCGGCCGTCGCCGCCGGTGGGCAGGAACCAGTGCAGATGAACGCTCATCGGGAGGCCTTTCCGTGGCCGCGCGCCGGGCCGACCGGGGCGGCGGGTCCTGGGACGGGAAACGGGTGCGCGCCGACGGCCGGGGCGCGGCGGGAACACGCGCGCACGGCGGACCGGTACGTGGGGGAGGAGCGGGAGGCGGCGGGGCGTCAGCGGCCGGGGCGACACGCGGCGGAGGCCACCCGCAGCAGGTCGATGTGACCACGCGTGGTGAGCAGGGCTGTACGCGGCATGGCGCGAAGGTATGCGGCGGGCACGGACCGGGTCAACGCCCGTCTCGGAGCCCGGACGAGCGGTCCACGGTCCGGACGCCCGGGGGCGCCCGCCCGGACACCGCCGTGTGACGGGACCCGTACGGCACCGTGTCGAGAGCGTTGCGGGAGCCGTACGGCGTTCGTACGGCGTTCGTACGGCCGTCGTACGGGGAGGTGAACCGGGCCCCGTTGTACGGGCGAGCCCGGGGCCGGGGAGCATCCCTCGGCCGGAGGACCATGTGCGGGTGCGGGTGCGGGTGCGGGTGCGGGTGCGAGGGCGGGTGCGAGGGCGAGGGCGGGTGGAGAGCGACCGGCCGGGCCGGGTCGGGCCCCACCGCTCTGCCCGCCGGGGCCGTACCACCGGCCCCCGCCCGAAGCCGAACGGGCGGGACGGCCCGGTCGCTCTCCCCCCGCCCTCGGCCCTGCCCTTCGTCCGCCCGCCCTCGGCCCGGTCGTTTCGCCCGGCCGCTCTCCGCCCCGCCCTGGTCCGCCCGCGCTCAGCCCGGTCTCCCTCCCCCCCCGCCCTCGGCCCGGTCGCTCTCCGTACGGCTTCCGCCCGGACTCGGGCCCGCTCGTTCTCCTTCGGCCTTGCCGGGCCACGGCCGCCCCCGTCTCCCGGTGCCGCGCCCCCGGCCGACCGGCCGGATCTCCTCCGGGACCCGCCCGGCAAGGGCCCCGGCCGGGGGTGCGGCCCCTAAGCTGCCCTGCGGCAACCGGATCCCGACCCAGGAGCGCACCCATGTCCCCACACGACCGGCAGTTCCCCTACCCCGACGCCTTCCGGGCCGACGGGGTGCCCGCGCCGCACGAGCTGCTCGGCCCCGTGCTCGGGCTCCTCGGAACCTGGACCGGGCGGGGCAGGGGCGGATACCCCACCCTCGACGCCGACTTCGCGTACGCGCAGGAAGTGACCTTCAGCCACGACGGGAGGCCCTTCCTCCACTACGAGGCCCGTGCCTGGCTGATCGGCCCGGACGGCACCCCGTCGCGCCCGGCGGCCCGGGAGACCGGCTGGTGGCGGCTGCGCCCCGAAGGAGCCGTCGAGGCGCTGATCACCCAGCCCACCGGCATCGCGGAGATCATGGTCGGCGAGGCGCGGGACGGCACGGTGGACCTGGCCACCGACGGCGTCGCCCTCACCCCCACCGCCAAGCGCGTCGACGCCACCCGCCGCCGCTACGTCCTCGACGACGCCACCCTGGACTTCACCCACGACCTGGCAGCGGTCGGCGAACCCCTCGGGCACCACCTGGCGGCCCGGCTGCGGCGCGTGGACGCCCCCTGACCTGCCCTCCACCGGACCGCGTCCGGGCCTGCACAATACGGGGATGACCGATGACGACCCGTATCTGTGGCTCGAAGACATCTCGGGGGACGCCGCGCTCGCGTGGGTGGCCGAACGGAACGCCGAGACGGCCGACGCCGTCGCCGGGGGCACCGGCTTCGAGACGCTGAAGAAACGCCTGCGCGAGGTGCTCGACGCCTCGGACCGGATTCCCTACCCCGTACGGTGGGGCGAGCACCTGTACAACTTCTGGCGGGACGCCGAGCACGTGCGGGGCGTGTGGCGGCGCACCACCCTGGAGCGGTACCGCGCGGACGAACCCGAGTGGGAGCTCCTCCTCGACCTCGACGCGCTCGCCGAGGCGGAGGGCGAGAAGTGGGTGTGGGACGGGGCGGAGGTCCGGCGGCCCGACTACGGGCGGGCCCTCGTGCACCTCTCCAGGGACGGCGGGGACGCCGCCGTGGTCCGCGAATTCGACCTCGGGACAAGGGAGTTCGTCGAGGACGGCTTCCGGCTCCCCGAGGCGAAGAGCCGGATCGGCTGGGCCGGTGCCGACGCCGTCCTCGTCGGCACCGACCACGGCCCCGGCTCCCTGACCGACTCCGGCTACCCCCGCACCGTCCGGCGCTGGCGGCGCGGAACGCCCCTGGCGGACGCCGAGACGGTCTTCGAGGCCGAGCCGGGCGACGTGTCGGCCTGGGGCAGCCGCGACACCACCCCCGGCTACGAGCGGGAGTTCGTCGGACGCTCCCTGGACTTCTTCCGCGGCGAGGTCCACCTGCTGCGCCCCGACGGCACCCTCGTCCGGATCGACGTGCCCGAGGACGCCGACATCGACGTCCACCGCCAGTACCTCCTCGTCACCCTGAAGTCCCCGTGGCTCGACCGGCCCACCGGCTCGCTCCTCGCCTTCGGCTTCGAGGACTTCCTCGCCGGGGACCGCACCCACCAGGTCCTGTTCGTCCCGGACCCGCGCACCGCCCTCGCCGGGCACCTGTGGACCCGCGACCACCTCGTCCTGGAGACGATGCGGGACGTCAGCACCCGCCTCGAAGTGCTCACCCCCACCGCCGAAGGCCCCTGGGAGCGCCGCCCGCTCACCGGAGTGCCCGAGCTGTCCGCCGTCAGCGTCTTCGGCACCGACCCGGACGTCTCCGACGAGTACTTCCTCGACGTGTCCGGCTTCCTCCAGCCGTCCACCCTGCACCTCGGGCGGATCGGCGCCGGTTCCGAGGTCCTCAAGCGGGCCCCGGAACGCTTCGACACCTCGGGGCTCACCGTCGCCCAGCACTTCGCGACCTCCCGGGACGGCACCCGCGTCCCGTACTTCGTGATCGGCGCCGACCGCACCGGCACGGGACCCGGCCCCACCCTGCTCTACGGCTACGGCGGCTTCGAGGTCTCCCTCACCCCCTACTACGGGGCGGTGACCGGCCGCGCCTGGCTGGAGCGCGGCGGCACCCATGTCATCGCCAACATCCGGGGCGGCGGGGAGTACGGCCCCGACTGGCACCAGGCGGCCCTGCGCGCCGAACGCCCCCGGGCCTTCGAGGACTTCGCGGCCGTCGCCGAGGACCTCGTGGCGCGCGGGATCACCACCCCGGCGATGCTGGGTGCCAAGGGCGGCAGCAACGGCGGCCTCCTCATGGGCGCCATGCTCACCCGGCACCCCGAGCTCTTCGGGGCGATCGTCGCCGAGGTCCCCCTCCTGGACATGACCCGTTTCCACAAGCTCCTCGCGGGCGCGTCCTGGATCGCCGAGTACGGGGACCCGGACGACGAGGCCGACCGCCCGCACCTCCTGGACCTCTCGCCGTACCACGGGCTCGCGGCGGACCGCCCGTACCCGCCGGTCCTCCTGATGACCTCCACCCGGGACGACCGGGTCCACCCCGGCCACGCCCGCAAGACGGCGGCCCGGCTGCGGGAACTCGGCCATCCCGTCCTGTTCCACGAGAACACCGGCGGCGGCCACGCCGGGGCGGGCGACAACGAACAGGCCGCGCACAACAGCGCGCTCGTCCACACCTACCTGTGGCAGCGGCTCACCGGGGACGCCGTCACAGCCAGCCCGAGCGCTGTGCCTGCAACGCCATCTGGAACCGGCTCGTAGCGCCGAGCCTGGCCATCAGGACCTGCACCCGGCGGAACAGCGTGCGGCGGCTGACCCCCAGCTCCCGGGCGATGACCTCGTCGTCCGCCCCGGCCGCGAGCAGCCGCAGCAGCCGCCGGTCCGCCGGGAGCAGGGCGGCCGGCCGCGCCGTCCGCCCGTGCAGGGGCAGCGCGCTCTGCCACGCCTGCTCGAACAGCGCCACGAGCGCCGAGAGCAGCCCGCACGGCTGCACGACCAGCATGGTGTTGTAGACGTCCGTCTCCTTGATCGACAGGGCGACCAGGGCGTACGCGTCGTCGATGACGACCAGCTTGACCGGCACCGACGGCAGCACCCGGGCCTGCTCGCCCGCCTCGACGCACGGCTCGATCGCGTTCTCCAGCTGCCCCGGGTGCTCCAGGGACGCGCGGGAGTACACCACCCGCTGCGTCACCCCCCGCGCGAGCGTGGCGAGCGCGTCGTCCGTGGCCCCCTCCAGCGGGAAGTACGGCGGCGAGTCGAACTGCCGGATCCGCTCCCGGGCACTGGCCCAGGCCTGCCGCATCCGCAGCCCGATCGCCTCGCCGGTGACGACCTCCACCAGCGGATCGTGGTATCCGGCGAGCCGGTGCCGCCGGAACGAGTCGAAGGCGCTCCCGACCGTGATCCGGGAGGAGTCCAGCTCGGCCGCCCGCCGCCGCCCGAGGATCTCCAGACCGGCGGCGGGCGGCACCGGGGCGACCACCTCCCGCTCCTCGTCGGCGGTGCTCGCCAGACCGGAGTCGACCAGTTCGCGGTACGCCTCCGCCAGCTCCGGGCCCGTCACACCGGCGGCGTCGCCGACCGCGCTCAGCGGCGCGGGCCCCTCCGCCAGGAGGCTGCGGTAGACCCGTACGGCTCCGGGACCGATCCCCAGGAGACGGAGGGCCTCGCTCAGCTTCTCGTTCGCCATGGACCGATTATGCGGCCCGCCGGAGCCTCCGGGCGGCCCCGCCGTGTCCGATCCGTGCCACTGGCGGTCCTGGGCACCCGGCGGCCCCGGAGTGGAGTAGCTTCCGGGATGCCGCCGATGTCCGGCGGCCCAGGAACTCATCCGGAAGAAGGTGCAGGACGTGGCGAAGGGTCGCAAGAACGGCCTCTACGAAGGCGTCTCCGAGGAACTCTCCAGCCTCATGAGGACGGGGTGGGCGGACACCGAGCAGCACGATCTGGAGCCCGCCGAGCAGTCCCCGTACGCGGCCGCGCGCCGCGCCGCGCTCTCCGCTCGCTTCCCCGGCGAGCGCCTGGTGATCCCCTCGGGCAATCTGAAGACCCGCTCCAACGACGACACGTACCCGTTCCGTCCGTACACCGGCTACGTCCACCTCACCGGCGACCAGGCCCGCGACGGCGCCCTCGTCCTCGAACCCCGCGCCGACGGCGGCCACGACGCCTACTGCTACCAGCTGCCCCGCGACAGCCGCGACAACGACGAGTTCTGGCTCGGCGCCACCGCCGAACTGTGGATGGGCCGCCGCCGCACCCTCCGCGAGGCCGAGGTCGTCCTGGGCCTGCCCTGCCGGGACGTCCGCGCCGCCGCCGATGACCTGGCCGCCGCCCCCGGGGTCCCCACCCGTATCGTGCGCGGCCACGACCCGAGGCTCGAAGCCGCCGTCACCACCGACGAGGACCGCGACGACGCACTGGAGGAGGCGCTCTCCGACCTGCGGCTCGTCAAGGACGCCTGGGAGATCGGCGAGATGCGCAAGGCGGTGGACTCCACCGTCCGCGGCTTCACCGACTGCGTCGCCGACCTCTCCACCGCCGTCGCCACCTCCGAGCGCTGGATCGAGGGCACCTTCTTCCGCCGCGCCCGTCTGGAGGGCAACGCCCTCGGCTACGGCTCGATCTGCGCCGCGGGCGACCACGCCACGATCATGCACTGGACCTCCAACGACGGCCCGGTCCGGCCCGGCGAACTCCTCCTCCTCGACGCGGGCGTGGAGACCCACTCGCTCTACACCGCCGACGTCACCCGCACCCTCCCCATCAGCGGCACCTTCACCGAGGTGCAGCGCGCGGTGTACGACGCGGTGTACGAGGCCCAGGAGGCGGGCATCGCCGCCGTCAAGCCCGGCGCCGCCTACCGCGACTTCCACGAGGCCTCGCAGCGTCACCTCGCGGGCCGGCTCGTCGAGTGGGGCTTCATAGAGGGCCCCGCCGAGCGCGCGTACGAGCTGGGTCTCCAGCGCCGCTTCACCATGGCGGGCACCGGGCACATGCTCGGTCTCGACGTCCACGACTGCGCGCACGCCCGCAACGAGGAGTACGTCGACGGCGTCCTCGAACCGGGAATGCTCCTCACCGTCGAGCCGGGTCTCTACTTCCAGCCCGACGACCTCACCGTGCCGCAGGAGTGGCGCGGCATCGGCGTCCGCATCGAGGACGACCTGCTGGTCACCGAGGACGGCAACGAGAACCTGTCGGCGGGTCTGCCGCGCTCCTCGGACGAGGTCGAGGAGTGGATGGCCCGGCACGCGGGCTGATCCACGCCCGGGGCGCCTCCGCCCCGGACTTCCCGGCCCGCTCTCTCCGGCCCCGCCCACGGACGCACGGACTCGCCCCCCGAGTCCGGTCCCGTGCGCGGGGCCGGTCCCCTTTCCCTCTTCTCCGGTTTCTGGTTTTCCGGTCCTCCGGTTTCCGGGGGCCGCCGCCCGTGTCCCGCGACCCCGGCGGGCCCCTGTCCGGGTCGGCGTCCGCCGGGTCAGGCTTCCGGCGCCGTCCGCCCGGTGAGCTCCTCGTACAGCGCGAACAGGCGGGGCGAGGAGGGGCCGGGGTCCCGCTCCGCCGCCGTCGTGAGGGCGGCCCAGGCGGTGGAGAAGAGCTCCCGTGCCCGTGCGCCGGGCCAGGGCCGGGGCAGCAGCTCCGGGGGCAGCAGCGGATCGGGCCGCATGGCGCGGGTGAAGACGGCGGCGAGCCGGACGGCCAGCATCAGCCGTTCCGGCCCCGTAGGCGGTTCGGGTCCTTCGAGCCGGTCCAGGCAGTCTCGGGCGGCGGCGGCCAGCTCTCCGTACCGGGCGGCGATCCCGTCCAGCGGCCACAGTGCCGCCGCCAGCTCCCGGGGCTCCGCCGGGGCCCCGATCCTCAGGTCGGTGCTGGTGAGGCAGGCGAGCTGGGAGGCCACGCCGAGCTGCCCCGCCCGCTGTTCGACGAGCGGTTCGACCGGGTGGGGGGTGACGTACAGCCCGCCCTGGAGGGGCGCGGCGCCGAGACCGAGCAGGGCGTCGCGGAGCGCGTCCCTGGCCGCCCGCGCGGACTCGGGCACGGCGAACGCGAAAAGGTGCCAGACGCCGTCCCACGGGGCGAGCCCCTGGTCCTGGCGGTAGGCGAGCCGCACGGAGGAGACGTCGGGGGCGAGCGGCCCCGAGGGTTCGGCGACCGCGCGCAGGACGGCCCTGCGACCGCGCCCCTCCTGGGTGAACAGGCCCTCGGCGACCAGGCGCTTGACGCAGAGCCTGACCTGCTGGTCGGTCATCGAGAGCAGCCCCGCGACCTGGTACAGCTCCCCGGCGTCGACGGTGCCGTCCGTGCGGACGAGGGCGTGCACGAGGGTGCGGGTCGGGACGGCGTCCGAGGCGCCGCCCTCCTCCGGCACGGCGGTCGGGGGCCGCACCGGCTTCCCGCCGCCGTCCGTCGCGGCCGTGGTCCCGGTCGGCGCCCCGGAGCCGTCCGCCGTGGCCGTGGTCCGGGTCGGCTTTCCGGGGCCGTCCGCGACGACCGTGGTCCGGGTCGGCTTTCCGGAGTCGTCCGCGACGGTCGTGGTCCGGGTCGGCTTTCCGGAGCCGTCCGCGACGGCCGTGGTCTTCACAGGCTCCCCTGAGTCGTCCGCCGCGCTCGTGCTCTTCATCGGGGCTCCCGGGAGTCGGGGGTCCGCCCGTGCGGGCGGGCGTCGGACGGGGTGACGGGCCGGTGCATGGTCGTGACCGCGCCGAAACCCATCAGATCCCGCAGGTACGGGGTGCGCTCGGTGCGGACGCCGGTGAAGCCGTGCCGCTCGTAGAGGGCGCGCGCCCGGGGGTTGACGTCGATGACGTCGAGCCGGATCCGGCGGCACCCGGCCTCGGCGGCGACCGCCGCGACCTCCCGCAGCAGACGGCCGCCTAGGCCCTCGCCCCGGTGTCCGGCGGCGACGGCGATCCCGTCCATCACCAGTTCCCGTGCGGCGGGGCGGCGCTCCATGAGCGCCAGGAGGGCCAGCCGCCGCAGTCCGCTCAGGACCCCGTAGGCGGCGAGGACGTCCGAGGCGCCGCCGCCCGTCAGACCGCGCCCGCCGAGCTGGTAGCCCGCCACTCCGGCGACCTCGCCGTCCACGAGCACGGTGACGCCCCGGTCGCGGTGGAGATGCTCCGCGAGGAAGGCGCGGGCCCTGTCGGGCGGGCCGAGGGCGGCGCCGAGCTTGCGCCCGAACGCCTCCCAGTACAGCGCGGCGACCCGCGCCTCGCTCCCCTCGGGGACTTCCCGGCACACCACCGGCTCCGTGTTCATGGCCCTCCTCCTCGTCGACTTGCGCTATCGATAGTAATACGTTCATTCTCGATACGAGCGTTTCTTATTCGATAGTTTTAGGGGAGGGTCATGGAGACCACGAAGGCCGAAGGGCCGGGAACGGCGCCCCCGGACGCCATCACCCGGAAGGCCGCCACCAGTACGGGAACGGGCCCGGCCGCCGGTGCCACCACCCGCGGGCGGCTCGCGCACGTCGACGCCCTGCGCGGCTTCGCCCTGCTCGGCGTCCTCGTCGTCAACATCGGCTATCTGGCCTCCGCCCACCACGGCTCGGGAGCCGAGGACCCCGCCTTCGGCGCGCCCCTCGACGACGCGGCCGGATGGCTGGTGGCGGTGTTCTTCGAGGCCAAGTTCTTCCTGCTGTTCTCGTTCCTGTTCGGCTACGCCTTCACGCTCCAACTGGACTCCGCCGCACGGAGCGGAGCCCGCTTCGGGCCGCGCTTCCTGCGGCGCCTGGCCGGACTGTTCGTCCTCGGCGCGCTCCACGCGGTCCTGCTGTTCCCGGGCGACATCCTCACCACGTACGCCGTCCTCGGCCTGGTCCTGTTCGCGGTGCGGGGGATCGCGCCCCGCACCGCGATCCGTACCGCCGTGGTGCTCCTGGCGGCCACCGCCGCCCTCTACGCCCTGCTCGCGCTCGGCGTGCACCTCACGGGCACCGGCGGCGTCGACCCGGGTGCCGCCGCCGAGGCCGCGCGGACGACGGAGGCGCTGCGCGGCAGCCCCGGGGAGGTGGTCCGGGAACATCTGTCGCAACTGCCCGACGTCGTCTACCTGCTGGTCTTCTTCCAGGCCCCGGCCGCCCTCGCAGCCTTCCTCCTCGGTCTCGCCGCCGGACGCCGCCGTGTGATGGCGGACCTCGACCGGCACCGGCGGACCCTGGTCCGGCTCCAGTGGGCGGGATTCACGGTCGGACTCCTCGGCGCCGTCGTGTACGCGCACGCGAGCCTGGTCCGCCCGGGAGGCGCCTACCAGATTCTCGCGCTCGGTGTGGACGTCGTGACCGCGCCGCTGCTCACCGCCGCGTACGCCGTCACCGTGCTCCGGCTCGCCCGGGGGCGGTTCGGGCGGAGCGTGGTGGCCGCCCTCGGACCGGTCGGCAGTGTGACCCTGACCGGCTATCTCACCCAGTCCCTGGTCTGCGCCCTGCTGTTCACGGGGTACGGGGCCGGGCTGACGGGCCGGCTGTCGCCGTCCGAGGTCCTCGCGGTCGCCCTCGCGCTCTTCGCCGTCCAGGCCGTCGCCGCCCGGTGGTGGCTGCGGGGTCACCGGTACGGCCCGCTCGAATGGCTGCTGCGGGCGTGGGCCACGCTGTCCTGGCCGCCGCTGCGGCGCCGGGCGGAGCCGGGGGTCTGATCGGGGGCGGGCCGGGCCTGGTCGGGCTCGGGGAGGGGTGTTCCTGGGCCGGGCGGGTCGCGGGCCGGGATGTCCGCGCCCTGGACGCGGTCGGTCGCCATGGGGTTAGCTGCGAGTGCACCTATTCAATAAATTGAGTATGGAGTCTCTGTGACGCACCCGTTCCGTCAGGCCGTCGAGAAGCGCGACCACGCCGCCGTCGAGGCGATGCTCGCGGAGGACGTCGTCTTCACCAGCCCCGTGGCGTTCCGCCCGTACCGGGGCAGGGCCCTCACCGCCGCGATCCTGCGCGGGGTGATCCGCGTCCTCACCGACTTCCGGTACGTCCGCGAGATCGCGGGCGCGGACGGCCGGGACCGCGCGCTCGTCTTCACCGCCGAGGTCGACGGCAAGCGGATCCACGGCTGCGACTTCCTCCACTTCGACGAGGACGGCCGGATCGACGACTTCACGGTCATGGTCCGGCCGCTCTCCGCCGCCCAGGCGCTCGCCGCCGCGATGGGCGCGCAGTTCGACCGCATCAGCGCGGAGGCGGTGGCGGCGGAGACGGGTGGGGTGGCGACTGCCGGGGCGGAGACGGTCACGGTCACCGGCACGGGCGCGGGCGCGGCTGCGGACCCGTCCCCGGCCACAGGTACGGCCACGGCCGGTGGTACGGGCGCGGCCACCGGCGCGAATGCCGGTCCCGCACGGTGGGCGGCGCAGACTTCGACGCCGTCGTGATCGGCACGGACGACCCGGACGACCCGGACGACCCGGATGACCCGGACCCGGATGGCCTGGATGGCGCGGGCCCCACCGCCCCGCCGTGACCCTCCGGCGCGGCGGGGCCGCGCCCCGCTGGTCTCCGGACGAGGCGCTGTTCCGCGCGGGACTCGACGCGCTCGCCGCCTCCCGCCCCGGCCTCCGGGCCGATTGCACCCGCCGGATGCCGGACCCCCGGACCCCGGACCACCCGGGACCAATTGCGCTGCTCTCCGCCGCCCGATCAGTGGGCCGGGCGGACCCCTCGACGGACGGACGGCGTACGTCTGAGGGCCCCGGGCCCTCCACCCGTAAGCCCTCCGGCAGCTCACCGAGGGGCCTCGGGCACCCGCGCCGCCGCATCCGCTTCGAGGCCGACGGCGCCCCCGTTGATCCCACCGGCCGGACGCGCCGGGCGGCCGGGGCCGATCCGGCGGAACCCGTCACCGTCACCGCCCGGGATGCCGCTGGTCCGAGGGGGCGCCCGCTCCTGGGCACCCTGGCGGGCGCGGGCGTCCGAGCCGGGTCCGCCCGCCGGTCCGGCGAGTGCGGAGGCGGGGGTGTGGACGCGGAGGTGGGGGGCGCGCACCTCGCGTACCTATACGCCCTTCGGGTACCTGTACGAGGGAGAACCGTCCAGGCATTCACCGATTCAGGTGATAGCGGTCGAGGCGAAACGTCCCTTCCGGAAGAGGGGCGGCCACGCTCGGAGCGACACATGGAGCCACCCTGTGGAGCGCCCGATGCAACTGATCCCCCGTCATGACCCTTACCTCGTCGTCCGTTCGGCCGACGGCACCACCGTCGCCGCCCTCCGGGGCGAGCTGGACCTCGTCCTGGTCCGGCACCTGCGTCCCGAGCTGGACGCCCTCGTCAGGGAGTCCGAAGCCCTGACGCTCGACATTCGCGGTCTCACCTTCTGCGACGCGACCGGGCTCGGCCTCCTGGCCCACTGCGCCGGGTGCGTGCGCCGGAGCGGGGCGGACTGGCGGCTCGTGTGCGACCAGCCGTCGATCCTGCGGCTGATCCGCCTCGCCGCGCTGGGCGACCTGTTGTCCCCGCAGACCGGGCTGCCGGACGAACTCCCGGACGCCCTGTCCGCCGCCCCCGGCGTGACGAGCCCCGTCCCGTAGGGGCGGGGGCACCGGACGCCGTCGCGTGCCGGACGAAAACCCGTGGCGTCGGGGGAGGTCCGCTCCGATGATGGCGGGATGACCGCGCCTTCGTCCCCGCCTTCCGCCGCCCGCCCGTCCCCGGTGGACGCCCTGCTCGTCGTGGACGTCCAGTCCGCCTTCGTGACCGGACCCGGAGCCGTACCGGACGCCGCCCTGCTCGTCGACCGCACGGCCGAGCTGCTGGCACGGGCCCGGAAGGAGGGGGCGTTCGTCGTGCATCTGCAGAACGACGGGCCGCCCGGCGCGGAGGACGAGCCGCACACGCCCGGCTGGGAGCTGCACCACCCCGTCGAGCCGGGCCCCACGGAGGTGGTCGTCCGCAAGCCCTTCGACGACGGCTTCCGGGAGACCCCGCTCGGCGCGGTCCTCTCCGGCGCCGGGGTCCGGTCGGTCGCCGTCTGCGGAGTGATGTCGGAGATGTGCGTCCAGGCCACGGCCCGCACGGCGCTGGAGCGGGGCTACCGGGTCGTCGTACCGTTCGACGCCCACGCCACCCAGGACGTCCCGGCGGTACCGGGGGTCTGCGAAGCCGTTCCTGCGGCCGTCGCCTCGCGGGTGGCGGCGTACGCGCTGGGAAGCGACGCGGAGGTCACCGTCGCCGCCGCCGACGTCACCTTCGGGCCGCCCGCCGTGGACTGAGCGGCCGGGCGCCGGGTGGGTGCCGGACGGGCCGGTCGCGGACCTGGCTGCCGTGGGCTGGGTGGCCGTGCGCCGGGTGGCCGGTGGCGGCCGTACGGACCGGTGCGCCCGGTCCGCAGGGGTCGGGCCGACGGTCGGGGATGTCAGTCGTTCTCGCTGCTCTCGCCGTCCTCGGCCCGCCGGTCCGGCTGGATGCCCGCCAACAGGTTGAACGCTCCGGTCAGGAGGTTCAGCGTCACCACCCCGACCACTTCCGCGATCACCCGGTCGCTCCAGCCGTGCGCCCGCACCTCGGCGACGTCCTCGTCGGTGAGGGAGCCCGGCTCGGCGAGGACGCGGAGGGCGAGCGCGATCAGCGCCGCCTCCCGGGGGTCCTTCGACGTGCCCTGACGGGCGAGCTCGACATCGGTCTCGGTGAGCCCCGCCGCGAGACCGGCGGCCCGGTGCGCCTCCCGGCAGGTGCCGCAGCCGATCCACTCCTGGACCGCGAGCGACAGCTTCTCGCTCAGCGCGCGGGGGATCTTCACCCGCTTCATCGCCCGCGACAGGCTCAGATAGCCGTCGAGCAGCGCGGGCGAGTGCGCCATCGTCGACACCATCTCCCCGGCGGAGCCGTGCCGCCCGACGATGTCGGCCAACAGCTCCCCGGCCCGGCCCGGCGCCTGCTCGGGGGTGAGCGCGGTCAGTCTTCTCGTGGTCATGAACTCTCCTCTGCATACCCTTGGGGGGTATGACGAACGAGGGGTGGGAAATGTTCCCGGAGGCCGGAACCGGAGGCCGGAACCGGAGGCCGGAAGCCGGGACCGGGGCCGTACGGAGGGCCGCACCGGGGCCAGGAGCTGAGCCGGGGTCTGGGGCCGGGTCCGGGTCCGGACCGGGCAGGAGGGGCGAGAGGGCCCAGGCCCGAGGCCCGAGGTCCTGAGCCGTTCCCCGGTCCGCCTCCAGCGGCGTCCAGCCCCCGACCAGATCCGCCGCCTCCCCGACGGCTACAGGGAGCCACTCGTCACCTCACGACAGCCGACAGCGGCTCCGCTGCTCCGAGGCCGGACGGAACGGCGGTCTCATGCGTGGTCGTAGACGGTGACGGCGATGTCGCGGGCACTCAGGGATCTGCTGATGATCGGCTCGACGCGTTCCCACTTGCCGCCGGCGAGGCCGCAGCCGATGCGGGGCATGTGGACGGAGGCCCCGTCGGCGAGGGCGTGCTCGGCGAGGGTTTGGAGGCAGCGTTCGACGGCGTCGTACCGTATCGGCGGACCGCTGCTTCCCGTCTTCGTCCCGCGCTGCGCGACCATGTTCGCGACCCGGATGTCGGACCGGACGCGGACCATCCGCACTGCTCCGAGGGCGAAGTCGTCACCCGCGCGTTCGCGGTGCCAGCGCCGGTACTCGCGCTCCGGTCCGGGCCAGTGACGCGAGAGCGCCAGGACGAATCCCTTGCCCCATCCGCCGAGGTCGTTGCAGATATGGGCGATGATCTTCGGCCCCTTCGCCTGGGGGTCGGTCGCGTCGCCCGCGACGATCTTCAACGGTTTCACGGAGCCATGGTCGCCCGGCCCCCGATCAGAGGCCAATGCTTTTTTCCCTCGCGCCGCTCCCACCGCGCAGCGCCTTCCCGGGGCTCGACGGGCCGCTCCAGGACCGACCGGGGAGAGTCCGACGGCGGTCGGGGTGATGGTCTCGGTCGTCCCGATCGCGGTCCGACCGGTTACGAGGGGCCGACGGCCGGGCACACATACGTCCCGCCGCCGCCCGCGCGGCCGTGGACCCCGTCCGGCCGCGAATGGGGACCGTACCGCCGTCCCCGTCCGCCGCGAGCGGGGACCGCACCGCCGTCCCCAGGAGGAGCCGGTCATGAGCAGCGCGCCCCGACCACTGGCACCGCGGCGGGAAGTGTCGCCGCTGGAACTGTTCTACGACCTGGTCTTCGTCTTCGCGGTCTCCCAGCTCTCCCACCACCTCCTGGAACACCTCACCGCGCGGGGCGCGGCGGAGACCGCGGTCCTCCTGGCCGCCGTCTTCGGCACCTGGACCTTCACCAGCTACGAGGCCACCCTCCTCGACGTCGACCGGGTCGTCACCCGGTGGATGATCGTCGTCGTGATGGGCCTCGGCCTCTTCATGAACGCCGAGATCCCGAACGCCTTCGGCGACCACGCCCCGGCCTTCGTCGTCCCCCTGCTGCTGATCCAGTTCCTCGCCGTCGCCGTGACGGCCGCCGTCGCCCGTACGGAGGCGCAGCGCGAGCACTTCCGCCGCACCCTGGTCTGGGTCTCCTGCTCCGCCCCGCTGTGGGTCGTCGGCGCGGCGGTCGGCCCGGGGCCCCGGTTGTGGTGGTGGGCCGCCGCCGCCCTCGTGGACGTCACCGGGACCTGGCTCGCCCACCCGCTGCCGGGCCGCACCCTCCGCAGCCGGGAATTCGTCTTCGACGCCGGTCACATGCTCGAACGCCTCCGGCTGCTCTTCATCATCCTGCTCGGCGAGACCGTCCTCACCGCGGGCCGGGCGATGACCGACGCCCCGGTCGACGCGCCCAGCGTGCTCGCGACCGCGGGCGTGTTCGTGGCCCTGGTCTGTCTGTGGGCCGCCTACTTCGGCGGTGGCGAGGACGTCGTCCGTACGGTCCTGGCCACCACCCCCGACCCGGTGCGGGCGCTCCGTCTCGGCGTGAACAGCGCCTATCTCGTCCTGGCCGCGCTCGTCGCCCTCGCCGTCGGCAGCGAACTGGCCATCGCCCACCCCACCGGCCACGGTTCCACCGAGATCGCCCTGCTCCTCTTCGGCGGGCCCGCGCTCTACCTCGTCACGACGGCCTGGTACTTCCGCACCACGGTCGGCGGAGCCTGGGCCGAACGGCTCGCCGGGGCCGCCGTCCTCGTCGTCGTGGGGGTGGCCGCCGTCCGGCTGCCCCCGCTCGCCTCCGTCGCGCTGCTCGACGTGGTCCTCCTCACGACCGCCGCCGTCCTGGTCCGCGCCCACCGGGGTCTGACACGTTCCCTCCGGAAGGCCCCTCCGGCCTGACCGCCCCGCCGCGCCCGCCCGCGAACCGCCCGGGAGTCGTGCCCACGAGCCGTTTGAACGAGCGGTTCAGATGCGACTGGTCGTAGAAACCGGTGGTCGCCGCGACCTCCCCCGGCGGCATCCCGTCGAGCAGCAGCCGCCGTGCCCGGTCCAGGCGCCGGGCCGTCAGATACTGGTGCGGGGCGATGCCGAAAGCCCGGCTGAACGCCCGTACGAGATGGGTGGGATGGGCGCCCAGCAGCCCCGCCGCCTCCTCCAGGGGCACCCCCTGGAACAGCCGGGCGTCGAGCAGCTCCCGCAGAGCGTGCGCCACCCCCGGAACGGTCTCACGCGCGCGCGTGGCGGCGCCGGGCCGCAGATGGTCGCCCAGCCGTTCGCGGACCAGGGCGAGACGGCACTGCGCCTCGAACTCGTCGCCCGGTTCCGTCAGCGCGGTGTGCAACTGCCCGACACGGCGGCGCAACAGCGGGTCGACCAGGTCGGGGGAGTCGACGGCGGCGCCGATCAGGCCCTCGTCGAGCTGCGTCGGATCCAGGTACAGGACCCGCTTGCGGAAGCCGTGGGCGGTCGCGGGGGAGCCGTTGTGCGGGACCTGCGGCGGCAGCAGCGACACGGTGTCGCCCGGCGTGCCGTGCTCGCGCCGGTCCAGGTCGTACCGGACCGCGCCGTCGTCGACGATCAGCAGCGTCCACACGTCGTGGACGTGCATCGGATACGCGTGCTCCGTGAACCGGGCGTGGAACACCTCCACCACCCCGGGGACGCGGGGACGCCATGCCACGACCCGCTGCCCCGCCACCATGCAAGGAATGTACAAGACGCCCCGGGGCCGTCACCGGCAGCCTCGGGGCATGAACACCACCGACCACGCGCCCGTGCGCTTCGACACCAAGATCGCCGTCCTGCTGCGGGAGGACCTGGAGACCTGGCAGCGGCTGAACGTGACCGCCTTCCTGGTGAGCGGGCTCGGCACCCTGCTGCCCGAGGTGATCGGCGAACCGTACGCGGACGCCGACGACACCCCGTACCTCCCGATGTTCCGTCAGCCCGTCCTGGTCTTCGAAGGCAGCGGGAAGACCCTGGTGACGGCGCACGGCCGCGCGCTCTCCCGCGCGCTCCCCACCGCCCTGTTCACGACGGACCTCTTCACCACCGGCAACGACCGCGACAACCGGGCCGCCGTCCGCGCGGTGGCCACGGCGGACCTCGACCTCGCGGGCCTCGCCGTGTACGGACCCCGCAACGCCGTCGACAAGGTCCTCAAGGGCGCCCGTATGCACCCCTGACGGCCTTCCGCGCGCCTCTGGCGCCGAGGGCGGGGCCGGGGAGCGGGGCCGGGGAGCTGCGTCCCCTGCCCGCTCCGCGCGCGTCGCCGGGGACGACCCACGCGCGCGGAGCCCGCCCCTCACCCGCGCGCCCGCTCCGCGCACTCCAGAAGCACCGGCAGGGCCGCCGCCAGGGCGTCCGTCCCCCGCGCGTACGGCAGCCGGAGCCGGTCCCGGAAGCCGTCCACCGGGGAGAACGCGGAGCCGGGCACCACCGACACGCCGTGCCTGCGGGCCAGCTGGGCGAGCGCCTCCGTGTCGGTCCCCGGGACCCGTACCCAGAGCGCGGGCCCGCCCGCCGGCCGGGTCCACTCCCAGTGCGGCGCCCACGTCCGCAGCAGCGCCTCCGCCGCGTCCCGCTGCTCCCGCAGCGCGGCCCGGCGGTGCGCGCGTGCCTCCGGGAGCCGGTCCAGGAGCCGTACGGCGAGGAGCTGGTCCACCACCGAACACGACAGGTCCACCGAGGTCTTGATCTGCGCGAGCCGTGACACCACCTGCGGCGACGCACGGACCCAGCCCACCCGCAGACCGCCCCAGAACAACTTCGACAGGGTGCCCACGGTCACCGTCGAACCCATCGGCAGCTCCGCCACGAGCGGCACCGGAACCTCCTCGGCCCCGGCCCCCTCCCACGGCAGTCCGGGGCCCTGGAGCCCGGAGTCCTGGAGCCCGGAGTCCTTGAGCCCGGTGTCCTGGAGTCCCGCGCCCTGGAGTCCGGCCCCTCGGAGTCCGGTTCCCGGCCCCGGCGACCCGTCCGCCGCCGGGATCCCACCGGCCCCGTCCGGCCCCAGCGCGAGTTCGGCGCAGGCCATGTCCTCGACCGCGAACAGTTCCAGGTCCGCCAGGACCCGGCGCCACTCCCGGCGCGCGGCCCCGTCCAGACTCCGCCCGGTCGGGTTGTGCACCGTCGGCTGGAGGTACACCAGCCGGGGCCGCGCGTGCCCGACGAGCCGCCGCAGCGCCGCAGGACCGGAGCCGTCCGCCCCCTCCCCGCCCGGTCCGTCCCCGCCCACCGGGACCAGCCGGGCGCCCCGCGCGCGCAGTGCCTCCAGGGCGCCCCGGTAGGTCGGATCCTCCACGACCACCGTGTCCCCGGGCTCCACGAGGGCCTGCGCCACCAGCCACACCGCCTGCTGCGAACCCGCCGTCACCAGGATCTGCGCCGCCTCGGTCGGCACCCCCGCCGCCCGGTAGTGGGCGGCGATCCCCTCCCGCAGCGCCGGAAGACCGTACGGGTGGTAACCGTCCTCGCCGAGGAGCCCGCCGAGGTCGTCACGGGTCAGCGCGGCCACCTCCTCGCCCACCGCGCCGAGCCCCGGCAGCGCCCCGCTCGACAGATCGGCCGTGCCCGTGCCGTCGGCGGCGCGCGAACGGGCGTCGAAGCTCACGAGCCTGCCCTCGGTCACATACCCGTCGGGCGCCCCGGAGCCCCGCAGCCGCGAACCGCTGCCCCGCACGCTCTCCAGCCGGCCCGCGTCCTCCAGGAGCCCGTAGGCGGCCGTCACGGTGGACCGGCTCACCCCGAGCACCAGGGCCAGCTCCCGCTGCGAGGGCAGGACGGTGCCGCCCGCCACGTCCCCCCGCTCGGCCAGCTCCCGCAGGGCGTCCGCGAGCCGCCGGGGCAGCGGCCCCGGCCCCTCCGACGACCAACCGGTGAGAAGTCGGGACAAACGGGTCGAAGAAATCCTGGCCATGACATCCATGGTGCGCGAAGACGCAGGCCAATCCTGCCCGACTGGTCGTTGTCGCCCCGGGACCCCCGGCGGATGATCGACAGGGCGGGACCGGGCCGGGGATCCGGAGGACCGGACAGGGACAGGGAGATGGGTGAGGTCATGGCGACCGTCGTGCTGGTCGGCACACTGGACACCAAGGGCGAGGAGTACGCCTGGCTGCGCGAGCGGCTCAGGGAGTACGGCAGCGACGTCCTCCTCGTCGACACCGGGATCATGCCGCCGCCCGCCCACGCGCCGGTGCCCGACGTCTCCGCCGACGTCGTCGCACGGGCCGGGGGCCACGACCTCGCCGCGCTGAGGGCTGCGGGCGACCGGGGCGCGGCCGTCGCCGCGATGGCCCAGGGCCTCACCCGGGTCGTCGTCGACCTCTACCGCAAGGGCCGCCTCCACGCCGTGCTCGCCGCCGCGGGCAGCGGCGGCTCCGCCATCGCCGCACAGGCCATGCGGGCCCTGCCCATCGGCGTACCGAAGGTGCTCGTCAGCACGATGGCCGGGGGAGACGTCTCCCCGTACGTCGACAGCAGCGACCTCACCCTGATGTACAGCGTCGTCGACATCTCCGGACTGAACTCCGTCTCCTGCCAGGTCCTCGGCAACGCCGCCGCCGCGGCCGCCGGAATGGCCCGCCGCCACGAGCGCAACCACGACGAGCCCGCGGGCCGGGGGCGGCCGGTCGTGGCCGCCACCATGTTCGGCGTGACGACCCCGGCCGTCGACGTCGCCCGCACCCGGCTCGCCGAACTCGGCTACGAGGTCCTCGTCTTCCACGCCACCGGCGCGGGCGGCCGGGCGGTCGAGAAGCTCGCCAAGGACGGGATGCTCGACGGCGTCCTCGACCTCACCACCACCGAACTCGCCGACGAACTCGTCGGCGGAGTGCTCAGCGCGGGCCCGGCCAGGCTCACCGCCGCCGGAATGATGGGCGTTCCCCAGGTCGTCGCCCCCGGAGCCCTCGACATGGTCAACTTCGGTCCCGCCGCGACCGTGCCCGAGCGGTTCGCCGAGCGGCGGCTGCTCGTCCACAACGCCACCGTGACCCTGATGCGCACCACCCCCGGCGAGATGGCCGAACTCGGCACCGCGATGGGCCGCAAACTGCGCACCGCCCGGGGCCCGGCCGAGGTCTTCTGGCCCCTGCGCGGCCTCTCCGCCGTGGACGTGGCCGACGGGCCGTTCGAGGACCCGCAGGCGGACCGGGCCGGTCTGGACGCGCTCCGCGCCGCCGTCCGGGGCGGCGAGGTCCGCGTCCACGAGCTCGACGCCCACGTCAACGACCCCTCCTTCGCCGTCGCCATGGCCGACCGCCTCCACCGGCTGATCAGCGAGAAGGCGCGCGGCACCACGTTCTGAGCGACCGGCACCGGCTCAAGCACCGGCACCGGCACCGCGACCGGGAACGCACCGGAATCCCCCACCCGAGACACCGAGGAGTGACGATCGTGACCATCATCAGCCGCCAGGACGTGCTCGACCGGCTGCGCGCCCAGGTCGCCGCGGGCCGCCCGGTCGTCGGCGCCGGAGCGGGCACCGGCCTCTCCGCCAAGTGCGCCGAGGAGGGCGGGGTGGATCTGCTGATCATCTACAACTCCGGCCGTTACCGGATGGCCGGGCGGGGCTCGCTCGCGGGCCTCCTGCCGTACGGCGACGCCAACGCGATCGTCCAGGACATGGCCCGCGAGGTGCTGCCCGTGGTCCGCGACACCCCCGTCCTCGCGGGTGTCTGCGGCACGGACCCGTTCCGCCGCATGGACCTCTTCCTCGACCAGCTCAAGGCCATGGGCTTCGCGGGCGTGCAGAACTTCCCCACGGTCGGCCTCTACGACGGGACCTTCCGCGTCAATCTGGAGGAGACCGGCATGGGGTACGGCCTGGAGGTGGACATGGTCCGCGCCGCCCACGAGCGCGACCTGCTCACCGCCCCGTACGTCTTCGACCCCGAGCAGGCGGCCGACATGGCACGGGCCGGAGCCGACGTCCTGGTGCCCCACGTCGGACTCACCACCAAGGGAGCCATCGGCGCGGGCACGGCCATGACGCTCGACCAGGCGGCCGCCGCCGTCCAGGAGATGCACGACGCGGCGAAGCGCGTGAACCCCGACGTCCTGGTCCTCTGCCACGGCGGGCCGATCGCGGAGCCGGAGGACGCCCGGTACGTCCTGGAGCACACCACCGGGGTCGTCGGCTTCTTCGGTGCCTCCTCGATCGAACGCCTGCCCACCGAGCGGGCCATCACGGAGCAGACCCGCGCCTTCAAGGCCCTGACCGGCGGCTGAGGCCGTTGTCAGTGCCGTGCCGTACAACTGGGGGAACTGGTGAACGGAACGGCACGACCGGCCGTCCACCCGGACGACCGGACAGGGGGACGGCACGTGGACACTTTCGCGGACCCGGGGTGCGCCGACCGGGTGCCCTTCCTCGGCCGGACCGGTGAACTCGACCTGCTCGAAGCGCTGTTACGCGGCCGGGCCGGGGGAGCGGGCCCGGTGGCCGTGGACGTCACGGGCGAGCCGGGCATCGGCAAGACCCGGCTCGCCACGGAGTTCGCGTCACGGGTTCGAGGGCGCGGCACGGACGGACAGCGGGCCCCGCTCGTCCTCCACGGCCGTGCGGGTCCCGGCCCGACCGCCGACACGCCCTTCGGAGCCTGGGCCGACGCCCTGTCCGGGCTCGGCCACCACGAGCGGACCGCCCACCCGGAACTGGCCGCGCTGGCGGACCTCGTCGAGAGCGTGACGGAGAGCCCGGCGGCGGGTGACCACGGCAGCCGCCCGTGGGACGACGGGGACTCGGGCCTGGGCCCCACGGTGCGGGACGCCGGTTCCGGTCGTCTCCCCGAGCCGGCGCTGGTGCGCCGGATCGCCCATGCGGTCCGTGCCGTACCGGCCCCCGGACTCGTGCTCGTCCTCGACGACCTGCACCATGCCGACACCGCCACCGTCGCGCTCGTGGACCATCTGCTCCGGCACCCGCTCCGGGCGCCTGTCCTGCTCGTGCTGGTCCGGCGCGAGCGCCAGACCGCGCCCGCGCTCGCCGCGGTCCTCGCCCGGGGGACCGACAGCGGCTCCCTGGCCCGGCTCCCGCTCCGGCCGCTGGCGGCGCACGACGGGATCGAGGCGCTCGCCCCCGGTCTGCCGTCGGGAGCCGCCCGTGAACTCCACGCCACGAGCCTCGGGAACCCGCTCCACCACCGGGCCCTCGCACACCTCCGCCTCCGCCCGGACGAGACGCCCGGCACCGGCCCGGCGGTGGCGCTCCTCGACGAACTGACCGCGCTCACCCCGCCCGAACGGGCCGTCGTGGACGCCCTCGCCGTATTCGACGGGCCCGTGACCACGGAACTGCTGGCCACGATGACCGGCCTCGCCGCCACCCCGACGCCCGCGTCGGCCACCCCCCGCGGGGACACGCGGCCGACGCACGCCCCGGCGGACCGCCGGGTCGAGCGGCCGGGAGACCGGTACCCGGACCGCCCGGCACCGGACCTACCGGCACTCCTGCGGATGCCGACTGCCTCGACGGGGGACGGGCGCCCGCACCCGTCGCCGGACCGGTACGGGCCCGCCGAGACCCCGGCCGACCGGAACACGGCCCCACTCGCCGACCGGCCCACGCACGCGTACGGGGCGGCCGGACCGTACGAGGACCGGCCCACGGACCCCTACCGGGAGCCGGTGGGGGACACCGACGACCAGGTCCCGGGGCGGGCCGTCCCCCGCCCGGCCGCCCCCGGTCTCGACGACGTCCTGCGGGCCCTGGCCCGCAGGGACCTCGTCCGTGCCGCCGAGGACGGGCGGGCCCTCGTCCTGCGCCACCCCGCGCTCCCCGAGATCGTCCGGGCCGCGATCGACCCCTGGCACCGCGGGGAACTGCACCGGCGGGCGGCCCGTGCCCTGGCGGGGGCCGGGGCGCCGGTGACCGTACGGGCCCCGCACCTCGTCCGTGCCACCACGACCTGGGACCCGGAGGCCGCCGCCCAACTCGTCGACGCCGCCGAGCTGATCGACCCGGCCGACCCGGCGCGCGCCGCCGACTGGCTGGCCACCGTCCTCGCGCTGCTGCCCGACGCTCCCGGGCACCGGGCGGCCCGGCGGGACCTGACGTTCCGCCGGGCGCGGTCCCTCGCCTCGGCGGGCCGGACGACGGAGGCGCGGGACCTCCTCCACCTCGTCGACGCCCCCGGCCCCGGCGACGGCACCGACGGGCAGGACGCGGCAGAGCTGCGGATCGCCGCCGTCCTGCTCCGCGCCTCCGTGGAACGCCGCCTCGGCCACCACGCCGAGGCGGACGCGCTGCTCCGCCGGGAACTGGAACGGCCCCCCGGGCCCCTCCCCGGACCGCGGAACCGGCTGGTCGTGGAGTGGGGCTGCCGGGCCCTCTCCGCCGCCCGCTACCCCGAGGCCCGTCCGGCCGTCACCCGGACCCTGGAAGAGGTCCGGCGACGGCACGACGAGACGGGTACGGCGGAGGCCCTCACCCTGGCGGCCCTCGGGGAGGCGTACGAGGGGGCGACGGCCGCCGCTCGTACCCACGTCCGGGAGGCGGCCGCCCTCACCGACACCCTCACCGACGGCGAACTGGCGGTCCACGCGGAACCGTTGATCCGGCTCGCCTGGGCCGAGGCCTTCCTCGAGCGCTACCCGGCGGCCGAGCGCCACACGGACCGGGGCGCCGCGCTGGCCCGCCGGACCGGACGGCCCCTCGTGCTCTCCCAGCTCCTGCTCTGCTCCGCCTACGTCCACCTCCTGACCGGCAGGGTGGGCCGGGCCCTGGCCCTCGCCGAGGAGTCCCTCGCCGCCGCCCGCGCCCCGGGCGGCTTCGAACTCCTCGGCTTCACCCGGGCGATCCGAGCCGTCGTCCTGCTGCACGCCCGCCCGCTCGGCGACCCCGAACCGCTGGCCGCGGCCGAGGAGGCCGCCGCCACGGTGGGCACCGCGCGGGGCTGGTGGGCCACCCAGGCCCGCGCGCTCCTCGCCTACTCCGTGGCGACGGCACGGGACCCGCACCGGGTCCGAGAGGTCCTGCTGGACGCGGGCGGAGGCCCGGACCTCACAGGGCTCCAGCCCTCGCTGCGCCCCGCCTACTTCGAACTCCTCGTGGAGGCGTCCCTCGTGGTGGGAGACCTCGCGGAGGCCGAGCGCGCCGCCCGCCGGGCCCTTGAGGAGGCGGCCACGCTGGGCCTGCCGACGCAGAGCGCCGCCGCCGGACAGGCCTGGGGCAGGGTCCTCGCCCGGCGCGGCGAGCGGAGCGCCGCGGCGACGGCGTTCGCCGGGGCGGTCCGGGAGGGCGCCCGGTCCGGGGCGACGCTCCGGGAGGCGCACGGCCTGCTGCTCGCCGCGCCCAGGGTCCGGGCCGCAGGGGACGGCCCGCACGCGGCGGCCCTCTGGCGCCGGGGCCGTCGGCTGGCCGCGGAGGGCGGCGCCCGCCTCCTGGTGGACCTGGCCGACCGGACCCGACCGGACGCGCCGGACGGCACCGCGGGCTCCAGACTCGCCGCGCTCACCCCGCGCGAGCGCGAGATATCCGCCCTGGTGGCGGAGGGGCTGACCAACCAGGCCGTGGCCGAACGGCTCTGCCTGAGCCCCCGCACGGTCGAGAGCCATGTCGCCCGGGTCTACCGGAAGACGGGTGTGGAGACCCGGGCGGGCCTCGCGTCGCTCGTCGCCAGGGACCGGGCGGACAGCGTGGCCGAGAGGGATCAGTCCTTGCGGGGGTAGGTGGAGTTCACCCGCCCCTTGGAGTCGGCGTTCAGATAGGCGGAGCCGTACGAGTCGGACAGGTACACGCTGAGCCCCAGCGAGTTGCCGACGAGCGTCGAGGCCGGGACGAGGACGACGTACCGGCTCGTCGGCTTGTCCACACCCAGTTCCCTGTCGGCGCGCTTCAGGAGCGCGGGCAGGGCGTCCCAGTCGACGGCGTCGGGGTCCGCCGGGACCGCGCCGGGGAAGGCCGTGCCCGAACCCTGACGGACGGCGACGTCCTCGCCCCGGTAGACGTACCGGTCGTACCGCTTGGTGCTGCCCTTGACCAGGGACTCGGCGACCGCGTACTCCTGGTAGACGACGAATCCGGTGACCTTGGTCCCGCCCGAGGCCGCCTTCACGGCGGCGATGGCGGCGCGGACCCCGGCGGGCGTCAGAAGGTTCGGCTTCTCCGCCTCGTCCGTCCCCGCCGTCCTCGTCCCCGTGGGCGCCTTCGGCGCCGAGGGCCGCTGGGCCGTCGGGCCCGGCTGCGAAGCCGCCCCGCCCGGCCCGCTGCCGGGATCGGCCGGCTGCCACTGCCAGGCCATCGCCCCGACGGGGATGCCGACGGCCAGCGCCACGACGGCGGCGGCGCGCAACACCCGCCCGGCGCGCCCCCGTCGCCCCTCGCCGGTACGGGAGGACGAGACGGCCGCCGGGGTGGTCGCCGGAGCCGGGGGTCCGACAGCGGAGGACCCGGTCGCCGGGGCCGGGCCGGACGGGTCCGGCGCCGAAGGCAGCCGACCCGGGGGAGGAGCCAGCCGGAAGGAGGTGGCCCCGCCGGAGGCACCCGGGCCGCCCGTGGTCCCGGCGGGCGCCGGGGGCGCGGCCTCCCGGGGGCTCGGGCCCCCGGCGCCGCCGCTCGTCAGGGCCACTTCGGCGAGCGCCCGGTCGAGTTCCGCCGCGTCCGGGCGGGCGGCCGGGTCCCGTACGAGGAGACCGGTCAGGACCCCCGCCAGCGCACCGGCCCGGCGCGGCGGCGGCACGTCGTCGGAGAGGACCGCCGCGAGCGTCGCCAGGGTGTTCTCGCGGCGCAGCGGATGGGTGCCCTCGACCGCCACGTACAGGAGCATCCCGAGCGACCACAGGTCGGCGGCGGGACCGCTGCCGGCGTTGCCCCGGATGCGTTCGGGGGCCATGTAGTCGGGGGAGCCGATGATGGAGCCGGAGGCGGTCAGGACGGTGGACTCGCGGATCGCCGCGATGCCGAAGTCGGTGAGGACGGGCCGCCCGTCCGGCCGCAGGAGGACGTTCGCGGGCTTCACGTCACGGTGTTCGATGTCCCGTTCGTGGGCGGCCCGCAGGGCGGAGAGCAGCTCACGGCCGAGCGCGGCGGCCTCGGCGGGGGCGAGGGGCCCCCGGTCCAGCCGGTCCTGGAGGGACCCGCCGGTGACCAGTTCCATCACGAGCCACGGGTACGTTCCCTCACCGGCGTCCACGATGTGGTGGATCGTCACCACGTTGGGGTGGTCGATCCGGGCCAGGGCGCGGGCCTCGCGCAGGACACGGGCGCGCAGGGTCCGGGCGCCCTCGACGTCGTGCTCGGCCATCGCCGGGTCCGGCGGACGCACCTCCTTGAGCGCCACATCACGGTGGAGGGCCAGGTCGCGGGCCCGCCAGACCGTTCCCATCCCGCCACCGCCCAGCCGTTCCACCAGCTCGAAGCGGCCGTCGATCACTCTGCTCACACGCACCCCCGTCGGGTCCCCGGGGCGACGGCGGCCCTCGGCCCGACCCCGCCCACTTCGCCGTACACGTTCATCCGGTAGCGCCCCGCGGGCGCGTCGGTCCCGGGAAGATCTCGCGGTCCCGGCGGGAGACCGCCCCCGGCGGTCTCTTCGTCCGCGCTCCCGGTCCCGGGGCCCGGCCCGTTGCCGCCCCCGACCGTACTACCGTGCGAGACGGCCGCGTCGTGCTCCCCGTGCGTCCGGTACAGCTCGTCCGCCCGCCGGTAGGACCGAGCCGCCTCCTCCGGTGCCCCGGCCGCCCCGAAGGCCTGCCCGGCCCGTCGGTGCAGGGCGGCGGCGGGCCGTGGATCGTCCCAGTTCAGGGCCGTTTCGGCGGCGCTCTCGTACTCCATGGCAGCCCGGTGGGGCTCACCGAGCAGCAGGACGCAGCACGCGAGCAGAGCCCCGGCACGTACGCGCTCCGCCGAGTCGTCGTCCCCGGCCGACCCGGCCACCGCCCGCTCAAGGAACGCGACGGCCTCGCGGGCGCGCCCGCGCTCCATGTAAGCGCGCCCGAGCCCGAGTTGTGCGCAGGCCTCAAGCCGGGGGTCGGAACCGGCTCCGTCGGCGAGCCGGACGGCCTCCACGAGCAGAGCCAGCTCCTCGTCCGCCGCGTCGGCCGCCGGGGCGGACTCCTCCGGCGGGCTGTCCTGGACGGGCGGCGGGGCGCCGTTCTCCCTTCCGGCGGTCTCGGCCGGTGAGGTGTTCCGGGCCGGGGCGGTGGGGCCGTCCGGGCTCGTGACCTCGGGCCGGACGGTGGGGCCGTCCGGGTACGGAGCTTCGACCGGGGTGGTGACCTCGCCCGGGGTGGCGCCGCCGTCCGGGACGGTGACCTCGCCCGGGACGGTGGGGCCGAGCGAAGCCGGGCCCCCGGCCGGGGCCGTGGCTTCTTCCGCTGCCGTGGCCCCTCCCGGCTCCGGGCTCCCGCCGGGTTCGCCCGGCGGGAACGCACCCGGTTCGTCCCCGGTGGTCTTCCCGCCCTCCTCCCGTTCCCGCCGCGACGCGAGCGTCCGCGCGAGGGAGAGGAGGAGCCGTACGCGGTCGTCCGGCCGGAGCGGTGCCGTGGGCTCATCGGCGGCGAGCGCCGCACGGAGCAGCGCAGCCGCCTCCCCGTGGGCGCCGGTGGCCCGTAGTACGGCGGCGAGCAGCGGCTCGTGCTCGGCGGCGCACCAGGGCCGTCCCCCGAACCGGTGGCCCGCCACGGCGGCCCTCAGCAGGGGGAGGGCGGCGGGCGGATCGTCCGGCGCCGTGATCCGGCCCAGCAAGGCGCGCGTGTCGGCGAGGACCCGTGAGACGGCGGGTTCCGCCGCGTGCGGGGCGGCGAAGGCGACGAGCCGGGTGAGTTCCGCGCGGAGCACCGCCGCCTCGACGTCCGGGTCGGGAGCGGTGTCCAGCAGATCGGCGACGGCCCGGTCACGCGAGAGGCGCACCGTGACGGCCTCGGCGACGGAGGCGCGGCCGGTCGCGTGCAGGACGGCGGCCCGCTCGTGGAGTTCGTCGAGCGCGGCCCGCGCCGTTCCGCCCGGCTCGGGTCCCGCGAGCAGCGCGCGGGCCCGGGAGATGAGTGCCTTGCCGCGCTGACCGGCCTGTTCGTGCAGGTCGGCGGCGCGGGTGAAGAGCGGTCCCGCGATCGACCGCACCGGGCCCAGGCGGTCCAGCGCGGCCGCGTCCAGGGCGTCGGCGTGGTCCCCGGGAGCGAGGACGCCGTCCGTGCGGCGCAGGGCGGTCGCGGCCCGCTCCCAGGCGTCGGCGGCCCCGGGGTGGGCGTCGGCGGTGAGGCGCCGGGCCCGGTGGAGCAGTTCGTGCGGATCCTCCGGTTCGCCGGGGCCGCCGGGCCCCGGGCCGTACGGATGCTCAGAACGCGGGAAAGCGTCGGGTGAGCGGCTGCTCATGTGCGGTGCTCCGGCGGGTGGGGAAGGGACGAACGCAGAGGTCGGACCGACTGTCGCAGTCCGGGGCCGCCCGCACATCCGTAGAAATACGGAACCCTCGGAACCGGCCACTCCGAGCCCGGACGTCCGCCGCTCCGTCCCCGGCCCCTCCCCGCTTCGCGTGCTCCCCGCTCCCCGGCCCTCCATGCCTCCCGCGCCCCACCCACCCTTGCCCCTTCCCTTGCTCCCTGCCCCGCTCCCGTACCTCACCTCGCTTCCCCGGCCTCCGCCCCCGCTTCCCCTTCCGCCGACGCCAGCGCCCGTCCCACCCGTCCCCTCCGCCGCACCGGCCCGGCTCCGTGCCCCTTCGCAAGCCGATCGGCGGCACTGCGCAGGGCCCGTCGCCGGGTCCTCGGCTACGGTGATCCGGTAGGCGCCCTCCGGGGCGGGACCGATGCGTAGGTCGGATGCGTAGGTCGGATGCGTTGGAGACTCACCAGTCGTCGAGCGGGGTCCCGCAGCCGCCCCGGGCGGCCATGGGGGACGCCGGTGTGCTCCGGGAACTGCTGCCGATCGCCCTCTGGCGGGAGGACGCGGACGGCCGGATCGTCGAGTGGTCGCTCGCCGCGCAGGACCTGCTGGGGCACCGGCCGGAGCACGTCCTGGGGCGGCTCGCCACCCCGCTGCTCGTCCCCGACGCCAACCGCGAACTCGCCGACCGGCTCACCGACCGCGTCCAGGCGGGCGAGACGATGGTCGGCACGCTCCCGGTCCGGCACCGCGACGGGCACGTCATCGCCATGGAGATGTGGATCGTCCCGGCCACCGACCCGGACGGACGGCCGGGCGCGATGCTCATCGCCGTGGAGACCTCCGAGGTCCTGCGGATGCGGGAGAACCTGGCGGCGATGGAGAGCCTGTTCACCCAGTCGCCGATCGGTCTCGCGCTGCTCGGCCCCGACCTGCGGTTCCTGCGCGTCAACGACGCCCTGGCGCGGATGAACGGGGTGACGGCCGCCGGGCACGTGGGCCACCGTCTCACCGAGGTCGCGCCAGGGGTGAACGCCGACTCGCTCGAAGCCCTGATGCGCCAGGTCCTGGAGAGCGGGCACGCGGTCGTCGACGCCCGCCGGGTCGGCCGCACCCCCGCCGACCCCGACCACGACCACATCTGGTCCTGCTCGTACGCCCCGCTGGTGGACCGCGCCGAGCGGCGGTCCCTGGGGATCATCGCCTCCCTCGTCGACATCACCGAGAGCCAGGAGGCGCACAGCGAGGTCGAGCGCGCCCGGCACCGGTTCGCACTGCTCGCCGAGGCGGGCGCCAGGATCGGCACGACCCTGGACCTGGGGCTGACGGCCGAGGAGGTGGTCCGCTTCCTCGTCCCGCAGCTCGCCGACTCGGCGGACGTGCAGATGCTGGAGTCCTTCCTCACGCCGGACGACTCGGCCGCCTCCACGCGCGGGGTGCTGCGCAGGCTCGCGGCCCGGTTCCCCGACCCGACGGCCCCCACGTCCGTCCTCACGCCGGGGCAGACCTTCCAGCTCCCGCTGGACTCCGCGTACGAGCAGGTCGTCGCCCGGGGGCTGCCCACCAGCCTCTACCCGTCCGACCTCCCGGCGCTCTTCGACGGTCCGGGCGGGGAGGCGCTCCGCACCTACTTCGCCGCCCGTACGGGTTCCGCGCGGCTCGTGCCCCTGGTGGCCCGGGGCAAGGTGCTGGGGGCGGTCACCGTGACCCGGCTGCGGACCCGGGAGGCGTTCGACGCCGAGGACCGCGTCCTCATCGACGAGGTCGTCGCCCGAGCCGCCCTCAACATCGACAACGCCCGGCTCTACACCAACCAGCGCGAGGCCGCCCTCACCCTCCAGCGCAGCCTCACCAACAGCGCGCTGCCCGATGTCGACGGGCTGGAACTCACCGGCCGTTATCTGCCCGCGAGCGCCCATGACGTCGGCGGAGACTGGTTCGACGCCATCGCGCTGCCCGGCGGCAGGACCGGTCTGGTCATCGGGGACGTCATGGGGCACGGTATCCACGCGGCGGCCGTCATGGGCCAACTGCGCACGGCTGTGAGGACCTTGGCCCGGCACGACATCCCGCCCGTCCGGATGCTCAGCTCGCTCGACGCGGTCGTCGCCGACCTCGGCGAGGACACGATGGCGACCTGTGTGTACGCGGTCCACGATCCGGCGGACGGCGGCTGGACCATCGCCCGCGCGGGCCATCCGCCGCCCGCCGTGGTCACCCCGGACGGCGTCGTCACCTTCCTCGACGGACCGCCGGGCACCCCGCTGGGCACCGGAGCGCACGACTTCGGCGCGGAGACGGTGGGGCTTCCGCCCGGAGGGCTGCTCGTGCTCTACACCGACGGTCTGATCGAGGCCCGCGACCGTGACCTCGACGAGGGGATGCGGCAGCTCGGCCGGGCGCTCCGGCACCCGGACCGCCCCCTGGACGCGCTGTGCGACGACATCCTGAGCCAGCTGCTGGCCGCACCGGCCCAGGACGACGTGGCGATACTGCTGGCCCGGACGGCACGCTGAATCCCGTACGGACACCGATCCCTCAGGGGCGCCGCCGGGGAGTACGGTCCTTCCGGCGTCGGCCGCTGTCCTCGCGGGGGCGCCGCCGCCCCGCACCGGCCACCGGCCCCATACCGCGGCTACCCGGCCCCTGCGGGCCGCCGCCCCCGTAAGGGCTGTGGACCTCCCCGGGGTTCGACCTTCCCCGTAGGGGCCGTTGTCCCTCACCGCGCTCTCCCCCTCCGTACGCACCCCATGTCGGAACCGCCCGGCCACCCCGCCCTCGGTCACACTGCGTGGTGTGACGGATGTGCGAAGGAGTGGTGCGGAGGCCTCGGCGGGGCCTCCGGGGCCGGCCGCCGAGTCGACCGTGCTGGCGGCGGAGCAACTGCGGGCGCTGCGGAGCGTGGGGCGCGAGTGGGGCCGGGTGTCGGCCGCGCCGGACGTGTGGCGCCGGGCCCTGCCGGTCGACCCCGACCTGGGCCGGTTCCCGCCCCTGGCGCAGATCCGGCCCGCCCGGTTCGGGAGGCTGGTCCGGGTCCCCGAACTCGGGGCGGACACGGCGGGGGAGCGGGTGGACACCGAGGAACCCGCGAGGGGACGGCTGGGGCGGGCGGCGGCGCGGGCGCGCCGCGTGCTGCTGGGCGCGCCCCTGAAGAGTTCCGCCGTCGTCACGGAGCGGATGCGCAAGCTGCTGGCGCTGCCCGTGCTGTCCGCCGACGCGCTCTCGTCGGTCGCGTACGGCCCGGAGGCGATGCTCGGGGTCCTCGTCCTGGCCGGTACGGCGGGCCTCGCGTACGCCTTCCCGGTCGCCGGGGCCATCGTGTTCCTCATGCTCGCGGTCGGACTGTCGTACCGTCAGACGATCCGGGCGTATCCGCACGGCGGCGGCTCGTACATCGTCGCGAGCGACAATCTGGGCAGGATGCCCGGTCTGGTCGCGGCGGCGGGCCTGATGACCGACTACATCCTCACCGTGGCCGTGTCGATCGCCTCCGGGATCGCGGCGATCACCTCCGCGCTCCCCTCGCTGACGCCCGCGACGGTACCCCTGGGCGTCGGGGTGATCGTGCTGCTCCTCGCGGGGAACCTCCGGGGGATCCGGCAGGCCGGGGCGCTGTTCGCCGCCCCCACCTACGTCTTCGTCGCCGCCATGTTCGCGCTGATCGCCTACGGTCTGGCCGACGCCGCGGGCCGGGACTTCGCACCGGTTCCCACCCCGGTGCCGGGCGTCACCGAGACCGTGGGACTGCTGCTCGTCATGCGGGCCTTCTCCTCGGGCGCCACGGCCATGACCGGCATCGAGGCGATCTCCAACGCGGTCCCGGCGTTCAAGCCCGTCGAGTGGCGCAATGCCCGGACGACCCTGACCTGGATGGTGACGCTCCTCGTCGTCATGTTCGCGGGGATCGTGGTCCTCATCCATCTGACCGGTGTGGTGCCCAGGGAGCAGGAGACCATGCTCTCCCAGCTCGCCCGGCTGAGCTTCGGCACGGGATGGATGTACGTCGTCGTCCAGGCGGCGACCGCCGCCGTCCTGCTGCTCGCCGCGAACACCGCGTACAACGACTTCCCCCGGGTCCTGTCCCTGCTCGCCCGCGACGGTTACGCGCCCCGGGTCTTCATGCGTCTGGGCGACCGGCTGGCCTACAGCAACGGGATCATCCTGCTGTCCCTGGCCGCCGCGCTCGTGTTCGTGGCGTTCGGCGGGCTGACCGGGGCGCTGATCCCGCTGTACGCCGTCGGGGTCTTCCTCGCCTTCACGCTGTCGCAGACGGGGATGGTCGTCCACTGGTGGCGGCTGCGGGACCGGCACTGGCGCAAGAGCCTGTTCTTCAACGCCACCGGCGGGCTGCTCTCGGCGGTCGTCTTCATCACCGCGGGCATCAGCAAGTTCACCTCCGGCGCGTGGGTCGCCGTCGTCGCCGTCGTCCTGTTCCTCCTGGTCACCACCTGGATCCGGCGTCACTACGACGCCGCCCGCGCGGCCCTGCGGCTGCACCCGCACCTCGTCGAACTCCCCACGGCGGGCCCGTGCGGCCCGCTGCCGGTGCCACCCATGACGCCCGCCACCGGGCACAGCCCGACGCCGGAGCGGGAAGAGGGAGCACCGGAAGGGGGTGCCGGAGCCCCGGAACCGGGCGGTGAGGACGAGGAGCTTCCGGAGGAGATCCGGCACCTCTCGGTCGTCGCGCTCGCCGCCCTCGACCTCGCGGGTATGCGCACCCTCGCCTACGCGGCCTCGCTCCAACAGCCCGTGCTCGCCGTCCACATCGGCCTCACGGAGGAGGAGGGCAGACGCTTCCGCGACTACTGGACCCTGTGGGGCGACCATCTGCCCCTGGAGGTCGTCGTCTCGCCCTACCGGGCCGTCGTCGCCCCCCTCGTCCACTACATCGAGGCGCTGCACCGGCAGCACCCCGACCTCACCGTGACGGTGATCCTCCCCGAGATCGTCACCAGGCGCAGGCGTCACCAGTTCCTGCACAGCCGTACGGCCACCCGGCTGCGCCGCGCCCTCCGCCCCCTGCCGAAGATCGTGATCACCACGGTGCCGTTCCACCTGTAGTCCGTCAGCCCGTACGGGAGTCAGTACCGGAGTCCAGTAGTCCGCACCGGAGTCCGCACCGGAGTCCGTCCGCGACCCGTACGCGGGCGGGCGGTCACCCCCGGTGGTTCCGCCGGATCCAGTGCGCACGCCGCTGGTACCGGGCGACGGGAGGTGCTGCGGCGGCCGGGCCGGGATCCCGGCCGGGGCCGGGGTCCGCGCGGTGGTCGTCGGCTCCGGGCGGTTCCGGGGTCCGCGCGGCGGGCCCGGCGGCCGGGCCGTCCTCCGGCGGATGGAGCCCTTCCGGCGAGTAGACCGTTCTCGCGATGGTGTCGACGAGCTGCTCCTCGGTGAAGTCCTCGGAGCCGGGGACATGGGGGACGAAACCGATCAACACCCCGTCGCCGACGATCTCCGCGTCGAGCCCGGCGGCTCCGTCGACGTCCCAGAGCGCCTCGACCCCCTCGTCGAGCACCACCCGGACACCGAATTCGTACACCCCCGCCTCGACGACGTGGGCCATCACCCGGCGCCCACGGAGGGCCGCCGTCAAGCGAGTGGCACGTTCCGCGTCCATGGGGCCGCACCTTCTTCCTCCGGGAGACCACGCCCCGGAACGGCCCGACCGCTCGGTCCCGGAACTTCCCTGCCGCTGTCCAAAATACCCCGTAAAAGGCATCTGATCCTTTCATCCTTCCCGGTTGTTATCTCTGAGTAAGAGTTATTATCGAAATATGTCCGATATGGAGCTCGCGAGAGAGTGGAGCGACCTGTCGGCCGACGTCAACCGGCTCGTCAGGCGCCGACTGCGGGCGGCGCTGCCGGGCCCGCCGATACCCGTCGCCCAGGTCGAACTGCTGCGACTGGTACGGACGAGGCCCGGCATCCGCGTCTCGGAAGCGGCCCGGGAACTGCGCCTGGCCGGAAACTCCGTGTCCACCCTGGTCGGACAACTGACCGAGCGGGGCCTGATGCTCCGCGAACCCGACCCGAGCGACGCCCGCGCCGCCCTGCTGCGCGTCACGCCCCCGGCCGCCGAGCGACTGCGGCACTGGGACGACCGGCGCACCGCCCTCTACCGGGAGCAGTGGGAACTGCTCCCCGCCGAGGACCGGGCCGCGCTGGCCGCCGCCGTACCCGCGCTGCGCAGGCTCGCCGCCCGCCTCCACGAGGAGACGCGCACACCCCGGGCAACCCCCGTGGAGGGAAGTGAACGCACATGACCGGCAGCGCCATCGCGTGCACCGGACTCGTCTACCGCTTCGGCAGCACCCGCGCGGTGGACGGAGTGGACTTCTCGGTCGCCGAAGGCGAGGTCTTCGGACTGCTCGGCCCCAACGGCGCCGGGAAGACCACCACCATCAGGGCGATCACCACCCTGCTCCCCGTCGCCCCCGGAATGATCAGCGTCTTCGGCCACGACGCGGCCAGGGAGAAGATGCCCGTCCGCAGACTGCTCGGCTACCTGCCCCAGCAGCTCTCCGCCGACGCGGCCCTCACCGGCCGCGAGAACGTCACCCTCTTCGCCCGCGTGTACGACGTACCGCGCCGCGAACGGGCCCGGAGCGTCGCCGGGGCCCTCGACTCCGTCGGCCTCGGACAGGCCGCCGACCGACTGGCGGGCACGTACTCCGGAGGCATGGTCCGACGGCTGGAACTCGCCCAGGCCCTGGTCAGCTCGCCCCGGCTGCTGATCCTCGACGAACCCACCATCGGGCTGGACCCGATCGCCCGCACCACCGTCTGGGAACGGCTCGACGAGGTGCGTACGGCCACCGGCATGACCGTCCTGGTCACCACCCACGCCATGGAGGAGGCCGACCGCTACTGCGACCGGCTCGCCCTCATGCACCACGGGAAGATCCGGGCGCTCGGCACCCCGGCCGGGCTCAGGAACGAACTGGACCGGCTGCGTCCGGCGGCGGCCCACCCGGCCACCCTGGAGGACGTCTTCCGCCACTACGCGGGCAGCGGCCTCGACGACGACCACGCGGGAGGCGAATTCCGCGATGTGCGCAGCACCCGCCGTACGGCGTCCCGTCTCGGCTGAGAAGGACCTTCCCGCGCCCGCCCGGGTGCGCACCGGCTGGGCCGTGCTGCCCTCCCGGGTGGCCGCGATGTGCGCGGTGGAACTCCAGAAGCTCCGCCACGACCGGACCGAGCTGTACACCAGGGCGATCCAGCCCGCGCTCTGGCTGCTGATCTTCGGCGAGACCTTCACCAGGATCCATGCGATCCCCACCGGGAACGTGCCCTACCTCGACTTCCTCGCCCCGGGGATCATCGCCCAGTCCGCCATGTTCATCGCCATCTTCTACGGCATCCAGATCATCTGGGAGCGGGACGCGGGCGTCCTCAGCAAACTGCTCGTCACCCCGACGCCCCGGGCCGCCCTGGTCACCGGCAAGGCGTTCGCGGCCGGGGTGAAGGCACTGATCCAGGCCGTGGTCGTGATCCTGATCGCCGCCGCTCTGGGGGTGGCGCTCACCTGGAACCCGCTGCGACTCGCGGGAGTGGCCGTGGTGGTGGTGCTGGGATCGGCGTTCTTCGCCTGCCTGTCGATCAGCATCGCGGGCGTCGTGCTCACCCGGGACCGGCTGATGGGCATCGGCCAGGCGATCACCATGCCGCTGTTCTTCGCGTCCAACGCCCTCTACCCGGTCGCGCTCATGCCGGGCTGGCTCCAGGTCGTCAGCCGGGCCAACCCGCTGAGTTACGAGGTCGACGCCCTGCGCGGCCTGCTCATCGGCACCCCCTCGCACCTGCTGCTCGACTTCGGCGTGCTGTGCTTCGCGGCGCTCGCCGGGATCGTCTGCGCCTCCGCCCTGATGGGCCGTCTCGCCCGCTGAGTCCACGGGAGGACAGGGCCGGCCCGGGGTTTCGGGGCCGGTCCCGGTGTGTCGGCCGACCCGGCTCTCCCGGCCGGGAAGATCCTGTGCCAGGACGCGGACGGCGGTCCGGCGACGGGCGGAAGGCGGCCGGAGTCCGAAGACGTGAGGGCGGCAGGCGGCGAACGGCGGTCGGTGGACCGGTGCACGGCAGACGGGCCAGGAAGACGGACGGCATGGACGGAAGCGGACGGAAGAGGGCGTGGACGCGCGGTCGAGGGCGTCGTCGTACCGGAGGTTCGCCCCGCCCCCCTGCCGTGGTGGCGCTGCTGGGCCTGTGGGCCCTGCTCGCCTCCGCGTGCTCCGCCGTACCGGACAGTGCCGCCGACCCGGGCACCTCGGCCTCGGCCTCCCGCCCGGCGGGCCAGCCGCAGTGCCGTCGCACGGTGGTCGGCGTGGCCCACCCCGACGACGACCTGTTCTTCTTCAACCCGGAGATCCTGCGCACCCTCCGCGCCGGGTGCGGGGTGGACACGGTCTATCTGACCGCGGGCGACGCGGGCGAGCGCGAACGCGTCGGGGCGATGGAGTACGTGGACCGCAGGGAGTACGGGGTACGGGCGGCCTACGCGGACATGGCGGGCGCGGCCGGTCACTGGGAGCGGGTGGACGTGGACGCGGACGGCGCGCGCGTCCGGTCGTACCGGCTCGCGGACGACGCCAGGACCGCCGACGTACGGCTGACCTTCCTCGACCTGCACGACGGGCTCCCGTACGGCCAGGAGCCCGACAGCCTGCTCAACCTGTTCAGCGGACGGCGGCAGAGCATCGAGCCGTTCCAGAACACCGCGCGGTGGACGGAGAAGCATCTGCTCGCCGTGCTGTCGGCCCTGGTCCGGCTGAGCGGGGCGGAGCGGCTGCTCGTCATGGACCACGACAACGCGTCCTTCGCCTACGGGCTCGGCGGACGCGTCGACCACGCCGACCACGGCATCGGGGCCAGGTACTTCCGCCGGGTGGGCTACGCGCTCGGGGTCCCCGTCACCGCCTACCTCGGCTACACGATGTCACCCCTCCGGCCGAACCTCACCGCCGCGGACGTCGCCGAGAAGGACGAGGTGGCGCGCTGGTACCTGGCCCACCGCAGATGCCGTGCCTCCGGCACCTGCGCGAACGTCTCCGCCTATCCGGGGCCGCTCCAGAGGGACTGGAGGCTGTGGATCCACCGCGAGTACCAGCGGATCCAGCGGGCGCCGCGGACGGGTGAACTCCTCGGCGACATCGGCCGTACGACGTACTTCACCGGGCGGGACCCGTCCCGGTGCCTCCACGCGACCACCGAGCCGGGAGCCCCCGAACCGGTCGGCCTGCGCGCGTGCGACGGATCCGCCGCGCAGCGATGGGACATGAGGAACGACGGTACGGTCCGCCCCCGGCTCGACAACACCCTCTGCCTGACCGCGCGCGCCCCCTCCGTCGGCCTCGGACCCTGCGCGGACGGCGCCGGAGGGCAGCGGTGGAAGCGCGAACCGTGGCGGAGCGACACCTGGAGACGGGAGGCCTGGCGGATCGTCGGCGAGGGCGACCGCTGCCTGTTCCAGGACGACCACGAACTCCCCTCCGCCTGGGACTCCCCCGACCACCGGAACCCCCGCCCGACCCTCACCCCCTGCGGCACGGAACGCCGCCCGGAGCTGTACTGGCGCTGGGGCGGCGCCTGAACGACACGGGTGCGCCGACGCGGGCGGGTGGTGTCGCTCAGTTCCGCAGCCGGTACAGGTCGCGCAGCAGGGCGATCTCCGCGCCGTGGTGGAGGAGTTCCTGGTTCACCCACCAGACGGTTTCCAGGAAGGGGTCCTCCGGGTCGCTGCCGTACGGGTAGGTGCTGAAGCCGATCGTGTCGAGCGCCGTGTCGTCGGCGGACAGCAGTGCCGAACGCCAGGCGTCCGCCGCCGTCTCGAAGGCGGTCACGCCGCTCACCGCCGTCCCGCCGGTCTCGTGGACCTCACGGGTCAGCGCATGGCCGCCGTTCGTGTGGTCGGCGCGCAGCGCGAGCATCTCGCCGAGGTGGCTCAGCCGCCAGGCGATCGTCGTGAACGGCGGCGGCACCGGATGCGGCGGGGGAGCGGTGTCCCGGCCCCAGTCGCCCGCGCCGACGAGCAGGGTGGCGCCCGGTCCGGGGCCGTCACCGTGCCGTCGTACGGACCAGCAGCCCGGCACCGGCTCCCACCGGTACTCCTCGTCGGTCATCGGCCCCACCGCCACGTCCGTGCCGTCGCCGCTGTCCACCACCGGGCCCGTCATCCGGTCGACCAGCCGCTTCCGCGCGAAGTCGAACTGCTGGAGGAGGGGCAGGAGTCGGGCGGGTACCGCCATCGGACGCTCCGGATCGTACGGGGGACAGGGCCGTCGCACTGTGCCACGGGCCCCGCCGCCCCCGCCCCCGAATTACGGGCGTCACGGGCGGGGGGACGACCGTGCGCTCCTGGCGGTCCCGCGAACCGGTGAGGGAGCGGGTCCGTCCCCTCACGTCCGGTCGATGTGCACGCTCGTCGACTTCACACGGGCGGTGGCCTGCATCCCGACCTCCAGGCCCAGTTCCTCGACCGCCTCGCGGGTCAGGAGCGACACCAGCCGGTGCGGCCCCGCCTGGATCTCGACCTGGGCCGCGATGTCGCCCAGCTTCACGGCGGTCACGATCCCGGGGAACGCGTTCCGCGCCGAGGTGTACGACGCGTCCTCCTCGCCCTGGGCGCCCTGGCCGACCTCGACGGCGAAGGCCGCCAGGTCACGGCCCTCGATGAGGCGCCGCCCGTTGTCGTCGCGCCGGGTGGGAACCCGCCCGGCGTCGGCCCAGCGGCGTACGGTGTCGGGGCTCACGCCCAGCAGACGCGACGCCTGCCCGATGGTGTAGGACTGCATGGCGCCAGCCTAGGGGGTGGCCGGAAACCCCCGGCCCGCGCGTTCCCCAGGGCCTCCGCGCGCCCCGGGCCCCTGCGTGACCCCTTCTGCCGTCTGCCGTGCCCTCGTCTGCCGTCTGCCGTCTGCCGTCTGCCGTCTGCCGTCTGCCGTCTGCCGTCTGTCGCCCGGCCCCGCGCCCCGCTCACTCGCCGCTGCCTCCGCCCTCGGCCCCCCGTCCCCGTCCCACCGCCTCCACCAGCGGCAGCAGCCGGTGGGCCACCCGCTCGCGCAGGGCGATCTCCGTGCGGGTGCGGACCACGCCCGGCAGCTGGATGAGCCGCTGGATGACATCCTCCAGATGTCCCGCGTCCCGGGCCACCACCCGGGTCAGCAGGTCGCCGCCGCCGGTGATGGAGAAGGCCTCGACGATCTCCGGCACGCCCGCGAGCGCGTCACCGACCTCGTCCAGGTGTCCCTGGGTCACCTCGACGTGCACGAAGGCGAGGACCGGATGCCCCAGGGCGGCGGGGGAGAGCACCGGGCCGGTCGCGGTGATCACCCCGTCCCGTTCCAGCCGGTCGATCCTGGCCTGCACGGTGCCCCGCGCCACGCCCAGGATCCGCGCGTACTCGCGCACGCTGGTCCGGGGCTGCTCGATCAGCAGCCGCAGGATGCGGGTGTCGAGTGCGTCCACCGTCATGTCGTGTCGTCCTCCTTCACGTTCCGGACGGCCCCATTCTGGTACGGGTCGGGAGCGGAAGAATTTTTCCCGGCGATGTCGAGAACCCGCCTCCCGCTCCGTCCCAGGAGTGAGAGCGGCTCACAACGGACCGCACAGCACCGAGGAGCGACACCATGGCCAAGTACCTGCTGCTGAAGCACTACCGAGGCGCCCCGGCCGCGGTCAACGACGTGCCCATGGAGCGGTGGACGCCGGAGGAGATCACGGCCCACGTGCAGTACATGAGGGACTTCGCGGACCGTCTTGAGGGGACCGGCGAGTTCGTCGACGGACAGGCGCTGGCACCCGAGGGCACCTTCGTCCGTTACGACGGTGAGGGGCGCCCGCCGGTCACCGACGGCCCCTTCGCCGAGACCAAGGACCTGATCGCGGGCTGGATGGTGATCGACGTCGACAGCTACGAGCGGGCCGTCGAGCTGGCCGGGGAACTGTCCGCGGCCCCCGGAGCGGGCGGGCGCCCCATCCACGAATGGCTCGAACTGCGCCCCTTCCTCACCGAGCCGCCCACCGTGACCGAGTGACCGAGTGACCGAGTGACCGAGTGACCGGGCGGCCGGGCGGCCGGGCGCGGCCGTCCGGACCCCCGAGCGACCGTCCGAACCCCGGGAACGGAGCCCGCATGACCCCGCCTGAGGAGTCGACGTCCCACCCGGACCCGGCATCCCACCAGGATCCCGTGTCCCACCAGGACCCGGCATCTCGCCGGCATCCGGCGTCCCACCCGGCCCCCGCGCCGCAGGGCGCCCCGGCCCCGGACCCCGCCCCGCCCGGCCGCCACCGCCCGGCCGGAGGGCACGGACAGGCCGGAGGGCAGGGATCGCCCGGAGGGCCGCCACCGGTGGACGAGAACCTCCTGCGGGACCTCACTCCGGGCGTCATCGCCGTCCTCGTCCGCCGCGGAGCCGACTTCGCGGCGGCCGAGGACGCCGTCCAGGACGCCCTGGTCGAGGCCCTGCGCGTCTGGCCCGCCGGGGCACCGCGCGACCCGAAGGGCTGGCTGGTGACGGTGGCCTGGCGCCGGTTCCTCGACGCGGCGCGGGCGGACACCGCCCGCCGCCGCAGGGAGGACCTCGTCGAGGAGGAACCGGAGCCCGGCCCCGTACCGGGGTCCGACGACACGCTCCGGCTGTACTTCCTCTGCGCCCACCCCTCCCTGACACCGTCGTCGGCGGTCGCGCTCACCCTGCGCGCGGTCGGCGGGCTCACCACCCGGCAGATCGCCCGCGCCTACCTGGTTCCCGAGGCGACCATGGCGCAGCGCATCAGCCGGGCCAAACGGACCGTCGCCGGAGTGCGCCTCGACCGGCCCGGGGACCTCTCCACCGTGCTGCGCGTTCTCTACCTGGTGTTCAACGAGGGCTACTCCGGCGAGGTCGACCTCGCCGCCGAGGCCGTCCGGCTCACCCGGCGGCTCGCCGCCTCGGTCGACCACCCCGAGGTGGCCGGGCTGCTCGCCCTGATGCTGCTGCACCACGCCCGGCGCGCCGGGCGGACCGCGCCCGACGGCAGCCTCGTACCCCTCGCCGAGCAGGACCGGAGCCGGTGGGACACGGAGGCGATCACGGAGGGCGTGGAGATCCTCCAGGCGGCCCTCGCGCGCGACCGGCTGGGCCAGTTCCAGGCGCAGGCGGCGGTCGCGGCGCTGCACGCCGACGCGCCCACCGCAGAGGAGACCGACTGGACGCAGATCGTCGAGTGGTACGACGAACTCGCCCGGCTGACCGACAGCCCGGTCGTCCGGCTCAACCGCGCGGTGGCCGTCGGGGAGGCCGACGGGCCGCGCGCAGGTCTCGCGGCGCTCGCGGAGCTGGACGAGGGGCTGCCCCGGCACACCGCCGCGGCGGCGTACCTCCACGAGCGCGCGGGCGATCCGGCGACCGCCGCCCGGCTCTACGCCGAAGCCGCCCGCAAGGCGTCCAACCTCGCCGAACGCGACCATCTGACCCGCCGGGCGGCCCGCCTCAACGCCCTCCTGCCCCGCTGACGGCCGCCCCGCCGACGAAGGGCGCGGGGAACCGGGCACGTACCCGCCCGAGGGAAGGGGAGCATCACGGGTCGGCCGAGTGGTCCGTTGGCTTCCCCCTGGATCAGCCCCAGACGTATCCACCGGGCCAATGGCCCAGTGGACCGGCATCGAGTTGAGCCAACAGCCCCCCGGATGTTCTCCTTGGCACATCCAGGTACTTTCGGCGCCGCGCAGCGCCGGTCCGGCGACGAGGCCGGTCCGGACCGCGGCGCCTTCGTCGTGTCCGCGAGCGCCCACCACCCCGGGACGCCAGGACGGGCGAGTGCGAGACAAGGGGGCGGCGGACCGCCGTGAGGAAGATTTTCGTGGCGCCCGATCCCGGGCTCGTCAGATTCAGGACCGCGCTGCGGGCCGTCGCGGGCATCGCGCTCGCCGTCGCCCTGGCGGAACTCGCCGGACTCTCGCTCACCGCCTCGATCACCGGCGGTCTGGCCGCGCTGCTCGCGCTGTTCACCGTCATGGACGCCACCGTCCCCGCGCAGCGCCTCACGACCCTGCTCCTCCCGGTCGCGGGCTTCCCCGTCCTCGCCCTCGCCACCGTGCTGCACGACCTCACGCCGCTGCGGGACGCCGCCTTCCTCGCGGTGGTCCTCTGCGGGGTCTACGCCCGGCGCTGGGGCCCCCGGGGGCACGCGCTCGGCATCTTCGCCTTCATGAACTTCTTCGCCACCCAGTTCCTGCACGCCGTCCCCTCGCAGCTCCCCGAGCTGTACGCGGCCGTGGGCATCGCGCTGGCCGCCGCGGGCACGGTCCGCTTCGTCCTCTGGCCGCTGGAGCGCCGCGTCCCGCCCGCCGCCGCGCCCGCCCCGCTGCCCGGCACCGGTCTCGCCCGGGTGACCACCCGGCAGGCGATCCAGGCGACCGCCGCGTGCGCGGTGGCCCTGGGCATCGGCCAGACGCTCTCCGAGGACCGCTGGTACTGGGCCGTCGGCACCACCTGGTGGATCTTCGTGAACACCGTGTCGCGGGGCGAGACGCTGGTACGCGGCTTCCGCCGGGTCCTCGGCACGGTCATCGGCGTCGCCGTCGGCATGGTCGTCGCCATCCCGCTCCACGGGGCACCGGCGCCCACGGCCGCCCTGGTCGCGCTCTGCGTCTTCGGGATCTTCTACACGGCCGCCGTGTCGTACAGCTGGATGATGCTGGCCGTGACCGTGATGGCGGGCCTGCTCTACGGGCTCCTCGGCGTCCTCGACCCGGCCCTCCTGGTGCTGCGCGTGGAGGAGACCGCCGTCGGCGCGGCGGCCGCCGCGCTCGCCGTGCTGCTGATCCTCCCCGTCACCACCCACGCGGTCAACGACGCGTGGATCCAGCGCGCACTCAACGGCGTCCGCGCCGCCACCTCCGCCTCCCTGCGCCGCCTCTCCGGAGATCCGGACGCCGACCCGGCGCCGCACGCCGCCGAGCTGGAACTGCTCCTCGGCCGGGTACGGCTCTCGCTGGCACCGCTGGTGCACCCGCTGAGCCCGTTCCCCGGCCGGAAGGCCCGCGCCCGGCGGGTCCTCGCCCTCCTCGACGAGTGCGCGGACGAGGTGCGCGGCCTCACGGCGGTCGCTGCCGACCCCGCCGCGAGCCACGACGCCCGGCTCGCGGCGGCCTGCTGGCGCGTCGAGGCCGCCGTCGAACGGCTCACCACCCCCGGCGACGGCCCCGGGACCGGGCGGACGGCCCCCGCGGCCCACGGGGCCGCCGCCGCCCACGGGCAGGCCGCGCTCGGGCACGTCAGCGGCCTGGAGAAGCTCCTCGCAGCCCTCGACGAGCCGCTGCGGACCCCGCCCGGCTCGCTGCTCGTACGCTCCTGACCGCCGGGTGCCGGGCCCGCGCACCCCACCTCCCCCAGCTGGTCTAGACCGCCTGCTACCGTCTGCCGCACGAAGGCCGGTCACGGCCCCGCCGCCCCGGCCCGACGGGCCGCCGGCCGGGCCGCCGGCCATGGCAGGCCGGCCGACCACGACCGGCCCCGGGGACAGGGGACACGTCATGAGCGGCACAGGGACGGATCGCGACCGGAACGCCGTACGGGCGTACATCGGCTCCTTCACCTCGGCGGGCGGTCTCGGCGTCCTCGCCGCCGACGTCGACGACGCGACCGGCGCCCTGACCGTCACCGGCGGCAGCGACGCCGTCGCCGACCCCTCGTTCCTCGCCCTCGCGGGCCCCGTGCTGTACGCCGTGTCCGAGACCGGGGAGGGGGCCGTGGCCGCGTTCGACGTCACGGGCCCGGCCCCCCGCCCGCTCGGCGGCCCCGTCCCCGTCGACGGCGCCGCCCCCACCCACCTGGCGCTCGCCGCCGGACACCTCGTCACCGCCAACTACACCTCCGGCAGCGTCACCGTGCTGCCCCTGGCCGAGGACGGCACCGCCCGCCCCGCCACCGCGGTCCTCCGGCACGAGGGCAGCGGCCCCGTCACCGCCCGCCAGGCCGCCCCGCACGCCCACCAGGTGCTCCCCGACCCCAGCGGCCGGTGGATCGTCAGCGTGGACCTCGGCACCGACTCCGTACGGGTCTGCGCCCTCGACGCCACGACCGGGGCGCTCACCCCGCACGGCGAGACCGCCCTGCGCCCCGGCACCGGACCGCGCCATCTGGTCTTCCACCCGGGCGGCGGGTACGCGTACGTCCTGAACGAGCTGGAGCCCACCCTCACCGTCTGCCGCTGGGACGCCCCGGCGGGCCGCCTCGAACCGCTCGTGGAGATCCCGGTCGTGCCCGAGGACGCCACCGGGCCCAGCTACCCGTCCGAGGTCGTCGCCGACCCCGGCGGGCGCTTCCTCTGGGCGGCGGTGCGCGGCGACGACACCCTCGCCGTGCTCGCCCTCGACGAGGACGGCGCCCGCGCCCGGCTGGTCGCCTCCGTGCCCTGCGGCGGCACCTGGCCCCGCGACCTGACGCTCGACCCGACCGGACGGCGCCTGTACGCGGCGAACGAGCGCTCCGGCGACGTCACCTGGTTCACCCTCGACCCCGAGACGGGCGTCCCCGCGCGGGCGGGCTCGATCGAGGCCCCGGCGGCCTCCTGCGTCGTCCTCGGCTGACGGCTCACGAGGAGGGCCGGGAGCCCCTCGGCCCGCGCGGAGGCGGCCGGGCCCCGGCGGGCGTACGCGAAGGGGCCCGCACCGGACGACGCCCGGTGCGGGCCCCTTCACGTACCGCGCCTCAGTGGGCGGCGGCCCCCTGCGGCTGCTGCGGCGGGATGCCCAGCGTGGCCGAGTACTGCGAGAGCACCAGCTTGCCGATCGCCGGGTAGGCGCCCAGCGCCTCGGCGGAGGCGCAACCGGCCTCCTTCGAGGCCTCGTCCAGCAGACCGTCGGCCAGCTCCGGGCCGATCAGGTACGGGGCCAGCGCCAGCTGAGAGGAACCGGAGGCCCGCAGCTGGTCGGCGACCGAGGCGATCGAACCCTCCTGGTCGAGCGCGGCGGCCATCACCGGGACGGCGAGCCGCGCGGCGAGCAGCATCCCGGTGATCCCGGCGGCCTGCACGGCCTCCTCGCCGCCCACGGTGGCGAGGATGATGCCGTCGGCGGCCGTGGCGACCGTGAAGAGCCGGGCACGGTCGGCGCGGGCGAGCCCCGCCTCGGAGAGACGCACGTGCAGCGCCTCGGCCAGCAGCGGGTGCGGGCCGAGGACGTCGGTCAGCTCGGCGGTGTTGCCCGCGTCCATGACGGCCTGGCGCACCAGCCGCGTCTGCGCGCTGTCCGGACCCGCGAGCAGCGGGACGACCACCGCGGCCGGACCCGTCGGGGCGGTGACCTCACGGCCCGCGGCCACGGCCAGCTCGTACCGCTGGACGCGCAGCGACTCGGCCGCCGCGAGGGCGCCCGGGAGCGAGGCGTACTCCGTGTCGTCGCCCTCCAGGAAGCCGATCAGGGCCTCCAGGCCGGGCAGCTCGGAACGGGCGATGCTCACGACCTCCTCGGCCAGTGAGCGTATGGCGGCGGACGGAGCGCCGGGTACGGCGAGAACCAGCGCGGGAGCGCCCTCGGGCGCCGCCGCGGGTTCGGGGCGACGGTGCCGCCCGGACTGACGGGGTCGAGGCATTCGTACAGGCAGGCCCGAAGCAGGCCCATTGGGGGAGCTCATGGCGCCGCATGTTACTGGTTTCGCCCGGTGCGCCGTCGGCTGAGGTACGGTCCCGCGCCTTCTGCCCCCCTATGTCCCCACCTGTCCTTGACGTGAGTTCGCTACACCGCCTCCGACCTGCGAAAATGCCCCGCGCCCTGACCTGATCGGCAGCGTCGGGACGGCGTGTCGCGGCGCCGTCGGCGGCGTCCCGGTCAGTCCGTGCCCTCGCCGGAGAGGCGCAGCAGCGTCCCGTCCTCCGGCAGCCGCAGTGCCCCGGTGGCGAGCGCGGTGGCGAGCGTCACCGCCCCGGCGAGCGGGTCACCGGCCGGGTCCGTGGTCCGGGCGTGCGGGAGGCGCTCCCGCAGAGCCGTTCGCAGGGGTACGAGCAGCGGGTCGCCCATCCTGAACAGTCCGCCCGTCAGCGCGACCAGGGCCCCCGGTCCGGCGGGGCAGACGGCCTCCGCCGCCTCGGCGATGTGCCCGGCGGCCCGCGCGAGGACGTCCGCCGCCACCGGGTCGTCGTCGGCGCACCGGCCCACCTCGGGGGCGAAGGAGGCGAGCACGGCGGGCCGGTCCGTCCGGGGGTAGAGCGCCCCCGGCAGCCCCGCGACCGGACCGAACAACTGCTCGGCGCGGGCCAGGAGGGCGGCCGAGCCGCCCCGCCGCCCGTCGTACGCGCGCATCGCCGCGTCGAGACCGGCCCGGCCGATCCACGCGCCGCTGCCGCTGTCGCCGAGCAGGTGTCCCCAGCCGTCCGCCCGCCGCCAGGTGACCAGGTCCGTGCCGAGGGCGATCATGCCGGTGCCGCCCGCGACGACCGCGCCCGGCCGCTGGCCGAGCGCTCCGGCGTACGCGGTGACCGCGTCGGCCGCGAGCGCGAGCCGCCGGACGCCCCAGGCGGCCGCGAGCGCGCCGGGCAGCGCGGCCCGCAGTTCGTCGCCGAGGGTGGCCATCCCGGCGGCGCCGACGGCCACCGCGACGAGCGGGCGGGAGCCGTGGGGCTCGGTGAGGGCGGCGACGGCGGGCAGGACCTGGTCCAGGAAGTGCCGGGCGGAGATCCCGCCGGGGCCGGTCCGCACCGGTTCCCGGGTGGCCCGGGTGCCGAGGACGGTGCCGCTCGCCGCCTCGGCCAGCGCGACACGGAGTCCGGAGCCGCCGGAGTCGATCCCGACGACCAGACCGCCGGGCCGCGCGGGGGCTCCGCCGGGCCCGGGACGCGGGCCCGGCGCGGCGGTAACGGAGGGAGCGGAGGGAGCGGAGGGAGCGGAGGGCGGGAACGGCGTGGTGGTCCCGGGGGCTTCGGCGGGCCGCGGCGGGGCGGCGGGCTCGTTCACGGTGTCACTGTAGGCCGGTAGAGTGACGGACCGTGGCAGCGCGACCCTTGAACGAACTGGTGGAGCCCGGCTGGGCGGAGGCCTTGAGCCCCGTCGCGGGGCGAGTGGCGGAGATGGGCGATTTCCTCAGGGGGGAGATCGCGGCGGGCCGGACGTACCTGCCGTCGGGGCAGAACGTGCTCCGGGCCTTCCAGCAGCCCTTCGACGACGTCCGGGTCCTGATCGTGGGTCAGGACCCCTATCCGACACCGGGGATGGCCATCGGGCTGAGCTTCGCGGTCGCCCCCGAGGTCCGCTCCCTGCCGGGCAGCCTGGAGAACATCTTCCGGGAGATGCACACGGATCTGGGACTGCCCCGGCCGTCCAACGGCGATCTGACCCCGTGGACCCGGCAGGGCGTCCTGCTGCTCAACAGGGCACTGACCACGGCCCCGCGCAAGCCCGCCGCCCACCGGGGCAAGGGCTGGGAAGAGGTGACCGAGCAGGCGATCCGCGCCCTCGCCGCCCGGGGCAAGCCGATGGTGTCGATCCTGTGGGGCCGTGACGCGCGGAACGCGCGCCCGCTCCTCGGGAACCTGCCCGCGATCGAGTCGGCGCACCCCTCGCCGATGTCGGCGGACCGGGGCTTCTTCGGCTCCCGCCCGTTCAGCCGCGCCAACGAGCTGCTGCTGGGGCTGGGCGCGCAGCCGGTGGACTGGCGCCTGCCTTGAGTCTCCGCCCGTCCTGAACTCCGCTCGTCCTGAGGTTCCACCCGTCCGGGGCGCGCCCGCCCCGGAGTTCCCCGGCCCGTGCTCGGACGGGCTCCGTGCTCAGACGACCGCCGCCCGGACGCAGAGGACGTCCGGCAGGTGCTCGGCGAGCAGCCGCCAGGTGTCGCCGTCGTCGGCGCTGGCGTACACCTCGCCGTTGCGGTTGCCGAAGTACACGCCCGCCGGGTCCGCGTCGTCCGTGCACAGCGCGTCCCGCAGCACCGTGCCGTAGTGGTCGCCCCCGGGCAGCCCCTCGGTGAGCGGCTGCCAGCTCGCCCCGGCGTCGGTGGTCCGGTAGACCCGGCACCGGCGGCCGGCCGGGACCCGGTCGGAGTCGGCGGTGATGGGGAAGACGTACGCGGTGTCCCGGCGGTGCGGGTGGGCGGCGACCGCGAAGCCGAAGTCGGAGGGGAGTCCGGAGCCGATGTCGGACCAGTGGGCGCCGCCGTCGTCGCTGCGGAAGACGCCCCAGTGGTTCTGCAGGTAGAGCCGGTCCGGGTCGGCCGCGTCCTGGGCGATCTTGTGGACGCACTGGCCGAACTCGGGGTGCGGGTCCGGCAGGAACACGGCGGACACCCCGTCGTTCGAGGGGTCCCAGTCGGCCCCGCCGTCCCGTGAGCGGAACACCCCGGCGGTGGACACGGCGACCGTCAGTGCCGCCGGGTCGCGGGGGTCGGTCACCACGGTGTGCACGGCCTCGCCGCCACCGCCAGGCACCCAGCGGGACCTGGTCGGGTGCTCCCAGAGGGGGCGGACCAGGTCGAAGGACTCGCCGCCGTCCGCCGACCGGAAGAGGGCGGCCGGTTCCGTCCCGGCGTACACCACGCGCGGGGAGTGCGCGGGTGCCGGGTGGAGCTGCCAGACCCGTTCCAGGGACGCGCCGGTGTCCTCGGGGAATCTGACGGCGGGTCTGGCCGGTTCGGTCCAGGTCCGGCCGAGGTCGTCGGAGTGGAAGACGGACGGGCCCCAGTGGGCGCTGTCCCCGCCGACGAGGAGGCGCGGGACGCGGCCCCGGGTGTCGACGGCGACGGAGTACACGGCCTGCGCGGGGAAGGCCGGATCGTCGAACTCCCAGCGGCCGTCGTGTCTGCGGCCGATGAAGAGCCCCTTGCGGGTGCCCACGGTGAGGAGTACGTCGGGCATGGCTGCCACCTCCAGGACGCCGTTGTCGCGGATACCGGCCAGTCTGCACCCGGCCACCGACAACGGCCCCCCGGACACCCCGGTCCACCCCTCCCACCAGTGGCGAAGGGCCTCTCCCCGCTCAGATCGCCCAGGCGTACGACGGTGGGGCGGCCGGGGCCTGCGCGCCGAGTTCGCGGGCGGCGCGACGGGCCCAGGAGGCGTCACGGAGCAGCTCGCGGCCGAGGAGGACCGCGTCGGCCTCGCCGTTCATGAGGATCTTCTCGGCCTGCTCGCTCTCGGTGATGAGGCCGACTGCGGCCACCGGCAGCCCGGTCTCCGCCTTGACGCGGGCGGCGAAGGGCACCTGGTAGCCGGGGCCGGTGGGGATGCGGGCGGGTCCGCCGTTGCCGCCGCTGGAGACGTCCAGGAGGTCCACGCCGTGGGCGCGGAGCAGCGCGGCGAACCGTACGGTGTCGTCGGCCGTCCAGCCGTGCTCGTCCAGCCAGTCGGTGGCCGAGATCCGGAAGAACAGCGGGAGTTCCTCGGGCCAGACCGCGCGGACGGCGTCGACGACCTCCAGGGCGAACCGGGTCCGGTTCTCGAAGGAGCCGCCGTACTCGTCGGTGCGGTGGTTGCTGTGCGGGGAGAGGAACTCGCCGATGAGGTAGCCGTGGGCGCCGTGCACCTCGACGACCTGGAAGCCCGCGTCGAGGGCGCGGCGGGCCGCGTCCGCGAACTGTCCGGTGATCTCCCGGACGCGCGCGGTGGTCAGTTCGGCCGGCACGGGGTGGCTCTCGGCGTACGGGACGGGGCTGGGGGCGACGGCCTGCCAGCCGTCGCCGCCCTCGGGGACCGGTCCGCGGCCCTCCCAGGGGCGTTCCGTGGACGCCTTGCGGCCCGCGTGTCCGATCTGGATCCCGGCGACCGTGCCCTGTTCCTTGAGGAAGGAGGCGATCCGGCGCAGGCCCTCGGTCTGGGCGTCGTTCCACAGGCCGAGGTCCGCCGGGGTGATCCGGCCCTCGGGGGAGACGGCGGTCGCCTCGACGAGAACGAGCCCGGTGCCGCCGGTGGCGCGGGCGGCGTAGTGGGCGAAGTGCCAGTCCGTGGCGACCCCCGTGCCGGGTCCGGTCGTCGCGGCGAGGTACTGGCACATGGGCGCCATCCAGACCCGGTTGGGCACGGTGAGGGAGCGCAGGGTGTAGGGCTCGAACAGGGCGACGCTCATGACGGACTCCGTTTCGGGGTGCCTTGCGGACGCTAGTACGGTACCCATCGTAGTACGAGATCTGTCAAACTACGAGAGTTCTCGTACCATGGGGGTACCCGGATGAAGTGGAGCCGCCGCCATGACGACCGCCGCCAGCGCCCGCGCCCTCGACCACCCCGAGCGGGACGAGATCCGCCTGGAAGCCGTGCTGCACGCCCTCTCGGACCCGGTGCGACTGCGGATCGTGCGCGAGATGGCACGCGAGGCCGCCGAACTGAGCTGCTCGTACTTCGACCTCCCGGTGACCAAGTCCACGACCACCCACCACTTCCGGGTCCTGCGCGAGGGCGGGGTCATCCGGCAGACGTACCGGGGCACGGCCAAGCTCAACGCCCTGCGCGGGGAGGACCTCGACGCCCTGTTCCCCGGCCTCCTCGACGCCGTACTGACGGCCGCCGAGGCCCAGGCCACCCGCGAGAACGACACGGCCTGACGGCCGGGGGCCCGAGCCGTCCCTGTCCCACGGTCAGGACCCCGACCTCCCGTGCCCGATGGCCGGGGGCCCGCCCCCGCCCGGCCCGACGCCCGCGTGAACGGCACAATGGCGTACGGCGGTACGGCGGTACGGCGGTACGGCGGTACGGCGGTACGGCGGTACGGCGGTACGGCGGTACGGCGGTACGGCGGTACGGCGGAAGGACGGGGGACGCGTGGAACAGGTGGAACAGGACGTGTACGAGGAGTTCGGGACGTTCGTGCACGGCTGGGAGTGGCTCGGCCTCAACCGGGCCGTCCCGGAGGACCTGTTGATCCGCCTCCTCCCCTTCAACGCGAGCTTCCTCCTGCGCGCCGATCTGCCGTCGGCCGTCGTCGAAGCCGCCGCGGGCCACCCCGAGCGGCGCGTGCGCGACGCCCTCTCCGACGCCCGGCACGCCCTCACCCCCGCCCAGTGGGACCGCCACCTGCGCGCCGAACCCTCCGCCGCCGTACGGTCGTACTTCGTCGAGGACGCCGTCCGCTCCCGGGCGGTGCTCGCCCCGGAGACCCTGGCCCGGCTCACCGCAGACCCCTCGGCGCTCGTCCGCGCCGAGACCGCCCCGCTGCCCGGACTCGGCGCCGGGCTCCTGCGCGTCCTCGCCGCCGACCCCGACCCCGCCGTACGGGCCGCCGCCTGCGCCCCCGCCTGGGACCACCTCTGCCCCGCCGCCCGTGAGGCCCTGCTGACCGACCCCGCCGGGAAGGTCCGCACCGCCGCGCTGGTCCGCCGCCACCACGACGAACCCCTCGACGAGCACACCCTCGGACTCCTCGGCGGCCCCGCCTTCCCCGGCCTCGACCGCTGCCGACTCCACCCCTCGCTCGCGCTGCGGCTCGCCGCCCACGAGGACCCGGAGGTACGCGGCCGGATCGCCGACCACCCCGATCTGCCCCCGGCCGGGACCGCCCTGCTCGCCGAGGACCCCGACCCGTACGTCCGGCACCGGATCGCCCTGCGCCCCGACCTCACCGAGGAGCGGCGCGCGGCCGTCCGCGTCGACCTCGACACCACCGGCAGGTGGCCCCACGCCCTGCCCTGGGTGGCCGCCCTGCACGACGACCCCGGGGCCATGAGCCGCCTCGCCGCCTCCTCCCACCCGTACGTCCGCGGCAGCGTCGCCCGCGCCCGGCGCCTCCCCCCGGACGCCGTCGCCCGGCTCGCCCGCGACGAGCACCGGGCCGTGCGGCTGTTCCTCGCTGAGTCCTGCGAGGACGCGCCCGCCGAGATGCTCCTGGAGGTCTGGCACTGGTGGACCGGCAGCCTCACCCACCCCGACCGGCCCCGCAGCCACCCCCGCTTCCCCCGCGCCGGACTGCTCCGCTTCGCCACGGACCCGAACCCCCGGCTGCGGCGGCTCGCCCTCCGCGACCCCGAGGCCACCGGGGCGCTCGTCGAGGAGTTCAGCCACGACCCGTCCGAGGAGGTCCGGCAGGACACGGCCCGGGACCCGAGACTCCTCCCGGCCGCCGCCGCCCGGCTCGCCGAGGACCCCGACTCCACCGTCCGCGCCCTGGCGGCCCGGCACCCCGCCCTTCCCGGGGACGTCCTCCTCCGGCTGCTGTCCGCCCCGGAGACCGCAGGGGACGCGATCCGCAACCCCGCGCTCCCGCTCCCGGTGATGCGGCGGATCACCGACGTCCTCACCGTGGTCCGCGGGTGAATCCAGGTCGATCCGCGGTGCCGGGCCGCCCGCGCGCGGTACCGTCCTGAGGCGCGGACCGACGCGGAGGCGTGGTCCGGTCGAACGGGGCCGCGTGACCGGCCCGGACGGGGGAGCGACGTGCGGAGTGCCGTGGTGCTGGGCGGAAGCTTCGCGGGACTGCTCGCCGCCCGGGTCCTGAGCGAGTACGCCGACGAGGTCGTCCTCGTCGAACCCGATCCGCTCGACGAGGACGGCACGGGCCCCGGCGCGCCGCACCGGGGCCAGTTGCACGCCTTCCTCGGCATGGGGCACGCCCAGCTGGAGAAGTTGTTCCCCGGCATCACCCGGGAGCTGACCGACGGCGGGGCGCACCTCGGACAGGGCGACGCGATCCGGTTCTACGTGGACGGCCGGCTCAAGGTGCCCGTCCCCGGCATCCGGATGCTCGGCGCGACCCGCCCGTTCATCGAGCGGCACGTCCGGCGCCGGGTCACCGCCCTGGGGAACGTCAGGGTGGAACGCGCCACGGCCCGGGGGCTCCTCTTCGGGCCCCGCCGTGTCCTCGGCGCGCGGATCGCGGCGCACGGCGAGCCGGAGACGGAGCTGACGGCCGACCTCGTCGTCGACGCCATGGGACGCTCCAGCCGCCTCGGGGCGTGGCTGACCGGCGCGGGCTGGCAGGCCGCACCGGTGGACCGGATGCGGGTGGACCTCGGCTACGCCACCGCCCGGTTCGCCCGTGGCGGAGAACTTCCGGGCACGGTGATCGCCCACTCCATGCCGGGCCCGAGGAGCGGATACCTGCCCACCGTGATCGAGCCCGGCGCGCTGGCGGCGGTCGAGGGGGACACCTGGTCCGTCCTGCTCGCCGGGTACGCCGCCCACAAGCCCGGCAAGGACCCGGCGGAGTTCCTGGCCCGGATGAAGCGGTGCGTCGCCCCGTTCCGCGAGCTCGCCGAGGTGTGCGAACCGCTCGGTGACGCGGCACCGTTCACCTTCGCGGAGAGCAGGCGCCGACGGTACGGCGACCTGACCCGCTTCCCGGCCGGTCTGGTCGTCATCGGCGACGCGCTGGCCACCGTGAACCCCGTCTACGGGCAGGGGCTCACCCTGGCCACGCTCCAGGCCGCCTCGCTCCACGCGCACCTGCGGTCGGGGACGGGCGGCGGCGAACCCGCCCTGCGCTACTTCCGCACGGCCGGAGTGTTCGTCGACGCGGCCTGGGAACTGTCCACGACCGCCGACCTCGCCCAGCCGCACGTCACGGGGCCCTACCCGCGCGGCTACACGGTCCTCAGGCGGGTCGCGGACGGGATCACCGAAGCGTCCGTGACGGACCCCGAGGTCAACGAGACCTATATGAGGGTGCTCCACATGCTGGAACGGCCCAGGGCGCTCACCGGCCCCCGGGTGCTCTACCGCACCGCCAGGACACTGCTCGGCGGCTGACGCGCGGCCCTCTCCTCCCCGTACGCGCGGTCACACCGGGCGACACGACTACATCGACCGCATCCGGTTGATCTCCGAACTCTGCTGGGCGATCACGTCGTTGGCCATCTCCTCGACGAGGACGTTGTTGCCCTGGCCCAGCACCTCGGCCGCCATCGTCACCGCCCCCTCGTGGTGGGTGATCATCAGCTTCAGGAACAGTTCGTCGAAGGCCTTGCCCCGGGCGTTCTTCAGCTTCTCCAGCTGGGCCCCGGTCGCCATCCCCGGCATCGAGCCGTGGTCGTGACCCGCCTGTTCGCGAGGACCGCCGTTGTTCTTCAGCCAGGCTTCCATCGCGCCGATCTCCGGCTTCTGCGCCGCCCCGATCCGCTCGGCCACCTTCTTCACCTTGATCGAAGCCGCCCGCTCCGGGGCCAGCGCCGTCATGGTCAGGGCCTGCTGGTGGTGCACGATCATCATCTGCGTGTAGCGGAAGTCGGCGCCGTTGGGGCTCTCGTCCGGGAGCAGGCTCGCCGCCTCCTCCGGGGATATCCGCCGGGCCGGTTCACCGGGCTTCCCCGGCGCCACCACCGTGTTCCCGTCCGACGAAGCCGCCTGCGGCGCACCCTTCCCGGGATCCGACTCACAGGCGGTCAGAGCGAGTACGGCGACGGCGGACAGGGCCACGGCGACGACGGCACGCTGACGGCGGATCAACAACACGACCTCCAGGTCTGCTTACGGGACTGTGCCGTTCCTAGCACTTTCTCAGGGGTACCGATCAAAAACCTTCATTACGTCTGTGTTGCCATCTGTTGAGATGTGCATGGTAGGGAAGATACTGCCGGGGTCAAACACCCGTTCAACAGTGAACGGGCATCAGGGAGGACGGAGTGACTTCGTTGCGAACCCCGCGCACCTCATCCATCACGCGTGATCCGCGTGCACGGATCAGACGACTGGGCGTGGCATCCGCCGCGGTCGGACTGCTGGCCACACTGCTCACGGCCGGGCCCGCGGCCGCCATCCCGGACCCCGGAGACGCCCTCGTCGAGGGAACGGTCTCCTCGCAGCAGAGGGCGGAGGCCCGCGCCGCCATCCAGAGCGGCGAGATACCCGGCGTGGACGAGATAGTCCACAGCTCCAACATCGAGCACCTCGCGAACGTCCCCAAGGACGCGCTGCAGAGCCTCAACACGGACCTCGCGTTCCAGGGCAAGTACGCCTTCGCGGGCAACTACGACGGCTTCCGGATCTTCGACATCAGCAACCCGAAGGCCCCGAAGACCGTCGCCCAGGTCCTGTGCCCCGGCTCCCAGAACGACATCTCCGTCTCCGGGAACCTGCTGTTCCTCTCGACGGACTCCTCCCGGAGCGACAACTCCTGCTCCAGCACCACGCAGCCCGCGTCGGTGAAGGAGTCCTGGGAGGGCATGAAGATCTTCGACATCAGCGACGTCCGCAACCCGAAGTACGTCTCCGCCGTCGAGACGGCGTGCGGTTCGCACACCCACACGCTGGTGCCGAAGAAGAAGGACGTCTACGTCTACGTCTCCTCCTACTCGCCCAACGCCGCCTTCCCGGACTGCCAGCCCCCGCACGACGGCATCTCCGTGATCAAGGTGCCCCGCAAGGCCCCCCAGAAGGCCGCGATCGTCAGCTTCCCCGTCCTCTTCCCGGGCACGGGCCCGGACGGCGGCGGCAACCCGGGCGGGCCGACCAACCCGGGCGTCTCCAAGACCACCGGCTGCCACGACATCACCGTGCTGCCGGAGGAGGACCTCGCCGCCGGTGCCTGCATGGGTGACGGCATCCTCTTCGACATCAAGGACCCCGAGCGTCCGAAGGTGATCGACCAGGTCCAGGACAACGTCAACTTCGCGTTCTGGCACTCCGCGACCTTCAACCTGAAGGCGAACAAGATCGTCTTCACCGACGAGCTGGGCGGCGGCGGCGCGGCCACCTGCAACGCCCAGGTCGGCCCGAACCGGGGCGCCAACGGCATCTACGACATCGTCGGCAAGGGCAAGAAGAGCAAGCTCGTCTTCCGCAGCTACTTCAAGATCCCGCGCCACCAGGCCGACACCGAGAACTGCGTCGCCCACAACGGCTCCCTGATCCCGGTCAAGGGCAAGGACCTCATGGTCCAGTCCTGGTACCAGGGCGGCGTCTCCGTCTGGGACTTCACCGACTCGTCCCGGCCGAAGGAGATCGGCTACTTCGAGCGCGGCCCCGTCTCCGCCACCACCATGGCGACGGGCGGCTCGTGGTCCGCGTACTACTACAACGGCTACATCTACTCCAACGACATCGCCAAGGGCTTCGACGTGCTGAAGCTCTCCGACCGTCGTACCGACCCCGCGAAGCGCATCCGGATGGACGAGCTCAACGTCCAGACGCAGCCGGACTACTTCGACTACGACGACTGAGCCGACCCCGGCTCCCCGGCCGTCCCCGTCGGCCCCGCCGTCCCCGTGGAACCCGTGGCCGGGGACGGCCGCTCCGGCCCGTGAGGGCCGGCTGACGGACTGAACGGCGGTGGGGGGGCCGGGGGGGCCCCCCCCCCCCCCCCCCCCCCCCCCCCCCCCCCCCCCCCGCCGGGGGGCCCCCCCCCCCCCCGCCGCCCCGGGGGGCCCGGGGGGGGGGGCGGCCCGCCCCGGCCGGGGGGGGCGGGGGCCCGCCCGCCCGGGGGGGGGGCCGCGGGGCGCCCCCCCCCCGGGCGCCACACCCGCCTCCCAGTCGAGCCCGTAGCGGTGGAACAGCTCCGACCGCAGCCGCGCGAGGGGCATCCCCGCGCCCGGGAGCAGCACCGCCACCACCGCGCCCATCAGCAGGGCGCGCAGCATCGGATAGTCCGTCTCCACGTCCCGCGAGCCGTACCGCGTCACGGTGTCCCGCAGCAGGAACGCCAGCCGCTGCTGCTCCTCGCACCGCACGAACCCCTCGGCCTGCAGGATGCCCGCCATATGGGTCCGCATCAGGGTCGGGCGCTCCGCCGCGAGGCCCAGGACCGCGTCGATCGCGCGGGCCATCCGCTCCTCGCCGTCCTCCGTGCGCGGCTCGCGCTCCAGCGCCTCCTCCAGCGTGAGGTGCATCAGCCGGTGCACGGCCGCCTGGAGCAACTGGCGCTTGCCGGGGAAGTAGTACGAGATCAGTCCCCGCGCGATACCGGCCCGCTCCGCGATGTCGCCGAGCGTCGTGGCCTCGTAACCACGTCTGTCCACCAGCTCCACCGTGGCCTGGAGAATGCGCTCCCGCGACCTGCGGCGCAGCTCTTCATTGACCGATGGGCTACGCGGGGACATGCTGGACTCCTGCGTTGACTGGCTGTCGGCCAATGTACTCGGCGCATTCCGTCGGCATGTCCGTGTGACAGGCCGACGGAGCCGCCGTCTGTTCTGGGCGACACGGGGGATCGTCCAGAACAGGCGGCTTCACTTCTCCCCTTCCATGGTGCTCCTCCCGCCCCCGGCGCCCGGGTGCCCTTCGCGCCGCTCGACCCGGCGGTACGCCAGGATCGCCACGGCCACGCAGCACCAGCCGAACAGCCAGCCGCCCAGCACGTCCGTCGGCCAGTGCACGCCCAGATAGACCCGGGTCCACCCCACCCCGAGGACCGAGACCACGGCGACGCCCGCGGCGGTGCCCCAGCCGCGCCACCCGTCCCGCCAGTACAGCGCGAGCACCCAGAGCAGCAGCCCGCAGGTCACCGTCGCCGTCATGACGTGCCCGGACGGGAAGGCGGCGAAGTGCGCCGAGTCGACCGGATCGACCCACTGCGGCCGCTCCCGCCCCACCAGCGCCTTCAGTCCCTGCTGGAGCCCCATGGCCAGCAGGCTCGTGCCCACCACCCACAGGGCCGTGCGCCGCTCCCGCCGCCACCAGAGGAACAGGGCGGTCGCGGCGGCCAGGGCGCGCATCGTCCAGGTGTCCCACACCCAGTCGCTGAGGATCCGGTTGAGATGGGTGAACCCCGGGTGGGTGACGGCGTGCTGGTGGAGGGTGTCGGCGACCGAACGGTCGAAGGAGAGCAGCGGGGACCAGCCCGCGGCGACGAGCACGAGCAGCAGGACGGCCAGGACTCCGGAGACCACGGCGGAGGTACGCATGGACCGATCCTGCCCGACCTTCCGTTCCGGATGATCGTCCGGGGGGTCCCCGCGCGCCGCCGAGCGGTCCGTGGAGCGTGTCCCGGCACGGCCGGGCGCCGTCATCGGCCGCTACCCCAGGGTGCGGAGGGCCGGGACGAAGGCCACGAGCACCGGGACCACCGGCACCAGGGCGGCGGCGGCCGTCAGCCGCAGGCGATGGCCCGCGGTGAGCCGGGGCGTTGCCGTGAGCAGTCGGTTCACCCGCTGCGGGAGGCTCGCGCCGGAGGTCGGCACCGGCCCGAACACCCCCCGGTCCTCGTTGAGTTCGACCAGGGCCAGGGCGATCGTGAGGCGCCCGAAGCGGCGCGAGGCCACGTCGTCGGCGGCGAGTTCCACCAGCCGGTGCATCTCCTCGCGGAAGGCGGCGAAGACGGGGACGCCGGGGAATCCGGCGGCCAGCGCCCCCGAGCAGTGCAGCAGCCAGTCGTGCCGGGCCCGCGCGTGTCCCTGCTCGTGCGCCAGGAGGGCGTCGAGCTGACGGCCCTTGAGCCGTCGCAGCGCCGCCGTGGTGACGACGAGCCGGGGCGTCGTCCCGGGCAGCCACCAGGCGTCGGCCCGCTCGCCCTCCAGGACGACGAGCCGCTCGGCCCCGGGCCGTTCGCCCGGGAGCAGGGGCGCCCGGACCAGCAGCTCGCAGCGGCGCCGACGACGCCGGGCGCGGGCGTGACCGATCTCGCGGCCGAGCATCGCCCCGGACCAGAGCCCGCCCGCCGCCAGGCCCACCGCGAGGACGGCGGACCAGGGGCCGGTCGTGCCGAGTTCGTAGGCGTCGATCACCGCGCGCGGGGCGGGTGCGAAGACCTGGCCCCGGACGGCCTGCCAGGTGGCGGAGGCGCTGAACGTCATGGAGAGCGCGAAGCTCAGCAGCACGGCGGCGACCACGCACTGCCAGACCCAGAGGGCCACCACGGGTTCTCGCTCGGCCCAGTGGGCCCGCGCGAGGAGCCGGGGGGCGGTGAGCGCGGTGAGGAGGCCGAGCAGGAGCAGCACGAGGGAGACCCACATGGGCGTCACCCTATGAGCGGGATACGGGTCGGGGGTACGGCCTCGGGCACCAAGTGACGTACACCACGGTTTCGTTGTCGTCGGAGAGTCGTCGGAGAGTCGTCGGAGAGTCGTCGGGGAGTGCTCGGGGGCTGCCGGTGGGCCGCCGCCGGTGGGGCCACGGAGCGGTCGCCGGTCGACTTCGGCGGGATTCGGTGTACTTCGACGGGCTCGCGCCGGTCCGGCCCGATCAGAGCGTCAGCAGCATCGCGACCGTCACGAGCGCCATCGAGAGCCTGCACGCCAGCGCCAGCTCCGGGCGGGTGACCCAGCCGCCCCCGGCTCCCATGGTCGCGGCTCCCGTGCCCCCGGTGCCGACGCCCGCGTCGGCCGGTGCCGCCACCGGGACGAGCCGGGTGCCCGTGTGGAGCACGTACACCCCGTAGTAGAGGAGCAGGGTGCCGGTGAGCAGGGGGACGCCCCCCGCCGTGGCCGCCGGGTGGCCCGTGTGCGCTCCGGGACCTGCCGACGCCATCGCCAGCGCCATGTAGACCATGGCGAGCGAGCCCACCAGATGGTGCGCGTGGTGGCCGCCGTGCCGCCCCCCGAGCAGTCCGGACAGCCCGTGTAGGGCCGCCGCGCCGAACACCGCCGCGTACACCGCCCAGCCCCACTCCGGCCGGGTGAGCACCGCCGCGGGCAGCGCCATGGAGGCCATGCCGAAGCCCATCACGGCCTCGCCGCCCGCCGCCCGCCGGGCCGCGCCGACGCACACCCGCGTCCGCAGCAGGCAGTACACCCCCGTGGCCGTGCACAGGGCGACCATCAGCCACCCGGACAGGGCCGCTCCGTGCACGGCGCACCTCCCTCGGCTCGGGCCCGCTCCCCGGTAGGGATGCCCGCCGCCGTCCGCACACACGCGGGCGCACGGACGCGCACAGGCGTACGGAAAGGGGGAGGAGGGGGCGCGTTAGGCTCGGGCCGGTCGCGCACCGCGATCGTCAGCGCCCGAGGGGAGCCCCGCACACATGGACACCGCCACGTCGCAGGAGACCGGCCGGATCACCTACCGGGAGGCGGTCGTGGACGACGTCCCGGCCCTCGTCCCGCTCGTCGAGTCGGCCTACCGGGGCGACGCCAGCCGGGGCGGCTGGACCACGGAGGCGGACCTCCTCCAGGGGCAGCGCACCGACCCGGCGGGGGTGGCCGCCGTGATCACCACGCCCGGCAGCAGGCTCCTGGTCGTCGAGCGCGACGGCGAGATCGTCGCCTGCTGCCAGCTGGAGCACCGGGACGAGGCCGCGTACTTCGGCATGTTCGCCGTCCGCCCGGAACTGCAGGGCGCGGGTCTGGGCAAGCTGATCATCGCGGAGGCCGAGCGCCGGGTCCGCGAGCTGTGGGACGTGCGGGAGATGCACATGACGGTGATCTCCGTGCGGGAGGAACTGGTCGCCTGGTACGAGCGCCGCGGCTACCGGCGCACCGGGCGGATGACCCCGTTCCCGTACGGCGACGAGCGCTTCGGAGTGCCCCAGCGCGACGATCTGGAGTTCGAGCTCCTGGTGAAGCCGCTGATCTGACGCTGATCTGATCCACTCGACGGAAGGGTGGCTTCAACCCTTCGAGACAGGAAAAACTTCTGCCGACAGGGGGGTCACGCAGGATAATTTCTCTTGGCCCCCTTGTGGTGAAGAACCGCCGATGGTTACGGTGTCTTAACGCGAGGTTCTCCTGTGGAGGAAGTGGCATGACGGAAATTCTTGTGCAGGACGTGACCGGTGGAGGGATAGCCACCGCAGCCCGGGTGGTCGACCACCCCGCCTGGCCCGAGCTCAAGAATGCCGTGGAGGAGATCCGCACCTGGCAGAGCGCGGACGGTTCCATCGACTTCGAGCGCGAGGGCGCACCCGCCCGCGCGCTCGCCGAGCTGACCCTCGACCGCGTCACCACCGCGGTCGAACGGCTCTCCCCGCTCGTCCCGCACGACGGCGCCTACCACCTGGCCCTCGTCGCCGACCTGCGCAAGTGGGGCGAGAGCGGCTTCACCGTCCCGGACTTCCTGGACTCGCTGCTCGCCTTCCACCCGGCCGCCGACCGCGCCGACGGGCTCCAGCACCTCGTGCTCTTCCCGATGTACACGCAGAACGGCAACCCGGACCGCAACCTCGAAGCCGTCGTGCTCCGCATGGTCTGGCCCGAGTGGCTCTCCGAGCTGGAGCGCACCCGCTACGACAACCCGCTCTTCTGCGGCATCACCTTCGAGGACTTCACCTCCGGGTACGACACCAACTCGGCCGTCCTCTTCCCGGAGACCATCGCCGTCCGCGAGGCCCCCGAGCGCTTCACCTGGGGCGGCATCTTCTGCGACCGCGAGGCCGCCCGCTTCCGCAAGGTCACCGAAGCAGCCGTCGACATCCTCGGCATCGAGCTGCCCGCCGACATCGCCGCGATGATCGACGACCAGACCCGCTGCGAGCAGGCGTTCGTCCTCTGGGACATGGTCCACGACCGCACCCACAGCCACGGCGACCTGCCCTTCGACCCCTTCATGATCAAGCAGCGCCAGCCGTTCTGGATGTACGGCCTCGAAGAGCTCCGCTGCGACCTCACCGCCTTCAAGGAGGCCGTGAAGCTGGAGGCCGAGGGCAACGCGCACGGCCGTGACGTGCAGTACGCGGTCCTCTTCGACCGCATGTTCCGCTTCCCGCTCTCCGGCGACCGCAACCGCAACTACGACGGTCTGGGCGGCCAGCTCCTCTTCGCGTACCTCCACAAGAACGACGTGGTGCGCTGGACGGACAACACCCTCAAGATCGACTGGCAGCGGGCCCCCGAGGTCACCAACCGACTCTGCGCCGAGATCGAGACGCTCTACCGCGACGGCATCGACCGCCCGAAGCTCGTCCACTGGTTCAAGGCGTACGAGCTGGTCTCCACCTACCTCTCCCCGCACCCGGGCTCCACCTGGGCCAAGGGCCCCGACGCCCTGGACCTCTCCCTCCCGCCGCGCAAGCTCGTCGACGAGGTGCTTCCCGACGAGTTTCCGCTCAGCATGTTCTTCGAGGCCCTCGCCAAGAAACTGAAGGGCGTGATCGCCGAGACCAAGGGGATCACCGCCGCCGACGTCCCGCGGCACGAGCGGGCCGCCGCGTGAGCGCGCGCACCGAGAACACGGAGGAGACGTCGACCATGAACACCGACGGAAACGGCGGACCGCTCGACGGTGCCGTCATCGCGGTCGCCGGAGCGGCAGGCCCGGCGGGCCGCGCCACCCTGCTGCGCCTCGCCGAGGCGGGCGCCACGGTGGTCGCGTCCGACGCCGACCCGGAGCGCCTCGCGGAGGCCGTCGACGCCGCCGGCTACGCCCACGGCGGAGCCAAGGTCGTCGGCGACACCGTCGACCTCCTCGACCTGGCCGCCACCCGCGACTGGGCCGCCAAGACCGAGAAGGAGTTCGGCCGCGTCGACGGCCTGGTCCACCTCGTCGGCGGCTGGCGCGGCAGCCCCTCCTTCACCGAGACGGACCTCGCCGACTGGGACTTCCTGGAGAAGCTCCTCATCCGCACCGTCCAGCACACCTCCCTCGCCTTCCACGACGGACTGCTGCGCAGCGGCGGCCGCGGCCGCTACGCCCTGATCAGCCAGGTCGGCGCGCACAAGCCGCTGGCCAACAACGCCGCGTACAACGCGGGCAAGGCGGCGGCCGAGGCCTGGACCCTCGCCATGGCCGACTCCTTCCGCAAGCTCGGGGGCGACGACGGCCCGCAGGCGGCGGCTGCGATCCTGGTGATCAAGGCATTGGTGCACGAGGCCATGCGCGCCGAACGCCCCAACGCGAAGTTCGCGGGCTTCACCGACGTCGGTGACCTCGCCGACGAGATCGTCGGCCTGTGGGACAGGCCCGCCCAGGAAGTGAACGGACAGCGTCTGTGGTTGACCCCCAAGCCGTGACCGCGGCCCTCGGCCCCAGGACCGACGCACGTCGTCGCCACGACCCGTCGGTCCGGGGCTTCGCCAGCGACAACTACGCCGGTGCCCACCCCGAGGTCCTCGCCGCCATCGCCCTCGCCAACGACGGCCACCAGGTCGCCTACGGCGAGGACCAGTACACCGAGCACCTCCAGCGGATCATGCACAGCCACTTCGGCCCCACCGCCGAGGCCTTCCCGGTCTTCAACGGCACCGGGGCCAACGTGACCGCCCTCCAGGCGCTCACCGACCGCTGGGGCGCGGTCATCTGCGCCGAGTCCGCCCACATCAACGTGGACGAGGGCGGCGCGCCGGAGCGGATGGGCGGCCTCAAGCTGCTCACCGTCCCCACCCCGGACGGCAAGCTCACCCCCGAGCTGATCGACCGGCAGGCCTGGGGCTGGGACGACGAGCACCGGGCGATGCCGCAGGTCGTCTCCCTCACCCAGAACACCGAGCTGGGCACCGTCTACACGGTGGACGAGATCCGCGCCATCGTCGAGCACGCCCACGGCAAGGGCATGAAGGTGCACCTCGACGGGGCCCGGATAGCCAACGCCGCCGCCTCCCTCGACGTCCCGATGCGCGCCTTCACCAACGCGGTGGGCGTCGACGTCCTGTCGTACGGCGGCACGAAGAACGGGATGCTCTTCGGCGAGGCCGTCGTCGTCCTCAACCCCGACGCGGTCAGCCACATGAAGCACCTGCGCAAGCTGTCCATGCAGCTCGCGTCCAAGATGCGCTTCGTCTCCGTCCAGCTGGAGGCCCTCCTCGCGAAGGACCTGTGGCTGCGCAACGCCCGTCACTCCAACGCGATGGCGCGGCGGCTCGCCGCCGGGGTCCGCGAGGTCGACGGGGTGGAGATCCTCTACCCGGTGCAGGCCAACGCGGTCTTCGCCCGGCTGCCGCACGAGGTGAGCCGACGGCTCCAGGAGCGGTTCCGCTTCTACTTCTGGGACGAGGCCGCCGGGGACGTGCGCTGGATGTGCGCCTTCGACACCACCGAGGACGACGTGGACGCCTTCCTCCAGGCGCTGAAGGAAGAACTCGCCCGCTGACCCCCGGCACGCGAACGGCGGGGAGAAGGGCGGACCGCCGGAGCGAAGCGGCGGTCCGCCCCCGTCGTTCTACGGGACCGGCGTCAGGTACATGCCGGTGTGGTCGGCCCCCGGGGTGTTCCGGCAGCTCACCCCGGAGGCCGCGGGCTGTGCCACGGCCAGCGCCAGACAGCGGCCGAGGGCGAGCTGGCCGTAGTGGTTCGGGTGCATCGACTCCTGGACCGGGCCCTGGGTCTCGTTGGTGTCGATCCAGCGCGCCCATTCGCTCGTCCTCGCCGAGGCGGGGACGGAGGAGCTCACCAGCTTGCTGGACTTCGCGCAGACCTCGCGCCCCTGGAGCATGTCGCGCAGGTCCAGGAACTGGGCGCCCTTGGCCGCGGCGACCGCCTTGATCCGGTTCGCCAGCTGCGGCACGAGCGAGTCCCTCGCCCAGTCGGAGTCACGGTTCCAGAAGGGACAGCCGCCGGTGTTCAGCCGGCTCCAGTCGCTCTGCGTGTACCGGTTCTCCGCGCCCCGGGGGATCGGTGAGGGGTAGGACTGGAGCACGACCCGGTACGAGGAGTCGGCGTAACCGGCCCCGCGCATCACGGCCCGGATCTCGTCGACGGACTTGCCGATGCCCGCGACCACGGCGTCGATCTTCCCGTCCACGGCGTACTGCTGGTCGTCGTAGCAGTAGGAGCCCCAGAGGACGAAGTCGTAGGCGCACTCCTCGATGATGTCGGCGAAGCCCAGGTCGTTGCCGCCGATCGACAGCACGATCACCCTGACGTCGCGGCTCGCGGCGACGGCGGCGAGCTGGTCGGCCTGCGGGGCCTCGCCCTTGAGGGGCACGCCCCCGTTCGCGGCGCGGAAGACGTTCTCCGACGTCGCGCCGGAGCAGGCCAGGTTCACGGCCGTGTCGGCGAGGGGGCCCGCGCTGAGCACCTCGGCCGAGTCCGAGCGGTCGCAGCCGCCCGCGCTCGCCCCGTACACCTTGGCGGGGTCGTACGAGCTGCCGCTGACCCACGCGCGGTCGGTGCCGTTCCTGCTGCCGCTGTCGGTCAGGCTGTTGCCCTTCCAGCGTCCGGCCTCGCCGGAGACGTAGCTGTCGCCCATGGACACCACGGCGGTGGGTCCGGTGCCCGGACCGGCCGCCGAGGTCCCGGCGCCCGCCGAGAGCAGCCCGCCCACGGCGAGCATCACCGCCGTCGCGGCGCCGGCGGTCCTTCGCACCCGGCCGTGGACGGCCCTGTCGTTGCCTGCCTTGCGGAATCCGATCACGCGGAACTCCTGCGGTCGGCCACGCCGGAGCGGCCGACGACGCGCGACGGCGACTGCGGTGCGTGGCACGGAAAGTGGGGGGTGCCTCCGGCGCCGGTGGCATCGGAAAGGTGCCATGCGCCGACTTGTTACCGCTAGGTACAGAATGATTACGATGAGGTAACGCCCGATCGTTCGGTCGGCTCCGCGTTCCGGGGCCGTCGGCGCGGCGGGCGGCCTGCCCTCGCGCGGCGCGCGGCGGCCGGACCGCGCGGACCGGAGCCTTTCCGACCCCGTGGACGGCTCCGACCTGTGCGAACGGGCGGCAACCGGACAGCGTCGGCGGGATTTCCGCCATCGTGCGCCGACCCGCTGCGGCCGGGGTGCGCGGTCCGCTGCACTGGCCGGGGCCGCCCCGGACCGGCCGGGCGGGCCGAGGGGAAGAGGGTCTCCATGACGACGACCGACGTGCCGGACACCGGTCGACCGGCGCGGGGCGCACCGGGGACGGGCGCGTGAGCGGCCGGGCCCGGCCGGGCCCCCGGCGGTCCTCCGCCGTGCGCCGCTCGGCGCCGCACCGGTCCCGTGCCCGTCCGCCCCGTCGGCGGCCCGCGTCCGGACGCCGTCCCGCGCCCCGGCGCCGGGGCGGGGTGTCGGGCGGGGAGCGGGCCGTTCTGTTCCTGCTGGCCCTGGCCCTCGTGTGGGGCCTGGTCGCCGGAGCGCTGCGGTGGCTTGCCGCGCATCCCTGGGTGCCGGGAGTGCTCCTCCTCGCCCTGGCCGCCGCCGGTGGGGCGTGGCTGCACCGGCGGCGGGAGGCGGCCCGCCGGGACCGGGTGCGGGAGCGGGGACTGCGTTACGAGCTGCCGCGGATCGACGCCCTGCACCACCAGCAGTTCGAGGAGGCCGTACGGGACCTGATGCGCCGCGACGGCTGTCCCGGGGCGGTCCGGGTCGGCGGAGCCGGTGACAACGGCGCCGATGTGAAGGCGACCGACCCGTTCGGCCGTCTGTGGGTGATCCAGTGCAAGCACCGCAGGGCGGGACTGGCCGGTGCGGCGGTCGGGACACCGGATCTGCACGTCCTCAACGGGACCGGACGGCCCGTCCACCACGGTGACGTCGTCGTCCTGGTCACCAACGGCCGTTTCACGGGCAGGGCCGTCGAGTTCGCCCGCTCCCAGCGGCTGCACCTGGTGGACCGTCATCTCCTCGCCCGGTGGGCCGCCGGTTCCACGCCCCTGTGGGAACTGCTGGGTACGGTCCCGCCCCCGCGCCGCCCCTCGTCCGGCTCCTGAGTCCGGCTCCTGAGTTCGGCTCCTGGGTCCGGCTCCTGGGTTCGGCGAGGGGCCCGGCGGGGGAGCCCGGCGAGGAGGCGTGGTGAGGGGTCCGGCGAGGGGGCCGCGCGGTCGGGGCGGAGGTCCGTGCGGGCCACGGGATAGGGTGCGCCCCGTGGAACGGATCTTGGTGGTGGGCGTCACCGGCGCGGGCAAATCCACCCTCGCCCGGACCCTGGGCGCCCGGCTGGGCCTGCCCCATCACGAGATGGACGCCCTGTACTACGACGGCCCCGGCTGGGCCGTCAACCCCCGGCTGGCCGAGGCCGTGTCGGGTCTGGCCGCCGGACCCCGCTGGATCGTCGACTCGCTGGGGAGCCCCGAGGTCCGTGATCGGCTGTGGGACCGGGCCGACACCGTGGTCTGGCTCGACTACCCCCGGCGGGTCGTGATGCCGAGGGTGCTGCGCCGGTCCCTCCGGCGCAGCCTCACCCGCGAGGTCCTCTTCGGCGGCAACAGGGAGACCTGGAAGGACTGGCTGAGCCCGGAGCACCCCGCCCGGTGGTCCTGGTCCCAGCACGGAGCCCGCCACCGGGAGATCGGGCGCCTCGTCCGCGATCCCCGCTTCGCGCCTCTCGACACCCTCCGCTTCGGCCGTCCCGAGGCCACCGCGACCTGGCTCGCATCGCTCTGACCGCGTCGGCGGGCGGCGCGTCGCAGGGATGGACGTCCCGGGGGAGACTCGTACGGACCGCAAGGACGGTCCATCGTGATGCACCATACGGTCCTCTATACTGAACCGCATCCGGTCGCCCCGACGTCCTGCGCGCCGCACCCGACCGGCCCCCTCTGGCGGACGCTCCCCACCGAGCCCCGCACCCGGACACGGCGAACGGCGGATCATGACCCTCACGCTCACAGTCTCCGACGAGGTGCGCACCCTCGCGCCCGGCTTCACCCATCTTCTCGTCGAAGCCCGCGGACTGGTCAACGGGCCCAGCGACGAGGCCAGTTCGGCGCTCCTCGACGAGGCCGCGCGACGGCTCGCCGAGCGCCTCGACGGCCGGAGCCCCGACCAGGACCCGCACGTCGCCGCCTGGCGCGCCGCGTACACCGCGTTCGGCACCAAGCCCTCCCGCACCCGCAACTCCGCGGAGGCGCTCGCCCGCCGCGCGCTCGCGGACGGCGGACTGCCCCGCATCAACCGGCTGGTCGACGCCTACAACGCGGTCAGCGTGGCCCATCTGATCCCGGTGGGCGGCGAGGACCTGGGGCGGGTCCGGGGTGCCATGAGCCTGGTGCGGGCCACCGGCGACGAGCCCTTCGTCACCGTGGCGGGCGGTGTGGAGACGGTGGAGCACCCCGAGCCCGGCGAGGTCGTCTGGCGCGACGAGGAGGGTGTCACCTGCCGCCGCTGGAACTGGCGCCAGGGCCCCCGCACCCGCATCGACGACGACACCACCGACGCCTTCTTCCTGCTGGAGTCGCTGGCCCCCATGACCCGGGACGAACTGGTCGCGGCGGGCAGGGAACTGGCGGAGTCCCTGGAGAAGCTCAGCCCCGGCGCCCGGATCACCGTCGGTGACCCGGAGTGACCGGGGGCCGCTCCGGTCGGCTCAGCCCGCTTCCTTGACCTGCGCGGGCGTCGGAGCCGTACCTCCGAGGTGCGCGGGCACCCACCAGGTGTCGTCCGCGTCCTTCGGGCGGACCGGGTAGGCGCGCTGGGCCGCCTCCAGGAGTTCCTGGACGCGCTCGCGCAGCCGCCGGGTGATGGCGCCCGCGTACTGGTCGGCGGGCGCCTCCAAGGGCTCGCCGACCCGGATCGTCACCGGGATGTGGCTGCGCCGGAAGTTCCTCGGGCGGCCCTTCGTCCAGACGCGCTGGGTACCCCACAGGGCCATCGGGACGAGCGGGACGCCCGCCTCCTGCGCGAGGCGCGCCGCCCCCGTCTTGAAGCTCTTCAGGGTGAACGACTCGGAGATCGTCGCCTCCGGGAAGACGCCGACGATCTCACCGGCGCGCAGCGATTCCAGGGCGTGCCGGTAGGCGTGCTCGCCCTGCGACCGGTCCACCGGGATGTGCTTCATGCCGCGCATCAGCGGTCCCGAGACCTTGTGCCGGAAGACGGAGTCCTTCGCCATGAAGCGCACCAGACGCTTCTGCGGGAGGGCCGCGAGGCCCGTGAAGATGAAGTCGAGGTAGCTGATGTGGTTGCTCACCAGCACCGCTCCGCCGGTCCGCGGGATGTGCTCGGAACCCTGGATGTCGATCTTCAGGTCGAGTGCTTTGAACAGGGCGAGCGCGGCACCGACGACCGGTCGATAGACGAGTTCTGCCATCGGAGAGGAACCTCTTCTTCGTCTTGCCTGGGGAGGGTCTCCCGGCGAAGTTACGCGGCCGTAGGTTTTCGGCTTTGGGCAGATCGTGCCCCATGTGGGCCGCCGTGACCAGTCCAGGCGGCTTCGTACAGGGAGATTCTCGTCACTCGCGGTGGTCGTGGCGGGAATCGAACGGGCCCGTGCGACGCTGCACGGGAGAGCGCGGGTGCGCACGCGTGCGAGAGGGCCGTCCGTACCGGCATTCGGCCCTCTCCGCGCGAGGCCGTACGCGCGCGGAGAGCAGCGGAGAGCAAGCGGGAAAGCCGGAGAACCGAGAGGAAGGCGGAGGGGATGACCGAGGTCCTGGATCCGGAGGCGCTGGGCGCCCCCCTGGGGGAGCGGGCGACCCTCGTCCAGTTCTCCACGGCCTTCTGTCAGCCGTGCCGCGCCACCCGGCAGACCCTCGCCGAGGTGGCCGCCATGGTCCCCGGCGTCGGACACGTGGAGATCGACGCCGAGGAGCGGCTGGCACTCGTCCGCGCGCTCGGGGTCACCCGTACCCCGACCGTCCTCGTCCTCGACGCGACGGGCCGGGTCGTCCGGCGCGCCGCCGGACAACCGCGCACGGCGGATGTCATCGCCGCGCTCGGGCGGGCGCTCTGACGCCGTGACACTCCTCCCACATCGCGGTACGCACTTGACTGCGCACGGCAACGATCGTCACCCTGGCGGAGTGCCCCCAGAACTCCTTCTCTACGGCCGGACCCATGTGGACCTGGCCCGCAACGCGAGCGCGCGCTGTCCGGGTGTCTGACGACCCCAGGACACCTCCCATGCCGCCCCCGCAGAAGGACAATTCCATGACGGTTTCGCCCGAGCTCCGTACCGTTCCCGCCGTCGGCGCACCCCGGTCGGCCTCTCCCGATCTGCTCCGTTCCGTCTTCCGCAGGCACGCGGCGGGCGTCGCCGTCGTCACCGCGCACGGCGAACGCCCGGTCGGTTTCACCGCGACCTCGCTCAACTCCGTCGCCGCCGAGCCCCCGCTGATCTCCTTCGGGGTGGGCACCTCCTCCTCCAGCTGGCCCGTGCTGGCCGAGACCGAGCACATAGGCGTGCACATACTCGGCGAGCACCAACAGGAACTGGCCGCCACCTTCGCGCGCAGCGGGGCGGACCGCTTCGGCGGGGGCACCCGCTGGAGCGTCGGCCCCGAGGGCGTGCCCGTGCTCGACGGTGTGCTCGCCTGGCTGGTGTGCCGGATCGTGGCACGGGTGCCCGCGGGCGACCACCGGATCGTGATCGCGCAGGCGGTCGCGGGCGACCCCGAGGGCGCGGGCCGTCCGCTGCTCTACCACCACGGGCGCTTCAACGCGCTGCGCGACTGAGAGTTCCCGCGCGCGCCGCTCTCCGCGCGTCGGGCAGATCACACGCCTGAGCGCTTGCTCATGGGTCACGAACTGGGTGTACTGGCGAGTAATATTCTGGTCGGGGCGTCCGGCGCCCCGACCGGGACCCCGCCCTCCGGGCGCCTATGCTGCGAGCAACAAGGCAGCCGAGTTAGTGACGATTGCAGTAGGAGAGCCGGCGTGAGCTTGAGGATCGTTGTCTGTGTGAAGTACGTGCCCGACGCCACCGGCGACCGGCACTTCGCCGATGACCTGACCGTCGACCGCGAGGACGTCGACGGCCTGCTGTCGGAGCTCGACGAGTACGCCGTCGAGCAGGCGCTGCAGATCGCCGAGGAGGCCGACGACGCCGAGGTCACCGTGCTCACGGTCGGCCCCGAGGACGCCAAGGACGCGCTTCGCAAGGCGCTCTCGATGGGCGCCGACAAGGCGGTCCACGTCGAGGACGACGACCTGCACGGCAGCGACGTCATGGCCACCTCGCTGGTCCTGGCCAAGGCGATCGAGAAGACCGGCTACGACGTGGTCATCGCGGGCATGGCCTCCACCGACGGCTCGATGGGCGTCCTCCCGGCCGTCCTCGCCGAGCGCCTGGGCGTCCCGCAGGTCACCCTGCTCTCCGAGGTCAGGATCGAGGACGGCAAGGTCACCGGCCGCCGTGACGGCGACACCGCCTCCGAGCAACTGGAGGCCTCCCTCCCGGCGGTCGTGTCCGTGACCGACCAGTCCGGCGAGGCGCGCTACCCCTCCTTCAAGGGCATCATGGCGGCCAAGAAGAAGCCGGTCGAGTCCCTGGACCTGTCCGACCTCGGCATCGAGGCCGAGGAAGTGGGTCTGGAAGGCTCCTGGACCGCGGTCGACTCCGCCGCCGAACGTCCGGCGCGCACCGCCGGAACGATCGTCAAGAACGAGGGCGAGGGCGGCAAGCAGCTCGCCGGCTTCCTCGCGGAGCAGAAGTTCATCTAGGACTCGGTCAGCTGGGCCGGGGGCACCCTCCCGGCCCGTGCGAGCCCTTCAGACCGCCCGTTTTTCGTTCGCAGGAGATTGAAGTCCCATGGCTGAGATTCTCGTCTACGTCGACCACGTCGACGGAGCCGTCCGCAAGCCCACCCTGGAGCTGCTGACCCTCGCCCGCCGCATCGGCGAGCCGGTCGCCGTCGCCCTCGGCACCGGTGCCGCCGACACCGCCGCCGTCCTCGCCGAGCACGGCGCCGTGAAGGTCCTGACCGCCGACGCGCCCGAGTTCGCCGACTACCTGGTCGTCCCGAAGGTCGACGCCCTCCAGGCCGCGTACGAGGCCGTCTCCCCGGCCGCCGTGCTCGTCCCGTCCTCCGCCGAGGGCAAGGAGATCGCGGCCCGCCTCGCGGTCCGCATCGGCTCCGGCATCATCACCGACGCCATCGACCTGGAGGCCGGTGACGAGGGCCCGGTCGCGACGCAGTCCGCGTTCGCCGCCTCCTTCACCACCAGGTCCCGTGTCTCCAAGGGCACCCCGGTCATCACGGTCAAGCCGAACTCGGCCCCCGTCGAGGCCGCCCCGGCCGCCGGTGCCGTCGAGGCCCTCGCGGTCTCCTTCGGCGCCCTCGCCACCGGCACCAAGGTGACCGCCCGCACCCCGCGCGAGTCCACCGGCCGCCCCGAGCTGACCGAGGCCGCGATCGTGGTCTCCGGCGGCCGAGGCGTCAACGGCGCCGAGAACTTCGGGATCATCGAGGCGCTCGCCGACTCGCTCGGTGCCGCCGTCGGCGCCTCCCGCGCCGCCGTCGACGCCGGCTGGTACCCGCACTCCAGCCAGGTCGGCCAGACCGGCAAGTCCGTCTCGCCGCAGCTGTACATCGCCTCCGGCATCTCCGGCGCGATCCAGCACCGCGCGGGTATGCAGACCTCGAAGACGATCGTCGCGATCAACAAGGACGCCGAGGCGCCGATCTTCGAGCTGGTCGACTACGGAGTCGTCGGCGACCTGTTCGACGTCGTCCCGCAGCTGACCGAGGAGATCAAGGCCCGCAAGGGCTGATCTTCCCGGCTCCGCAGGTCCGACCTGCTGTTCCGTACGGTCCGGGGGCCGCGTGGCGATCATCGCCGCGCGGCCCCCGGCCGTTTCGGACACCCATTGACGGGAGTCCTGACGGACTACTAACTTCGCCATACGGATTATTGATTCCGTGCAGCGGAAACAGGAGGATGTGGGATGGGTCAGCAGGAGAAGGTGTCGACGAGCCTCGCGGGCGCGGTCAGCGAGGGCATCAGCGCCTCCCTCGCCGCCGTGGACGCCGAGCTGGACCGCCGCTACCCCGGGGACCCCGGCACCCGACAGCCCGTCCACACCGTGTACGTACCGGGTGACGTCTTCGACGCCGCGACCGTCCGCTCCTGGGGCGACCGGGCCCTGGCCGCCCTCGACGAGCACGCCCCCGACGCCGACTCCTTCGCCCGGGTCCTCGGCCTCCCCGACGCCCTCGCCGGGGACGTCCACGAGCGCGTGGTCGCCAAGCTCCGGCGCGAGCCCGTCGAGGACCTCCGCGTCGACTTCGAGGACGGCTACTCCGGTACCGACGAGGACCAGGACGCCGCCCGCGCCGCCCGCCTGATCTCCGAGGCGTACCGCGACGGCACCGCCGCCCCCTACATGGGCATCCGGATGAAGTGCATGGAGTCCGCCGTACGCGACCGGGGCATCCGCACCACCGACGTCTTCCTCACCGGCCTCCTGGAGCACGGCGGCCTCCCCGACGGCCTCGTCCTCACCCTCCCCAAGGTGACCTACCCCGAGCAGGTCTCCGCCTTCGTCCGGCTCCTGGAGGCCTTCGAGAAGGCCCACGGCCTCGACGCGGGCCGCCTCGGCTTCGAGATCCAGATCGAGACCAGCCAGTCCATCCTCGCCGCCGACGGCACCGCCGCCGTCGCCCGTATGATCGGCGCCGCCGAGGGCCGCGCCACCGGACTCCACTACGGCACCTTCGACTACAGCGCCTGCCTCGGTGTCTCCGCCGCCCACCAGGCCAGCGACCACCCGGCCGCCGATCACGCCAAGGCGGTCATGCAGGTCGCCGCCGCGGGCACCGGCGTCCGCGTCTCCGACGGCTCCACCAACGTCCTGCCCGTCGGCAGCACCGAGCACGTCCACGAGGCGTGGCGGCTCCACTACGGCCTCACCCGCCGCGCCCTCGCCCGCGCCTACTACCAGGGCTGGGACATGCACCCCGGGCACATCCCCACCCGCTACGCCGCCGTCTTCGCCTTCTACCGCGAGGGCTTCGAGGCCGCAGCCGAGCGCCTCTCCGCCTACGCCAACCACGCGGGCGGCGACGTCATGGACGAGCCCGCCACCGCCAAGGCCCTCAGCTCCTACCTGCTGCGCGGCATCGACTGCGGCGCCCTCGACACCGCCGAGGTCGACGCCCTCACCGGCATGGACCGCGCCGCGCTCGACCGCTTCGCCGCACCCCGCCGGGGCGATCTCACCGCCTCCGCCGAGTAGCCGAAAAGCCGTCCCGGCCTGATCCATTCATGTTCAGGATCCGGCGCATGATCAGGATCCGGCCAACTGCCCCGTACCCTGAACGAGTTCACGCGCGGTCCGCGCAGCCGTACCCGCACTCATGCCCCGCGTACGTACCCGCGCCCCGGGAGGTCCGGTCCCGGGGGACCCGTACCGGGGACGCGCTCCGCCGCCGGGCGGGTGGCCGCTCGGCCACCCGGGGCCCCGCCCGGTCCTCAGGCGTCCGGCGGCCGGATCTCGCCCGAGCCCCGGGCCAGCAGCCTCGTGCCGAGGACCACCCGCTCCGGCGTCCCGCCCGCCCCCTCCAGCCGCCGGAACAGGCGCTCCGCCGCCGTCCGGCCGAGTGCGGCGGCGTCCTGCGCGATGACCGTGATGCCGAGCAGATCGGCGAGTTCGATGTCGTCGAACCCGACCAGGGCGACCGGCCGGGGGTGCTCGGCCAGGGTCCGGACGACCGTGACCGTGACCCGGTTGTTCCCCGTGAACACCGCCGTCACGGCCTCCGGCCCCGCCAGCATCTTCCGTACCGCCGTACGCACCCGTCCCGGGTCGGTGGATCCCGGCGCGACCCAGGTGTCCCTGACCGGGAGGTCCGCGTCCTCCATGGCCGCGCGGTAGCCGCGCAGCCGCTCGGCCGCCGTGTGGATGCGGGGACGGTCCCCGATGAAGCCGATCCGGCGGTGGCCGTGGGCGATCAGATGCGCCACGCCGTCCCTGGCCCCGCCGAAGCTGTCGGAGAGCACGGCGTCGGCGTCGATGCGGCCCGCAGGACGGTCCACGAAGACGGTGGCGACGCCCGCCCTGATCTCCGGTTCCAGATAGCGGTGGTCGTCACCGGCGGGGATCACGATCAGGCCGTCGACCCGGCGCGCGCACAGGGCGAGCGCCAACTCCTGCTCCCGGTCCGGGTCCTCGGCGCTCGACCCGTTGATCAGCAGGGCCCCGTGCGCCCGCGCGACCTCCTCCACCGCCCGGCTGAGCGGCCCGTAGAACGGGTCGGCGAGATCCTCCAGGACCAGGCCGACGGTCGCGGTGCGGCCCTTGCGCAGGACGCGCGCGCTGTCGTTGCGGCGGAAACCGAGGATCTCGATGGCCTCCTGGACCCGCCGCTCGGTGTCCTGGGTCACCCCCGGTTCGCCGTTCACCACCCGGGACACCGTCTTCAGGCCGACGCCCGCGCGCGCGGCGACGTCCTTCATCGTGGGCCGGGTGCCGTAGCGGTGGTCGGGGCGGCGGGCGGTGTCGGCCACGTGCGCGATTCCTCCGTCGTGGGGGCCGGGGACGTGCGGCCTCCCGGGCGGGACGCCAGGCCGTCTCCCGTGTCATCTCCCCGTGTCGTTTCTCCGAGTTGTCCGTCTCCGACCGAAGCATAGAACCTGGACAACGTTGTCACGGCGGGAGAGACTGATACGGAAGAGCGTCCCGCTTCCGTCCGCCGTCGACTGGAGACCCCGCGCCCATGCAGACCGATTCCGTCACGGGCTCCACCGGCGGCCTCGTCGTCGCCCTCGACATCGGCGGCACCAAGATCGCCGGTGCTCTGGTCGACACCGAGGGCCGCATCCGGGTCCGGGCGCGGCGGCCCACGCCCGCGCGCGAGGACGGGGGAACGGTGATGCGCGCGGTCGAGGAGGTGCTGACGGAGCTCTCCGGTTCGCCGCTGTGGGACTCCGCCGGTGCCGTCGGCATCGGCAGCGCGGGGCCCGTGGACGCGCACCGGGGAACGGTCAGTCCGGTCAACGTGCCCGGCTGGCGGGACTATCCGCTGGTGGACCGGGTGCGGCGGGCGACGGACGGGCGGCCCGTCACCCTGGTCGGGGACGGCGTGGCCATGACCGCCGCCGAGCACTGGCTCGGCGCGGCCCGGGGCCACGACAACGCGCTGTGCCTGGTCGTCTCCACGGGCGTCGGCGGCGGTCTCGTCCTCGGCGGACGGCTCCACCCCGGCCCCACGGGCAACGCCGGTCACATCGGTCACATCGTGGTGGACCTGGACGGCGAGCCCTGCGCCTGCGGAGGACGCGGCTGTGTGGAGCGGGTCGCCAGCGGCCCCCACCTGGCCCGCCGGGCCCTGGAGAACGGCTGGCGGCCGGGCCGGGACGGCGATGTCTCCGCGGCGGCGGTGGCCGCCTCCGCGCGGGCCGGTGACCCGGTCGCGGTCGCCTCCTTCGCGCGGGCGGCCCAGGCCCTGGCGGCGGGCATCGCCGCCACGGCCACCCTCGTCGAGATCGACATCGCGGTCGTCGGGGGCGGGGTCGCGCGCGCGGGCGAGGTCCTCTTCGCCCCTCTCCGCCGCAGCCTCGCCGACTACGCCACCCTGTCCTTCGTCCGGGACCTGACGGTCGTCCCCGCCGTCACCGGCACCGACGCGGGCCTGCTGGGCGCGGCGGCGGCCGCCGGAGCGGGGACGGCCACGGGCCGGACGGGGGCCGACGGGCCGGGGACGGCCACCGGGGGGAGCGCGAGCGGCGGTCCGGGGGCGGGAACCCCGTCGGTCTGGAGGTGAGCGGCCCGGAAGTCCCCGCGGCCCGGAAGCGGGCGCCCGGGAAGCGGGCGCCCGGAAGGCGGGCGGCCGGGGTGGGAGCGTCGTCGGCCCGGCGGTGAGCACCGGGGCCGACGGCCCGCGTCGGTGCGGGAGCGGACACCGTGGCGGGACCGATCCCCCTCGCGGGGGTGAGCGCCGGGCGTCGGCGACCCGCCCCGGTGAGCGACCGGAGGCACCTCACCACGCGCGGGCGTGCCCCCGGACAAGTGTTCGCGGGTTTCCGTGGCAGGGTGTTGCGGGCAAGCCACAGGGGGCCGTCGAAGAGGGGGAATCGTGATCGTCTGGCTCAACGGCGCGTTCGGCGCGGGAAAGACCACCACCGCACGCGAACTGGTCGAGCTGATCCCGAACAGCACGCTGTACGACCCCGAGACCACCGGCGGGAGCCTGCGGGCCCTCCTGTCGGCCAAACGGCTCGCGGAGGTCGAGGACTACCAGGACCTGCCGATCTGGCGGCGCCTGGTGGTGGACACGGCCGCCGCCCTGCTCGCCGAGACCGGTGGTGTCCTGGTCGTGCCGATGACCCTGCTGCGCCAGGAGTACCGGGACGAGATCTTCGGCGGGCTCGCCGCCCGCCGCATCGATGTGCGCCATATCCACCTCTTCCCGGAGGAAACGATCCTGCGGGCGCGGATCGACGGGCGGGCCGACTACGGCGACCCCGACACCGACGCCCGCGTCCGTGCCTGGTGCCACGGCCGTATCGCGTCCCACCGCGCGGCCCTCGGCTGGCTCGCCGCCGACGCCCACGCCGTCGACACCTCGGAACTGACCCCGCCCGAGGCCGCCCGGTCCGTCGCCGACGCCGTCCGCAGCGGCCTCGCCGCCCCCTGCGGGATCGTCCAGACCCCCGAGCCCACCCGGGAGACCCTCGCCGCCGGGGTCCTCCTCTTCGACGACCAGGACCGCTTCCTGCTCGTCGACCCGACGTACAAGCCCGGCTGGGAGTTCCCCGGCGGCGTCGTCGAGTCCGGCGAGGCACCGGCACGCGCGGGCGTGCGCGAGGTCGCCGAGGAGATAGGCATCGAACTCGACACCGTGCCCCGGCTGCTGCTCGTCGACTGGGAACGGCCCGAGCCGCCGGGCCACGGCGGGCTGCGCCTCCTCTTCGACGGCGGACGGCTCGGCCCGGCCGACACCGCGCGCCTCCGCCTCCCCGGCGCCGAACTGCGCGACTGGCGCTTCGTCACCGAGGAGGAGGCCGCCCACCTCCTGCCGCCCGTCCGCTACCGCCGGCTCCACTGGGCCCTGCGCGCCCGCGAACGCGGCACGGTCCTCAACCTGGAGGCGGGCGTCCCCGTCGGCTGACCGCCCGCCCCCCAGGACGGCTGAGCGGCCGGTCCGAGGGGCCGTCGTTCCCCGCCCTGTCAGCGTGGTCGGCCGGAGGGGCCGCAGCCCCTGCCTCGTCAGCGTGGTCGGCCGGAGGTGCCGCCGTTCCCGCCCCGTCCACGCGGCCGTCCGCCTCGCACCGCGTTCGCGCGGCCGTCCGGCAGACCGGCCGGGGGCCACGCCCCGCCCGGACCACGCCCCACCGGGGGCGCATCCGGCCACCGTCCCGCCGGGAGCTACTTGACGGCCGCCTTCAGCAGGGCGGCCGTGTCCTCCGTCACCGGAGCGCCGTGGCCGCAGCACAGGACCGAGGGCTCCAGCCCGGCGAGGGTCCGCATCGACTCCACGGCCAGCGCCCGGTCCACATGGAACACCCCGAACATCACCCCCTCCACCGACGCCACCGTGTCCCCGGTGAACAGCACACCGTGGCGGGGCAGATGGACGGCGATCGAACCGGGTGTGTGCCCCGGCGTGTGGACCACCACCGCCCCGTCGCCGAACCCCAGCTCCTCCCCGTCCTCGACCTCCCGGTCGACCCGGGTCGGCGGCGCCTCCGGCACGGTCAGACCGTGCCGGAACAACGGGACCTCCCAGTCCAGCAGATCCGGTTCCGGTACGGGGGCCTCGCCCCGGACCACCGGCGCGTCGAGCCGGTGGGCGAGGATCTCGGCGCCGTACCGGTCCGCCAGTTCCTCCGCCGCGCCCACATGGTCCCGGTGGCAGTGGGTGAGCACGATCCGCCGCAGCCGGTCCGGGTCGCCGCCCGCCCGCCGTATCGCCTCCGCCGTGCGGTCCGCCGTACCGGCCCAGCCCGCGTCGACGAGAGTCAGCTCGTCCCCGTCCCGCCACAGGTAGGACTGTCCGATGGAATGGTCGAGGAGGTGCAGCCGCGAAGTGACCCGAATCGGTTCCATGGGGCGAACCTACGCGGCCGCGCGGGTCCGCCCCATGGCTCTACGCTCTCGGCGAGCTTCGCCGAACGCTGAACCGGCCGCCGCCCGTCAGACCTGCTTCGAACGGGCGTAGTTGACCAGGAAGTGCGCCTCGGCCACCGAGAGGCGCTCCAGCTCCTCCGGCGAGACCGACTCGTTCGGCGCGTGGATCTGCGCCTCCGGCTCGCTCAGACCGATCAGCAGGATCTCCGTGTCCGGGTACAGCGTGGCCAGCGTGTTGCACAGCGGGATCGACCCGCCCATGCCCGCCGCCTGCATCTCCTCACCGGGGTACGCGATCCTCATCGCCTCCGCCATCGACGCGTACGCCGGGCTCGACGTGTCCGCCTGGAACGGCTGGCCCTGGCCGACCTGCTCCAGGGTCACCCGGGCGCCCCACGGCGTGTGCTTCTCGATGTGCGCGAAGAGCAGCTTCGTCGCCTCGACGGAGTCCTGGCCGGGCGGCACCCGCAGGCTGATCTGGGCGCGGGCGGAGGACGGGATCGACGGGGTCGCGCCCGCCACCGGGTGACAGTCGATGCCGACCACGGTGACGGCCGGACGGGCCCAGATCCGGTCGGCCACCGTGCCGGAGCCCGGCAGACCGACGCCCGGGAGGACCTTCGCGTCCCGGCGGAAGTCCTCCTCCGGGTACTGCAGGCCCTCCCACGCGCTGTCGGCGGGCAGCCCGTCGATCACCGTGGAGCCGTCGGGCCCGCGCAGCGAGTCCAGGATCCGGATCAGCGCGGCCAGCGCGTCCGGCGCGGCGCCGCCGAACTGACCGGAGTGCAGATTGCCCTCCAGCGTCTCCACCCCGACCCGGATCATCGTCATCCCGCGCAGGGTCGCCGTCACCGTCGGCAGGCCCACCCGGAAGTTGCCCGCGTCACCGATGACGATGGCGTCGGAGGTGAGGAGTTCGGGGTGCTGCTCGGCGTACCGCTCGAGACCGCCGGTGCCCTGCTCCTCGGAACCCTCGACGATCACCTTCACCGTCACCGGGACGCCGCCGTTCGCCTTCAGGGCGCGCAGCGCGAGCAGGTGCATGACCACACCGCCCTTGCAGTCGGCCGAGCCGCGCCCGTACCAGCGCCCGTTCCGCTCGGTCAGCTCGAACGGCGGGCTGAGCCACGCCGACTCGTCCAGCTTCGGCTGCACGTCGTAGTGCGCGTAGAGCAGCACCGTCGGCGCGTCCACCGGGCCGGGGAGAACGCCGTAGACGGACTGCGAACCGTCCGGGGTGTCGAGCAGCGCCACGTCCTGGAACCCCTCGGCGCGCAGGGCGTCCGCGACCCAGTTCGCCGCGCTCTCGCACTCGCTGCGGGGCGCCACCGCCTCGTCCGCCACCGACTCGAAGGCCACCAGCTCCGTGAGCTCGGCCTTGGCCCGGGGCATCAGGGACCGGACGGTCTCGGCGATCGGATTCGAGGTCATGGGCACGCTCCTGGTGGGTGCGACGTTAAGACAAGAGGACGGCGATCGACGTATGTCGTGGTACGGCGAACGCACCGCCGATCCTACGGCGCGGGCCCCTGGCTACCGCGCCGTAGGATGCGTCAGGAGCAGACCACCGGTCGGATCAGGAGCAGAAGCACATCGTGAGCAGCGAGCACACAGAGAACGCCGGTCCGGAGCACACCGCAGAGCACACCGGCCCGGAGCAGACCGCGCCCGGCGGCGCGGCTCCTGACGGCTTCGGTGCGCGGGTGTCGGGGGACACGGACCGGGGCACGGGCCCGGACGGGGACATGGGCGGGGGTACGGAAGCGCCGCTCGCCGGGGACCCGGCCGACGTCCCGGCCCCCGCGACGGCCCCGGCTGACGCCCCGTCGGCCCCGGCGGCCGACGAGCCCGCCGACGTCTGGGACGTCGTGGTCGTCGGCGCCGGACCGGCCGGAGCCTCCGCCGCCTACGCCGCGGCGGTCGCGGGCCGTCGCGTACTGCTCCTGGAGAAGTCGGAGCTGCCCCGCTACAAGACCTGTGGCGGCGGCATCATCGGCCCCTCCCGCGACTCCCTGCCGCCCGGCTTCGAACTGCCCCTCCAGGACCGGGTGCACGCCGTCACCTTCTCCCTCGACGGACGCTTCGCCCGCACCCGCCGCTCGCGCCGGATGCTCTTCGGGCTCATCAACCGGCCCGAGTTCGACGCCCAGTTGGTGGAGCACGCCCAGAAGGCCGGTGCCGAGCTGCGCACCGGCGCGACCGTGAGCCGGGTGGAGCAGCACGGCCCGGCGGTGCCGGACCGGCGCACGGTCGCCGTGGTCCTCGCCGACGGCGAGACCGTCCTCGCGCGCGCGGTCGTCGGGGCCGACGGCAGCGCCAGCCGGATAGGCGCTCATGTGGGGGTGAAGCTCGGGCAGGTCGACCTGGGTCTGGAGGCGGAGATCCCGGTGCCCCCGTCGGTGGCCGAGGACTGGAAGGGCCGGGTCCTCATCGACTGGGGTCCGATGCCCGGCAGCTACGGCTGGGTCTTCCCCAAGGGCGACACGCTCACCGTCGGCGTCATCTCGGCGCGCGGCGAGGGCGCCGCGACCAAGCGGTACATGGAGGACTTCGTCGCCCGGCTCGGCCTGTCCGGCTTCGAGCCCGTCCTCTCCTCCGGCCATCTGACGCGCTGCCGCACCGACGACTCGCCGCTCTCCCGCGGCCGGGTCCTGGTCTGCGGCGACGCGGCCGGTCTGCTGGAGCCGTGGACCCGCGAGGGCATCTCGTACGCGCTCCGCTCGGGTCGGCTCGCCGGTGAGTGGGCGGTCCGGGTCGCCGAGGCGAACGACGCGGTGGACGCGCGCCGCCAGGCACTGAACTACGCCTTCGCCATCAAGGCGGGCCTCGGTGTCGAGATGGCGGTCGGCCGCCGGATGCTCGCCGTCTTCGAGCGGCGGCCGGGACTGCTGCACGCGGCGATCACGGGTCTGCGGCCCGCGTGGAACGCCTTCGCGGACATCACCCGGGGTTCGGCGACGCTCGGCGGCATGGTCCGTTCGAACGGCATGGCCCGGCGGGCGATCGAGCTGCTCGACAAGCGGATGGACACCTCGTCGGGCGTGGGCCCCGCGGGCCGGGGCGTCAGCCAGCGGGAACGCGCGGCGCAGGAGGCCGGGGGCGCGGAGGACGAAGCCGTGCGGGGAGAGGAGAGCGGGATCGAGGGCGTGCGGGCCGGTGGCCCGGACGACGGGGCCGTGAAGGGCCAGGACGCGCCGGAGGCGCCGGGGTCGGTCTGAGACCCACCGGCGGCACCGGGTCCCGGAACGACGACAGGACGACAGCGGGACGACAGCGGGACGACGACAGGACGAGTGGGCGTACGGGCTCCACCGCGCCGGACGGCTCATGCCGCCGGAGTGGTGGGGCCCGTCGGCGTGATGCGGAAGACGGGGTGCCTGGGGGCGGCGGCGCGCAGTTCCCCGTCGGAGGAGTCGGGGCCGACCCCGCCGAAGAAGACGCCGACCTCGGCCTTCCAGCGCTTGAGATAGGCGCGCAGCAGGACGGGCTTGTCGTCGTCGGCGACCTCGACGGCGGTGAACTCCTGCACGTGCTTGCCGAGGATCAGCCGTCCGCCGCCCGCCGCCCGCATGTTGTGGGTCCACTGGACGTGTCCCCGGGGGGCCACGAGGTAGCGGGCGCCGTCCACCGTGAGCAGATTGACGGGGGTGCGGCGCCACTCGCCGCTCTTGCGGCCACGGACCGCCAGCACACGGGAGCCCCAGACGCTGACGCCCCGGCGGGTGGCCCAGGCGACCGCCCGGTTGAGGACGTGGACGGTGAACCACCCGGGCTTCATGACGTGGGCGGAGGCGGAGACGGTGGTGGTGGAGGCGGTGGAGGCGGTGGAGGTGGTGGAGCCGGAGGCCGCGCCGGAACCTGAGCCGGAACCTGAGCTGGAGCTGGGGTCGGTGGGCTGGGGGGAGTGGGCGGGCATGTCGTCCTCCTGGGGTGTCGGGGCGGGGTGGGCGCAGGGTGAGGCGGAGGCCGGGCGGCCTGAGCCATTGCGAGGGCTAAACCGTGAGCACTGCTCTCGCTTGAGATCAGTGTGCACCTTTTGCCGCTCACATTCAAGAGCGGTGCTCTCGTTTCGTATCGGTGCTCTGAAAGTGGTTACACTGCTCTCCATGACGACCGTCCGAGGAGCCCGCGCCCGCGCCCGTATCGAGATCACCGCCGCCATCAAGGACGAGGCGCGCGCCCAGCTCGCCGCCGAAGGCGCGGCGAAGCTGTCCCTGCGGGCCGTCGCCCGCGAGCTCGGCATGGTGTCCTCCGCGCTCTACCGCTACTTCCCGAGCCGCGACGACCTCCTCACGGCCCTCATCGTCGACGCCTACGACGCCGTCGGCGCCGCCGCCGAACTGGCCCTCGCCGAGACCACCGCCCAGCGCCCCCTGGACCGCTGGACCGCCGTCTGCCGTGCCGTCCGGAGCTGGGCCCTCGCCCATCCGCACGAGTACGCCCTGATCTACGGCTCCCCGGTCCCCGGCTACACGGCCCCCCAGGACACCGTCGTGCCCGCCGCCCGCGTCGGCCTCGCCCTGGTCGGCATCGCCCGCCGGGCCCAGGAGAGCGAGGGCGTCGCGCTCCCGCCGCTCCCCGAGGCCCTCCGGCCCGAGGCCGCCCGCCTCGCCGCCGACATCGCCCCGGACCTCCCCCCGGCGCTCGCCGTGGCCCTCGTCGCCGCCTGGTCGCAGCTCTTCGGGCTCATCTCCTTCGAGGTCTTCGGCCAGTTCCACCGGGTCGTCGAGGACCGCGACACCTTCTTCGCCACCGCCGCCCGCCGACTGGGCCAGGACGTGGGCCTGCTGCCGCGCGGCTGAACGCCCCCGGTACTCGCGCCCACCCACCCCCCGTCCGCCCCTCCCCGCCGTACCGCCCCTCCCGCTCCGGCTACTCCGCCGGGAGTACGGGTGACCACCCCGCCGGGCTGACGCCCCCGGGGCGCGGGCGCGGCTAGCGTGGCGGACATGGACCAGGAGCCGACGGACGGACCCCCGCGCCCGTGGGGCCGCCGAGCCCACGGACACCACGGGGCCCACGGGGACCGCCGTGGCGACCGGGGCCACCACGACCACGGGGGCGGATGGACCCACCGGAGCCACCGGAGCCCCCAAGGCGACCAGGGAGACCAGGGCCACTGGGACCAGCGGGTTCACGAGGGCCACCCTGGCCGCTGGGACCGCTGGGACCGCTGGGACCGGGCCCGTACCGGCGGGTGGCTGCCCTGGCGGTCCACGGTGGTGATCGCCCTGGCCGTCGTCGCGGGGAGCGGGTTCGCGGCACACGGGCAGACGGACCGGGAGGCCCTCGATACGTTCGGGCGCGCCCTGCTGCTGCTCGGTGCCGCACCGCTGCTGTTCCGTCACCGGTGGCCCGTGCCCGTGGTGTTCGGCGTGGTGGCCGTCACCCTCGGCTACCTGGCGGCCGGATACCCGTACGGCCCGGTCTTCGCCCTGGTCGCCGTGGCCTGCTTCGCGGCCGTCGTGCACGGCCACCGGACCGCCGCCGCCTGGGCCCTCGGCCTGCTCTGGGCGGGCCATCTGCTCCTCGCGCACTGGCTCTACCGCTGGCTGCCCCCGACCGGCGACGGCCCCGCGCCCTGGGGACAGGAACTTCCCGCGGCGGCCTTCGCGGTGGCCGTGCTCGCCGCGTCGGAGGCCGTACGGGTGCGGCGCGAGCAAGGGGCGCAACTGCGGGCCGGGCGCGCCGCCGCCGAACGGCGCCGCGCCGACGAGGAACGCCTGCGGATCGCCCGGGAACTCCACGACGTGCTCGCCCACTCGATCTCCGTGATCAACGTGCAGGCGGGCGTCGGTCTCGCGCTCCTGGACTCCGACCCGGAACAGGCCCGCTCGGCGCTGACCACCATCAAGGCGGCCAGCAAGGAGGCGCTCGGCGAGGTCCGTCAGGTCCTCGACACCCTCCGGGCCCCCGGGGCCGCCCCGCGCGCCCCGGCCCCCGGGCTGGACCGGCTTCCCGAACTCGTGGAGCAGGCCGCCGCCGCGGGTCTGACCGTCACGGTCGAGACCGGCGGATCCGCTGGGCCCCTGCCGCCGGGCGCCGACCTCGCCGCGTTCCGGATCGTGCAGGAGGCGCTCACCAACGTGGTGCGCCACTCCGGTTCCCGTACCGCCCGGGTCCGGATCGCCCACGGCTCCGGCGGTCCGGCCCTGACGGTCGACGACGACGGTCCCGCCACCGGGACCGAGGCGGGCGGCAGCGGCAACGGGCTCGCCGGGATGCGGGAGCGGGCCGCCGCCCTCGGCGGGACCGTCGAGGCGGGCGCCCGTCCGGACGGCGGCTTCCGCGTCCACGCGGTCCTCCCCGTCCTCCCCGTCCTCTCCACCCGTCCCACCCGCCCGATCGGCTCGATCGGCTCCGAGGAGGCCCCGTGATCCGTGTGCTGCTGGCCGACGACCAGTCGCTGGTACGGGCGGGATTCCGCGCGCTGCTCGACGCGCAGCCGGACATCGAGGTGACGGCCGAGGCGGCCGACGGCGCCGAGGCGGTGGAGCGCGTACGGGCCCTGCGCCCCGACGTCGTCCTCATGGACATCCGGATGCCACGGCTCGACGGACTGGAGGCCACCCGGCGGATCACGGACGACCCGGAGCTGGCGGGGGTCCGGGTCGTCATGCTGACCACGTTCGAACTCGACGAGTACGTCTTCGAGGCGATCCGCGCCGGGGCGTCCGGCTTCCTCGTGAAGGACACCGAGCCCGAGGAACTGATCCGGGCGGTCCGTGCGGTCGTCCACGGGGACGCCCTCCTCTCGCCGGGGGTCACCCGGCGGCTGATCGAGGAGTTCGCCGCCCGCTCCAAGGCCCCGGCTGCCACGGCGGCGGCGCTGAGCGTCCTCACCGAGCGGGAGCGGGAGGTGATGGCCCTGGTGGGCATCGGTCTGTCGAACGGGGAGATCGCCCGCAGACTGGTCGTCAGCCCGCTCACCGCGAAGACCCACGTCAGCCGCACGATGGTGAAACTCGGCGCCCGGGACCGCGCCCAACTCGTGGTCCTCGCCTACGAGTCGGGCTTGGTGAGGCCGGGCTGGCTCGGCTGAGCGGCGAGCGGCGAGCGGCGAGCGGCGAGTAGCGAGTGGTGAGCGGTGGCGGGCAGCCGGTATCGATGGCCGGTCCGGGGCGTGCCGGACCGGCGGTGGACGGTGACGCGGGTCGAGCCGCCCCGGAAGGCGTCGCACCCGACGCGTTTGGTCTCCGCGCCCCGGCTCGCCGCGTACCGGCAGAGGGCAACGCCCGGCCCGGGGAGGAGCGCGACGGGCATGGGGCGTCCCCCACCGCAGCCGGAGCCCTACGCCTTCCGGGGCCCGCACCGCCCACCGCCTCGGGGTCCACCCCGGTCAGGGCCGTACGGGTGGTCCCGTGACCCCGCCGGAGTCCCTCCGGTCGTGGGGCGGCGGGCCGGGGCGCAGAGTGGTGCACTCCGGACCCGCCCGTGGGGAGAGCGCATGACGACGCCGGTGTCACCGGATCCGGACCGACGCCCGGGTCCCGTCCCCGAACCCGACCGGAGCGGCTCCGCGACCGGTGACGGCCGGGGCACGTTCACCACCGCCGTACCCGCCCGTCTCGACCGGCTGCCGTGGTCCCGCTGGCACTGGATGATCGTGATCGGCCTCGGCACCGTCTGGATCCTCGACGGCCTCGAAGTCACCATCGTCGGCAACGTCGCGGGGCGGCTCGCGGAGGAGGGCAGCGGGCTCGACATCACCGCCGCCCAGGTCACCGGCACCGCCGCCGCGCTGTACGTGGCCGGAGCCTGTTCCGGCGCGCTGTTCTTCGGGTGGCTCACCGACCGGTACGGACGCAAGAAGCTGTTCATGATCACCCTGGCGGTCTACCTCGCGGCGACCGCCATGACCGCGCTGTCGACCGAGTCCTGGTGGTTCTTCCTCTTCCGCTTCCTCACCGGCTTCGGCATCGGCGGCGAGTACGCGGCCATCAACTCCGCCATCGACGAACTGATCCCCTCGTACCACCGGGGCCGGGTCGATCTCGTCATCAACGGCAGCTACTGGCTCGGTGCCATCGGCGGGGCCCTGCTGTCGATCGTCATGCTGGACACCGACATCTTTCCCCTCGACGTCGGCTGGCGGCTCAGCTTCGCCCTCGGTGTCGTCCTGGGCCTGGTCATCCTCCTCGTCCGGCGGCACGTACCGGAGAGTCCGCGCTGGCAGCTCATCCACGGGCACGGCGAGGAGGCGGAGAGACTCGTCGGCTCCGTGGAGAAGGAGATCGAGAAGGAGAAGGGCCGGAGCCTCCCGGAACCCGCCGGACGGATCACCGTCCACCAGCGCGGGAGCATCGGCTTCGGTGTCATCACCAGGACCGTCTTCGCCCGCTACCCGCGCCGCGCGGTGCTCGGACTGGCGCTCTTCATCGGCCAGGCGTTCCTGTACAACGCGATCACCTTCGGTTTCGGCGTCATCCTCTCCACCTTCTACGGAGTCCCCACCGGCCGCACCGGCTACTACTTCGCCGTCATCGCCGCCGGGAACTTCGTCGGCCCGCTGCTGCTCGGCAAACTCTTCGACACCGTCGGCCGCCGGATCATGATCTCCTCGACGTACCTCCTCTCCGGCCTCCTGCTCTTCGTGACGGCCTGGCTCTTCGGCCGGGGCTCCCTCACCGCCACCACCCTCACCGTCTGCTGGTGCGTGGTGCTCTTCTTCGCCTCGACCGGCGCCTCCAGCGCCTATCTGACGGTGTCGGAGATCTTCCCGATGGAGACCCGGGCGATGGCCATCGCCTTCTTCTACGCCCTCGGCACGGCGGCCGGAGGCATCAGCGGACCGCTGGTCTTCGCCGATCTCACCGGCTCGGGCGACGTCGGCGGCACCGTGCTCGCCTTCTGCATCGGGGCCGCCCTGATGTGCGCCGGAGGCCTGGTGGCGGTCTTCCTCGCGGTGGACGCGGAACGCCGCTCCCTGGAGGACATCGCGGCGCCCCTCTCGTCGGAGCCCGCGTGACCGGCGCGGGACGGGCCCCGCGCCGGGGGACGGAGCCAGGGGGACGGAGTCCCGAGGAGGGAGGGAGTGTCGGGCGGGTCGTGCCGATGGCACCGGTCCCCGGGCGGGGGCCGGTGCCATCGGCCGGGCGGTGCGCTCGGGCACCTTCCGTGCGGGACGCGGGCCTCAGCGCCGGGGCGCGTCGGTGACCCGGCCCGTGAGGAGCGGGCCGTCCGGCCAGTCACCCTCCTCCTGGTAGATCTTCACCCGCATCCGCAGGGACTCCTCCGGCTCCGTCAGCGCGTCGGTGACGGTCGGCACGGACACCTCGGTGCTCGTCTCCCCTTCGGGGACCTGGACCCACAGGGAGGAGCCGTTCGCGGACAGCGGCCGTTCCGGGTCGGGGACGTCGCCGATGCGGGAGAGCCACTCCGCGTCGACGTCCTTCGTGGACAGCTCCGCCCCCGCGTCCACCGGCAGCAGGTCCCACCGCGTCTCGACGGCGACCTCGGCGGGCTGGGAAAGCCGCATCTTCCAGACGAGATTCTGGCCCTCGGTGACCGAGTCGGCGACCGGGGTCACGGTGATCGTGGGCATGGGATCGTCGTTCTTGGCGAGCACCCCACCGAAGGCGCTGCCGACGGCCACGCCCCGCACGGCCTTGACGGCGACCTGATGGTCGCGGTCGATGTCGTAGCGCGTGTCACCCTCCACCGTGAAGGACACGTCCACGGTGGAGCGGCCCGCCTCCACCGCCACCGTGCGGACCGTGGACACGTGCGTCTCCGGGTCGAGGACGGCGAGCTTGATTGTGCCGCCGCCCTTGCCGGTGACGCGGACGGGCACCCGGTGGGTACGGGTGCCGGAGTCGCCCTCCTGGACCGTCAGCCGCCCGATGTCGATGCGCGGGAGCGGGACGGGACGCACCGCCGGGGTGCCGGGGCGCCAGCCCCAGGCGTCCATCAGCCACAGCTCGCCGGGACCGCCGCGCGGGACGAGTTCCAGCGAGCGCGTCCGCTCCAGGTCGACGCCCGCGGCGACGGCCGCCTTCAGCGGGACCCTGACCTCACGCGCCCAGTGCGAGGTCGTCATGTCGGAGCCGGGGAGGCCGTCGACGGTGACCTGACCGAGCGTCACCCGCTTGCCGGAGGTGTCGGTGACGGCGACGTCGAGCAGGGTGCCCCGGGTGTTCGGCGGCACGATCACCCGCAGGGCGAGCGCGTCGGAGCCCGCCAGCGAGAAGGCACGCTCCGGCGTCAGCCGGACCGGGTTGCCCGGCCCGGTCCAGCGGGCCGTGACGGCGTTGCGGCCCGGCTCGCTCTCGGCGGCCCTCCACGACGCGAAGTGCGGTGACCGGCCGGGGCCCGGGTCCGCCGGAAGACAGGCCCGGTCGCCGCTCGTCGCGGTCTGGTCGCACACGCGTCCGTTCACGACCGTGAGCGGGGCGTCGGCACCGATCGCCGGGGTGCGGTTGCCGCCGACGGCGTGGGTCAGCACCCGGGCGGGGTCCGCCGAGGGCGCGCGCAGACCGGAGCCGTCGAGCAGCGGGCGGACCCGGTCGTCGCCGAGGAGGAAGAGTCGCGCGGCGGCGGCGATGTAGGTGCTGCCCGCCGCCCGCTGCTGTCCGGCGGTCAGCCGGGTCGCGGACCGGGGCGAGCAGACCGGGTCCGGGTCGCCGGGGGAGTCGTCGAAGGCCGGGCCCTCGGCCTCGCCGGGCGTCCACTGGCTGTTGAAGAAGTTGTGGTTGGCGCCGACCATGTAGACCGCGCTGTGCAGCGCCGTCCCCCGGCCGACGCCCCGCGTGCCGTCGAGGTAGATCTGGCCCTGGAGGTCGCTCACGTCTCCGTCGCAGCCCGGCAGGATCGTCATGGAGGGCACGTCGGGCGTGGGGTTCTGGCCGAAGTTGGTGGGGCCGATCATGACCGTTCCACGAATCCGCCAGCTCACCGGCCCCCCGTAGCCGTCCTCGGCGGGCGGCGGCGGGGACACGCTGTCCAGGGCGGCCCGGTTGACTCCCTCGCCGCCCCGGGAATGGCCGACCAGGAGGACCTTCGACAGGTCCACGGGCTCCGTCGCCCGTACGGCACCGGGGGCCTTCCCCGGGTCCGCGCCCCATTCCGCCCAGCGGGCGAGGTGCTGCCGTATCAGGGAGGAGCGGGCCTGCGCCCCGAAGTCGGCCGCGCGGTTGTCCTGCGAACTGATGCCGTTCGCGGAGAGGGAGACCGTCACATAGCCCTGGGAGGCCAGGAGCCGCTGGTCGTGCAGATGGCCGCGGTGGCTCGGTATCTCCTTGTAGCCCGGCTTGCACGGCCAGTGCAGGGTGGGGACGTCGTTGCCGGGCTGGTAGCAGGTGACGCTGCGGCCGTGGAGGAAGAGGGCCAGCGGTCGCCTGCCCGGCGCGTCCGTGGGGCCGACGACCGTGGCCCGCATCTCCACCGGCTCGGCGTAGCCCGGCAGGCGCACCGGATCCAGGGCGTACTCGCCGCTGGTGGTGCGGTACTTTCCGGCGACACCGGGATCGACCTGGTTCGCCGGGTACGGGGCCGGGGGCGCCGTCGCGGCCGACAGGCGCCGCTCGCCGGGCGCCCGAGCGGCCCCCGCTGCGTCCAGCCGCCGCGTACCGGCGACCACCTGGAGTTCGCCCACCGGCCCGAGCTCCACCCCGTCGAGGGGGAGCCGGAAGGTCCGCTGGTCGGGGGAGGCCTGCGGGACGCCCAGGGTCCGCTTCCCCGAGCGGAACTCGATCAGGGCGCCGCCGACGCCCACGGGCTCGGGCGCGCTCCACACCAACTCCCCGTCCCCGAGGCGCCACCCCTCCGGCAGCCGCTCCCCGGCGGCTCCCGCGGGCGCCCCGGGTATGGATCCGGCGGGTGGCTGCGCGTACGCCGGCGCACCTGCCGCCAGCGCCACGACCGCCAGCCCCGCGGCCAGCGCGCGTGAGACCTGTCCCACGATGGTGTCTCCTCGTCCTCGGTCATGCTTCGGCGCCCCGGGAATCCCAGGGGCGCCCTTTCGTAACCGGTAGACGTCCGAACCCTTCGGGGGTTGCGCCTCCGCCGGGAACTGTTCGACCGGGACGGCGATCTCATGACCGGGACGGCGGCCTACTGGAGGGGACGGTGACCTCAAGAACGGGACGGCGGCCTCGCGGACCCCGGGCACCCCCCCGGGTCGTCTTTCCGGATCGGGCCGGTGGGGCGGCCGGGCGTGCGGTGCGGTGGGCCGCGAGGCGGAGGAACAGCGGAGGTACGCGGCTGCTCCGGCGGTGCGGCGAGGTGCTGTGCCGGGCGCCGCGCGGGACGGGCGGGATCTGACCGTCCCGGCGGGACCGTCAGCGTGTGGTGCACCGGCTACGAGGAGAGGCGGCCGTGCCGGACGTCCCTCAGTCGTCGTAGAACCGGACGTCCCTCAGCCGTCGTAGAAGAAGAGTTCGAGATCCTCCACGGACCCCGGTCCGGTCAGGAAGGCCTCCGCTCGGGCGATCTCCTTCTCCGGAGGCACCCGGCCCTCCCGAAGGAGCCGGTCATCCCTCTCTCGCCCTGCTCGCCGATCGCGTAGACGCCGGACAGCGGCTCGGCCATGCCGACGGGATCCCCGGGGCGGCGTCCGACGACGGGCCGGAGTTCCCAGCCTCCCGCCCGCGCGGCGAGCCGGAGCCCCCCCGGCCCAGTTGGCGATCCGCCCGATCCGCCCGATCCGCACGTGCCACGCGTCCTCGGTGGACGGAGCCGGACGGCCGCCGTGCAGGGCGTTGGTCGCGGCCATGATGTCCGCCATCACCTGCCGTTCCACGGCATCACGAACCCAGCGCCCCTCCCGCGCTTCCTCGACGGAGGCCGTCCACCACTCCCACGCGTCGTCCAGCCGGGCCTGGACGTATCCATCCCGACAGCGTCCCACGCCCGGGGCAGCCACCCTTCAGGGGCGCCCCCGGACCCGTACCGGAGCCCGGCCCCCGTCTAACGCCTCGGGCCCCCGACCACGTACACCGTGGTGCCGACGACGGCCAGGACGACGGCCGTCCAGGTGGCGGCCTGCGCGCCCGGCTCCCTCAGCATCCAGCCCAGGACCTGCGAGACCGTGCCCGTGGAGGGCGGGGCGACGAAGGAGACCGACAGCCAGGCGAACGGCGGGAGCCACGCGTACGCGGCCCCGCCCCAGGCCGCCCCGAGGGCGACGAGCCCCAGCAGCCCCGCGCTGTTGCGCGCCACGAAGGAGGGGGAGACCGGCTGCCCGCCCAGCGCCTGAGCCGCCAGCAGCACCCCGCCGACGAACGCACCGCAGAGCAGCAGGTGCGCCGCCCTCCGGGGCATCCAGCGGATCGCCGCCGTCCGGTCCAGCGCGAGGTCCTGCCCGCCGAGTCCGACCGAGAACGCGGCCACCCCCGCGAAGAGGACGAGCGTGGACAACCGTGGATCCTCCAGCGACCCGCCACTGATCCTGGCGAGCGCCCACACCGTCAGCGCGCTGCCCACCGACACGGCGAGCGAGGCGGGCGCCTGCCGTGAGCGGGCGTACAGCGTCAGCCGTCTCACCAGAACCTCCCCCCGGCCAGCACGGTGAGCGCGTCCTGCGAGCAGGAGACCGCGGCGGCCCGCATGGCGATGATCCGCTGCCGCTGTTCCGCCCGCGGCAGCGCGGTGAACCTCTCCCAGACCCGACCGGCCAGTTCGGTCTGTCCCTTCGTGGTGTGCATCGTCCCGTCGACCGGCCGGGGTTCCTCCCCCAGGACCCAGGCGAGCGCGATGCTCTGCGCGACGGTGTCCTCCAGCGTGCCGCTCTCGTTGACGCTGCGGGGGTTGCACAGCGGGGCCATGCCCTGGGCGACCAGGACCCGGGTCAGCCGGTCGCCCGTGGCGTCGGCCATCACCGTGTCGTCGAAGTCGATGAACACGGAACGGGAGTCGTGCGGCTGCCGCGCCAGGGCGCCGAGCGCCCGGGGGACGGTGGTCTCGCGGAAGGTGGCGGGCGCCGCGTCGCCCAGGGCGCCGCGCATCAGGCGCAGCGCCTCCTTGCCGGGACCCGCGAGGCCGTCGAGGCGCGCCTGACGGACCGCCGCCACGCACACCGGACCGTCGCACACCTGCGCCGCCGCGGCCCGGTCGACGACGTACGTGTCACGGGGGTGGGCCGGGAGCACGAGCAGGGCGAGGGCCCCGCCCGCCAGCAGGGGGGTGAGGGCGAGCAGCCGGGTGCGCGGGCGGGTGGCCGCCAGCAGCGCCAGGCCCGTCGCGGCCATGCCGAGCAGCCAGAGCGTCTGCCCGAGGTGGACGGGGACGGAGAGCGTGAGGAGGGTTTCGCGCACGTCCACCACCGGGGGCGACAGCAGTGAGAGACGGTTCGGCGCGGCGGACGTCGGCAGCACGTGGTCCGAACTCTGGACCTGCCGCAGGAAGCTGACGGAGAGGAAGGCGCACACGGCCAGCGCGGGCGGTGTGAGGACGGAGGGCAGGGTCCGTGCGACCCCCATGCCCAGGGCGGCCCCGGCGGCCAGCGCGAGCGCCGCCACCAGTGAGATGGGCAGCCAGCCCAGAGGGGTGTAGGAGGTGTCTCCGGCGATCACCCGCACCGAGCCCACGAGGACGAGCAGCGCGAAGGCCGAGCCCAGGGCGAAGGCCATCGTGCCCGCGAGGGAGGCCGCGCGGTGCAGAGGGGGCCGGGGGGTGCTGGCCAGTAGCTCGGCCACCTTCGACCGGTGGTCGCGCAGCCCCTGGAGCGCCCCGAGCCCCACCGCGACCGGCCACAGGAAGACCAGCAGGTACCGGGTCCACAGGGCCATCGAGGTCCACTGGGCCGTCCACAGCGTGGTGCCCGTCCACCACGGTCCGGGGACCAGGTGCAGGAACGCGAGCGAGGTCACCAGGACGACGGCACCGGCCCACGGGGCGACGGAACGCCTCAGCTCGATGCGCAGGATACGGAGGTTCACCAGGTGCCCTTCATCTGTACGGGGTCGGCCAGCAGGGCCGAGTAGCCGCGCTCCAGGGGGCTGTCGCCCACGTGTTCGGGGCCGCCCGCGGCGGCCAGCTCGTCCGGGGTGCCCTGGAAGACCAGCCGCCCTTCGGCGAAGAGCACCACATCGGTGCAGGCGGCGGCCACGTCCTCCACCAGATGGGTGGAGACGACCACACAGGCGTCCCCGCCCAGTTCCTGGAGCAGTTCGCGGAAGCGCAGCCGCTGCGCCGGATCCAGGCCGACCGTCGGCTCGTCCAGCAGCAGGACGGAGGGGTCGTTGACGATGGCCTGGGCGATGCCCGCCCGCCGTACCATCCCGCCCGACAGGGACTTCATCCGCTCGTCGGCGCGGTCGGCCAGGCCGACCCGCTCCACGGCGCGCTGCACCGCCGCCGGGATGTCCGGCCCGGGGACCTCCTTCAGCCAGGCCATGTACTCGACGAACTCCCGCACGGTGAACCGCTTGTAGTAGCCGAAATCCTGCGGCAGATAGCCGATCCGGCGGCGCAGCGCCCGGTACTCGCCCAGCCCGCCCGTGGACTCCCCGAGCAGTTCCAGCGTGCCTCCGGCGGGCCGCAGCACGGTGGCCAGCGCCCGGATGAGGGTGGTCTTGCCCGCCCCGTTGGGGCCGAGGAGACCGTGGACGCCGGTGCCCAGGGACAGATCGAGCCCGTCGACGGCCATCCGGTTCCTGCCGACCTTCACCTTCAGTCCGGTCGCCCGGATCTCCCAGGCGTAGGCCGTGGGGGCGATGTCGGCCCCGCTCACTGTGGGCATCATGCGCTTCCTCTTCTTACGGGGGTCCCGGGGGTCCCGGGTGACTCGGGTGGACAGGGAGAACCCGTCGGGGCTCTCAGGGGCACGAGGGGTACGGGGACTTCCCGGCGTTCCGGGGTCTCCGGGGTCTCCGGGGAGTTCACCGGTGGGCGCCCGGCACGGTGTACGCGCCCCTGCGGGCGATCACCACGCCGACGCCGAGCGCGAGGACCAGCCCCCACACCGGCAGGATGTCCGTCCGCAGGACGAAGCCCACGCTGTCGGTGACCAGGACCGGCACCATCACGGCGACCCACGCGGCCACCAGGGCGACGGCGGCGCGGGCCATCCCGATGAGCCCGCCGAGCGCCAGGGTCATCGAGGTGAAGGCCAGACAGGGCAGCAGCCACTGCACGGCCGACACGCCCGTCGTCCAGCCTCCGGCCAGCAGGGCGGGGACGACCACGGCGAGCACGGACGTGGTGCGCCGCAGCACCAGTTGCAGCCCCGCCCTCGGCGTGACGGACGTCAGCTCGTACGCCGGATCCAGGCCGCGCGACCACGAGGCCGCCACGCCGCACACGGGCAGGACGGGGGCGAGCAGCAGGAGCAGGGGGACCCGGCCGGCGCCGGGACCCACCAGGTCCATCACCAGCGCCAGTGCCGTCACGGCCAGGACCATGGCCAGCCACGGCGTCATGGCGGGCGTCGCCCAGGAGGAGAGGCGCGCCCGGAGCCTGCGCGGCGGAGCGGGGACGGTCGCCGCCAGTCGCGGTTCGAGACCGGACCAGACGGCGGCGGTCAGCGCCGTCACGGCGGGCACCCCGGCCGTCACGGCGGCCGACAGCCGGTCGCGGCAGACCCCGCAGCCCTCCAGATGGGCCTCCAGGGCCCACACCTCGTCCGCGACGAGGTCCGCCCCGCCGTGCGCGTATCCGTCGATGAGCCGTGCCGACGCGTGTTCCACGTTCATCCCAGGGCCTCCCGCATCACGATCCGGGCCCGGCGGGCACGGGTCTTCACCGTTCCCTCGGGCAGTGCCAGCAGAACGGCGGTCTCCCTGACGGACAGCCCGTCCAGCACCATGGCCTGCAGTACCTCCCGGAGCTCCGGGGCGAGGCGCCGCAGCGCGTCGCCGACGTCGCCGCCGACGGTGGACAGCAGCGCCTCCTCCTCGGCGGCGGGCGCCACGGGGTGCGGCGCGGCGGCCGGCGGCGGCTCCGCGTGATGGGCCCGGCGCCGGAACGCGTCGACGAGGCGGCGGGCCGCGATCGTCCACAGCCAGCCGACAGCCGTCCCCCCGGTGCCGCTCCCGGCGAAGGAGCCCGCCGCCCGCCACACCGCCAGATACGTCTCCTGCATGACCTCGGCGACGATCTGCTGGTCGGCGCAGCGGCGGCGCAGCCGCACCGCCAGCCACGGCGACGTGCGCCGGTACAGCTCCTCGAAGGCGGCCCGGTCGCCCCGGGCCACCCGTCGGAGGAGCCGCTCCTCGTCCAGTTCCTGCGGCGCTGCCGCCCCCACTCGCTTCACACCTGCTAGACGCCCGGCGGGGGCGGTGGGTTTTCCCCGGGAGGTGATCCGGGTCACAGGGCGGTGCCGCCGGGGTCGGGTGCTCTCGGGAGCCCGGTCCCGCGCGGGGGATGATGGGGGCGGAACGACGGAACACGAGGTCAGGAGCTTCCATGGCGAAGCGGGTTCACCAGCCGCGTGAGGACGCGGAGTTCGATTTCATCCTCAGGATGAGCGGAGTCCCGGTCCTCGCGTACTTCATCGGGACGTGGCCGAAGGCGATCGAGCCGTGCCGGGTGGCGGACCTCGTCATGGGCGGCATCGCCGACGAGTACACGGGCCGTCTGACGGCCGTCCGCACCGACATCACGCGCTGCCCGGCCGCGACCGAGCGGTACGGGATCACCGGAGCCCCGTCCTGCGTCCTGCTGAAGGACGGGGAGGCGGTGGCCCACGGCACGGGACCCATGACCACCGCCGAGGTACGGGAACTGCTGGACGGCCACCTCTGAGCGACCCCGGCGGACACGCCCCGGCGCGTCCGCCCGTCCGCCGGTCGCCATGACGCGGCCGTCCACGGCACGTCTCAGGGGCGCGGGGCGATCACCGAGGCACCGTCGTGGACCGTGATGGCCTGGGCCGGGCAGACGTCGGATGCCTCCAGGACCCGGTCGTCCGGGGCGAAGGACCCGGCGAGGGGCCGCGCGTGCTCCCCGTCCAGGGCGAACACCTCGGGCGCGATCGCGGCGCACATGCCGGACGCCATGCAGAGGCCGGGATCGACGCGTACGCTCCAGGGCACCGCCGTCACCAGCCGATCGGCATGACGCGCGGGCCGCGCACCAGCATCTCGGACTTCCAGGCGATGTCCCCCGCCAGCCGGAGCCGGGGGAAGCGGGTGATCAGCGCGACCAGGGCCTCCTGGAGTTCGAGCCGGGCCAGCGGTGCGCCGAGGCAGTGGTGGACGCCATGGCCGAAACCCAGGTGCTGGTTGCCCTCGCGCGCGATGTCCAGCACCCCGGGGCCGCCGAAGCGCAGCGCGTCACGGTTGGCTGCTCCCGTCGCGACGAGGACGGGCTCCCCGGCCCGTACGAGCGTGCCGCCGACCTCGATGTCCTCCGTGGCGTACCGGGCCTGGCTCGCGCCGCTGCCCAGGGGGACGAACCGCAGCAGTTCCTCGACGGCCGTGCCGATCAGCTCCGGCTTCCTCCGCAGCAGTTCGAGCTGGTCGGGATGGTCGAGGAGGGTGAGGGTGAAGTTCGGGATCTGTGACGCGGTCGTCTCGTGTCCGGCGACCAGGATGCCGACGCAGAGGTCGACCAGTTCGAGCTCGGACAGCCGGTCCCGGCCGTCGCGGGCCTCGATGAGGGCCGTCATCAGGTCGTCCTGCGGCTCCTCGCGGTGTCCCGCGATCAACCCGGCCATGTAGGCGCGCAGTTCCTCGCGGTTCGCGTCGAACTCGGCGGCCGTCAGCGAGCTGGTGGAGAGCGCCGCGTCGCTCCACACCCGGAAGCGCGGGCGGTCCTCGGCGGGGACGCCGAGCATCTGGCAGATCACCGCGACCGGGATCGGCAGCGCGTACAGGTCCACGAGGTCGGCCGGAGGCCCCGCCGCCTCCAGCTCGTCCAGGAGTTCCGCCGCGAGCTTCCGCACCTGGGGGCGGAGCCGCTCCACCTGGCGGACGGTGAACGCCTTGGCCACCAGCGACCTCAGCCGGGTGTGGTCCGGCGGATCCATGCTCAGGATGCCGCTGTCGCTGCTGCCCTCCGACTGACGGGGCTCGTCCCGGCCGACCCCCATGGCCCGGCTGAAGCGCTGGTCACCGAGGACGAGCCGGGCGTCCGCGTACCGCGTGGCGAGCCAGGCCGGTTCGCCGAAGGGGAGCTGGACGCGTAACAGGCCGGGCTGCTCGCGCACCCGCTCGTACTCCTCGGCGAGCGTCAGCCCGTCGGCGGTGTTGAAGGGGTAGGCGAGGGGTGCGGTGTCGGCTGTCGTCACTAGGGCCTCCCAGTTGTAAGCACGTGCTTACAACGCTAGGACCGGAGATCGGTGCGGTCAACGACCGTTTATGGCCGTTATCCTGACGGGCCGTCTGAGAGGACCGTCATGGATCGATCCGCCCGTACCCGCGCCGTAGCGGAGGCCCGCGCCGACGACGGGCCGACGGCCTCCGGCGACCCGGGGGGCGGTGACCTGGGTGGCGGCGACCCGGGTGCCGGACGGCCGACGCGCGCTCCGGCCGGGACGGCGGGCGCCGAGCGGCGCAGGGACGCGGCGGCCACCCGCCGCAGACTCCTCGACGCGGCCCGTGACCTGTTCGCCGAGCACGGCTACGAAGGCGCCAAGGTACGGGACATAGCCGAGCGTGCCGGGGTCAACCAGGCCTTGCTGTTCCGCTATTTCGGTTCCAAGCAGGGGCTGCTGACGGAGGTCGTCGCGCGGGGCGGCCTCGAACAGGTACGGGCCACGCCCCCCGAGGAACTCTTCGAGACGGCTCTCCGCTCGATGCTGACGCGCGACGCGGACGGCACCGAGGACCGTTCCCTGGAGGTCTACCTCCGCTCCCTCGGCAGGGGCGAGGAGACGGCCGGGGCGCTGCGCGAGCTGGGGGAGAAGTACCAGAGCGCCCTGGCGTCCCTGTCCGGCGCCGAGGACGCGGCGCTCCGCGCCGACCTGGCGATGGCCTGGCTGCTCGGGATCGGCATCCTGCGCACGGTCGTGGCCCGTGAACCCCTGGCGAGCGCGGACCCCGAAGCGGTCTGCCGTCTCGTGCTCGGCACCCTCGACGGTCTCTGGGACGCCCCGGAGGCCTGAACGGGGCGGCGGGTCGTCCCGAGCCACCCCGGGCCGAGCGCTCCGGGCCCCGGCCGGAGCACGGTGCCGGGTGCGGGGACACGTAACCGGCCGCCCCGCGACCCACCGCACCGGGCGCCTCGGACCCGCCCGGTGAGATCCGGAGGAGGCGGCCCGGCCGGGTGCGACGGCCCCGGGCAGGGCCGCCTCCTCCGGCCCCGGCCGGTCTCCGGGCCTTGAAGCACCCAGCGAGCCCGGACGGGACCGAACGAGCCCGGACGGGACCGAACGAGCCCGGACGGGACCGAACGAGCCCGAGCGGGGCCGACGCCGACGGCTCGTCGTCCCGGTGGCCCCGGGCCTCCACCGGCCCGTCAGGACCAGGTGATGGCGGACCCCTCCCGCCAGAGCCGGGCCAGTTCCTCGTCGCCGGTCAGCGTGACCGCGGTGACCGGCAGCCGGTTCCAGAGGGTCAGGTACAGCCGGTCCGCCGGACCGCTCAGCTCCGTGTCCGGCACGGGAAGGACCGTTCCCGCACCGGTCGCCCGGTGCCCCCGGTCCGTGTGCGGCGGCTCGGCCGCCGACAGGTGCACGGTCCAGACGTCACCCGTGTCCGTCGTCCGCAGCCGCAGGATCCTCGGCTCGGGCGTCCGCAGCCTGCTGCCGCCGTCCCCGCCGTGGAACGCCCGCAGCAGTTCGTCGAGACCGTCGGCGGCCAGGTCCGGGGCCACCGGACCCGGCCCGCCCGGGAGCGCCGACTCGGCGTCAGCGCGGTGCACGGCCGTCTCGTGGGCCTGGCGCCGCGCCCAGAAGGCGAGCGGTGAGGGAGCGGGCAGGAAGGTCCAGCAGTCCAGCGACTCCGGTGCCCTCCGGAGCGCCGCCACCAGGGCCGCGTGCCCCTCCCGGTAGTACGTGAGCAGTTCGTCGCCGTCCAGTTCCGGTTCACCCGCGCCGGGGTGGTACGCGGTGCGCCGCTCGACCACGAGGTCCGTGGCCCAGCGGTGCACCATCGCCACGTGCCGGAGCAGGTCACGGACCCGCCACTCCGGACAGGTCGGTACGTTCGCGTCCGGCCCGGCCTCGGCGGCGGCGTCCGCCAGGGCCCGGCCGGCCGTCTCCAGTGCCTCGATGTGCTCCGAGATCTTCATGTTTCCGCCGGTGTTCTCGTCCATGGGCGGGATTGTCGCAGTCGCCGCACCGAAGAGGGGGAGGTCCGGCGGATCTGCCTTGTCGGCGCCGATTGTTGTGGTATGGGAACGGCAGGTGGGCCCGGCACACGAAGTGCCGGGCCCACCTGGCCGGGTTCCTGCGTCAGGAGGTTTGGCCCGGTCCGCCCGGTCCGTTCGGTTCCCCGTCGTCGCGCCGTGAGGTCCGTTCGAAGAACCACGCCGTGGCGAACACCACGGCGGAGCAGGCGAAGGTGACCGTCGCCGAGGCCCTTCCCGACGTGACCCAGAAGACGATCCCGGTCAGGAGACCGAGCACTCCCAGGAAGAAGAACGCCGTCGAGTTCCTACGCGATTCGTCCATGTGACTCCCTATCGTTCCTCGGGGCCGCCGCCGCGTTCCCCGGTGTCACCACGACATTCCTCAGCGCCGCCACGACGACCACCACGAGGTCTTCTTGCGGTGGCTGGTGCGGGCCGCGCGGTGACCGCCGCTCGACGGGTAACGCTTGACGGCCCAGCGGGTGACGGCCTTCTTCACCCCCCAGCGTCCGATGCTGCCCATGGCCCCGCCGAAGGGACCGATGCCGGTGGCACCCGCCACTCCCGCGCGGGCTACGGAACCGAAGGACGCCTTGCGGTTCCCGTACCACTTGGCTCCGGCTCCGGCCGCCGCGCCCGCCACGATCGCGCAGCCCGCCGAGGCGAGACCGGCGGTGAACAGGCCGCAGCCGACCCCCGCCGCCGTCGCCGCGATGCCCACGCGGTGCCGTTTGACCCAGCTCTTGGTCTTCTTCCAGCTCCACCACCTGCCGTCGAGGTCGTACTCGTTGACCGGGTCCCCGGGGTAGCCGTAGGCGTTGGCGCCGCCGCCGTACACGGGGTCGGGGGAGAGGAAGCGGCCGGTGGCCGGATCGTAGAGCCGGACGCCCATGAGGGTGAGACCGGTGAGGGTCTCGGTGGAACGCTGCTTGGCGCCGAGCCAGTGGTAGCGGGTGGCCGCCTGCCCCGCGCGCGGGTTGCCGTACTCGTCGCTGTCGAGCGCGACGGGGGCCCTGCCCGCGTCCAGCGGGAGCTGGAGGGCCACGTCACCGTGGACGGTGGTGAACTGCAGGACGGTGTCACCCGTCTTGCCGGTGGTGGCGGCGAGGTCGCCGCTCGCGGACTCGACGTTGCGGGTCAGCGCGCCGGTCGCGGTGTCCTCCACGATCCAGCGCGGGTTGTCGCCCTCGCCGTCGTAGTGGTTCAGCTTCGAACCGGTCCGCGTCCAGGTGTCGCCGCTGCCGCTCTCCGTCGTCCAGGAGCGGAACCGGTGGGCGGCGTCGAGCTGCCAGGTCCGGCGGCTGCCGTTCGCGGTCTGCTGGTGCACCAGGTCGTTGGCGTAGTGGCCGAGCCTGCTGCCGGGCAGGGCGGTGGTACGGCCGAAGGCGTCGTGGACGTAGCCGGTGTCGACCAGACGGTCGGCGCTGTCGTAGGTGTGGCCGGTGGTGGTCCCGCCCGTGGTGGCGCAGTCCAGACCCGGTCCCGCCGCGGTGGTGGTGAGGGACGTGCGGTTGGTGCGCGCGTCGAACGCGTAGGCGCGGCGCGTGCAGACCGTGTCCACCGTGTCCTCGACCGTGACGAGACGTCCGGCCGCGTCGTAGCGGTAGCCCTGGCCGGACCAGCCCGCGTGACCGGTGACCTGCCCGTGGACGGACTCGGTCACGGTGTCCGCGTAGACGACCGTGTCGTCGGAGTCCCGTGTGTACGTGCGGTTCAGGGTGGCGCCCGTGGTGTCCTCCGAGACGGTGAGGGTGTAGCCGCCGGGCAGTTTCTCCGTGGCGACGGACCCGTCCGCGTCGTACGTGGTCCGGAAGACGCCCGCGACGGAGTCCGTGGTCCGCGTGGCCAGGCCGCGCGGTTCGACGGCCGTGTCGTAGGAGTACGTGACGGTGGAGGGCGCGTTGTCGCCGACCTCGACCTGCCGGTCGAGCAGGTCGAACCGGGTGGTGGTGACACCGCCGTCGGCGTCCGTGTAGGACGTCTGGCGGCCCAGCCTGTCGAACGCCTTGGTGATCGTGCCGCCGGTCGGCGAGACCGTCCTGACCGCGCGTCCCGTGGCCGGGTCGTACTCGGTCGTCGTCGCCGGGACCGCCTGGCCGACGCCGCCGGTGACGGTGACCCCGGTGGGACGGCCCGCTGCGTCGTAGCCGGTGGTCGTGGTGCGGGTGACGCCGTTCGCGGTCTCGGTGACCTTCGCCGGGCCGCCCCACCAGCTGTACTCGGTGGTGGTCGTCGGAAGGTGCGACGGCTGGGTGCCACCGCCGGTGATCGCACCGGCCGGTCCGGTGGAGCAGACCAGGTCGGCCCACTCCGGGCGGCCCTGGCAGACACCGGTGCCGGTCGCGGACCAGTAGGTGGTGACCCGGGTCGCGGCGTCGGTGCCGGTCGCCCCGGGCGCCAGCTCCTTGGTGACCCGGCCCTGGTCGTCGTACTCGGTGCTCTCGGTGATCGCGAGGCCGCCCGGGTCCTTGACCGTCCTCGTGGCCAGGCCCTTGGCCCAGTCGTACACCGTCTGCGTCACCCGGGCCTCGCCGAGGACGGTGGGGTGCTCACGCACCTGCGCGCCCGTCGTCACCTTGGTGACCTGGTCCTTCACCTTGGCGGTGCCGTCGGTGGGACGCCCCGCGTCGTACGCGTTGACCGTCCACGAACGGGCCGTCACCGACGTCCCCGAGGACACCAGCGTGGTGGCCCCCGACTTCAGATCGGCGGTGAGCTCGATCCGGCGCAGCGGGCCGGTCTTCTCCAGCTCACGGGTGCCCGTCCCGTCGAAGACGGACCGGGTGGCCAGCAGGTCGGCCCGCTCGGCCGGGGTGAGCCGGCCGATGCCGAGCTCCGCCTGGGCGGCCCGGTCTGCGGCGCCGGTACCGAGGGCGGTCTCACGGTTGCCCGCGGTCAGTTCACGGACCGTGTTGCCGAAGCGGTCGTACTCGGTGGTGGAGACGCGCCCGCCGGGAGCGGCACTGTTCACCGAACGTCCGGCGACACCCATGTAGGTGACGGTGGCGCGGGTGTAGGCCCCGGCCGTCAGGGAACCGCCCGCGTGCGAGGCGGGGACCGCGTCGGCGGGGAACACGGCCGTCGCGTCGGTGGGGGCGTCCAGCTGCCCCCACGCCCTCACGTCCGCCGCGCCCATCCCGTACGGGGCGGTGGCGCCGGTCAGCGGCACGTCGTACACGACGGACGTGGCCGCGGTGTCCTGCTGGACGTCGGCGGTGCCCGGCTTCAGCCCGGCGCGGGACGTCTTCAGGAGCATCCCGTCACCGGCGGTGGCGGCGTTGCCCGCCTTGCCGTAGGTGAAGGTCCAGGGCAGTTCACCGGCCGGGGTCAGACCGGTGACCCGGCCCGCCGCGTCATAGGCGTACTCGGTCTTCAGCGCCGGGCTGATCTGCGGGTTCCACGCCTGGCGAAGACGCCCGGAGGCGTCGTAGGCGTACGTCTGCACCGGCTTGGCGGTGGCCGAGGCGGCGCCCGGCCCGGTGGACCACAGCCGGATCTCCTTCACCTGGCCGGTGAAGTCCCCGAAGGCGGAGTCGGTGCCGGTGGTGGCGGTGCCGTAGACGAACTCCAGCGCCCGGCAGCCCTTGGTGGACGGCGTCGCCGTGCACGCGGCGGCCGAGGCGGCCGAGGTCGGGGCGATGATCCGCTTCGGGCGGGCCAGCTTCACGCCGTCCACGGTCACCGTCTCGGAGACCACGGTCGTGGTGGTGTGGGCGAGGCCGTCGAGGAGCGTGGAGGAGACCTGCCAGGTGGTGGCGGTCGCGTCCGGCCTGGTGAACGTGGTGACCGTGCCCTCGGTGTCGGCCAGCGTGAAGGAACCGGTCACGGCGCCCGTGAGGGTGAGGAACTCGGAACCGGTCTCGGCCGTCCAGCCCGTCCGGGCCGCGTTCGCCGTGAAGTGCGTCTCCTCGCCCTCGGAGTCGACGACGGCGACGGCCGTGTCCGAGATCCGCCGGAGGTGCGAGTAGTCCGACTGCGTCGCCTCGGCGACCGTGCCGGAGACCCACTCCTTCCCGAAGACCGGCGCCTGGCCCTCCTGCTTGACGCCCTTGTCCGGGGTACGGGAGGAAGCCGTGCGGGACACGGAGAGCCCGAAGGCGGAGGCGTCGCCCGAGGACAGCGTGTGGTCACCGGTGAGCAGGTTCACCGAGCCCGGACCGATCTCCTGAGCAGCCGCGCCGGAGGCGTCGCGGTCGACGACGACGGAGAGCGGTCCGGTGCTGCCCGCCGCGGCGGCGGGGCCGGTGAAGTCGGCCTTGATCCGGACGGTGCCGTCGGGGTCGACGGTGTCCGTGGCGTTCCACACCAGCGGGCTGTTCCTGCCCCCCGTCATGGCCACCGGCCAGGCGGTCAGCGGGGCGCCGCCGGAGGTGACCTGACCGGCCGGGATCCGCTGCCACGGGTCGGCCTCGGAGCGGCGCCAGGAGAAGGAGACCTTGTCGTACGTGCCGCCGTCGGCCTCGGCCACCAGCGGCAGCCGACGCGCGGTGCGCTCGCCGTCGGCGGGCTGGACGAAGCCGCCGGGACCGGCGTGGAAGGTGTACTCGACCGCCTCGGACCTGTTGTCGGCCTTGTCGGCCTGCCGCACCTGGAGGGTGTGGGTGCCGTCCTTCGGCGGGGCGACCGCGAAGGACCTGGCGGCGGTGGAGCCGCCGGTGGGGACCTTGGTCCAGGTCACCCCGTCGAGCGACCACTCGACCCAGTCGTGGTCGGTGCCGCTGGGGGTGACGGTGAAGGTGCCCGGCTGCCCCGCGCCCTTGACCCACGCGCCCGCCGGGTAGTCCGTCGAGGTGACGCCGGTGGGCGCGCCGGGGGCGGTGGTGTCGACCGTGAAGGTCCTCCACGCCGACCAGCCCGTGTTGTAGTGGGTCCCGTCGTACGGGTTGGAGCGGAACTTGTAGGTCCTGCCGTTGGTGAGGACCCCGGCGGGGACGGTCACCGAGGAGACCTGGCCGGAGTTGACCCACGGGGAGACGATGACGTTGCCGACCTGCGTGTCGGTGGCGCTGTCGAAGATCTGGAAGGTGCCGTTGACCTTGTCGCCGTCGGCGTCGACGAAGGTGTCCCGCAGGGTCGGGGTGACCGTGTTGACCACGTAGGCGCCGCCGTACGAGAAGTACGGCGGACCCGCCTCCTGCTTGGTGCCGGTGCGCGGCCGGTAGTTGTAGGTGACCGTCAGCTTCGGGACGTTCGAGGCGGCGTTGGCGGAGTTGATCCGCTTCCACTGCGCGGTGGCGTTCTCGTCGGTGGCGCGCAGACCCAGGTGGGACCGGGCGGCCTTGGCCGACGCCCATTCCTGGACCATCGTCGTCACGTCGGCGTTGATCCAGCCGTCCGGCTGCGCGGTGCAGGAGGCGTTGCCCCGGGTCTCGGTGGAGGTGGCCTTCTTCGCCGTCCACGCGGGCTGCGCGGTCCAGCGCGAGGAGGTCGTCGCGGCTCCGGTGGACCACACCTCCCACGGCTGGTTCGGGCACGCCGAGCCGGTGTGGTTGGCGGAGTGGAAGTTCCACAGCGACAGCGTGGCGTTCAGCACCAGGGCGTCGGAGACGGGCGCGGTGTTCCAGGAGACGAAGGAACGCGCGGTGCGCGGGGTGCCGTCGGCGTTCTTCGTACCCGGGTTGCCGAGGTCCAGCTCCACGTCCGTGGACCAGTCGGTGGTCGTGCCCTGCTGGACGTACGTGTCGAAGACGTTCGACAGGGCGGACGTCGAGGGGTCGACGGTGACCGGGTACGTCGTCGCCGGGTCGGCGAGGAAGGCCGGGTCGGGGGTCATGACGAGGTCGACGCCGCCCTTGGCCCTGACCACCTTCATGCCGACCGGGACCTGCCGGGTGTGCTCACCGGAGACCGGGTCGACGGTGGCGTCCCACATCACGGGCGCGGGCATGACGGCCGTCTTCTTCGACTTCCTGTCGGTGAAGAGCACACTGCCGTCGGCCTGCCGCTCGGCCTTCAGGCCCTTCGTCCGCAGCGGCAGGGTGTACGAGAACCCGGCCTCGGGGCGCTGCCTGACCTCGACGAACTGCTCGAATCCGGAACGGGTGGCCTCCACCACCACGTCCGCGCCCGGCACCGCGTTCTCGTAGGTGGCGCGGGTGCCGTCCAGCTTCGGCGCGGGCAGCCCCCCGCGCCACTGGAGGGTGATCGCGTCCTCGCCGCTGCCCAGCGTCACCAGATCCGTGGCGGGAGCCGCCTGCGAGGCGCGCAGCGACGGGGCCCTCGCCCCGGACCTCCCGGCGAGCCGCAGGCCCCGCGGGTGCGCCTTCGAGACGACCGACCCGTCCGGCGCGGTCGTCAGCTCGACGTCCACGTCACGCCAGTCGCCCGTGGCGGGGTCCTCGAAGCGGACCGGTCCTGCCGACAGCTCCGTCGTCAGCGAACCGTCCTCGTTCACCCAGGTCGTCGACGTCTCCGTACGCTCCGACAGCGCCTCGACCGGCTTGCCCGACAGCCGTGCCGCCACCCGGGCGGACCGGACGTCGGGGGCGGAGGTCACCGGGGCGGGCCCCTGGGACCCGGCCGCCGGGAGGACGGCGGGCGCGGCGACGGCGGCCTCGGCACCGTAGATCATCGAGACCGACATCAGCAGGGCCACGCCGACGGCGGTGCCGCGCAGGCCCTTGCTCCGGTCGGGTCTCTGCCGGTGACGGGACCCTGACGGGGGTTCCGGTAGCTGGCTTCTCACGCTTCTCCCTGAGTACGTGGTGGGTGGGGGTGTGGGGGACCGGTGGGGGTCTTCCGGTCCCGGCGCCGTTCCACCGGCGGTGGAACGGCGGGGTCCATGGGGGGCGGGCGGTGGGGCTCTCGCCGGACGGAGACATGCCGGGACCGCCTCCCGGCGGGTACGGCCGGAGGCGTGACGGGGTGCTCTGGTCCTACGGCTCGGTCACACCGGTCCCGAGGGGGCGGCGGACGGGCTCGCCGCGGTCGCGCGGCCCGCGCGGGGTGTCGTCGGGCAGGACCGGAACGGGAACGGCGGTCCACGCTCCCGGCGCGGGCGCCTCGGAGACGACGGAGGGACGGACGTCCGGCACGGAGCCCTGACGGCGGGACGACGGCACGGAGGCACGGTGGAACGACGGCACGGAGACCCGGCAGGACAACGACACTGCGGACCTCCCCCTCGGCTTCCGCGCGGCCATCCGTCCGATGTGCCCGCCGCCCGTCGGCGGATGTCGCGATGGTGATCAAGAAGGATTCTGAGTGCTCACGGTCGTACCGTCCATACAGGCTGACACCCATTTGTCGCCCACCGCGATGACCCGTACGACCAGCGGTGATCACTCATGGTGACCACGGGGGACGGTCGGTCCGGTGGCCCCGGCCGCACCGCTCCGGCCGCCCGGCCGCGGCACGCGGGGGTACGGGACCGACAGACCGTCCGATCATGGGAGACTCACCCCCATGAGCGGCAAGGCGACGACGACCCGGACACGGCTGGACAGGGGACGGAACGCGCTCGGTCCCGCGCTGGAGCTGGTGCACACCGGAAGGGCGCCCACCAGGGCCGTCCTCACCGCCGAACTGGGTGTCACCCGTGCCACCGCCGGTGCGGTCGCCGCCGAACTGGAAGCCCTCGGCCTCATCCGCGTCGACTCCAACCCCGGCGCCGCCGCGGGCTCCCAGGGACGGCCCTCGCACCGCCTCGCCGTGGAGGAGAAGGGCCCCGTGGCCCTCGCCGCCCAGGTCCACGCCGACGGCTTCCGCGCCGCACTCGTCGGCCTCGGCGGCACCATCGTCGCCACCGCCCCGGGCTGCGTCACCGTCTCCGCCGACCCCGCCCAGGTCCTCGGCGCCGTCGTCGACGCCGGTGCCGCGCTGCTCCACGAGAGCGGCCGCCGCTGCGTCGGCGCCGGACTCGCCGCCCCCTCCGCCGTGGCCGAACCCGAGGGCACCGCACTCAACCCGCTGCACCTGGCCTGGCCCGCCGGGGCCCAGGTCCGGCAGATCTTCGCCGAGCGGGTACGGGCCGCGGGCATCGAAGGGCCCGCCTTCACCGGCAACGACGTCAACCTCGCCGCCCTCGCCGAGCACCGCCACGGCGCCGGACGCGGCGCCCGGGACCTGCTCTGCGTGGCCACCGGACACCGGGGCGTCGGCGGCGCGCTCGTCCTCGACGGGCGCCTGCACACCGGCAGCGCGGGCCTCGCCCTGGAGGTCGGCCACCTCACCGTCAACCCGGAGGGCCGCCCCTGCCACTGCGGCAGCCGGGGCTGTCTGGACGTCGAGACCGACCCGCTCGCCTTCCTCACGGCCGCGGGCCGGGCCCCCGGACCCGAAGTCTCCCTGCTCCGGGAGTCCCGCGAACTGCTGCGCGACAGCCCCGACGACCCGGGCGTACGGGTCGCCGTCGGCGAGCTGATCGACCGGCTCGGCCTGGGACTCGCGGGGCTGGTGAACATCCTCAACCCCGACCGGATCATCCTCGGCGGGCTGCACCGCGAACTGCTGGCCGCCGACCCGGAGCGGCTCCGGGCGGTCGTCGCGGACCGCAGCCTCTGGGGCCGCAGCGGCGGGGTGCCGATCCTGCCCTGCACCCTGGACCACAACAGCCTCGTCGGCGCCGCCGAACTCGCCTGGCAGCCGGTCCTGGACGACCCCCTGGCCGCACTGGGCCGCTAAAGCGTGTTGCAGAAGGCTGCGGTGCGGGCATTTCCCTTGTATGCGTGGGGTGTTGAAGGCTGAGTCGTTGTGGGTGGAGACGTTCACGGGT
>NZ_JBIUZD010000012.1:0-15539 GCF_044744885.1 Streptomyces sp. NPDC087215
GCTCACCATCAATCCGGCCGTCGCCCACGGCCTCGCCCATGAGATCGGCTCCATCGAGGTCGGCAAGATGGCCGACATCGTGCTGTGGAAGCCGCCCTTCTTCGGCGCCAAACCGCAGATGGTCCTCAAGAACGGCTTCCCCGCGTACGGAGTGACCGGCGACCCCAACGCCGCCACGGACACCTGCGAACCCCTGGTGCTCGGGCCGCTGTTCGGCGCCCACGGCGCCGCCCCCGCCGAGCTTTCGGTGGCCTTCGTCAGCCGTGCAGCCGCCGAGTCGGGCTCGCCCGGCCGTCCCTACGACGCCCTCGGCACCCGGCGCCGCAGGGTCGCCGTCCGGGACACCCGGGGCATCGGGCCGGCGCAGATGGTCGGCAACGCGCGAGTGGGGGACGTCCAGGTCGATCCACGCGACGGACTGGTGACGCTCGACGGCTCCCCGCTGCGCTCGGAACCGGCGCAGCAGGTCTCCCTCAGCCGCCTCTATTTCCTCTGACGTGTCCCCTTCCGGTGGATCCGCCCCCAGGCACCCGCCGATGCGTTCTTAGGATCCGACTTTTTTCGCGCCCTTCATCTTGACTGAAAATTCAGTTAGGGACACGATCCTCTCCATCGAAAGAAACGAGACAATGATGGCCGCTTTCCGTATGCCCGCCGAGTGGTCCGAGCACGAGGGCTGCCTGATGGCCTGGCCCACCCGCGTCGAGCTCTGGGACGGCGTCCTGGACGCCGTGAAGCGCGAGTACGCCGATGTCGCCCGAGCCGTCGCCCGGTTCGAGCCCGTCACCATGGTCGCCCCGCCCGGCTACGGCGACGACGCCCGCGCGCACTGCGGCGAGGGCGTCACCGTCGTCGAACTGCCCCTGGACGACTCCTGGTTCCGCGACTCGGCCCCGCTCTTCGTGCTCGACGCCGACGGCCGCCGCGCGGGCGTCGACTTCCGCTTCAACGCCTGGGGCCGCAAGCACCACCCGTACGACTCCGACAACCGGGTCAGCGCCCTGCTCCTGGACCACCTCGGGATCGACCGCATCCCCTCCGGCATGATCCTGGAGGGCGGGGCGATCACCGTGGACGGCGAAGGCACCCTCATCACCACCGAACAGTGCCTCCTCCACCCCAACCGCAACCCCGACCTGAGCCGCGAGCAGATCGAGACCGAGCTGAAGGCGCGGCTAGGCGTGGAGAAGGTGATCTGGCTCCCGTACGGCGGGCTCCTCGACACCGAGACCGACGGGCACGTGGACGGCGTCTGCGCCTTCGCCGCCCCCGGCAGGGTCGTCGTCTCCCTGCCCGACGACCCGACGCACCCCGACCACGCCCGGATGCGCGCCAACCGGGCCGTCCTGGAGGTCTCGACCGACGCCCGGGGCCGCGCCCTGGAGATCGTCGACGTGCCGCAGACCGCGTTCACCGGGGTCGCGGGCGGGCGGGTGGAGGTCTCGTACCTCAACTACTACCTCGCCAACGGCGGGATCGTCGTCCCTGTCGCCGGGGTGCCGCAGGACAAGGCCGCCCTCGACGTCATCGCGGGCGCCCACCCGGGCCGGGAGGTCGTCGGAGTCCCGGCGCCGGTCATCGCCTACGGCGGAGGCGGGGTGCACTGCATCACCCAGCAGGTCCCGGCGGCGGGCCGCCCCACCCCGTAACACCGCCTCCGCCCGGCACCACCGGCGGAGAGCCCAGGGCCGCCCCGCGCGGACGCACGGGTCCACCTCGGGCCGACGCCCGGGACCGCCCGGCTCCCGGCACCCCGGGCCACCCCGCGCCGACGTGCCGTGCCACCCGGCCGCCGACACCCCGGGCCACCCCACCCAGGCCCCCGGAGCGGCCAGCCCTCGACACCCCGGACCATCGCGCCCCCGCCCGGCCCCGTGGCCTCCCTCGCGTCGTCCCCGCAGTCCCCATAGTCCTCGCCGTCCCCGCCGGGCCCGAGCCGCCGCGACCCGTACCGACCGCCGTACCGAAGCACCGACCGCCGTACCGAAAGAGAGCGCGACGATGACCACCGCACCCCCTCTCCGCGTCTCCAGACGCCGACCCGGACCGCCGCGCGGCCGGTCCGTCCCCGCGACGGCCGCGCGCGCCGCGCTCGCGCTGCTCTCCGCCGCCGTGCTCGCCGCCTGCGCCGGGCCGCCCCGCGACGCGACCGGCGGCGCGTTCGCCCTCTCCACCGGCACCCCCCGGGCCAAGGGCGACATCGACTCCTTCACCTGGGCCGTGTACGCCGAACCGCCGACGCTCGACTACACCATGGCGTTCGACTACCCGCAGAACACGATCCTCTCCAACGTGTGCGAGAGCCTGATGCGCTGGACGCCGGGCCTCGCCCTCGAACCCGGACTCGCGGAGAAGGTCACCCAGCCGGACCCGACGACCTGGGTCTACGACCTGCGGCGCGGGGTGCGCTTCCACGACGGCCGCACGATGACCGCCGACGACGTCGTGTTCAGCCTGGGCCGCCAGACCGACCCGGAGAACGCGGCGGCCTGGGCACAGAACTTCCGGAACGTCGCCTCCGTCCGCAAGACCGGACCGCTCCGGGTCACGGTCAGACTGAAGAAGCCCGACTCGCAGTTCCCCCAGTACATGGCGACCTCCGCCGGGGTCGTCGCCTCCCGGGCGGGCGTCACCACCGCGGGCAAGGACTACGGCACCTCCGGCGGGCTCGCCTGCACGGGCCCCTTCACCCTCGGCCCCTGGCAGAAGGGCCAGTCGCTCCAGCTCGACCGCTTCGACGGCTACTGGGGCAAGCGGGCCAAGGCCGGCAAGGTCGTCTTCCGCTTCCTCACCGACCCGACCGGCCGCACCAACGCCCTCCTCAGCGGCGAGGCCGACGGCGGCTACCTCATCCCCACCGAGAGCTACGACCGGCTCAGGAACAGCGGCGCCGGAACCCTCTCCTTCGGCGAGGGACTCAGCACCGTCAACGTCAACGTCACCGACATGAAGGGCCCGCTCGGCGACGTACGCGTCCGGCGGGCGCTCTCCCTCGCCCTGGACCGCGGCGGATTCGTCCGGGCCGGACTCGGCGGCGCCGGAACCGTCACCACCTCCCTGACCAGCCGCGCCGCCTGGGCGGGCGCCTCCGAGGAGACGCGCCGCGCCGCCTTCGCCGGACTGCCGCCCACCGCCCGCGACCTGGAGAAGGCCCGCGCCCTCGTCCGTGAGGCGGGCGCCACCGGCAAGACCCTCACCGTCGCCACCAGCTCCATCGGCCAGGACGTCTCCCTCCTCGCCACCGCCGTCCAGGCGGCGGGCACCAGCATCGGCCTGAAGATCAACCTCAAGTCCGTCGCGCCCAACGCCTTCACGGCCCTCTTCACCGACCCCGAGGCGCGCGAGGGCATCGACATGTTCCCGCTCACCTACTACGACTCGATCACCGACCCGCTCGACCTCCTGGCCAACTTCAGGAGCGGCGCCTACCTCAACTTCGCGGACCACCGCGACCGGCGGTACGACGAGCTCGTCGACCGGGCCACCGCCACCCAGGACCGCGGCGACCGGCTCCGGATCGAGAGCGAACTCCAGCGGCACGCCGCCGAACAGCTCCCGTGGATCCCCGTCGCCGAATGGCCCACCTCCCTCTTCCTCAACAAGAGGATCACCGGCGCCCCCACCACCATCGCCTACCTGTACTACCCGTGGGCCGCCGACGTCGGGGCCGCGCCGTGAACTTCCTGAGATTCGCCGTCCGGCGGGCCGCCGAGATGGCGGCCACCCTGCTCGTGGCGTCGTTCGTGGTCTTCGGCGCCATGTACCTGGCACCCGGCAGCCCCGCGAGCTTCCTGCTCTCCGGCCGCTCCGCGTCCCCCGAGGCACTCGCCGCCGTCAAGGCCCAGTACCACCTCGACGACCCGTTCGCCGTGCGCTACCTGAGCTGGCTCGGAGACGTCCTCCAAGGCGACTTCGGCCGCTCCCTCACCTACCGCACCGACGTCTCCCGGCTCCTCGCCGACCGGCTGCCCACCACCCTCCTCCTCATCGCCATGGCCCTCACCGCGGTGGTCGTCCTCGGTCTGCTGCTCGGACGGATCGCCGCCGTACGCGGCGGAGCCACCGACTCCGCCGTCCTCCTCGGCACCACCCTGGCCGTCGGCACCCCCTCCTTCGTCGCCGCCGTCCTCCTCCAGGGACTCTTCGCCGTCCGGCTCGGCTGGTTCCCCAGCGGCGGCGCGGGCACCGGATTCCTCGACCGGGTCTGGCACCTGACCCTGCCCGCGATCGCCCTCGCCCTCTACCTGGTCGGTATGCTCGCCCGCGTCACGCGCTCCGCCATGCTCGAAGCGCTCACCGCCGAACACGTCACCGTGGCCCGCGGCCGGGGCGTCCCCGAACGCCAGGTCATCCGCGCCCACGTGCTCCGCAACTCGCTCGGCACCGTCCTCACCACCACCGGCCTGATCGTCTCCACCCTCCTGGTGTGCACGATCCTCGTGGAGACCGCCTTCGGCATCGGCGGCATCGGACAGCTCCTCGAACTCTCCACCACCACCAAGGACTTCCCGACCGTCCAGGCCGTCTCCCTGATCATCGTCACCCTCTTCATGACGGTGAACCTCCTCGTCGACCTGCTCCTCCCGCTCGTCGACCCCCGGATCGCCCTCGGGACGAGAGGAGCGAGCACATGAGCACCGCCCTCACCCGCAGACCCGGACTCAGGGGACTGCGGGCCTCCTCCGGCCGCTCCCCCCTGCACCTCCTCAGCCTCGCCTTCGCCGCGAGCGTCGTCGCCGTCGCGCTCCTCGCGCCCTGGCTCGCCCCCCACGACCCCAACGCCGTCGACCTGGGCGCCGCCCTCGCCGGACCGTCCCCCGAACACCCGCTCGGCGTCGACGCCGCAGGCCGCGACACCCTCTCGCGCCTGCTCCTCGGCGCCCGCACCTCCCTCCTCGGACCGCTCGGCGTCGTCATCACCTCCACCCTCGTCGGCGTCGCCGTCGGCACCGCCGCCGCCTGGCGCGGCGGCAGGCTCGACACCCTCCTCTCCCGGGGCACCGAACTCGTCTTCGCCTTCCCCGGGGTCCTCCTCGCCGTCCTCGTCGTCTCCGTGTACGGCGAAGGACTCCTCGCCCCCGTCGTCGCACTCGGCGTGGCCTACCTCCCGTACGTCAGCAGGCTCACCCGCTCCCTCGTCCTCGCCGAACGCGCCCGCCCCCACATCAGCGCCTACCGCGTCCAGGGCCACTCGGGGCTCCAGATCTGCCTGCGGCACGTCCTGCCCGCCATCGCCCCCGTCGTCCTCGCCCAGGCCACCATCAACTTCGGCTACGCCCTCATGGACCTGGCCGGCCTGTCCTTCCTCGGCCTCGGCGTCCCCCCGCTCACCCCCGACTGGGGCCGCATGGTCTTCGACGGCCAGACCGCCGTCCAGTACGGCTACCCGCTCTCCGCGGTCCTGCCGTGCCTCCTCGTCGTCCTCACCGTCGTCGCGTTCAACGTGGTCGGCGAGCGCTGGGCCGACCGTGTCGCAAGGAGAGACGGATGACCCCACCGCCCCCCGCCCTGGACGTCCGCGACCTGCGGATCACCCTCCCCGGCACCGCCCGCCCGGTCCTCGACGGCGTCAGCCTCACCGTCGGCGCGGGCGAGACCGTCGCCCTCGTCGGAGAGTCCGGCTCCGGGAAGTCCCTCACCTCCCGCAGCGCCCTCGGTCTGCTGCCGCCCGGCGCCACCACCGGAGGCACGGTCCTCGTCGACGGACACGACGTCCTCTCCCTCGCCCCCGAACGGCTCCGCGCCCTGCGCGCGGGCACCGCCGCCATGGTCTTCCAGGACCCGCGCGCAGCCCTCAACCCGCTCCGGCGCATCGGCGACTTCCTCACCGAAGGGGTCCGCGCCGCCCGCACCACGGACCGTGCCGGAGCCACCGCGCGCGCCGTCGAACTCCTCGAAGCCGTCGGACTGGACGCCACCGCCCTCCCCAAGTACCCGCACCAGGTCTCCGGCGGAATGCTCCAGCGCGTCGTGATCGCCGCCGCGCTCATGGGCGATCCCGTCCTCCTCCTCGCCGACGAACCCACCACCGCGCTCGACGTCACCACCCAGGCGGAGGTGATCGCCCTCCTCGCCCGGCTCCGCCGCCGCTTCGGCACCGGACTGCTCTTCGTCACCCACGACCTCGACCTGGCCGCCGCCGTCAGCGACCGCGTCCACGTCATGTACGCGGGCCGGATCGCCGAGACGGGACCCGCCGAAGCCCTGTTCGCCCAGCCCCGCCACCCGTACACCGCGGCCCTGCTCGCCTCCACCCCCCGCCACACCGCCCCCGGCGGCAGACTCCCCGCCATCCCCGGCCGTCCGCCGGACCCGCGCACCGCCCTCACCGGCTGCGCCTTCGCCGCCCGCTGCCCGCTCGCCACCGACCTGTGCGCGGAGCGGGCACCCGAACCCGCCCGGATCGACGAGGACCACCACACGGCCTGCCACCACCACGACCGGCTCGCCGCCCGAGGGAGCACCGCCGATGACTGAACCCCTGCTGCGGGCCGACGGCCTCAGCCGTGCCTTCGGGGACGTCCACGCCGTCGACGCGGTGTCCTTCACCCTCCCCGAGGGAGGCTCGCTCGGCATCGTCGGAGGCTCGGGCTCGGGCAAGACCACCACCGCCCGGATCGTCGTCGGCCTCGAACACGCCGACACCGGCGAGGTACGGGTCCGGGGCACCGTCCGGCCCGCCCGCACCCGCGGCCGGGCCCAGCGCCTGGCCAGGGCCCGCGAGGTCCAACTGGTCTTCCAGGACCCCTACCTGTCACTCGACCCCCGCAGCACCGTCGAGCGGGCCCTGCGCGAGACCCTCCGCCTCCACTTCCCCGACCGGGACCCCGCACCCCGCGTCCGTGAACTCCTCGACCAGGTGGGCCTCGGCACCCGGACCGCCGAAGCCCTGCCCCGGCAGCTCTCCGGCGGCCAGCGCCAGCGCGTCGCCATCGCCCGCGCCCTCGCCGTCGAACCGGCCGTCCTCGTCCTCGACGAGGCCGTCGCCGCCCTCGACGTCTCCGCCCAGGCCCAGATCCTCAACCTGCTCGCCGACATCCGCGAACAGACCCCCGTCGGCTACCTCTTCATCACCCACGACCTCGGCGTGGTCCGGTGCGTCACCGACGAGCTCCTCGTCATGCACCGGGGCCGCGTCGTGGAAGCCGGGGCCACCGCCGAGGTGCTCGCCGCGCCCCGGCACCCCTACACCCGGCTGCTCCTGGACTCCGTCCCGCGCCCCGGCTGGAACCCGGACCGGATCGCGGAAGCCCGGCAGCGCCTGATGACCGCACCCGCACCGCCCACCGCCACACCCAGGAGGCAGAAGTGAACCGACCCGCCGCACACTCCGTCCGGGCGAACCGGCCCGAAGAGACCCGGCCCGAGGACGACCGGCCCGTCCGCCCCGGCCCGAACCGGCGCGGCTTCCTCGTCGCCGCCGGACTGACCGCCGTCGGCGCCGCCCTCTCCACCACGACCGGAGGCAGAGCCCTGGCCGCCGGGACCGCCGGGACCTTCCGGGTGCCCGCCGAGGACGCCAGGCACACCCGCACCTGGATGACCTGGCCCGACAGCACCGCCATCTGGGGCAGCACCCTGAGCGGGGTCCAGGCCGACATCGCCCTGATCGCCCGCACCGTCGCGAAGTACGAACCGGTCGTGATGTGCGCCAACTCCGGCAGCGCCGCCAAGGCCCGTCAGCTGTGCGGCTCCACCGTCACCGTGATCACCACCATCCCGGTGGACGACTGCTGGACGCGGGACACCGGCCCCGTCTTCCGTACGAACGGGACCGGCGGCCTCGACGCCGTCGGCCTCAACTTCAACGGCTGGGGCAACAAGCAGACCCACGCCAAGGACGCCCTGGTCGCCGGCCGGATCGCCGCCCACGTCGGCGTGCCGATCAGCTACGCCGCCCTGGTCGGCGAGGGAGGCGCCGTCGAGCAGGACGGGGCGGGCACCCTGATGGCCACCCGCAGCAGCCTCGTCAACCGCAACCGCAACCCCGCGATGACCGAGCGCCAGGTGGAGGTCGCCGTACTCGCCGCGTACGGAGCCTCCAAGCTCATCTGGTTCGACGGCGTCAAGGGCCAGGACATCACCGACGACCACGTCGACGCCACCTCCCGCTTCCTCGGCCCCGGGGAGGCCCTCGTCCAGATGCCGCTCGCCACCGACACCGACGTGTACGCCCGGGACGCGCGCCAGCAGTACGCCCTCCTGGACGCGGCGACGACCGCCGGCGGCGTGCCGATGGACGTCACCCAGCTCCAGGGCCCGGACTACGACAAGATCCGTTCGAGGAGCAGGGACTTCCTCGCCTCCTACGCCAACTACTACCTCTGCAACGGGGCCGTCATCAGCGCCCACTTCGGTGACACCCGCGCGGACCAGGCGGCCAGGGCCACCCTGGCCCGGCTCTACCCGGACCGTGTCGTCGAACAGCTGAACATCGACCGGCTCGGCACGGGCGGCGGCGGCATCCACTGCGTCACCCAGCAGCAGCCCGTGGCGTAGCACCGCGTGAGCACGACCGGCTCAGGGCCCCGCCGTCCGGCACCACGGGACGGCGGGGCCCGCCGCGTCCCCCGGCCGGACCCCATCGAGTCGCGGGGACCCACGAACCGGGACAGGATGATTCCCTGTGGGCCCCGGAGAGCCCGTCCGGGCCTCTCCGAAGGAAGGGAGACCCCCCGGACCCCTTCCCCGAGGAGGCGGGCATGGCCGAACTCATCGTCATCGGATACGACGATCACCAGGTCGCCGAAGAGGCGCTCGCCACGGTCAAGGACCTGGAACGGGACCAGGTCGTGCGGCTCGCCGGACTCGCCGTCGTCTCCCTGGACGACGAGGGCGAGACCCATGTCGACACCAGCAGACGCGTCGTCGGCGCCACCGCCGCGACCGGCGCCCTCTGGGGAACCGTCTTCGGCATCCTCTTCCTGCTGCCCGGGGTCGGCCTCCTGACCGGGGCGGCCCTCGGCGGGCTCGTCGGCAGACTCGCGCAGTCGGGAGTCGACGACCGCTTCCGCGAACAGGTCGACGCCCTGCTCAGACCCGGCACGGCCGCCGTCGTGATCATGGCGTCGAAGGTCACGGAGGACAAGTTCACGGCCGCGATGCGGCCCTACGGCGGCACCGTCCTCAAGACCTCGCTCAGCGACGAGGACGAGAGGGAACTCGCCGAACGGCTCACCGGCCCCCAGCGGTAGCCGCCGCCCCGGGCCCGCCGCCCCCCGCAGGCCCCCGGGCCGCCCACCCCCTCACCGGAAGGACCCCCCATGGCCCCCGCGCTCAGCAGCGAAGCGCTCGCCAAGCTGCGACAGCCCCGCCCGTACCCGGCCGTGTCCCTCGTGATGCCGACCCACCGCCGCGAACCGGACGACGCCCAGGACCCGGTACGCCTCCGCAACCTGGTGAGCACGGTGGAGAAGGCGCTCCAGGACGACCCGGACGTCCCCCGCGAGCGGCGCGCCGACATCCTGGACCAGTTGCGCCGCGCGGTGGACGAGATCGACCTCGCGCACGCCGAGGACGGCCTCGTCATCCACGTGGCCCAGGGCGAGCACCAGGTGTGGACGGTCGCCCGTACGGTCCCCGAGCGCGTGGTCCTCGCCGACACCTTCCTCACCCGCAACCTCGTCGCCGCCCGAGCCGCCGAACGGCCCACCTGGGCCCTCGCGGTGGCCGCCGACCGGATCTCCCTGTGGAGCGGCAGCCCCGAGCGGACCACCGAGCACACCGGTGACGGCTTCCCGCTCACCCGCAGCCTCGAAGACCCGGACGCGGAGCGCAAGGAGCGGATCGGGGACCTCCCCAGCACCTTCCGCGACGAGGCCACCCGCCGGTTCTTCCGCGAGGCGCACGAGGCCCTGAACGCGGTCCTCGCCTCCGATCCGCGCCCGCTCCACCTGCTCGGCGAGCCCGCCGCCCTCACCCTCCTGGAGGAGACCGGACCGCTCCGGGCGGGCACCACCCCCATCCAGCACGGCGGACTCGCCCGTGGACCCGCCGCGGCCGTCCACGAGGCCGTGGAGCCCTCGCGCGCCGCCCGCGAGGCCGCCGCGTCGGCCACCGTCGTGGCCGAACTCGACACCGCACGGGGCCGCCGGGAGTTCGCCGGGGGCATCGACGAGGTGTGGCAGGCGGTGAAGGACGGCCGGATCAGACTGCTCGCCGTCGAGGACCAGTACCGCACGGTCGTACGCGAGGAGGGCGGACACCTGGAGCCCGTCGAGTCCGGGGCCACGGACTCCAGGGACGACATGGTCGACGAGATCGTCGAACGGGCCCTCGACACCGGCGCCGAGGTCCAGTTCGTCCCCGAGGACACCCTGGCCGAGCTCGGCCGCATCGCCGCCGTGCTGCGCTACTGACCCGGTAAGGAGAGGCACATGTCCGAACTCGTCGTCCTCGGCTACGACGACCTCGCCGTCGCCAACAGAGCCTTCGCCGCCGTCCGGGAACTGGAGGACGGCCATGTCGTGGAGCTGACGGGACTCGCCGTCGTGTCCGTCGACGCACAGGGCGCGACCCATGTCGACACCGCCGCGCGCAGGGAGGGACAGGTCGCCCTCTCGGCCACCGCAGGCGCCCTCTGGGGACTGGTCCTCGGCATGGTCGTCCTCACCCCGGGCATCGGCGTGATCGGCGCCGCCGTCGGCGGGCTGATCGGCAGACTGAACCGGACGGGCGTCGACAACGCCTTCCGCGACAAGGTCCGTTCGCTCCTCGAACCGGGCGGGTCCGCCGTCGTGATCATGGCCTCGAAGATCACCGAGGACCGGTTCGCCACGGCCATGGAGCCGTTCGGCGGCACCCTCCTCAAGACCTCGCTCCCCGAGGAGACCGAGCGGGACCTCGCCGAACAGCTCACCGGCCGGACCGGCACGTCCGACTGACCGGACCCGTCGTACGGGAGCCGGGCCGCCCGGAACACGACCGCGGCCCGGCTCGACGGGCAGGCCACGCGGTGACCGCCGCCGCGCCCCCGGCCCGGCTCCGCGCCCCGACGGTGACCACATCGACGCCCGCCCCGCGCGGCGGCCTGTGGTGAAGGCGGTGTCCAGGCGCATCGCGGACCGCGGCTTCGGCATCCCGGTGACGACGAGGGGCCGGGCGGCCCCGTTCCGGAACGGCGAGGCCTCGGTTCGGCGTGATTCACGCGCCGTCGGAGCGAGGGATCGACGGGTCCCGCCCGGCGCGCGCTCACCTCTCTCCGTAGTGATGTCTCGGCCAGACCGACCGAATACCACCGTCCACGTCTTTAAACCTCTTCGGCGACAAGATCGCTGGATCGAGGTAATGCCGTCAGTCCGACAAGGTGGATGAGCAGGACAGGCCGTTACTGTTCCCCGGGATCTGGACGGATTCCCTGGATTCCTCCGGGATTTCCCTCCTTCACCTGCTTTCTCCGCTTTTCGACCGGCGCGCTCGTGCGCCCGTCAGCACCCCCTCCCAAGGAGAGCTCGACCCCATGACCGTTGACACCAGCCCGGAAGCTCAGCAGGAATCGCCGAAGCAGTCCAGCCTGAGCACCGCGGCGGCCCGGAACCTCGCCACCACCACCAAGTCCGCTCCCCAGATGCAGGAGATCACCTCCCGCTGGCTGCTGCGGATGCTCCCCTGGGTGGAGACCAAGGGTGGTGCCTACCGGGTCAACCGCCGACTCAGCTACACCGTCGGCGACGGACGCATCGAGTTCGTCCAGGACGGCTCCCGCGTCCGGGTCATCCCCGGCGAGCTCGGCGAACTCGCCCTGCTCCGCGGCTTCGAGGACGAGGAGGTGCTGAGCGCGCTGGCCGGCCGCTGCGTCCAGCGCGACTTCAGCGCCGGGGAGGTGCTCGTCCAGCGCGGCGCGCCCGCCGACGAGATCCACCTGATCGCCCACGGCCGGATCAGCCAGACCTCGGTCGGCAAGTACGGCGACGAGGTCGCCGTGGCCGTGCTCGCCGACGGCGACCGGTTCGGTGAGAACGCCCTTCTGGACGCCGACGCCCGGTGGGACTACACCGCCACCGCCGAGACCTCCGGCACCCTGCTCACCCTCTCCCGCTCCGAGTTCGGCGCGGTCCTCGCCTCGGCCCCCGGCCTCCAGAGCCACATCCAGGAATTCAGCTCGCTGCCGCTCCAGCGCCAGAACAAGCACGGCGAGGCCGAGATCGCGATGTCGGCCGGTCACACCGGCGAGGTCGCCCTGCCCGGCGCGTTCGTCGACTACGAGCTGAAGCCGCGCGAGTACGAGCTCTCCGTCGCCCAGACCGTCCTGCGGGTCCACACCAGGGTCGCCGACCTCTACAACGGGCCGATGAACCAGACGGAGGAGCAGCTCCGGCTCACCGTCGAGGCCCTGCGCGAGCGGCAGGAGCACGAGCTCATCAACCACCGGGAGTTCGGTCTCCTCCACAACGCCGACTTCAAGCAGCGCATCCAGACCCACTCCGGCCCGCCCACCCCGGACGACCTCGACGAGCTGCTCTGCCGCCGCCGCGGCACCAAGATCTTCCTCGCCCACCCCAAGGCGATCGCCGCGATCGGACGCGAGTGGAACGCCCGCGGCCTCTACCCCGACACCATCGACCTCGAAGGCCACCGCATCCCGAGCTGGCGCGGTGTCCCGATCCTGCCCTGCAACAAGATCCCGATCAGTGCGGAGAACACCACCTCGATCCTCGCGATGCGCCTCGGCGAGGACAACCAGGGGGTGGTGGGCCTCCGCCAGACGGGTCTGCCGGAGGAGTACGAGCCCGGCCTGTCCGTCCGCTTCATGGGCATCAGCGAGCAGGCGATCATGTCCTACCTCGTCACCACGTACTACTCCGCCGCCATCCTCGTGCCCAACGCGCTCGGCGTCCTGGAGAACGTGCAGATCGCCCGCAGGCGCGACTAGGCCGGTGTTTCGAAAGTCCCGCCTGCCCGGCGGCGCCTGGCACGCACGCTCGCTCGCCGCGTTGTCGGGGCCACCCCGGTACAACCGGTATCGGGGCGACCCCCCGCCTTGCGATCGCACGCACCGGACGCCGCCGGGCCTGCCCTCCGGGCAGACGGCGCCACTTTCGAAACACGCCCCAGCGGAGCCGTCCGGCCCCCGCACGGAGGCCGTGACGGTCCGGATTCCCGGGCCGTCCGAGAACGCCCGGGATCCGGGACAGCCCATCCAACTCACCGAGGAGTCACGGATGCCCGAACCCGGGCCCTCCCCTCTGCTGTCGAGCCTGCCCTCCGCCACGGCCCTCTTCGGGTCCCGGGCGCTCGCCGAGGTGCTCGCCGAGGCACCCGCCGGGACGGCCGTCACCGCCGTCCTGGCGGCGTCCGCCGGGGCCCCACCGGCCGTCGAGGCCCCGGAGGCCCCGGCGCCGGAGTCCGCCCCCGCACCGCGTCCCACCCCCGCCGAATCCGCCGGAACCCCGGCGTGGTTCCTCGGCGGGCCCACCGGTCTGGGCACGGCGACCCTCTCGCTGGCCCGGCCCCCGCAGGCACCGGCCCCGCCGGAACCCCCGCTCCCCGCGGCCGCCGGGGGGAGGCCCATCCCCGGCCTCTACTTCCACCCCGTCGCCGAACCCGATCCCGTCCGGGTGGACGAGGTCAGCCGCCGGATCAAGGACTGGGCCGTGGACGAGGTCCAGCTGTTCCCCGACGACTGGGAGGGCGAGTTCGACGGCTTCTCCGTCGGGCGCTACATGGTCGCCTGCCACCCGGACGCCCCGACCGTCGAGCACATGATGATCGCCACCCGGCTGATGGTCGCCGAGAACGCCGTCGACGACATCTACTGCGAGGACCACGGCGGTTCGCCCGTCGGGCTCGGCGGACGGCTGCTCCTCGCCCACACCGCGCTCGACCCGCTGCACACCACCGAGGAGTACGCGCCCCAGTGGGCGGAGTCGCTGCACTCCGACTCCCCGCGGCGCGCGTACCGCTCCGCCATGGAGTACTTCGTCCGGCAGTCGACCCCCTCCCAGGCCGACCGCTTCCGGCACGACATGGCCCGGCTGCACATGGGTTACCTCGCCGAGGCCGCCTGGGCCGAGACGAACCACATGCCGGAGGTGTGGGAGTACCTGTCGATGCGGCAGTTCAACAACTTCCGCCCCTGCCCCACCATCACGGACACCGTCGGCGGCTACGAACTGCCCGCGGACCTGCACGCCCAGCCGGCCATGCAGCGCGTCCTCGCCCTGGCCGGCAACGCCACGACCATCGTGAACGACCTCTACTCGTACATGAAGGAACTGGACAGCCCCGGCAACCACCTGAACCTGCCCGTGGTGCTCTCCGCGCGCGAGAACCTCTCCGAGCGCGACGGATACCTCAAGGCGGTCGAGGTCCACAACGACCTCATGCGGGCCTTCGAGAGCGAGAGCGCCGCCCTGGCCCTCGCCTGCCCCGTCCCGAGCGTGCTGCGCTTCCTGCGCGGAGTCGCCGTCTGGGTCGACGGCAACCACTACTGGCACCAGACCAACACCTACCGATACAGCCTGCCCGATTTCTGGTAAGAAATGGAATTATCTGTGACCAGCACCGAGTTCACCACCGTCAACGACACCGCCGCGTTCGTCCCGAACCCGGCGACGCCTTACCAGGGCGACATCGCCCGCTACTGGAACGCCGAGGCCCGGCCGGTGAACCTGCGCCTCGGCGATGTGGACGGGCTGTACCACCACCACTACGGCATCGGTGCCGTGGACCACGCCGGCCTCGGCACCCCTGAGGACAGCGAGTACGAGAAGAAGCTGATCACGGAGCTGCACCGGCTGGAGTCGGCCCAGGCGGAGGTCCTCCTGGACCACCTCGGCGTCATCCAGGACACGGACACCCTCGTCGACGCGGGCTGCGGCCGCGGCGGTTCGAGCGTCATGGCCCACCAGCGCTTCGGCTGCAAGGTCGAGGGCGTCACCCTCTCCTCGACCCAGGCCGAGTTCGGCAACCGGCGCGCCGCGGAGCTGGGCATCGCCGACCACGTCCGCGCCCAGGTCTGCAACATGCTCGACACCCCCTTCGAGAAGGGCAGCATGGCCGCCTCGTGGAACAACGAGTCGAGCATGTACGTCGACCTCGACGACCTCTTCGCGGAGCACTCCCGCTTCCTCAAGGTCGGCGGCCGTTACGTGACCATCACCGGCTGCTGGAACCCGCGCTACGGCCAGCCCTCGAAGTGGGTCTCCCAGATCAACGCGCACTTCGAGTGCAACATCCACTCCCGCCGCGAGTACCTGCGGGCCATGGCCGACAACCGGCTCGTCCCGCAGGCCGTCATCGACCTGACGCCGGACACCCTGCCGTACTGGGAGCTGCGCGCCACCTCCTCGCTGGTCACCGGCATCGAGGAGGCGTTCATCGAGTCCTACAAGGACGGCTCCTTCCAGTACGTCCTGATCGCGGCCGACCGCGTCTGACCGGTCGCGCCCCGCCGACCGTCGGTGGCCGACCACCGACCACGGGGGCCGGGGGCGGCACCCCCCGCCCCCGCCCCCCCCCCCGACAACCCCCCCCGGGGGGGGCGGGCCGGGCCCGGGGGCCCCCCGGGGGCAACCCCCCCCCCCCCCCCCCCCCCCCCC
>NZ_JBIUZD010000012.1:15549-222695 GCF_044744885.1 Streptomyces sp. NPDC087215
CCACGGCCGCCACGTCCCAGTCCGCCCGGCGCGCGCCCGCCCGGGGGGGCCGGGCCGCCCCCCCCCCCCGGGGGGGGCCCCCCCCCCCCCCCGGGGGGCGGGGCCCGCCCCCGCGGCCCCGGCCCCCCCCGGCGTACTCCCCCGAGAGGGGGGGAAGGACGGTCCCGTGGGCCGCCGGGCGTCAACGCCTCGCCGCGCCGAACCACCTCGGCAGGTGCCCGGCGAGGTCCCGCTGGTCCTCGCCGACCCACGCCACATGCCCGTCCGGGCGCAGCAGCACCGCCCGCGCGTCCAGTTCCTCGCCCTCGCCGAGATCGTCCACGACGTGGTCGACACGGTCCTCCCAGCCCGCGACGGACAGCAGCCCGGTCCGGTCCAGGAGCAGGCCCCGCCCGGCGTGCGTCAGCCCGTACAGGTGGCCGCTTCTCAGCCGCAGGTCCCGCAGGCGCCCGCCGAGCAGTTCATGGCCCCCGCCGAAGTCGTAACGGACCGCGATGGCGGTGATCTTCTCGATCAGATACCGGTCCACCTCCTCGAACCGCACCAGCTCGGCGAGCAGTCGGCGCACGGCCCGCGGACCGGGCTCCGTCGACATCAGCTGGATCTGCGCCCGGGTGTTGTCGAGGACGTCGGAGGCGACCGGGTGCCGCTCCGCGTGGTAGCTGTCCAGCAGCCCCTCGGGGGCCCAGCCCGCAACCTCGGCGGCCAGCTTCCAGCCCAGGTTGAAGGCGTCCTGGACCCCGAGGTTGAGCCCCTGTCCGCCGGTCGGCGGATGGATGTGCGCCGCGTCGCCCGCGAGGAACACCCGGCCGGTCCGGTAGCGCTCGGCGAGCCGGGTGGCGTCGCCGAAGCGGGAGAGCCAGCGCGGTGCGTGCGCGCCGAGATCGGTGCCCGCGAACTTCCGCAACTGGGTCCGGAACTCGTCGATCCCGGGGGTGGCCGTGCGATCCTCGGCCACGCCCTCGGCGGGCACGACGACCCGGTACAGGCCGTCGCCCAGCGGCATCGCGCCGAACCGCAGCTGGGTCCTGCGGACCTCGGCCGTCACGGCGGCCAGTTCCTCCGGGGAGACGTCCAGCGCCATCTCGCCCAGCAGCGTCTCGACCCGTGAGGGCTCGCCGGGGAAGCCGACGCCGAGGAGAGCGCGCACCGTGCTGCGACCGCCGTCGCAGCCGACCAGATGACGGGCGCGCAGCCGGGTGCCGTCCGCCAGTTCCACGGTCACCCCCTCGGCGTCCTGCTCCAGTCCGACCAGTTCGTGGCCGCGCCGGATCTCCGCGCCCGTCTCCACGGCGTGCTCGGCGAGCAGCCGCTCGGTGACGGTCTGCGGAATGGCCAGGACATAGGAATGCGCGGTGTCGAGATGCTCGGGCCAGGAAGTGCTGAGACCCGCGAAGAAACCACCGGCCCGGATTTCCCGGCCCTCCGCGAGAAAGCGCCCGAGCAGCCCGCGCTGTTCCATCACCTCGATGCTGCGCACATGCAGCCCCTGCGCCCTCGACTGGAGGGTCGGCTCCGTCTCCTTGTCGAGAACCAGCACGTCCACGCCGTGCAGTCGCAGTTCTCCGGCGAGCATCAGGCCGGTCGGACCGGCCCCGGCGATGATCACGTCGATCATGAGAAAAGCCCCGTTCGATATTTCCGGTGTTCCGTGGGGGCGGGTTTTCCGTGTGTCGTCGAATTGCGCCGTCCACGGCTTCGCCCGGAGATTGTGGACCATGACCGGGGCCTTGCGGCAAGGCCCCCCGTGCGCTATATCTTGAGAGTGGCGAGGAGTCCTTGGACTCCTCGCCCCAGTTGTTTCCCGCCCGCCGTGTGCCGTCGGGAGCGGGGGTCACCGGGGTGGTTGACGAAAGGTCTGGACCAACCTACGGTCTGGTCGAACGCGCGCCATGCCCAGGACCATCCCCCACGACGTCCCCAGGAGCACGCATGCCACGCCCACGGATCGCCCGCGCCCTCGGAGCGGGAATCGCCACCCTGCTCGCCGCCGCCGCCCTCGCCGCCCCCACCGCCCAGGCCACCACCCCGGGGCGGGCCGCCGCCCCCGGCACCGCGGCCGCCGCCGCCCCCGGAGACACCTGCGCCCTCAAGTCCCGCCCCACCGGGAAGGTGCTCCAGGGCTACTGGGAGAACTGGGACGGCTCCGCCAACGGCGTCCACCCGCCCTTCGGCTGGGCCCCCATCGACGACCCCCGCTTCGCCGCCCACGGGTACAACGTCATCAACGCCGCTTTCCCCGTGATCCGTTCGGACGGCACGGTGCTCTGGCAGGACGGCATGGACAACACCGTCCGGGTCTCCACCCCGGCCGAGATGTGCCGCGCGAAGGCGGCGGGCGCGACCCTGCTCCTGTCGATCGGCGGCGCCGCCGCGGGCATCGACCTCAGCTCCCGCGCCGTCGCGGACAAGTTCATCGCCACCGTCGTGCCGATCCTCCAGACCTACAACTTCGACGGCATCGACATCGACATCGAGACCGGGCTCGTCGGCAGCGGCAACATCAACACCCTCTCCACCTCCCAGGCCAACCTGATCCACATCATCGACGGCGTCCTCGCCCGGATGCCCGCGGGCTTCGGACTGACCATGGCGCCCGAGACGGCCTACGTCACCGGCGGCAGCGTCGTCTACGGCTCGATCTGGGGCGCGTACCTCCCGATCATCAAGAAGTACGCCGACAACGGACGCCTGTGGTGGCTCAACATGCAGTACTACAACGGCAGCATGTACGGCTGTTCCGGCGACTCCTACTCCGCCGGGACCGTCGCCGGGTTCGCCGCCCAGACCGACTGCCTCAACCGGGGCCTGGTCATCCAGGGCACCACCATCCGCGTCCCGTACGACAAGCAGGTCCCCGGCCTGCCCGCCCAGCCCGGCGCGGGCGGCGGCTACATGTCGCCCTCCCTGGTCTCCCAGGCCTGGAACCGCTACAACGGCGCCCTCAAGGGCCTGATGACCTGGTCCGCCAACTGGGACGGCTCCAAGGGCTGGACCTTCGGCGACAACGTGAAGGCGCTCCAGGGCCGCTGACCCCCGGGGCACTGATCGGGGGACACCCGACCACCACACGCACGACCACGCGTCCCCTGCCACCCCTGCCACACCCACCCGCCACGCACCCGGGCCCTGGCCCTCGGCCACGGCCGCGACACCACGGCCCCCGCCCCGGACCGGTGATCGAGATCCGACGATCACTGGCCCGGGGCACGGGTGTTGTGCTTTGCTGGCCCCATGACCCTGCTCGTGACGCGCCGACACGTGGACTACGTGCGCGTCACGACCACGTCCTGTTCCGGCTGACACCGAGGCCCTCGTCCCGGCAGCCGGCCGTCGCACGCGCGACCACCGCGCCCCCGTCACCCCTCGACGCCGTCCTCCGACGCGCCCCTTCCGGGCCCGTCGCCGTCGGCACGAGCGCCTCCCGGTGCAGCGAACCCCGCCCGCGCCCGTCCCACCTGGAGGACCCATGAGCCTCGGCAACGACCCCGACTCCCGCACCACACCCACCCGCCCCGGCACCGCCGACGGCGTCCCCGAGGACTTCGTCGAGGAATGGGAGGCATGGCACCGCGAAAAGGAGGCCCGGCTCTCCGCCGCGCACGGCTTCCTCGCCATCACCGGCCTGCACTGGCTCACCGACGAACCGCAGAGCATCCCCGACGCCCCCGGAACCTGGACCACCGGACCCGGGGGAGTCGTCGTCGAACTCGCCGACGACGAGGAACTCGTCGTCGACGGGACCACCGTCAAGGGCCGGTACGCCTTCGGGGACATCCCCGAGCGCGGCGGCGTCGACGCCGTCTGGGGGGACATCGTCATCGAGGTCGCCCGGCGCGGCGGCCACGACGTCGTCCGGCCCCGCCACCCCGGCCACCCCCTGCGGGTCGCCTTCACGGGAACACCCGCCTACGCGCCCCACCCGCGCTGGGCGGTCACCGGCCGCTACGTGCCCTTCGACGAGCCCCGGCCCACCACCGTCGGCGCCAGCGTCGAGGGCCTGCGGCACGTGTACGACGCGCCCGGCCGGATCGACTTCCGGCTCGACGGACAGGACCTGAGCCTGACCGCCTTCAACGGCTACACGCCCGGCGGCTTCACCGTCCTCTTCACCGACCGCACCTCGGGCGTCACCACCTACGCCGCCAACCGCAGCCTGCGGGTCGGCGCCCCGGCACCCGACGGCACCGTGCTCCTCGACTTCAACCGCGCGGGCAACCTGCCCTGCGCGTACACCGACTACGCGACCTGCCCGCTGCCCCCGACGGAGAACCGCCTCCCGGTCGCCGTCGAGGCGGGCGAGAAGATCCCCCGGGAACGCGGACCCGTCACCACCTGACCGACCGGCCCCGTCAACCGGCCCCACCGCCCGGCCCGTCAGGCCGGGCGGCGGGGCCGGCCGTCTCAGCGGAGGTCGAACCGGTCCAGGTTCATGACCTTGTCCCATGCCGACACGAAGTCCCGCACGAACTTCCCGCCCGCGTCCCGGGAGGCGTAGACCTCGGACAGCGCCCGGAGCTGCGCGTGCGAGCCGAAGACGAGATCGGCGGCGGTCGCCGTCCACCGGACCTCGCCGGTGGCCCGGTCGCGGCCCTCGTACACGTTCTCGTCCATGACCGACGGCTTCCACTCCGTGCCCATGTCCAGCAGGTTCACGAAGAAGTCCGTCGTCAGCGACTCCGGCCGGTCGGTGAACACACCGTGCCGGGAGCCCGCGAAACCGGTGTCGAGGGCGCGCATCCCGCCGACCAGCACCGTCATCTCGGGCGCGGTGAGCGTCAGCAGGTTCGCACGGTCGAGGAGCAGGGTCTCCGGCGACAGCTTCTCGCCCGCCCCGAGGTAGTTGCGGAAGCCGTCAGCCCGGGGTTCGAGCACGGCGAACGACTCGACGTCGGTCTGCTCCTGCGCCGCGTCCGTACGGCCCGGCGCGAACGGCACGGCGACCTCGTGCCCGGCGTTCCGCGCGGCCTGCTCGACCGCCGCGCAGCCGCCGAGGACGATCAGGTCCGCCAGCGAGATCCGCACGCCGTCGGAGCGGCCCCCGGCGAACTCCCGCCGGACGCGGTCGAGGGTCTCCACCGTCCGCGCCACCTCGGGCCGGGCGTTGACCTCCCAGTCCTTCTGCGGCGCGAGCCGGATACGGGCCCCGTTGGCCCCGCCCCGCTTGTCGGTGCCGCGGAAGCTCGCCGCGGCCGCCCAGGCGGTGGTGACCAACTGGGACAGGGCCAGGCCCGAGGCGAGGATCTCGCCCTTCAGGGCGGTGACGTCGACCTCCTCGACCAGCGGGTGATCCACGTCGGGGACCGGGTCCTGCCACGGCTGCGGCTCGGGAACCCAGGGACCGAGACAGCGCGAGACCGGCCCCATGTCACGGTGCAGCAGCTTGTACCAGGCGCGGCCGAAGACCTCCGCGAGCCGCTCCGGGTCCTCGTGGAAGGACCGGGCGATCGGGGCGTAGACCGGGTCCAGCTTCATCGAGAGGTCCGTCGTCAGCATCATGGGGGCGTGCCGCTTCGACGGGTCGTGCGCGTCCGGGACCGTGTCGCCCGCCGCCGGGTCCGTCGGCTTCCACTGACGGGCCCCGGCCGGACTCGTCGTCAGCTCCCACTCGTAGCCGAACAGATGGTCCAGATAGCCGTTGTCCCAGGTGGTCGGCGCGGTGGTCCAGGCACCTTCGAGACCGCTGGTGAGGGCGTCGGCGCCGACCCCCCTGCCACAGGTGTTCCGCCAGCCCAGGCCCTGCTGCTCCAGGGGCGCGGCCTCCGGCTCGGGGCCGACGCACGAGGGGTCGACGGCGCCGTGACACTTGCCGAACGTGTGCCCGCCGATGATCAGCGCGGCCGTCTCCTCGTCGTCCATCGCCATCCGCCGGAACGTCTCGCGGATGTCCCGGGCCGCGGCGAGGGGGTCCGGATCGCCGTTGGGCCCCTCCGGGTTGACGTAGATCAGGCCCATCTGCACGGCGCCGAGCGGCCCGGTCAGCTCACGGTCGCCGCGGTAGCGCTCGTCACCGAGCCAGGTGTCCTCGGGACCCCAGAAGACCTCCTGCGGCTCCCAGACGTCCTCCCGGCCGAAGCTGAACCCGAGGGTCTCGAAGCCCATCGACTCCAGGGCGCAGTTCCCCGCGAAGACCAGCAGGTCCGCCCAGGAGATCTTCCGGCCGTACTTCTGCTTCACCGGCCACAGCAGCCGCCGGGCCTTGTCGAGGCTGGCGTTGTCCGGCCAGCTGTTGAGCGGGGCGAAGCGCTGGGCGCCGGAACCGCCGCCGCCCCGGCCGTCCTCGACGCGGTACGTCCCCGCCGAGTGCCAGCTCATCCGGATGAACAACGGACCGTAGTGGCCGTAGTCGGCGGGCCACCAGTCCTGCGACGCCGTCATCACCTCGAAGACGTCACGCTTCAGCGCCTCGACGTCCAGGCCCGCGAACTCCTGCGCGTAGTCGAAGTCCTCGTCCATCGGACCGGACCGCCGCGCGTGCTGGTGCAGCACCTGCAGATCCAGCTGGTTCGGCCACCAGTCCCGGTTGCTCATCGGCGGGGTGCCGGTCGGGGTGGGGGAGGGGATCGCGGGGTTCTCGCTCTCGGACACGTCCGTCCTTCCTGTCGCGGTGTCTCCGAATACCGGCCGCGCACCCCGACCTCCCCCCACTTCCGGTGCCGTGCGCGCGACGCGTCCGTATGGTCGCGCACGGCGGGCCGCGCGGCGCGGTGAACACGCGGGACGCCACCACCGGGACCGGTCCGCCCCTGGCACGGGACGGACCGGGTACGGGTCAGAGCCCGGCGACCCGGGAACTCGCCGACAGCTCGTACACCAGCGTGACCGTCCGGCGGGCACCCGGCGCGAGAGCGACGTCCCAGCGGACGACACCCTCGCCGTCCACCGCGTCGGGCACCGGCGAACACGCCTCCTCGCGCAGCCGCACCTCCACCGCCGACACCTCGGACACCGGAACGCGCTCGCGCACCACCACCGTCCGCTCCCCGCTCTCCCCGGGAGCGGAGAACCGGGACAGGTGCAGCCGGACCGTGCGGGTGACCACCGTCCGCTGGGTGAGCCCGCTGGTGTCCCGGCCCTCCTCCGTCGTACGGACCACCCGGTGGTCGTCGTCCCCGCCGAAAGCCAGCTCCAGCGGCGCGCCGGGCGCGGTGAACTCCAGCGTTCCCCGGCCCACGAAACCGCCGCCCCTGACCAGGTCCACCGGACCGGCGAGCAGCGCGTGACCGGACCGGTTGTCGCCCCGCACCACCCGGGTGACCAGCGGAGACAGCTCGGGCGCACAGGCGTACTCGCTGCTCACGGGGGTGCTGAAGGACGACAGCGGCACCCGGTGGGCCCGCCCGTCCGAGCGCACCGACACCGGCGCGGGGGCGTGCAGGACACGGACCTCGCCGCCGTCGTCCACCCCGGGAAGGCCGACCACCGCGGCGGCCGGACCCAGCGAACCGATCTCCTCCTCGCGCAGCTCCACGTCGACCGTGCGGCGCTCGGCCGCCGTGCGGTCCTTGAGGACGAGCCGGTCCTCGTCGAGCAGGGGCGGTTCGGCGGCCGTCGCCGACCGGGCCGTGGACAGCGTCAGCCGTACCCCGGACCAGTCCTCGCCGGTCCGCTGCCACACCACGGCGTCCGTCTCCAGGGCCACGGAGTCCCCGTCCAGGACGGCGCGGTAGGCGGGACGCCACAGCGCGCACGGGACGAGGTGGCCCAGCCGCAGTCCGACCGGCCCCGCCGAGGCGACCTCCACGGTCAGCTCGACGTGCCCGAGCAGTTCGGCGGGCTCCTCCTCGGCGAGCGCCCGGCCCTCCAGGACCTCGGCCAGTTCGGCGGCGACGGCCGTCAGCCGGGCGTCCACGCCACGCAGCCGCTCGCCGTGCTCCTCGCGCCCGGCGTCCACCCGGTCGAGTTCCCGGGCCCAGCGGGGACCCTCGTCCTCCCCGTGCCCGACGCCCTCGCCGATCTCCCGCAGCAGATCGGCGGCGAGCCCGCCCAGCAGGTCCAGCCGGGTGCGCAGCCGGTCCCGGGTCTGTTCGAGACCGGTCCGCTCCTCCTCCAGGGCGTGCTCGCGACGGCGCAGCGCGGAGTCGTCCTCGCCCGGCGGGCGGGGGCCGCGCGGTGCCCAGGTACGGACGATCCGGGCGTCGAGCACGCTCGCCGGGGGTCCGGAGAACGGCTCGGCGTGCAGGGTGCGGTCGACGGCGAGTGCGGCGACCGGGCCCAGGCGCAGCCGGTGGACACCCGGCTCCAGCTCGACGACGGCCTCGCGTTCGACGTGCGCGCGGTCCTCCAGACAGGTGACGGCGGTGACGGGGGCGGCGACGGTCTCGACGTCCGTGGACATGGTGTCTCAGCTCCTGCGGTTGCCGCCGACCAGGGCTTTGCCGGCCGGGATGCGGATCTCGTATCGGCCGTCGAGGGCCGTGGTGCCCCCGGCGGGCAGCTCGACCCGCCAGAGGCGGGTGCCGGGCGCGTGCCGCTCAGGACCGTCGTCCCCGGGGGCCGCCCAGTCGGCGTGCTCCTCGATCCGGACGTCCGGGTCCAAGGAGACCGGCACCCGTTCGCGGACCTCGACGGTCACGGGCCGCGCGAGCCCGTTGGCGAGTTCCACCCGGACGCGGTGGTCCAGTACGGCGGTCTGGTTGCGCAGACCCGAGGTGGACTCGCGCAGGTGCGCGTTCCGGGAGACCCGCACGCCCTCCGCCGGGCCCAGCCCCATCCGGCTCGTGCCGCCCGGCGCGAGCGTCGGCAGGGCCGCGGTCCGCAGGAACTCCCCGTCGACGGTGACCTCGACCGGGCCCGCGAGGAGCGCCCGGTCGGAGGCGTTGGAGAGCACCAGGGTCGCGTACACGACCGGTTCCACGGAGGGCACGGTGAGGTGCTCGGTGCGCAGACCGACCGCGATTTTCATGACGGTGACGGTGTGCCAGGTGCCGTCCGAGGGGATGTCCGCGCGGGCGGCGGCGTCGAAGCGCTGGTCGAAGGAGCCGGCCGACTCGCGGGGGAGCACGGAGTGCGCGGGCAGCGGCAGGGCGGCCACCGCCTCGGCGCGGCGCCGGTACTCGGTCGCCACCGCGTCGGACGACGTGTCCGGGAACAGCCGCCCCCGATGGTGACCGGGCCCGTCGGGACCGCTCAGGACGAGGGCCGTGTAGTCGAGCTCGGCGGCGTCGGGGCGCGGCGGTCCGGGCACCGGCGGCGGTGACGGCGGCGGCGCGCCGGGCGCGGGGGCGCCGGGAGCCGAAGGGGCCGGTGGCGGGGCGGCGAACGCGGCGGGTGCCGCGCCGAAGGCCGCGCCCCCCGGGGCGGCGCTCCGGGAGCGCGTACGGGCCGGTGCCGGGGTGTGCCGCTCGGCGGCCCAGGTGTCACCGCCGTAGCCCTGGCCACCGTACCCCTGGCCGTCGAAGGCCTCGGGGGCGGAGCCGGGACCGCCCGGGACCGGAAGCCCGGTGAGCGGGGCGGGCGCGCCACCGGCGTCGCGGGGAACGGCGCTTCCCGCCCGGCCGAACGTCCCGGGCCGGGGGCCCGCCGCGTCGTACCCGGTGAACAGGTCCTCCAGCCCCGTGGGCGGCTCGCGCCAGCCGGACGGGGCGGGGGCCTCCTGGCGCCGTCCGATCCTGATCGAGCGGAGCTTCGGGAGATCGGTGCGGCGCCGGAGGTCGGCGGTGGCCAGGGCGACGCGCACCCCGGTCCAGTCCTCGCCGGTGCGCTGGGCGACGGAGGCGCGCAGCACCAGACGGCCGGTGTCCTCGCCCTGACGGTGGGACAGCCGGTACGCGGGCACCCAGACGGCACCCGGCACCCCGTACTCCACCTCGATCTCCACCTGCTCCGCACCCGCCCCGGCGACGGTGAGGAGCGCCTGGACGGTGGTGTCCACGTGCCGGGACGGCGCGTCGGTGGAGGCGCGGTCCAGCCGGTCCGCGGCGAGCTCCAGCGCGTGCTCGACGCGCAGCAGTTCCTCGTCGAGAGCGGTCAGCCGGGTGTGGAGAGCGGTCAGCCGCCCGTCGACGAAGTCGGCCAGCTCCAGCCAGGCGTCGACCGGGGCGCGGCGGTGCTGGGGCTCGTCGCGCCTGCGGGGCGGCGCCACCGGGCGCAGGGCGCCGACCTCCGCGACCAGCGACCGCTGCCGGTCCCGGCGGCCCCGCGCGGCCTCCGCCTCGTCCCGCAGCCGCTCGACCTCGCGCCGCAGCGCGTCCCGCCCGTCGGGGACGGTGGCGCGGGGCTCCGCCCCGATCTCCACCCGCGCCTCGGTCACCCGGGAGCCGGGGGAGCCCAGGACCCGGGCCCGCAGCGAGCCGTGGTCGAGGGTGCGGGGCAGGCCCGTCACCCGTACCCGGCCGTCCGGCGGCACGACGCCCCGGGCCAGCCTGCGGCAGAGCGCTCCCCGCGCGTACACCACGACCGAGTCCAGGGCCGAGGCCCACCGTCCCGTCGCGTCCGTCGTCCGTTCCGTACCGGTTGTCATCGCCCCGCCCCCACCCGGCTCCGCCCGACCGCTGTCTTCGGGGCGAAGCCTACGGGAGCCGCCCCCGGTCCCCCCGTGCCCCTCCCGCGCGGCGGGTGAGCCGCGTCTCACCCCGGCGCGCTCCCTTGTCTATGCAACGAGTTGCATAGAAGGATGGGGGTGTGGCGATCGAACACGCGATTCTGGTGTCCCTGCTGGAGAAGCCCGGGTCCGGCTATGAACTGGCCCGACGCTTCGAGCGCTCCATCGGCTACTTCTGGACGGCCAGCCACCAGCAGATCTACCGCGTGCTCAAACGCATGGAGGGCGACGGCTGGGTGGATGTCAGGGACGTGCCCCAGCAGGGCCGTCCGGACAAGAAGGAGTACTCCGTCGCCGCCCCGGGACGCGCCGCCCTGACCGGCTGGCTGCGCGACCCCGTCGAACCCGAGAGCCTCCGGCACGACCTCGCCGTGAAGATCCGGGGTGCGGCCTTCGACGATCCCGCCGCCCTGGTCCACGAGGTGGAACGGCACCGGCGGACGCACGCCGACCGGCTCGCCCACTACCTCGCCGGAGAGGAACGGGACTTCACGGGCCCCGGCGCGCCCGGCACCGCCGGGGGCCCCCTCGACCCCGGGCGGGAGCTCCAGCACGTCGTGCTGCGCGGCGGCATCGCGTACGAACGGATGACGCTCGCCTGGCTCGACGACGTCCTCGCCACCCTCCACCGGCTCGGCGCCCCGGACTGAGACCGCCCCCGTCCGTCCCCGTCCGCCCCTGCTGCCCGGACCCCGCACCCCGCACCGCCCCGCACCACCCGTCCCGCCCCTCCGGACCGAGAGACGAACACCATGGCCGACTCGCCGCTGTTCAACCCGCGCACCTACGACCCCGCGCACTTCGACCCCGAGACCCGCAGACTGCTGCGCGCCACCGTCGACTGGTTCGAGGCGCGCGGCAAGCGACAGCTGATCGAGGACTACCGCACCCGCGCCTGGCTCGGCGACTTCCTCGCCTTCGCCGCCGCCGAGGGCCTCTTCGCGACCTTCCTGACCCCCGCCTCGGAGGGCGAGGGGGACCGGCGCTGGGACACCGCCCGGATCGCCGCCCTCAACGAGATCCTCGGCTTCTACGGCCTCGACTACTGGTACGTCTGGCAGGTCACCGTCCTCGGCCTGGGCCCGGTCTGGCAGAGCGACAACACCGCCGCCCGCCGCCGGGCCGCCGAACTCCTCGACCAGGGCGAGGTGTTCGCCTTCGGCCTGTCCGAGAAGACGCACGGCGCCGACATCTACTCCACCGACATGCTCCTCACCCCCGACGGCGACGGCGGGTTCCGCGCCACCGGCTCCAAGTACTACATCGGCAACGGCAACGCCGCCGGGCTCGTCTCCGTCTTCGGCCGCCGCACCGACGTCGAGGGCCCCGAGGGATACGTCTTCTTCGCCGCGGACAGCCGCCACCCGGCCTACCACCTCGTCAAGAACGTCGTCGACTCGTCGAAGTTCGTCAGCGAGTTCCGCCTGGAGGACTACCCCGTCGCCGCCGAGGACGTCCTGCACACCGGCCGCGCCGCCTTCGACGCCGCCCTCAACACCGTCAACGTCGGCAAGTTCAACCTGTGCACCGCCTCCATCGGCATCTGCGAGCACGCGATGTACGAGGCCGTCACCCACGCACACCACCGGGTCCTCTACGGCCGTCCCGTCACCGCCTTCCCGCACGTGCGGCGCGAACTGACCGACGCCTACGTCCGGCTCGTCGGCATGAAGCTCTTCAGCGACCGGGCCGTCGACTACTTCCGCTCGGCGGGCCCCGACGACCGCCGCTACCTCCTCTTCAACCCGATGACCAAGATGAAGGTGACCACCGAGGGCGAGAAGGTCGTCGACCTCCTGTGGGACGTCATCGCCGCCAAGGGCTTCGAGAAGGACAACTACTTCGCGCAGGCGGCCGTCGAGATCCGGGGCCTGCCGAAGCTGGAGGGCACCGTCCACGTCAACCTGGCGCTGATCCTCAAGTTCCTGCGCGGCCATCTCCTCGACCCGGTCGCGTACGAGCCCGTCCCGACCCGGCTCGACCCGGCCGACGACGCCTTCCTCTTCCGGCAGGGTCCGGCCCGCGGCCTGGGTTCCGTGCGCTTCCACGACTGGCGGCCCGCGTTCGACGCCCACGCCCACCTGCCCAACGTGGTCCGCTTCCGCGAACAGGCCGACGCCCTCTGCGCGTTCGTCGCCACCGCCGCCCCCGACGAGGAGCAGAGCCGGGACCTCGATCTGCTGCTCGCGGTCGGCCGGCTCTTCGCGCTCGTCGTCCACGGCCAGCTGGTCCTGGAGCAGGCGGGTCTCACCGAGGTGGACGAGGACGTCCTCGACGAACTGTTCGCGGTGCTCGTACGGGACTTCTCCGCGCACGCCGTCGAACTGCACGGCAAGGACTCGGCCACCGGGCAGCAGCAGGAGTGGGCGCTGGGCGCGGTGCGCCGCCCGGTCGTCGACCAGGCCCGCTCGGGCCGCGTCTGGAAGACGGTGGAGGCCCTGTCCGACGCGTACGAGATGACGGACTGACCTCCCCCGCCCCGTCCGGCCGCTCAGCCGCCGGGCGGCGGGGCCAGCCGGTCCAGGGCCGCGACCGTCAGGGCGTCGATCGCGGGCGGCAGGGCGGCGCGCACCTCGGGCGCGAAGCGCGGCGAGTGGTTGGGCGGGAGGCGGCCCCCGGCCGCCGCCCACTGCCCGGCCCCGGCCGTGCCGGTCATCCAGTAGACCAGCGGCACGCCCTCCTCGCCGTGCAGGGCGGCGCCCGCGTCGCCGTAGAGGGGGAAGTCCTCCGAAGCCGGGGACGGCGGCCAGACGCCGACCCCCGCCGCGCCGAACAGGGCGGTGTGGGCCGCCCGTACCGAGGCCGTCGCCGCCGGGTCGCCCCACAGCGCGGGGGCGCGCGACACCCGCCGGACCTCGGGGTCGCGGGGGCACGCGGAGGCGGCGCACTCGGCCCGCACGATCCGCTCCACCGCCAGGACCGCCCGGTCGAGGGCGCCGTCCGTGGCCGCCCGCACGCCGATGCCCAGTTCGGCCGTGTCCGGGACCACGTTCACCGCCGTGCCCGCCCGTACGGTGCCGACGGTGACGACGACCCGTTCGTCCGGCGCGGACTCGCGGGAGACGACCGTCTGGAGCCGGGTGATCACCGCCGCCGCCGTCACCACCGGGTCCACGGTCAGGTACGGGGTGCCCGCGTGCCCGCCCCGCCCGTGCACCACGACCTCGACCGCGGTGCACGCGGAGGTCACCGGCGCGTACGGGGTGCCGTGCGCCACCGTGCCCGCGGGCAGCGGCGCCGCGTGCTGGGCCAGCACCGCGTCCGGCCTGCCGAACCGCTCGTACAGCCCGTCCGTCAGCATCGCGCGGGCCCCCGTCAAGGTCTCCTCGGCGGGCTGGCCCAGCACCACCAGGGTGCCCTGCCAGCGTCCGGCGGCCCGGACGAGGAGGTCCGCCGCACCGGTGGCGGCGGCGAGGTGCAGATCGTGCCCGCAGGCGTGCATGGCGCCGTTCCCGCTCGCGTACGGCAGCCCGGTCAGCTCCGTCAGCGGCAGGGCGTCCAGTTCGGCCCGCAGGAAGACGCGGGGGCCCGCGCCGTTGCGCAGCACCCCGACCACGCCGTGGCCGCCGACTCCCCGGGTGACATCGAGGCCCAGGGCGGCGAGCCGGTCGGCGAAGAGCCCGGCCGTACGGCCCTCCTCGCCGGACAGCTCAGGGGTGCGGTGGACGTCCAGACAGAGCAGCAGGGCGGGGCGGAGCACCTCCCGCGCGGGAGCGAGCACCGCGCGGACGGCTTCGGCGGGACCGGGTGTGGCGGAGTGGTCCGGTACGCCGGAGGACGCGTCAGAGCCGGTGGTGGCCCCACGGGCCGGGTCGGGGAGGTTCACGGGGGCTCCAGGGGACGGGGTGCGCGGACCGCTGGCGCCGGGTGCCAGCGATGTGCGCGCGCGAGACGTGCCGAACGGTGAGCGGACGGAGGTGGAATGGACGGCGTAACCCCCGGTCGGTCCCCGCGCGGGGCCGTGGTCACAGGAGGCGCCATGAACAAGGACCTGAGCACGCTCGCCGACGAGATCCTCGAACTGGAGGCCGAGACCTTCGAGATCTCCGACTACTCGGACGCCAGCGAGGTCGTGCTCGCCGGTTCCACGAGCACCAGCTCGACCTCGACGTGCAGCTCCACCACCAGCACCACCTCCTGCTCCGCCTGACGGACCAGGACGGACCGGCCACGGCCGGACGCGCGCCCGGCGACCGGTACTCCGGTCACCGGGCGCGCCTCCGTTGCCGGGGCGGGCGCCCGCCGGTCACGGGAACGGGTGCGGGACCATCCGGACCTCCTCGTCGGCCAGGTCCGTCGCCCGGTGGCCGCCCCGGCGCAGCGCCGTGCGCAGCCGGGGCATCAGCGGCGCCCGCTGCCGGTTCCAGCCGAAGTCGATCGGCAGCAGCCCCGGCACGAGGGTGCTGACCGTGCGCAGGCCCATCCGCTCCTGCTCCGGGGTGGTCTGGTCGACGACGACCACGTCGTGCCCCGCCGCCGCGAGGTAACCCGTCACCGCCCGTACGTCGTCCGCGAGGTCGCCGGTGCGGGGCCGTACGGTCGCCTCCCAGTCCCGGTACACCTCGTCGAAGCCGCGTACCGCCCTCGGCTCCAGATATCCCCTGGCGTGCTCGGCCATGCGCGGGAGCCCGTACAACTGGGCGTGGTCCTTGAGGTGGCGGACCCGGTGGAAGTCCTCGGCCATGGCCTCAAGTTCGGGCCCGCGCTCCTCGGTCTGGCGGGAGAGGTGCGGGATGTAGGTGAGCACCTCGGAGAGCGCGCCCTCCACGGCGGCGCGCGGGTCGAGGGAGGACGCCGCCGCGAAGGACAGGGTGCCGGGGCCGCTGTCCCGGCGCACGGCGACCGCCGTGACCACGGGCACCGGCAGGTCGATCCGGTTGTCCAGGACGTGGACGTCGTACCCCTGGAGCGCGGCGCGCGCGGCCATGGCGGCGGACGCCCGGCCGCCGACCGTGGCGAGGTCGATGCCGGTGAGCCGGGCGTCGCCGTACCAGGCGTTGAGGAAGGCGTCGCGCTCGATCAGTTCCAGGAGCCCGCCGAGGACCGCCTCCTCCAGACTCCCGCCGATGGCGCAGCCGTTGGAGCACTCGAAGACGAAGTTGTCGGCGGCGAGACCGGCGCTGTAGTAGACGAGGCGCGAGGGGACCAGGACGGGGCGGGCGTCACGGAGGGACCAGCCCCACTCCCAGGGGATGGCCCGGTCCGGGTCGAAGGGGTCCACCAGCGGGTCGTCGCGGTAGGTCAGGGGATCGTAGAAGCCGCAGACGGCGGGGTCCACGGCGTCCTCCCGCAGCGCGTTCCACGACCCGACCACAGGGGTCCGGCGAGCGCGCCGGTGGGTGCCCGCGTACCGTTCGAGGCCCTCCAGGAAGGCCAGGGTGCGGCTGGTGGCGAAGGTGTTCTCCTGCCCGCTCCAGGTGACGTCGTTGAGACCGGCGTAACCGCGCACGAAGACGCTGCCCGCGACGGGCGCCGTCGTCGGCGAGGTGACGCCGAGCCACGTCCCGCCGCCGAGCGCCCCGCACACCGGGTTGGCGAGCGCCTCGCGGGGCAGCGGGTACGCCGACGCCGGACGCAGCCGGTACGCGCCCGGGTCGGGTTTCGGACGTGCGACGAGGTCCAGCGGCCGGGGCCCGGCCGGGACGGGCGCCGGAGCGCAGTCGGGGCAGAGCGGATCGGCGAGCAGCGGGAACGTGCGGACCGCGAGCGTCGCCAGATCGACCCGGGTCACCTGGGGCAGCGCCCGGTCGGCGGCCTCCCGCGCGGGAGGCCGCGCCCCGGGACCGTCCAGCAGCACCTCGCAGAGCGCCGCGACCGTGTCGTACACATGGGCGGTGAGGACCGGCCATGCGCCGGCGGGGCGCGGTCCGTCCGGTCCGCCGGTCTCCAGCGCGTCACGTTCGCTGCGGCTGCGCAGCCGCTGCCAGCGCAGTGCGAGACAGCGCCCGCAGGCGGGCGCGGTGCCGTCGCCGCCCCAGGGGCCGACGAGGACGGCGGAGGCGGTGAGGTGGACGCGGGCCCCGGCGCGTTCGGCGGCCCAGGGGTCGGGGGCGCCCCGCCCGCCGGAGGGCGCGGCGGCGTCGGTGGCGCCGACCGGGACGACGGGGACGTCCCGGCCGAGACGCCCGCCGAGCGCGGCCCGCAGCTCCGCCCGTGCCGTGTCCATGGGCGGCGGCAGCGGCCGGGTGGCCGTGCTCACGAGGACCTCGTCCAGCGGAAGGTCTTCACCGCGACGGCGCCGAAGAGCACGCCGAACACGAGGAGCCCGGCGCAGCCCACCCACACGTCGGAGGGCTCGCCACGGCCCGCGAGGGCGTGGGACACGGCGTCGTTGAGGTAGCGCAGCGGCATCACCAGGGAGACCTTCTGCAGCCAGGACGGCATCGAGTCCAGCGGGAAGAAGGAGCCGGAGAGGAACGCCATCGGCAGCATCAGGAAGTTGGCGACCGCCGCGACCGACTCGGGGGTGTTCGCGAAGGACCCGATGATCACCCCCAGGAGCAGGAAGGTGGTGATGCCGAGGACCAGTACCGGGATCAGCAGCGGCCAGCCGGACGCGGGCTCCAGGCCGAAGACGGGCAGCATCGCCACCCCGACGAAGAGCAGCGACTGCACGGCGCCCACCATCAGGGCGAGGACGTACCGGGATCCGATGACGGCCGACAGCGGCGCCGGGGACATCCGGATCAGCCGCAGGATGTCGTCCGTGCGCCACTGCATGAGGGTGAACGCGATGCCGAAGACGGCGGCGTTCGCCACGCCCCAGGACAGCACGCCCGCCGCCGTGTACGACAGATAGGACAGGCCGCTCTCCGTCACCTCCTGGCCCCGGAAGATCAGCCCGAAGACGACGAGGAAGAGGAGCGGGAAGGCGAACGTGAAGAAGAGGGTGGTCCTGTCCCGGACCTGGGCCCGGTAGCCCGCCCGGGTCAGTGCGGCGTAGGCGCTCATGGTCACGGCTCCGTGGTCTCTGCGTGCGGATGGGCCGACCGGCCGGAACCGGCGAGCCGGGCGGTCAGGTCGAGATAGACGTCCTCCAGGCCGGCGGTCCTGGTCTGGACGCCGTCGAGCCCGGTGAGCCGGTCGACGGCCGCGAGGACCCGCCCGGTCTGATGGGTCTCCAGGACGAGCGAACCGCCCTCCACGGTGACCCGTTCGACGCCCTCGATGGCCGCCGCCGCCGTCTCGTCGAGGCGCCCCAGGGGAAGCAGCAGACGGCTCGGGGCGCGGGAGGCGCCCACCAGGTTGTGCGGCGAGTCGGTCACCGCGATCCGGCCGTCCACCAGGATCGCGATCCGGTCGCAGAGCGCTTCCGCCTCGTCGAGGTGGTGGGTGGTGTGGACGATCGTGCGGCCCCGCGCCTTCAGACCGCGCAGCACCTCCCACAGGGCGCGGCGGGCCTGTGGGTCGAGCGCCGCCGAAGGCTCGTCCAGGAAGATCAGCTCGGGCCCGTGGACCAGGGCCGAGGCGATGGCGAGCCGCTGCCGCTGGCCCCCGGAGAGGTTCTCCACCTGGACACCGCGCTGTTCGGTGAGGCCCACCGAGGCGAGCGTGGCGTCGACGGCGGCCGGGGGCGCCCCGTAGAGCGCGGCGACGGTCCTCAGGTGCTCGTGCGCGGTCTGCCGCACGAAGAACGCCGAACTCTGCGTCTGGACCCCCAGCCGGGGCAGCAGACCGGTGTTGCGCGGCCACGGGGACTCCCCGAAGACGGCGACCGTGCCGCTGTCGGCCCGGCGCAGCCCCTCCATGATCTCGATCAGGGTGGACTTGCCCGCGCCGTTGGGGCCGAGCAGACCGAAGAACTCGCCCCGGTGGATCTCCAGGGAGACGTCGTCCACGGCCTGTCGGTCCCCGTACCGCTTGGAGACTCCCCGGACCTGGACGGCGGCGGTCGGTGAACCGCCCGCCGCGGATGTGGTTGGCATGGCCTGTACCTCACTCGTGTGGTGCGTGGAACGTGGTCGTCGGGAAACGTGCCGTCCGGGAGACGCGGTCGGCGGGAAACGATGTGGTCGCGGGACGCGCGGGGCGCTCGTGGCCGGTCAGCCGAGCACGCCGAGCACGGCGAGGACGAACGCGACGGTGCCCGCCGCGACGAGCAGCACCAGGGCCACCGCCCCGATCGCGTACGCCGTGTGGATCCGCCGGGCCCGCGCCGGATACGCGGCCAGGGCCGGGGAACCCCGCCCGCCCCGGCGCACCGCCAGGTACGTCCGGGTCTCGGCGGCCAGCCGGGCGGTGCCCAGGACCTGCCCGAGCATCCGGTACCCGTCCAGCGGCGGCAGCGGTACGAGGTTGCTCAGCCCCTGTACGGTGCCGAGCACCAGCAGCCCGGCGAGCGCGGGACGCTCCGGCGCTCCGGCGGGCAGCAGCAGCCACCAGACCGCGAAGGGCAGCAGGAGCACCATGTTGAGGTGCGCGCCCGCCCCGGCGATCACCAGCTTGGCCCGCCTGCCCGGCAGGAACAGGTAGTCGTCGACCGTGCAGTACAGCAGGGCGGCCGGGAGCCGCCAGCGCAGTCCGATCTCGGCGACGTGCCCCCCGTAGTGCTGGGCGGCCACCCCGTGGGCCAGTTCGTGGAGGGTGATGCTCAGCCAGAGGAACAGGGCCGCGCCCAGGAGCGCGACGGGCCGCCGGACCAGCCAGGCCGCCCCGTCGATCAGCTCGGGCGCCCGTACGGCGAACAGCGCCAGGAACGCCAGGACGGCGACGATCAGCGGGTACTGGACGGCGGGGCGGAGCAGCGGACGCAGCGCCCGGTGCAACCGCGCCGTGGTCGCGTCGGCGTCCGCGACCAGCGGCCGGGTGCCGCGCCACACCGAGTTCGGCGGCTTCGGGGCGGTCGCGGGCGGCGCCGGGTCGGGAGCCCCGGCGAGCAGCCCCCGGGCGCCGAGGAGACCCAGCAGCCGGTACCAGTGGTCCTCGCCGAGACGGCGGCCGAACCGGTCCGCGTACACCGGCGCGAGGTCGTCCAGGTTCCGCGTCCCGTCGAGCCGGGTCATGAGGAAGTGCTCCTTGACACCGACCTCGAAGGCCGCGCCGGTGACCGGGTGCCGGACCAGGTGCACGGTCCGGGGCCCGCGCAGCAGCGGCCCGCTCAGCAGGACCCCGGACCGCAGCGCCGGACGGTGGGCCCGCGCGGCGGCGGCCGTCACGAGCCCGCCGCCGTCCCGCGCCCGTCCCGCAGGACCTGCCCCAGGACGAAGGACAGGTAGGCCTCGTCCCGGATCGTCACGTGCAGCCGGTTGTTGGTCATGTGCATGTACGGGGAGAGCAGTCGGGGCAGTACCGAAGGCACATGGGTCAGCGGCTCCGGCGGGACCGCGTCCACCGGCTCCGCGCGCACCTGCCCGGTGTCCTCGCGGGCGGGCCCCTCGTGCGGCGGGAACAGCAGCTCGCCCCGGACCGCGAGGTCCGCCGCGCGGGACCGCAGCTCCAGACAGTGCTCCGCCCAGCCCCGCAGGAACGACGGCAGCCGCCCCAGTTCCCCCGAGGCCACCGCCGCCCGCACGGCGGCGAACCGGCGGCCGAGCGCGGGCGCCATCTCCGCGTAGTTCCGCTCGTACTCCGCCGAGCCGATGAAACCGGTCCCGGGGAACGCCCGGTGCCAGAACGCGTAGTAGCCGTCCAGATAGTCGGCGAGCCGGTCCTCCTCCGGCAGGAAGCAGCTCGCCATCACCATCATCAGCTGCGCGGAGGTCCCGAGCAGCACCGTGCGCAGATGCAGGTTCATCGTGCGGAAGGCGTCCACGACCAGGTCGCTGGAGTGCCGGAAGTGCCACTCGGCCAGCTCGACCCCGGCGGGCCCGCCGTACTTCGCGTACTCGGGGGCGTACGGCTCCTCGCTGAAGCTGTTGTTGGGCCGCAGCCGCATCCGGCCGTCCTCGCCCATGTACCGGCCCCGGTCCTCGCCGGGGAACTCGATGTCGAACAGGGCGTTGTAGAAGTCCTTCAGGAACCCCGAGTCGACCTCGTACAGCGCGGGTCTGCCCCGGAGGAACGCGGTCAGCGCCTCCTCGGCGCGCCGCCGCACCTCGGGGGCGGCCGACGGGCTCGCGGGCCGCAGCCGCAGCCGGACGTGGGGACCCTCCAGCCAGTAGTTCAGGAAGAAGTACCCGTGCAGCAGGCCCTCTTCGGTGAGCCGGGCGACCAGCGGCCGGACGCAGTCCACCAGCATCGGCCGGGGGCTCGCGGCGTAGAACACGTGCAGCGCGATCCACGCACCCGGTTCGCCCCGTCCGGCCGGGCCGTGGGCCGCGGCCGGTTCGGACGCTCCGTCCGGCGCCGTCGGGACGGGGACAGGGAGGGGGAGAGGAGCAGGGGAAGGAGCGTCGGCGCGGGAGAGGCCGGGGGAGGCGGGCGGGGAGATCAGTTCAGGCATGTGGGGCCGTCCTCGGTGCGGTGGCGGAAGGTGAAGGTCTCCACGGCCAGTTCGGCCACGTGCCGGCCTTCGCCGGACGTCACGTGCAGCGCGTCCTCGGCCGGGAGCATCTCGCGCAGGACGACCCCGGCGCCCGGCGCGCGATCGACCAGCGCCTCGAAGGCGGTCAGCGACAGGGGGCTCTCGAAGTCCACGTACACGGGTTTCGCGCCGAGCGCCAGGCGGCCCTCGCGCAGCACCGTCGCGAAGACCCGGTCGGGCAGCCCGTGCGTCCGCTGCCAGCGCCGCCACCCCAGGTACCACCCGGCCTCGTCCGTGCCGGGCCCGCGCACCGGGAGGACCGCAGCGTCCGCCGTCCAGCTCCGGCGGGAGACCACGACGTCGCCGTGGGCGACGCGCGGACGGCGGGTCACCCCGTCCGCCGCCGGACCCTCCGGGACCCCGCCCCACACCTCGGCCGGGGCCATCCCGCTCGGCGAGAGGAGCAGCAGCGTGCGGGGGATCTCCGGCAGCGCCACCGGCACCAGATAGCCGAGGTAGACGGGCACCACCTCGCGGCCGAGCCGCCGCGACCGCAGCACCAGCCGGTCGGCCGTCTCGTCGTGCTCCAGATACAGGTCGTCCAGGTCGATCCGGGCCTCCGGCGGCACCGCCGCCGTCTCGCCGGGACACACGATCCGGTGGTCGGTCAGCCGCCCGTGCAGATTGAGGTTGCTGGTGACGGGACCGCCGGTCAGCTCCGCGAACACCACCCCGGGCGGCTGCCGGTCGCGCAGCTCGGCCCGCAGCACGTCCGACAGCCCGGACGCGCCGGGCCCGTCGTACACATGGGTGAAGCGGCTGAAGGGGAACGCGAGCCCGCCGTACGAACGGTTCAGGACCACCCGGGTCGGCCCGGCACCCCCGGACGGGGGCCGTGCCACCTGGAGATGATGGCTCAGCGGAGTGAAGTCACCGGCGAGAGGCTCCAGTTCGGCTTCGATGTCGGCCAGCAGTCCGGCGGGCAGCCGCAGTTCCTCCTCCATGCCGTGACGGTCCCACAGCTCACGCATCCCCGCCACGAACCGGCGGCGGGCGTCGTCGAGCCTCCGCAGCGCGCTCTGGCCCAGCCAGTTCTCCTCCGGTACGTACGCGCCGTCCGCGTCGAACGCCGAGCGCTTCGCCGTGAAGGACACGTACTGGTCGAAGAAGTCCTCGTGGAAGTCGTGCACGAGGCCCAGCAGGTCGTCGCAGCGCCCGCCCCGCCCGTACCGCGCCAGGAAGAAGCCGTGCAGGGAGACCCGGTGCGGGAGCGTCAGGTCGAACATCGGCAGCACGCCCTCGACCGCGCGCAGCGCCGCCGCCGTCCCGCCCGCGAGCAGTCCCGCGTCGGCGACCAGCCCGTCGCCCGCGCCGACGTCCTCGTACAGCAGCGTCCGGGGCAGCGACGGCTCCTCGGCGCCCAGCCCCCGCTGCACGTCGAGGAGCTCGGAGCGCAGCGTCCGCAGCAGGGCGCGCCGTTCGGCGAGTCCGGCGGCCGGGTACGCGGCGAGGCGGGCCGCCGGACCCCCGAGCCGGTCGGCGACCGCCTCGGCCCACGGCACCGCGAGGGCCCGCAGGGCCCGCCGGAACGCGTCCAGCGGATCGGCGGCGTGCACATCGGTGCGCAGACACGGCACCTGCACCATGCCGACCCGGAGCAGCGCGGCGGCGTACCGCTCGCACTCGGCGGGCTCGGCGCCGTGTTCGGCCCGGAGCCGTTCGACGAGATCGCGGTGCCGGAGCCCCGGAGAGTCGTCCAGGAACCCCAGCAGCCGTTCGAGGGTGCCGCTGCTCCGCAGGTAGAACAGCCGGTCGCGGACGGAGTCGAAGGTCACGGAGGCGTCGTCGTCGCCGCTCGTCACCCACTGCCGCACGTACCGGACGCGGTCCTCGTCGCGCCCCCAGCCGGGCGACAGGACGACGGGCAGGTCCTGTCGGAGCACCGGATCGGCCAGGATCAGATCGGCGATCCGGCCCAGCGCGACCACGTTGAGCCGCACATGACCGGTCCGCTCCGCGCCGAGGCGCGGCCCCGGCCCGCCGTCGTCCGGACCCGGACCGAAGACGGCGGACGCGACCGGCGTGAACGTGCTGAAGGGGCTGGTCTTGCACGCCGTGCGGTAGAGGTACGTGAGCGCCGAGCGCTCGACCTTCCGCATCCGCCCGCTCGACATGGAGCCGGAGCCGGGAGTGGAGCTGGGGCTGAGACCGGAGCCCGTACGGTCAGTACCGGCACCGGCACCGGAGCCCGCTCCCGTGCCGGACTCCGTGCCGGACCCCGTGCCGGACCCCGTGCCCACGCCCGCCGTCAGATACCCGTCGAGCCTGCCGTCCAGCGTCGGTGACGCCAGGAGCAGACCCCGGCGGATCTCCTCGCGGGACAGCGCGAGGCGCAGCCCGCCCCGGGCCGTCGCCAGTTCCTCGGCCAGCAGGACGGGACCCGCGTCGAGCAGGGCGCCGTACCGCTCCCGGTCGTCCAGCCAGGCGGCGACCCGCCCGCCCACCGCCGCGTCCAGCCCGGCGACCAGACGCACGGCCGCCCCCGGGTCGGCGGGCGCCCGGTTGTTGAAGACGCGGCGGCGCAGGGCGAGGAGCGCCCGCCGGGCCTCGTCGCCCGTGGCGTCGGCCGCCCCGAGCAGACCGTGCAGCAGGTCGCTGACGGCGGCGCCCTCGGCGGCCAGCCGTTCCTCCCGGGCGAGCACCTCGTCGGCCCAGGCGCGGGTACGGGGGCAGCGCAGCCCGCGCACGGTCTCCACGGGGAGCCCGGCGGCCCGGAGCAGGAAACGGCGGCCCACCTCCCAGGTGACGGTTCGGCGGGCGGCCGTGCCGCTGGTCGGAAGTGTCATCGCGGTCTCACCTCAGGCGATCTCATGGCGGAAGTCGGCAGGACCGGGACGCTCGTTGCCGAGCGGCATGATGAGGAGCGGCGCCTCCTCCGTGCCCGCGAGGTCCAGCCGCTCGACGAACGACACGTTGTCGAAGCCGAGGGCCACCCCCGCGCCCAGGGAGAGGGCGGACGCCGCCAGGTAGAAGGTCTGCGCCACCGCGCCCGCCGTACCGACGGCCAGCCGGTAGCCCCGGTCGCCGACCGCGTCCAGGACGGCCGCCGTGCGGACCGTCGGCACCAGGACCGCGCCCGCCTGCTCCAGGTTGTAGTTGGCCAGGAAGTAGTTCTCCTGGAGGAAGCGCCCCTGCGGGCCCGGGACGACCAGCGACAGCTCGCCCGCGTCGGCGTCGTAGACGTACGCCCCGGGGGCGATGTCCCCGACGTGGTTGACGAAGGCGTAGAGCCGGACCTGGCGCGGGGTGCCCTCGGGCGCCGCGTCCCCGCCGAGCGAGGTCGCCGCGCAGGCCGCGAGCACCGTCGACAACTGCCCGGGGGTGACCGGGACGGTGGCGTCGAACCGTCCGAAGCTGCTGCGCCGGTTCCGCAGCACCCGCCGCACCGGCACCTCCGGCAGCTCCGGCGTGGGCAGGGCGATCCGGGTGCCGCCCCCGGGAACGGGCCGCGCCGCCGAGGCGGTGAGCGCCCCCGGCGCGGGCCGGTCGGTGGCCCCGGCCACCGTCGCCGCGTGCATCGCGAGGACGGTGGGGAACCGGACGACGGTACGGGACCGCTCGACGTCCCGGTGCCGCACGGCGGGATCGCGGCCGGGACCGACGCGACCGGAGCCGGTCCCGTCGTGACCGGGCCCCGTGGAGGAGGCCGTACGGGCGAGGGAGCCCGGAGAGGCACCGCGCCCGGGTCCGGCGGCGGACGCCGTCCGCGCGGTCCCACCGGGGGGCACGGGACCTCCGGCCGCGTCGGGGGACACGGAACGTCCGGCCGCGCCGGGAGAATCCGCCTGCCCGGCCCCACGAGGAGGGGCCGCGCGTCCGGCGGCACCGGGGACCGTGGAGCCTCCGGCCCCACCGGGAAGGACCTGGCGTCCGGCCCCACCGGGAGGGACCGTGAGTCCGGCCCCACCGGGAGGAGCCGCGCGCGCGGTGCCGTCCTCCCAGCGCAGCGGGACCACGGCGAAGACGCTCTCCTCCTCGCCGTCGGCGCCGAGCAGCCCGTTCAGCCGGGGCTCGTCGAACCACAGGACGGGCGCGACCCGGAGCCCGTGGGCGGCGGCCCAGACCCGCCACGTCTGCACCAGGGTGCCCACATCGGTGCAGACCACGTGGTAGCCGAAACTGTTGTACTTGAACGCGGTCTGCCAGTACTTCACCCCGAGCACCAGATACTGGTCGGTGCCCAGGGCCCCGGCGGGCGCGTCCGCGCCCAGCGCCTCACGGACCCGGTCCGTCACATCGCCCGTCAGCAGCCTTCGCACGGCGTGCCGGTGCACGTCGTAGTGGTGGACACCCGGGGTGAGCGGTCCGGAAGGCCCCGACACCCAGTGGACCGACACCGGGTACAGGCCGCCGCCGCCCGCCGTGCCGCGCGACCAGTTGGCGTGCGGATAGAGCGGCAGCCCCGACAGATCGCTGTTCGCCTGGACGCCCAGACGGCGCCCGGTGAGCCCGTACGAGTCCTTGAGCATCGCGGACAGCAGCGGCAGGGTGAAGCCGGGCGCCCCGGACCCGGCGGGGCCGCCGGGCGGGGGCAGCAGGCCGAGCCGGGCCGGTGCGTCGGCGAGGCCGTCGCCGTCGGGGAGCGCGTACGGCTCCGCGCCGGGATAGAACTTCCCCCGGCGCGGCCCGTCGGGCCAGTCGGGGACGAAGTCGGCGGGCTCCATCGGAACGCGGCCCCGGTACAGGACGGCGTCGGCGTACTCATGGGCGAACCCCATCGGGGTCGGCCTCCTTTCGGACGGCGGGCGGAACGGGCGGCGCACCGGACGGGCGAGGCGCGCGGAGCACGGGAACCGCGCGGCGGGAAGGGCTACGGGAGCGGCGGGGAGGGCTACGGGAGCGGCGGGGAGGGCTACGGGAAGTGCTACGGGAAGGGGTGGGGCGCGGGATGGGGCCCGGAGCCGGCCAGCGCCCCGAGCATCCGGGGCATGTGCCGGGCCCGTTGCCGGGACCAGCCGAAGTCGATCGGCAGCAGACCGGGCACCAGCACCTTCACGGTGTGCAGCCCCACGGCCCGCTGCTCGGGCAGCGTCTGGTCGACCACCACCACGTCGAGACCGGCGTCCGTCACCGCGCCCACCGCCCACAGCAGGTCCTCGCGGACGTCCGGGGAGACGGCGGACGCCCCCACGGCCGGACCGCCGGGACCCGCCGGGCGCGACCGCGCCAGCTCGGCGACGGCCAGCGGCGGGGCGGGCTCCGGCTGCCGCAGCAGGAAGTCGGCGTGACGGCCCGTCTCGGGGACGCCGTACATCAGCGGATGATCGTGAAGGGTCGTCACCAGCGAGAAGTCGGCGGCCATCGCCCGCAGCCGGGCCTCGTCGCGCCGCGTCCTGCCGGCCAGGTTGACGGAATCGGTGGCGATCTCGCACAGCGCCGAGTCGAGCGCCGACTCGGGGTCCAGCCCCGCCCCCGCGCCGAAGCACATCCGGCCCACCCCGCCGTCGACCCGCTCGGCGCAGGCGGTGACGACGGGCACCGGCAGATCGTGCCGGGCGTCGAAGAACCGGGCCCGGTAGCCGTACATCGCGAGCCGGTCCACCATGTGCCGGGTGCCCGCCCGGACGCTGGTCGACGGGTCGATCTCACGCAGCGGGACCCGCCCGTACCAGGCGAGCAGGAAGGCGTCCCGCTCGACGACCTCCATCAGGCCGAAGTAGACGGCCTCCTCCGTACTGCCCCCCGAAGCACAGCCGTTGGAGCTCTCCTGCACGAACCGGTGCTCCAGACCGGGGGCGTGGTAGTACGCCAGGACCTCGGGCACCGCCCGGGGCGCGCCGTCCCGCAACGACCAGCCCCACACCCAGGGGATGCGCCGGTCGGGGGAGAACGGCCGCACCCGGGGGTTGTCGCGGTGGAACTCCTCCGCGTACAGACCGGTCACCCGCGGGTCCACGGCCATCGGCCCCAGCTCGTCCAGTGACGCCGTCAGCCGCGCCGTCCGGGTCCTGGCCCGCATCCCCGCGTACCGTTCGAGCCCTTCCAGCACCCCGACGCGCTGGCTGCGCGCGAAGGTGTCGGCGTGACCGCCCCAGAACGTCTCGCGCAGGTACTCCCCGGAGCGCGACGAGAAACAGCCGACCGTCGCCGACGTGGTGGTGGACGCCACGTCGCACACCACCGAGGATCCGATCGCCCCCCAGTGCGGATTGGCGAAGGCGTCCACCGGCAGCCCGTAGTCCTCGATCCGGCGGACCCGGAAGGCCCCCTCCCGGTACTTGGGCGCGGGCCGCAGCTCCAGGGCCGCGCCCCCGGCGGTGTCCGCCTCCGGCACTCCGCAGGACGGGCACTCCGGATCGGGCACGAGCGGATGGCTCCGTACGGTCAGCGCGTCCAGGTCGAGCAGATGGACCCGGGGGTACGGACCCGGCGCCGGGCCCGCCGCCGCGATCCCCGCCACCAGGGCGGCCACGGCGGTGGCGGCGAAGGGCACGCCGTACGGCCAGTCGCCCGCCCGCCGGGTCTCCGCACCGCGTTCGAGACCGTCGCGCAGCGGCACCGAGCGGACGCCCTGCCAGCGCCGGGCCAGACAGGTCGCGCAGCCGCGCCCCCGCCCGGCGGACGGCCAAGGGCCGACGAGCAGCTGACGCCCGTAGACGTGCACGGGCAGCCGCCCTTCGGACGGCACCGCCCCGGCGTACGCGTCACCCGTGCCGAGGGCGCCGACCACCACCTCGGGCAGCGGCACGCCCTCGGCCCCCCATGCCCGCAACGCCACGCGCAGGGCGTCCGCGAAGACGTCGTGGCACCGGACCGGCCGGGGCGGCACGCGCTCCGGTACGACTTCCGGTACGACCTCTACGACCTCCGGCCTGGCGGTCGAAGGCGGCGCCGACACGGCATCCGGTACGGCCGCCGGAGCGCTCCCCGGTGTCGTCGACGGTCCGGTCCTCATCGGGCCGCCGCCCGGGTGAGCAGCACCCGCACGGTGTGGATGCCCGCGCCCGGCAGGTCGGCCGCGTGCGTCGGGACGACCAGCGCGTCCCGGCCGGTGGCCGCGAGGCGCTCCAGGACATCGGCCCACTCCGGCGGCGCGCCCGGTGCCACCACGGCCGTGTCCGGGGTGATCCGTATCAGCGAGGCGTCGAGGTCCCGCATCAGCGGGTCGCCCTCGTCGTCGACGGCGCCGCCCTCCTCGGCGGCGAACTGGGCCCGGCCCAGGAGGTCCCGCACCGCGTCGACGGCGGCCGAGGCCGGGTCCAGCGCCGCCCCGACGGCCCAACCGTCGCCCGCCGTGGGGCTGTTGGTCCGGGCCAGGACCACGGACACGCCGGAGCGGGCCCGTTCGCCGAGGTCGAGCAGCTCTACGGGAAGGTCCAGCAGCGCGGCCGAACGCAGCAGGAACGTCATCTCCGGGTCCTCGCCGAAGGCGTCCGCCGCGAGCACGGCGACGCTCCCGCCGCCCGCGACGGCACGGCGCAGCGCGTCATGGGACAGCGCCGACAGCAGTCCCGCCGCCGCGGCCCCCGGCAGGTCCTCCCCGGCCCCGGCCCCGGCCCGGGTGGGCTCGAAGCGCCGGTCGGCGTTGTCCCGGCCGAAGGGACGCACGGCGCCCGAGGGCACCCGTACGGCCTCCTTGGTGATCAGCGAGGTCGCCAGGGTCCAGACGGGCTCCGCCCCGGAGCCGCCCGTACCGGACGCGACGGTGAGCAGGTCCGGGTCCACCGCCGGGAGGGCGGCCGACCGCTCCACGGGGACGGCGGACGGGACCACGTGCTCGGCGTAGACCGTCGCCGCCGCGTCCAGCGCCCGCAGCCGGGCGCCCGCCGTGTGGTGCACGTCGAAGGCGGTCACGGTACGGGTGCCCCGCGAGCCGAGCCCGAGGACGACCGAACCGACCTTCAGCGGTGTCTGCGTCAACGGCTCGTCGGCGTACTCCCGGAACACCCCGGTGAACGGCCGGACGAGCGCAGAGCGCCGTTCCAGCGCGGCGAGCGGCCCCTGCGCGGCCTCGTCGTCGGGGGCGGTGGCGACCGTCGGCAGGAAGGCGGGGCGCGCCGGGGCCGCCGTCAGGTCGACCGGCTCGGGCGGTTCGGCGGGCGAGGAGCAGAACGGGCACCGGGGATGTGCGAGCAGCGGCTCCGAGGCGACGTCGAAGCTGGCCGTGGACTGGACGAGCACCCGGTCCCGGCTCTCGTCCGGGAGCGCCCCGGTGACCAGCCGGAACACCTCGTACCCCAACTGGTTCCCGAGCATCGCCGCGAGCGGTCCCGAGGGCCGGTCGCCCGGGGTGCCGGTGCCGAGCGCCAGACCGCTCCACAGTCCGGCCGCGTCCCCGGCGGCCGTACCGGAGGACGCGCCGAGCCGCAGGGCCGCGCACGCCCAGCAGGAGGACGTGCCGGAGGCCATGGCGGGACCGATGACGGCCAGACCGCCGAAGGTCCACGCGGGGAGGAGGACGCGGTCCTCCGGAACGCCCTCCCGCAGCAGGGGCAGCACCCGCTCGGGGACGTCGTCCCCGGCGGCGGCCACGACCACGTCGTATCCGTCGAAGGATGCCCAGCCGCTCCGCCCCGGGTCCTTCACCGGCCCTTCGAGGAGGGCCAGTTCGACGGGGCAGCCCTCCTCGGCGAGCGCGGCCGCCTCCGCGTGGACGGCCGTGAACTCCTCAGGCGCGACGCCCCCGGTGCCGTCCGCGAAGGCGGGCTCGACACCGATCGAGGCGCAGCCGTTCCGGATCAGGGAGAGCACGCACCAGCGGGCGGTCGGACCGTCGCCGAGCACGGCGACCCGGGTCCCCCGGAACCGGGCGAAGCGGGCCTCGGCGCCGTCCGCGTAGTGGTCGACGTAGCCGATCTGCGGGGCGAACCGGGCGGCCACGGCGGGCGGGTTCGCGGGGACGGCGGGCCCCTCCTCCGGAGCGGGCACGGGACGGGCGAATCCCCGCGCGTAGAGCGCTTTGACCAGCTCGCCCACCATCGCCTTCTGGGCCTCGCCGAAGCCCCGGCAGATCTCCTCGACGCTCCTGGTGCCGTCCAGGTACGGCACCAGGAGCGTGGCGAAGCGGTAGCCGGACCTGGCGGTGAGCTGGAAGCCGCCGTCTGCGTTGTGGAAGATCACCCCGTCGGGGGTCTGGGTGAACAGGACGTCCCGACGGACCCGGGGCCGGGTTCCGGCGATCTCCGCGTAGGGCGTTGCGGTCATGCGTGCGTCACACCTCTCGTTGGGGTGGCGGGATGGAGCCCGGGGCGACGGGCGGGGCGGGCGCGGTGCGGGCGGATCGGCGCCGTCGGCAGGACGGCGGGTGCACGGCGGGTACGGGGACGGCGTGGGGGCCTCAGGTCGTGGTCGCCGTGGCGCGGACGGTCTCCGGCCTTCCCGCCGGGGGGAGTTCGCCGTACCGGGGCGGGCGGAGCGGCGCCGTCAAGTGCCCGGAGGCGGTGCCCGCCGTCCGGCGCGCGTGGGCCCGCAGCAACTCGTGCGTCCAGAAGGCGCCGGGCTGGCCCTCCTCCAGGAACCCGGCGTCGAGCAGCCGCTCGACGACCTCCTCCGCCGCGTCCACCGGAAGGCCGAGGGCCTCGGCGCTCCGGGCGGCGGTCAGCGGTTCGTACGGCGAGGCGGCGAGGCGCAGATGGGCCTCGGCGAGCCCCGGGGACAGCCGCCCGAGGGCCTCGTCGAAGCGCCGCGGTACGGACATCCGGACGTCGTCGGCGAGGCTGAGCCGTCCGACGGGGTCGTGCCGGAGCCATTCCGCGTAGTCCCCGGCGCGCATCCGGGGGCGGGTGAGCAGCCGGGCGGCGGCGATGCGCAGGGCGAGCGGATGGTGTCCGCAGACGGCCGCGAGGGTCCGCGCGGCGGCGGGCTCGGCGGTGAACCTGGCCGGGCCGAGGACGGCGGTGAGCAGGGCCCGCGCCTGCTCGGGCTCCAGGGCGCCGAGCCGGTGCACGGTGCCGCCGTGGGTGGCGACGAGACCGGCGAGGCCCATGCGACTGGTGACGAGCGCGGCGCCGCCCGCGTGAGCGGTCAGGAGCGGCCGGACCTGGTCGGGGTGGACGACGTCGTCCAGGACGAGCAGGGCGCGTCCGCGTTCCCCGTCGGCGCCCCGCGGCAGCGCGCGGCGGAGTTCGGCGGCGGCCTCCTCCACCCGGCGCGGGGTGCCGTCGGGGTCGGTCAGGCTCAGCAGGACGCATCCCCCGCGAAAACGACGGGCCGTGCGGTGCGCGATGTGGAGCGCGAGGGCCGTCTTGCCGATGCCGGGGGCGCCGGACAGCACGGCGAGCGGGAGGCGCTCGGCCTCCTCGGCCGACCGGTCGGACTCCAACAGGGCCAGCAGGGCGGCGACTTCGCTCTCACGCCCGGTGAAGTGCGGGACCGCGGGGAGGGGAGCGGTGGGGTGTTCCCCGGTCATGGCGGTCGCGGTGGTCGTGAGGGGGGAGCCGAGGGCGGGCGGCTTGCCTTCAAGGTGCTTGGCGGGCATGGACGTCGAGGCGCTGGGAACCGGATCGGACGCCGGGTTCCCGGGGTGGGGCGAGGGGGTGCCCGCCGGGGAGGCCGGGCGAGGGTCTGGCAAGGGCGGAGCCGACGGAGCACCCGACGGAGGAGCTGACCCGGGAGTCGGCGGGGGAAGCGGCGAGGGAAGGGACGGACAGGGCGAGGGCGGGACCGCGAGCTGATCCGCGAGACGCGTCGAAGGCGGTTCCGAGGTGCTCGAAGAGGGGATCGGCGGGGGGATCGGCGGGGGACCGGTCCACAGGCCCGTCGAGTCCGTGGAGCCTGTCGGGTGCGTCGGGTGCGTCGGGTGCGTCGGGTGCGTCGGGTGCGTCGGGTGCGTCGGGTGCGTCGGGTGCGTCGGGTGCGTCGCGCCCGCCGCCTCGACCGCCGACGGGCCGTGCGGCGAGGGACTCGGGGAGGCCGTCCTCCGCGGAGGGGTGAGCGTCAGCGTGCCGCGTGCCGCGTCCAGGGGTCCGAGGTCCTCGCCGCGCAGGATCGACATCTCCAGGCGCTGGAGCGCGGCCCGGGGGTCCACGCCGAGCCGCTCCCGCAGATGGCCCTTGATCCTGCGGTACTCGGCCAGGGCCTCGGTCTGCCGACCGGTCCGGTAGAGGGCGACCATCAACTGCTCCGCGAACCGCTCGTGGGCCGGGTATACGCGCGTAACCTCCCAAAGATCGACGAGCGCTTCCCGGTATCGGCCGTGCTCCAGCTCGATGTCGCAGACGCGCTCCAGGACCCGCAGCCGTTCCTCCGCGAGGCGGGGCACCTCGTCGCGGTGGAGCAGGTCGGAGGGGACGTTCGACAGGAGCGCCCCCTGCCAGAGGCCGAGCGCGGTCCGCAGCGCGAACAGTTCGGCCCCGGCGTCCGGTACGGCGGCGCCCTCGACGAGGCGGCGGAAGTGGAGCAGGTCCAGGGTGTCGGTGTCGGCGTCGATGCGGTACCCGCCCGCCACCGCGACGACGGCCTGGTTCTCGATGCCGTACTTGGCGAACAGCCGCCGCAGCCGCAGCACGCAGCTCTGGAGCGCTGTCTTGGCGGTCGGAGGGTGCTCCTCGCCCCAGACGAAACCGCGCAGCCGCTCGGCGGAGACGATGGAACCGGGGCGGACGAGCAGGGCGGCGAGCAGCGCCGTGGGCTTGGACGGCGGGAGCACCGCGACAGCCCGCCCGTCGGTGATGCTGAGCGGTCCGAGCAGCTGGAAACGCACGGTTGCCCCCGGCCGGCGGGGTGGGGGCGGGGAGGGTGCAGCGGGCATGGCGAACCACCGTGGGAGGGCGGAGGAGAGGGGGGAAGCACTGAGCGGCTGAGGCCGTGGGGGCGGCCTGAACGAGGGGGGGTGAGCGGGCGTGACCCCGGTCGGCGGCAGGGTCAGGAGGAAGGTACAGCGGGCCGGGCGCCGAGGGGACGGGGCCGGGAACCTTCCGGCCAACCGGGCCCGTGCGGTTGACGGGCCGGGGTGGAGCGTGCCACTTCGTGGGGCGGATGGGGGCCGAGAACAGAAGGATGGCGAGGTCATGACACTTTCGGTCCGCGACGCGGGTACCTACTGGCGCGTACGGCAGGGCCCCTGGAAGCTCGGGCGGTGGCGCACTTCCGTTGAGAAGAATGGCTGCTTTCCGTTTGTGCGTCGAAAGCTCTTGCGGCCCCAAGTGGCTTGGACCGGAGGGTGGTTCGTCCGTCGGGAGTGTCGCGGTCGCCGCTCCCTGAGCGCACATCCGGCCGTGACCAGGGTGAACGGCGCATCTCGGCGGAACGTCGGTCACCCCAACACCGGGTGGGGCGGATGCTGGAACCGCACCGGACGATCGATCCGGAATCGGACGCGTGGCGGATCGTACGGGTTCCGGCCACCGGCGGGCCGGGCCGCCGTGACGGTCACCACAGGCGGGCGGTCGCGGGGCGGCCGGGGGAGGGGCCCAGCGGCCACAAGGGGGCATCCCGGATGTTCTGCCGGGTTCGTCGAGGGCCGCGCACCGCAGGAGCGGACGTGCTCGGAGGATCCGGATGCTCGGTAGCGTGACCGTGTGCCGCATGGAGCGTCCATGAGTACGGCGAGGGCCGTCGGGAGGTTCCGGCGGAGAGTGGTGAGGCCGTGATGAGTGAACTGACGAAGCCCGAGGTCATCGTGCCCGAGGGGGATGCTCCCACCGAGCTGACGATTCGGGACCTGGTCGTGGGGGACGGGGCCGAGGCGAAGCCGGGCATGGTGGTCAGGGTCCACTACGTCGGGGTCGCTTTCGAGTCCGGGAAGGAGTTCGACACCTCCTGGGAGCGGGGCCAGCCGTTCAAGTTCGCCGTGGGCGGGGGCAGGGTCATCAAGGGCTGGGACCGGGGTGTGCGCGGAATGAGGGTCGGTGGCCGCCGCGAGATCGTCGTTCCCCCGCGCCTCGGCTACGGCAAGCAGTCGCCCTCGCCGTTGATCCCGGCGAACTCGACACTGGTCTTCGTGGTCGACCTGCTCTCGGTCTGAGCCAGGCCCGCTCCGTCGGCCAGGGCGGCACGAGTTGTCGGAGCCCCGGCCGACAGCGGCGCGGAGCCGTGCCGCGCACGCCGTAGTGGCCTCCCGCCGTGCGGTGGCCTCCCCGCCGTCAGGCGGACGCGGCCTCCCGTGTCGATCCCTCGAAGGGCGGATAGGTCTCCGCCCCCATCCGTTCGGCCGCGTCGATGTAGACGGTCAGGGCCTCCCGGGACCGGGCTATCCGCTCCAACTGCTCCTCCAGCCGCCGCAGTCGTGATCGCATCGCCGCCAGCAGGTCGGGACAGCCGACCAGTTCGGGCACCTCCCCCACGGCGCAGGGCAGCAAGTAGGCGATGTCCTCGGAGGACAGTCCGGCGCCGAGCAGATGCCGGATCTGCCGTACCCGCAGGACGGCGCTCTCGTCGTAGGCGCGGTAGCCGTTGGCCCCGCGCTCGGCCTCCAGGAGGCCCTGGGCCTCGTAATAGCGCAACTGGTGGGCGTGAACGCCCGTCCGGCGGCTGAGTTCCCCGATCCTCATGACATCCCTCGCTTGACCTTCACACCGGTATCAACGTTCACGATGCTGTCATGACCGACCGAACCACTTCCTCCGTCACCGTCCTCGGCCTCGGCCTGATGGGCCGTGCCCTCGCCGGTGCCTTCCTGGAGGCCGGACACCCCACCACCGTCTGGAACCGTACGGACTCCAAGGCCGCCGCCCTCGTCGCCGGGGGCGCCCGGCTCGCCCCCACCCCGGCCGACGCGCTCCGGCCGGACACCCTCACGATCCTCTGCCTCACCGACTACGGCGCCGTCCACGAGGTGCTCGGCGCGGACGGCGTCGACCTGCGCGGTACGACCCTGATCAACCTCACCTCCGGTTCCTCGGCGCAGGCCCGGGAGACCGCGCGCTGGGCCGAGGAGCGCGGCGCCCGGTACCTGGACGGCGCCGTCATGGCCGTTCCGTCCTCGATCGGAACCCCGGAGGCGACGGTCCTGCACAGCGGCCCCGAGGACCTCTTCGCCGCCCATGAGCCGACCCTCGCCACCCTCGGCACGGTCACCCACCTCGGCGACGACCCGGGACTCGCGTCGCTCTACGACGCGGCCGGTCTCACCATGATGTGGAGCGTCCTGAACGCCTGGCTGCAGGGCACCGCCCTCCTCCGGACGGCCGGTGTGGACGCCGCGACCTACGCGCCCTTCGCCCGGCAGATCGCCGTGGGCGTGGCCGACTGGCTGCCCGGGTACGCCGAGCAGATCGACAGCGGCACCTTCACCGCCGAGGTGTCGGCGCTGGAGACCGACGCGCGGGCCATGGCCCATCTGGTCGAGGAGAGCGAGGCGCTCGGCGTCGACGCGGAACTGCCGAAGCTGCTCAAGGCGATGGCGGACCGCGCGATCGCCGCCGGGCACGGCGGCGAGCAGTACCCGGTGCTGATCGAGGAGTTCACCCGGCCGAACGGGAACTGACCGGGCCCGGCGCGCTCCGGGAACCGTGCCGGAGCCGTACCCCGCCGGAGACCGGGCCCGGCCCGAGCCCGGTCCTGGGCTCGGGCCGAGTCCGACCGGACCCGCCGCGACCGTACCTTTCCGGGCAGGGCAGGGCAGGGCAGGGCAAGGAAGGACGGGATAGGACAAGACGGGATAGGACAGGACGGGACGGGACAGGTCCCCGACCCGCCCCGGCTCCTGGCCGGGCCCGCACCCCGGCCTCGCCCCGGTGCCCCGGGTGCCCTTCCCCACAGGGGTGGGAAGGGCACCCGGTTTCCCCCGGTGGCCGCAGTCCTGGTGCGGGCTCCGCCGGACCGGGTCACCATCGAAGGGACCTCGACGCCCCGGAGGAGACGGAGACGCCCATGGCGACTGGTTGGGACCCCCGCCCCTCGGACGACGTCGAGGGCGGTGAATGGCGGCCGGTCCTCGACGTGCCCCCACCGGGACCGCAGCGGCGCTGGACGGTCCTGCTGCGCTGGCTGCTGCTCCTGCCGCAGTTCGTCGTCGTGGTGGTGCTGTCCTTCCTCGCGTTCTTCGTGACGATCGCGGGCTGGTTCGCGGCCCTGGTCCTGGGCAGGCTGCCCGACCCGATCGCCTCGTTCCTCGGTGGGGTCCTCGTCTACCAGACGCGGGTCGCGGCGAGTGCCTTCCTGCTGGTGGACCGCTACCCGCCGTTCGCCTTCGACGCCCCCGACCATCCGGTCCAGATCGAACTCCGGGCCACCCCGCTCAACCGGCTCGCGGTGCTCTTCCGGCTCATCCTGATGATCCCGGCGGCGATCGTCAGCAACCTCGCCCAGAGCGGCTGGTTCGTGATCGGCTGGGTGTTCTGGCTGATCGGCATCGCCCTGGGCCGTCTGCCCGAGCCGGTCTACGGCGCCACGGCGGCCGTGGTCCGCTACCGGATGCGCTTCTCCGCCTACGCCATGATGCTGACGCCCGTGTACCCGAAGGGCCTCCTGGGCGACGCCCCCGGTCCGCTCGCGGAGCGGCCCGCGTCCGGCACCCGGCCGCTCGTCCTGGGCACGGCCGCCAAAGTGCTGGTCTGGCTCTTCCTGCTGCTCGGGCTCGCGGGCCATGTCACGTCCAGCACGGTGACGACCGACTCGGACGAGCACTACGAGTCCCGTACGACCGCCCCCGCCACCCGCTGAGCCCAGAGGCCCCCGGAGGGGCGTACGGTCCCCGGCGCGTCCGGCGAACCGTCAAGAGGGCACCACCGGTCAGCACCGCCCCGGAACCGGACATACCGTGCGACATGCCCGAACGGTCGAGGCGATGCCTGATAGTGATGGCCCTGTTGCAGAGGACAAGCAGAAGCACATGAGGTGCAACAGTGCCTCCGTCGTCTGCTCCGGCCATCCAAGCACCCGACCTAGGGACGCCCTTGAAGTTCTTACGCCAGGCAGCCGGACGCTCCGCCGTCCTCGCCACCGCCTTCGCCGCCACGCTCGCCACCACTCTGTTCGGCGCCTCCGCGTCGGCCGCGCCCGCCGCCGCGCCGCCCGCCGCCCCGGCGGCCGTCTCCACCGCGGGGCCCGTGAAGCTCTACATCAAGGGATTCGGCAGCGGGCCCCGGAACGTGGCTGAGCAGGCCGCCCGCGCCACCGGCCTGGAAGCCGCGGCAGCCCGCGGCTTCGACCCGTCCGAGTGCCGCGTCGCGGCGGGCCCGACCGTGGTCAACACGCTGCCCAACGGCTACGTCCAGGTCCACATCGAGTACCTGTGCACCGGCGAACCGAACGTCACCTCGCCGACCTTCGTCCTGTACCGCTACCACAAGTCCTCGGACACCCTCAGCACCCCCTGGGACGCCCCCGCCGGATACCAGCTCCAGGGCCCGCTGGGCACCCTCTACACCTCGGCGGCCCCGGGCACCACGCCGCTCTACCTCTGCCAGGTGCGCGGTGACCACTTCACCAGCACGGACGTCAACTGCGAGGGCCAGGCGTACGTGACCCGCCTCGGCTGGCTCCACACCAGCCCGCCGCCGGGCGTCTCCACGTTGCCGCTGCTCAGGTGCCTGCGCAACGAGAACCGCCAGATCTTCGAGTCCCACCAGCCCCATTGCGAGGGCCAGATCCACGGCGGGACGCTCGGACACCTGCTGCCCTGACCGTACGAGAGGCGCCCGTCCCGGCGAAGAGACCGGGGCGGGCGCCTCCGCGTGCCGACGCACGGACCCCCCGCGGGGAACCACGGGGACGCCGGGCACACTCTGCGTGGGAAGAAGCCCCGAGGGAAGCCCCGGCGGAAGCCCCCGAGGGAAGCCCCGGAAAAGCTCCGGCAGAAGGAAGGCACGCAGATGATCACGCTGACCAAGGAAGACGGGCCCGCGGACCTGGACGGGGTGACCCGTCTGTCCATCGGGGTGTCCTGGGACCCCACGGCGGGCAGCAGCGGCGGCGTACTGGGCCGGCTGCGCCGCAAGACCGGCACCGACCTCGACCTGATAGCCGTCGCCATGCAGGGCGGCGACCCCGTGCGGCTCGCCGGGCTCGACTCCCTCGACCCGATGGGGAACGGCGCGCTGGTCCACAGCGGCGACAACCAGACGGGGCACGGCGACGGCGACGACGAGACCGTGACCGTCGAGTTCGCCCGCGTCCCCGCCCACATCACCGCCATCGTCTTCGTCGCCGCCGCCTACAAGAAGGGCAGTTCCTTCCAGAAGGCGCGCAACATCAGCTTCAAGGTGTACGACGCCACCGGCGGCAGCTCCCAGCAGGTCGCCGACATCTGGCCCAGCCTGCTCACCCAGGACAACGGCTGCGCCGTGGCCAAGGCGCTGCGGGTGGGCGGCGGCTGGAAGCTCGAAGTGATCAACACCACCGGGAAGATCAAGCAGGGCGACGAGCACGCCCTGATGCGCTTCGCGGTCAGCAAGTAGCGGACCGGCGGGGGCGGGGACGATGAGTGGGATGCTCTACGGCGAACGGTCGCGCAATCCGTTCGCGCGGACGGTCGAACTGACCGGGGACCGGCTGCGCAGGGGCGGTACCAGTACGCCGCTGGACGTGCTGAACCTGGGGGCGATGGCGGAGGCGTACCGGCGCGGGCTGTGGCTCGGCGGCGGCGGTTCGGAACGGCCCCTGGGCCGGTTGCCGGAAGGGCCCGGTGTCGTCCCGGTCACCCGGGTGACCGGGACGGCCACGGCGGTGAAGGTACGGGACGCCGCCGCGTTCGCCCGTGAACTGGGGGAGCTGGCGGTACGGCTGAGCGGCGGTCCGGCCGGGGTGGCGGCGCTCGCGGACCGGGCGGCGGCCGAAGGCGTGCCGCTCTGGATGGCCCGGCGCCTCGCCGGAGGACCGGCCGGACCGGTGACCGTGGCGGTGGACCGGCGTCTGGCGCGCGTCGACGTGTGGGGGCCGCACGCCCCCGTCGTACGGATGCGGGCACCGTACGGCTTCCGGCCCGATGCGGCCGAGCCGTCCAGGGGGCTGCGCCTGACCGTCGGGGACGTCTCGGCCGACCTCGAACTCCACAAGAGGCTCCGGAAGTCCAGGAGTTCGGTGGAGGTGACGCTGTCCGGACAGCGGTGGTCGCTGCTGCGGGGGAGCGCGACCAGCTCGTGGCTGCTGCGCGACGAGCACCACGTCGCCCTTCTGAGCCGCCCCGCCCGGCGCCGGGCGGCCGGGCAGGACACGGCGCTCCTGCCGCTCGGACCGGTCCGGTACGAGAGCGACGACCCGCGCGACGCCGTCATGGCGCAGTTCTTCTCCGTCGCGTTCGGACTCGGGGACACGACGGGCCTGGCCCGGTTCCCGGCCCGGCGGCGCACCGGGGACGACGGGGGATCGGCCGTCACGGACTCCGACTGGGACTGTTCCTGGTACAGCAACCTCGGCACCGGTGGCGAGGACTGCGAGGCGGGCGGCGGCGACGGCTGGGGCTCGGACGGCGGCGACGCCGGGAACGCGGGCGGCGGCTCGGACGGCGGGGGCGGGGACGGCGGGGGAGGAGGCGGCGACTAGGAAGAATCCGGGCGGTCTCCCGTTCCCTCCCGCTCCGGGCGGCCTTTTCCGCTCCCTTCCGTCGTCCGGACGGCCTTTCTCCCGTCCTCCGTCGCCGGGAGAGCCCTTCTCCCGTCCCTCCGTCGTCCTCGTGACCTCCCGCTCCCGTCGTCCGGGTGGCGGCCTCTCGCCGCTTTCGTCACCCACCTGCGCCCTCTTTCGGACTTTCTTGGCCGAGATGCGGCGCGGGTGCTTCCGGAAGTGATCGACCGCGTATTTTCTACAGCTGTGTAGAGGCGCGGTGGTCGCGCCTGCTCGACGGCTGGAGGGCCTCATGGCTTCGATCGATCTCGACAAGGTGCTGGACAAGGCGTGGGCGGAGAAGAGCCTGCCCGAGATCCTGGCCGCCCCCGTCGCCGCGCTGAAGGGCGTCTCCGACCGGGACGGCGAGCTGCTCGATGAGGCGTTCGGAGTGAAGACCGTCGCCGATCTCGCGGACCTGAAGTTCGCCCGCTGGGCGCAGGCCCTCGCGGCCCTGGCCGCCGCGAAGTAGCCCCCGCCGCCCGCGTCGACCGCCCCGCCCGTACGGGCCGGGCGGTCGACGGCGTTTCCGCCCGACGGCGTTTCCGCCCGACGGCGTTTCCGCCCGACGGCGTTTCCGCCCGACGGCGTTTCCGCTCGGCCGGACAGTCGTCGGCCGGGGCCGTTCCGTGCGGCGCGGGGCAGGGTGTGCGGGTCGTGTTCGACGGCGGGCCCTTCGGCGGGCTCCGCGCCGTACGGCCGCACGGCCGGGCGCCATCCAGCAGGTGGCTCGCCCGTGCGGGCCGTCCGTGAGGGCCCGTTCCGCAGGTCGACGCCCCCGCCGTCCGCCGTCGCGCCCGTACGCGGAGGGGTCAACTCCGGTACGGATATGACCCGACGGGCCCATGAGTGGATCGGGCACGCACCGGCCGCCCCTATGCTTCTACAGGCATGTAGAGAGTCTGCGGTCTCCGGAGCCCCTCGTGCCGAACCACCCCACGTGACAAGAAGGAGTGAACGCCAGATGGTGTTCAAGCGTCTGCTCGGCTCGCTCGGCGTCGGCGGCCCCTCGGTGGACACCGTGCTCGACCCCGGCGCGGCGACGCCGGGCGGTGTCCTGAGCGGGCAGGTCCATCTGAAGGGCGGCGGAGCCGACTTCACGATCGAGCACATCACCCTGGAACTCGTGGCCCGGGTCGAGGCGGAGCACGAGGACGGCGAGTCCGAGGGCCTCGTCGTCTTCCACCGGCACGTCGTCGCCGGGAACTTCCGGCTCGCGGAGGAGGAGCACCGCAGCGTCCCCTTCTCCTTCCCGCTGCCCTGGGAGACCCCGATCACCGAGCTGTACGGGCAGGGCCTCGGCATCGTGCTGGGCGTCCGCACCGAACTCGGCGTCGCGGGCGCCCGCGACAAGGGCGACACGGACCCGCTGGCCGTCCGCCCCCTGCCCGCGCAGGAGGCCGTCCTGGAGGCCCTGGGCCAGCTGGGCCTCGGCTTCAAGTCCGCCGACCTGGAACTCGGCCACATCGGTGGCACCGGCCAGCAGCTGCCCTTCTACCAGGAGATCGAACTCACCCCGTCCCCCCGGTACGCGCACCAGGTCAACGAGATCGAGGTGACCTTCCTCGCCGGTCCCGCCGGACTCGAGGTCGTCCTGGAGGCCGACAAGCGCGGCGGCTTCCGCTCCGAGGGCCACGACGCCCTCACCCGCTTCACCGTCAGCCACCACGGCGTCGAGCGGGTCGACTGGAACGCCGAGGTGGACGACTGGCTGCGCAGGCTGGTGGAGCACCGCTCCTCGTACGGGAACCACGGCGCCTCGGGGCCCGGCGGCGCGCTCTTCGCGCAGGGCGGCCACGGCTCCCACGACGCGTACGGCCACGATCCGTACGGCGGCCACGCCCACAAGGGCGACCACGGACACGGTCACCACGACGGCGGCCACCGCTCGGGACCGGGCATGGGCACCGCCGTCGCCGCCGGTGCGGCGGGCCTGGCCGTGGGCGTCGTCGGCGGCATGGTGGCCGCCGAAGTCATCGACGAGGTGGGCGACTTCTTCGAGGGTGACGACGAGGGCGAGGGCGACGAGGGCGACGAGGACTGAGCCACCGGCTCCAGGTCTCCGGGGTGCGGTGCGGAACACCCCGGAGACCCCGGAGACCCCGGCGAGCCGCCCCGCCGGAGAACCTCACCGATCCGGCAGGGATACGGCCGGAGCCGCGCCCGGAGCGTCCCACCGGGGGCGTCGTCGCACCTGCCCGGCCCGATGTCCTCGGGAACGCGTCCGAAGGCACCGGGCCGCGCCGCCGGTCACATCCCGGGGGCGCCGGTCGTCTCCAGCCCGCCGTCGGCCAGCCGCAGCCATCGGTCCACCCCGATCTCGGCGAGGAACCGGTCGTCGTGACTGACCACCAGGAACGCGCCCCGGTACGACTGGAGCGCGCCCTCCAACTGGCCCACGCCGACCAGGTCGAGGTTGTTCGTCGGCTCGTCGAGGAGCAGCAGCTGGGGCGCCGGTTCGGCGCACAGGACGCAGGCCAGCGTGGCCCGCAGCCGCTCCCCGCCGGACAGCACACCGACGGGGAGGTGCGCCCGGGGGCCCCGGAAGAGGAACCGGGCGAGCAGGTTCATCCGCTCCGCGTCGGACCGCTCGGGCGCGAAGGCGGCGAAGTTCTCCGCCACGGTGCGGTCCGGGTCCAGCAGGTCCAGACGCTGGGAGAGATGGGCGATCCGGCCGTCGCCCCGCCTGACCATCCCTCCGTCCGGGGCGAGTTCACCGCTGACCAGCCGCATCAGGGTGGTCTTCCCGGAGCCGTTGGGCCCGGTGAGCGCGATGCGCTCGGGTCCGCGTACGGAGAGGTCGACACCGTCCCGCGTGAACAGGTCGCGGCCGTCGAGCCGGACCCGCATCCCCTCCCCGAGGAACAGGTCCCGGCCCGCGGGCACCTGGGTCTCGGGCAGGTCCAGTGAGATGCGCTGCTCGTCACGGAGCGCCCGTCCGGCCTCGTCCAGACGGGCCCTGGCCTCACCGACCCGGGACGCGTGCGTCTGCCCGGCGCGCCCGGCGGACTCCTGCGCGCCGCGCTTCATGTTCCCCGCGAAGATGCGGGGCAGCCCGGCGTTCTTCAGGTTGCGGGCGGCGTTGCTCGCGCGGCGATCGGCGCGTTCACGGGCCTGCTGGAGCTCGCGCTTCTCCCGCTTCAGGTCCTGTTCCGCGTTGCGCACGTTCTTCTCGGCGACCTCCTGCTCGGCGCGCACGGCCTCCTCGTACGAGGTGAAGTCGCCGCCGTGGAACCGCAGCCGGGAGGAGCCCAGTTCGGCGATGCCGTCCATGCGGTCGAGCAGGGCCCGGTCGTGGGCGACCACCAGGAGCAGCCCGGTGAAGTCGGCGAGCACGTCGTACAGCCGGTGCCGGGCGTCCCGGTCCAGGTTGTTGGTCGGCTCGTCGAGGAGCAGCACGTCGGGGCGGGCCAGGAGCCGCGCGGCGAGACCGAGGGAGACGATCTGGCCGCCGCTGAGGGTGTCGAGACGGCGGTCGAGGGCCATCCCCCCGAGCCCGAGGCGGTCGAGCTGGGCACGGGTCCGCTCCTCGATGTCCCAGTCGTCGCCGATGGTGGTGAAGTGCTCCTCGCCGACATCACCGGACTCGACGGCGTCGAGGGCGCGGATCACCGGGGCGATGCCCAGGACCTCGGCCACCGTGAGGTAACCGCTCAGGGGAAGGGTCTGCGGGAGGTAGCCGACGGTGCCGCCGGAGGACACCGAACCGGCGGACGGCCGCAGCTCACCGGCGATCAGCCTGAGCAGGGTGCTCTTGCCGGAGCCGTTGGGCGCGACGAGCCCGGTACGGCCGGAGGCCAGGGCGAAGGTCAGGTCGTGGAAGACGGGGGTGTCGTCGGGCCAGGAGAAGGACAGGCCGGAGCAGACGACGGAGACGTCGGACATGGAAGGACCTCGGGAGGGCTGGGGGCGGAGAGGGCTCCGCCCCGGGCAGACATGCGGAAGAGGGGTACGACGAGACGGGCCACTCCGCCTGCGCCCGGGGCGCCGCGGTGGCCGTCAGTTCCGGTTCTCACCCGGAGATGTCGTCGTCACCCGACATGTCTGCCGCTCCTCGCTACACGGTCAACGTCTCTTCGACCCTAACAGCGGCCTTCTCGGCCTGCCGGGATTTTCCGCCGGGCCGGAGGTGACCGGTGCCGATGATCGCGAAGTCGGTGCGGGCCGACGGGGACACCGTCCGGGATGTGATCCACCGGTTCGACGAGACCGCCCGGCCTGCTTCGACCCTCGGCGGGCGGGAGGGCCGTCCCGCCCGCTCCGTCCTGCGCGACGAGGACTTCGCCGTTCAGACGGCCACCCCTCGCCCGCCGGGGATCACGGGACAGCCCTTGGAACTCCTCACGAAACGATCTTCGTGGTGGTGGGATCGATTCGGGACCGGTGGCGGGAGTGTGGGGTGGCTCGGCCGAAGCCGTGGGAAGTCGATGACGGGTTGTGGTCGGCGGACGTGGAGCTCTGCACGGTCGCGGAGGTGGGGGAACCGCGTCAGGTGCTGCCGGACGTCTGGTTCCCCATGGAGAGCGAGGAGTTCTGGGCGAGGGAGTCCGATGCGCGGGCGGGCTTGTGGTGCGACGGGCACGCGGCCGAGCTCTCCGAGGGCGCGGACGGCCTCGTTCTCCTGCTCCCGCTCTGGGCGTCGATGCCGGACCGGCCGGTCGGGGGTGCCGAGGACGGCTTCACCGCGCTGGTCGGCGCGAGGTACGGATCGATCCACTGGGACCAGGTGATCCGGCCGACGGTGCCGGAGCACGGGTACGACGGGCGGGTCCATCACGAGGCGGTCACCCTCGTCTTCAACTGCGACCGACTCGTGCCCGCAACAGAGACAACAGGGCGGGCGAATCCTGTCGCGCGGGACACCCGGAGATCCGGTACCGGTGCGAAACGGACGTGGGGGAGCGGGAGCTGATCCGCGCTGCCCGCGAGCGTGAGTCGTCCTGGCAGCAGGTCGCCGACGCTCTCGGCCGGAGGCCGAGGCAGTCCGCCGAGGGCCGGGCGCTTCGGCTCAAGCGTGCGGCCGAAGGTCAAGGCAAGGACCGTGACGTCGCCGAACAGCGCCTGGAGAGGGCCCTGTAGCGGGCCGCTGACGCGTGGTGCTCGGCTCACGAGGACCGGATCCGCTGCGCTGATGAGCGGCTCTTCGGCACCGCAGTCGCCTGGGACCTCGGGGGCTACGCCCAGATCCTCGTGCGGAGCTCGCTCCGCTTTGTCGGGGCTCACCTTGCCGCTGGCAGCGCCGAGCCCGTGCTGCTCGACTCCCTGACGTGCGTGCGGATCTGCCTCGCGCCGCCCGGCAAGGAGGTGCTCGTCCTGGCGTGCCTCCATGCCCGCCCGGCCGGCCTGGTCGGCCTGGTCGGCCACCTCGCCCCGTCCGAAATGTCTGCCAGGAGCGCAGATTTCATGAAAGTTGGATGAGAATTTATGATCATCACGTGTGCACACTTTAACGAGGTCTGTGCATGTCATCCATTTTTGAAGGAACATCACACTTGAAGCCCGATATGTACAGATCCAGCGACATACCCAGACCGGAAAGGACGTCCGACCCGGACGGCGACGCCGTCTCCCGCGCACGCCGGTCCGGACCGCGCCGCGGCGCGGTCGCCTCCCTGGCTGCCCTCACCCTGGTCGCCAACTCCGCGATCGTCTTCCAGGCAACCGGAGCCGTCGCCGCGGAGCGGGCAGTGCCTGTGACGGCTCCCGCCGCGAAGCTCGGTCCCGCCGAAGCGCGGGACGCGGCCACCGCGCACCTGCTGGCGCGGCTGCAGAACCGCACGATCGAGATCCTCGACGAGCGCACCGACTCGACCAGTTCGTACGCGCTGGCCGACGGCAGCACGGCGGTCACCTCCTACACCGGTCCGATCCGCGTCAAGGACGCCGACGGCGCCTGGCAGGCCGTGGACACGGACCTGGTCGACACCGGCGAGGGCATCCGGCCCAAGGCGGCCGCCGCCGAGGTGGCGCTGTCCGACGGTGGCACCGGCGAGCCGCTGGTCCAGGTCAAGCGCGGCAAGCACGCACTGGGCATCGGCTGGTCCGGCAAGCTGCCCGAGCCGGAGCTGGACGGCGCGACCGCGACGTACCGCAACGCCGTCTCCGGTGGCGGAGACCTCGTGGTCACCGCGCTCAAGGAGGGCTTCTCGCACTCCGTCGTCCTGCACGAGCCGCCCGAGGGACCGGTGGAGTACCGGATTCCGGTCGAGGCGACCGGTCTGGAGCTCAGCGAGACCGCGGACAAGCGGATGCGCTGGCTGGACGCCAAGGGCACGGCCAAGGCCACCGCACCGGCCCCCGTGATGTGGGACTCCTCCTTCGACCGGGCCTCCGGCGACGCGGCGCACATCGCGCCGGTCGAGGTCGAGATCGAGGCGGACAAGGACGGCAAGGGCCAGGTCCTGGTCCTCAAGCCGGACCTGAAGTTCCTGAACGACCCCAAACTGACCTACCCGGTGACGGTCGACCCGACGGACTCCCTGATGGGGCCGGTCACCGACACCTGGATCCAGTACGACGACTACCTCACCTCGCAGCGCGGCTCGACCGAGCTGAAGGCGGGTACGTACGACGGCGCCGAGAAGGCCCGCTCCTTCCTGCTGTTCAACACGAACAAGTACAAGGGCAAGGTCGTCACGAGCGCGAGCCTGCGCCTCTACTCGTACTACTCCTCGACCTGCAACACCACCAACTCGGGCAACGAGGTCCGCCGGATCACCGCGGCTTGGGACCCCTCCGGCATCAACTGGAGCAACCAGCCCGCGACCACCGCGACCGGTGCCGTGGTGAACAAGTCGGCCAAGGGCTACAGCTCCAGCTGCCCGGCCGGCCACGTCTCCTGGGACGTCAAGCCGATCGTGCAGGCGTGGGCCGACGGGCAGGCCAACCACGGCGTGCGGATCGCGGCCGTCAACGAGTCCGACGCCCTGACCTGGCGCCGCTACCACTCGGCCAACCAGACCGACGGCTCGCACAACGCCACCCACGAGCCCTCGCTGACCGTCACGTACAACACCAAGCCGGGCGCGGCCGTTCCGGTCTCGCCGCTGACGGGTGCCGCGAGCAACGACACCACGCCCACCCTGACCGGCAAGGCCGTCGACGCCGACGGCAACACCGTCCAGCTCACCTACGAGATCTGGACCGCCAACGGCACCGCCGCCCTCCAGACGGGCAAGTCGGCCTTCACCGCCTCCGGCGCCCACGCTCCCTGGACGCCCACGACCGCGCTGGCCCAGGGCACGTACAAGTGGCGCGCCGCGGTCTACGACGGGACCACCTGGAACGGCACCTGGTCGGCCTGGCAGACCTTCACGGTCGACACCACCAAGCCCGGTGCCACCACGGTCTCCTCCACCGACTTCCCGGCCGGCCAGTGGTCGGGGAGCCCCGACGGCAACGGCAACTTCTCCGGCTCCTTCACCCTCAGGCCGCCCGCCGCCGATGTGAAGGAAATCCAGTACAAGCTGGACTCCGGCGACTGGACATCCGCCGCCACCACCGGTACGGCCGTCACCCGGCAGCTGGTCTTCAAGGCCGGCCCGCACACGCTCACCACCCGCACCCGGGACACGGCGGGCAACCTCTCCGCCGAAACCGCCTACTCCTTCAGCGCCGGCTCGGGCGCGGCCCTGACCTCTCCCGCGGACGGCGACCGGCCGGCCCGCCGCGTCGTGCTCACCTCCGAGGGACGCACCGGCTACACCGGGGTGCGCTACCAGTACCGCCACGGCGAGACGGACTCCTGGAAGGACGTGCCGACGGCGAACGTGCGGCGCAGCTCCGACGGCGGTGCCGTCGGTGCCTGGCCGTTCGCGGTGACCGGCGGCAAGCCCGCCTCGCTGTACTGGAACATCACCGAGACGCTGGCCAACGACGGCCCGGTACACATCCGGGCGGTCTTCGCCCAGGGCTCCACGACCGACGCCTCCCCGGAGGCCGAGGTCACCCTCGACCGCAACGCGGGTGCGGCTCCGACGGCCCAGATCGGTCCCGGGTCGGTGAACCTCCTCACCGGTGACTTCCGGCTCGGCGCCAAGGACGTCTCCGCCTTCGAGGTCGCGGTCAACCGCACCGCCTCCTCCCGCCCCAACCCGGACCGGGGCGAAGGCCACATGGACATCTTCGGCCCCGGCTGGCTGTCCTCCGTCAGCGCCCAGACCTCCGGCAGCGGCTACACCCACCTGCGCCGGACCACGGCGACCTCCGTGGAGGTGCTGGACGCCAACGGCGACGCGACCGCTTTCACCGCCAAGTCCGGCGGCGGCTGGGAGGCCGAGCCCGGCGCGGGAACGCTCACCCTGACCGGTTCGCTCACGGGGAACTCCTTCACGCTGAAGGACACCGACGGGAGCGTCAGCGTCTTCACCAAGACGGGCTCCGGAGCCACCACCTGGACCCTGGCAACCTCCTCGGCGGCCGTGGACGAGTCGACGGTCACCGTCGTGTCGGAACCGGTCGTCCAGGGCGGCAAGACGCTGGCCCGTCCGAAGTATCTGATCTCCCCGGCGCCGGCCGTCCCGGCGGCGACCTGCCAGAGCGCACCGGCCACCAAGGGCTGCCGCGTCGTGGAGTTCGTCTACGCCACGGCGACCACGGCGACCGGCCACACCACGGCGGCGGACTTCGGCGACTTCAGCGGGCAGGTCAAGGAGATCAAGCTGTGGGCCACCGACCCCGGTGCCTCCGCGACCCGCTCCGAGGCCCTGTCGGTCTACCGCTACGACGCGGCCGGGCGGCTGCGCCAGCAGTGGAACCCGCACTACTCCCAGGGCACCCAGGTCCAGTACTCCTACGACTCGGCCAACCGGATCACCTGGCTGATGGCGGGCTCCGACCAGCCGTGGGACCTCCACTACGGCAAGGCCGGATCCTCCCTCACCGCCGGTGAGGGCATGTTCCTGAAGGCGACCCGCCCGACCCTCAAGCAGGGCACGCACAACACCGTCGAAGGCACCGCGACGACCACCGTCGTGTACGACGTCCCGCTCACCGGAGCCAAGGCCCCCCACCAGATGAACCCGGCGACCGTCGGTGCGTGGGCCCAGGACGAGGTGCCCACGGACGCCACAGCGGTCTTCGGCCCCGACTCCACCCCCGCCTCCTCGACGGGAGCGGACCTGACGGCCGACGCCTACGGCCGGGCCGCCCTGACCTATGCCGACGCCAACGGCCGCGAGACCAACACCAGCGACGGCGGCGCCTTGAGCGCCACCGAGTTCGACCGGTACGGCAATGCCGTCAGCCAGCTCGACCCGGCCAACCGCGAACTCGCCCTGGGCCGCGGCCCGGACGCCGAACCGCGGCTCGACGCACTGGGACTGACCGGTCTGACCACGGCGGACCGCGCGGAGCGACTGTCGTCCACCACGGAGTACTCCGAGGACGGCCAGCGCGTCACACACTCCTACGGGCCGCTCCACCACGTCGTCCTCGCCGAAGGACTCGCCGCCTCCGGCAGCAACCCCGCACTGCCCGCGGGCGCACTCGTCCCGGCCCGCGCGCACACCGCGTACGCGCACGACGAAGGCCGCCCGTCCGACGCCGCTGTCTCGGGTGTCCCCACCTCGACGTCCTTCGGCGCGAGCATCGAGGGCTACGCCCAGGACGCCGACGTCAGGAAGACGGTGACGACCTACGACTGGTCCACCGGCGAGGAGGTGGTCACCAAGGACCCGGCCGGCAAGCAGCTGGGCGCGGTCCGCTCCGCCTACCGGGCGGACGGCAAGCTCGCCTCCACCAGCCTCCCGCTGTCCAACGGCACCGACGCGGGCACGCTGACCTACACCTACTGGACCGCCGACGGTACCGGTGAGTGCGCGGGCCGTCCCGAGTGGGCCGGGCTGCTCTGCGGGACGGCACCGGCCGGTCCCGTCGCCGACGGCGGCGACCAGCCGAACGAGCTGATGACCACCCGCTACCGGTACAACCGGTGGGGCGGGGTCAGCGTGACGACCGAGACGGCGAACGGAGTCACCCGTACCCGTACGGTCGTCTACGACGACGCGGGACGCCGTGTGAAGTCCTCGATCACCGGGGGCCTCGGCACTCCGGTCCCGGACACCACGATCACCTTCGACACCGACACGAGCAGGACCCTCACCCAGTCCACCGGCGGGAGGACGGTGACCCACGGCTACGACTCCCTGGGCCGCCAGATCTCGTACCAGGACGGCTCCGGCAACACCACGCGGACGGAGTACGACCTGCTCGACCGGCCGGTGAGGTCCACGGACTCCAGCGGCGCGCACACCGTCTTCGGCTACTCGGCCGACGGCGACCTGAGCAGCCTGACCGACTCTGCCGCGGGCACCTTCACCGCGAAGTACACCGCGGAAGGCACCCTCGTCTCGCAGACCCTCCCCGGCGGCTACCACCTGAAGGTCACCACCGACTCGCTGGGCCGCACGACGGAGCGCGAGTACACCGACGCCGACGGCGTCACCGTCCTCTCGGACGTGGCGCAGTACGACATCAGCGGGCGGCTGCTGGGCCGCAGCCAGACCGACGGCACCTCGGTGTCGACGAGCTACGGCTTCGACTCCCTCGGCCGCCTGGAACGAGCTGCGGACACCACCGTCGAGGGCTGCTCCGTGCGGACCTACGCCTTCGACGGCAACCGCAACCGGACCTCGAAGTCGGTCACGGACGACGACTGCGAGGCGTCCACCGAGGACGCGGTGACACGGCAGACGGCGTACGCGTACGACAGCGCAGACCGGCTGACCGGCTCCGGCCGGACGTACGACGCCCTCGGTCGCACCACCGCGAAGGACGGCGTGCAGCTGTCGTACTTCACCGGCGACGGACTGCGCGGCGAGACCGTGGACGGACTGCGCCGGACATGGGACCTCGACGGCATCGGCAGGACGGCCGTGGCCACCACCCAGGCCCTGGGTGAAGGCGGCGCCTGGACCACCACCGGCACCGTGACGCAGCACTACGGCGACGAGTCCTCTTCTCCCGACTGGGAGGAGCACAGCGACGGCACCAGGACCCGGTTCGTCAACGACATCGCGGGCGCGCTCGGGGCCACGACCTCCGACGGCGGCGTGGTGCTCCAGCTGTCGAACGTGCGCGGGGACATCTCGGTCCGTCTCGACCTGGCCGACCTCTCGCGTTCGGCCGTGCAGCGCTACGACGAGTTCGGGGTCCCGGCCGGCGAGACCGGTTCCACCCGCTACGGCTGGATGGGCGCGTCGCAGGTCTCCAGCGACACCCTGAGCGGCCTCGTGCTCACCGAGGCGCGCGCCTACGAGCCGGGCACCGGCCGTTTCCTGCAGGTCGACCAGGAGTACACCGGCGGCTCCAACGCGTACGTGTACTGCGGTGGCGACCCTGTCGGGTGCCGTGACTCCAGCGGTCTGGCGAGCTACTACCTGTACTACGACCTGGGTAGGACGGGTGCCTCCGACAAGCAGGTGTTCTCGTACTGGAAGAAGAACTTCAAGGCGATCTTCCCCATCCCCGGGCGCCCCAACAAGATCACGCACGAGGGGCAGAAGTTCACCCTCAAGCCGTCGATCCTGGGCATCAAGAAGGACTTCCCGGTCAAGGTCAACAGCATCGGGAAGAGCTACCTCCAGCTCGGCGCGCGGTTCGGGCACCCGGACTGGCCGGGCGGCTGGGTCGGCTTCGACCTGTACAAGTCCAAGGGCAAGATGAAGCTGGAGGTCCGCGGAAAGCTCGGCGGTATCGCGGCCATCTGCAACCGGACCTGCAACAAGAAGGCGGCCAAGAAGTACTGGGACAAGCTCGGTGCCAACCTCCGGAAGGTGGTCCGCACGAAGTTCTAGGACCTCCGGTCACACAGAACTCTGAACGTGTTCAATAATTGAGCACGCGAGGGCCGTGTCCCCGTCGGGGGCACGGCCCTCCGCACACCGAGAACACCGCGAAGGACGACTCCATGAGCAACCCGGTCACCCCGACCACCACAGGTTCCCGCGGCGGGACTTGGAGCAGGGCCCGGCTCATCGCCGTCGGCTACCCGGGGCTCACACTCGCCGTCGCCCTGGCCAACGAGATCGCCGGACACCCCTCGGCCCTCGACACGACGATGACGCTGATCTCCTTCCCCGGCGCCGTCCTGGTCCTGGTCGCCCTGGTCTACCCGCTGGCCCTGCTGCTCGGCGACGGCTCCGGCACGGAGGAGACCGGGTTCAGCATCCTCACCCCGGTGTTCCACGGCGCCGGGGCACTGGTCAACGTCCTGATCGTGTGGGGTGTCATCGCCCTCGTACGCCACTTCAGGAATGAGGCCCGCGACAGCCGGGGCCGCTGAGCCGGCCCACGGCACGGCCTCGGACCGGTACCGTCCGTGTTCCCAGCGATGAGGCCACCGGGGCGGCGATCGCCGTCGAGGCGAGGCGGTGCCTGGCCGCGCCTTCCGCATCGGTCACCGCACCCCGCCGGTGGGCGAGCGGCTGAGCCGTCGCTCAGATGCCGGGGCCGTCGCCTGCCCTGAGGCGGCGGTACTCGCCGGGCGTCATGCCGTACGCCGTTCGGAAGGACCGGCTGAACTGGGCTCCGGTGAAGCACCAGCGCGCGGCGATGGTCTGGATGGACAGGTTGTCCCAGCGCGGGTCGGCGAGTTCGGCCCTGGCCCGCAGCAGCCGCCGCTGGCGGATCAGCGTTCCGACGGTGACATCCTCGGCCCTGAAGACACGGTGCAGGTAGCTGGTGGAGATGTGGTGCGCGGCGGCGATCAGGGCTGGGGACAGGTCGGGATCGCCCAGGTGCTGCTCGACGAAGGCCCTGACCCGCAGGACGGTCGTCTCCCGGTGGACGTGAGGCGGCAGCGCGCTCTCGTCGTCCGTGACCTGTCCCAGGACGGTCGCGGTGAGACCGGCCACGACCTCGCCCAGCCGGGGCCCGTCCGCGAGACGGTACTCCGGCAGGTCCCGTATGAGCCTGCGGAGCGTGTGCGACAGCAGGGCGCCGACGCCCTGGTCGTCCGGGACGGGCAGCCCCACGGCGCGGTCCGCGAGCCGCCGGGGCAGGGGCAGTACGGCCTTGGGCACCTCGACGCCGATCATCATGATCCGGCCCCGCTCGGCCCAGGAACGGATCTCGACGGGACGTGAGGAGTCGCTGGTGTGGAAGGTTCCGGGGCTGGTCCTCAGCGTCCTGTGCCGCCAGTCGGCGATGCCGCTGCCGCGCAGCATCAGGGTCAGGTGGTAGCTCTCCGGGTCGGACCGCCGGATGAGCTCACTCGTGCGACGGAACGTCACCGGCGGGAAGACCGCGGGCCACACCGTCACCTCGCCCAGCGTGACGACGTGCTGACGTGCCAGGAAGTCGTCGGCGCGCTCGCTGGAGAGTGTCATGGGGGCGTGCGTGCCGCTCAGGAGCTCACGCCAGTGGGCGAAGCGGTCCCGTGCGGGGAGGTGGCCGTTGGCGTACTTCGCCACGGGGAGAGAAGGGGGCCGGGGGGACTCTGCCGGGGCAGGCAACCCATGAGACATGTGTGGTCCTTTCCTGCCGGGGCGACGGGGTGATGGGGGTGACGCGCGGCGCACCCCTCACGCCGCTCGGGCGCGGGTGGCCTCCCTCGTCGCGTCACGAGGGAACGAGTCCACTGTGGTGCAAGGATCGTGCCACTCACGGCCAATGACAAGGCCGGTCCGCACGGCGATGCTGAGGACGACGATCGCACGGACGGGTGCGATCGTGGCTGGGCCGGGCGCACCCGGCCCGTCACCCCCTCCGCCGGACACGTGTGGAGCCCCGGGCCCACGGCGACCGACGTCGGAGTGCTGCGGCAGACGTGCGACCTGCGGGGAGGTACGCCGCTCCCTCGCTCGTCGAGCAATCGATCCCGCACATCGGTCACACAACCAGAGGTGGAACATGAAGTCGTCGCTGATCACGTCTGTCCTGGGCGCCGGGCTGCTCCTGGGGGCCACGGCCGTCGCGGTTCCGGCGCGGGCGGACACCGCGGGGGAGCCGCGCGGCCACTGCGTGGTGGACCTCTCCGCCAGCGGCACGACGTGCTTCGGCACCGTCCGTGAGGCGATCAGCCACGCGACCCACGGCCAGGTCACCGACGCGCCGCTCACCGCCCGCGCCGCGTTAACGGACAGGACGCTCACGGCGAAGCTGGAGGGTCCGCAGAGCGCCGGACAGGGACTCGCGGTGGCCTACGTCCTGTCCATCGAGTACCGCTACCCGAACAAGGACGGGGAGACCATCACGTTCACCGGCCCCCAGCCCTGCGTGGAGGACGGGCAGCGCGACTACCTGGTGAACGACGTCAGGGACCGGGACCCCTGGTGGAACGACCGGATCTCGTCGTTCCAGGGCTACAACACCTGCGACGTCAACCACTACGAGCACACGGTGGCCAACGGTGGCGACACCACCGGCCCTCGGCGGTCCATGAACGACATGGGCGCCATGAACAACAGGACCACCGGACTCACCTGGGGGTGATCCGGTCTCCCCCGGCTGCCGTGGAGGCGGGGGTGCGGGAAGCCACGCGGCCTCCCGCACCAGGCCCTGCGGGAGAGCGCCACGGGCCCGTTCACCCCGGGACCGTGGGACGCTCGGAAGCCCGGCCCCCCACGTGGGGAGGGGGCCGGGCTACGAGTGCGTCATGGCGTCCGGAACGTCCCCGCGCCACTCGGACCGGGTGCAGGGACCGACGGCCGTGACCGGCTCGGCAGGGGCAATCCCCAGCGGACGCCATCCTTCTCCCTCCGTCCCCGATAGTCACCGGCGGATGACGGTCACTGCCCCCTCGCGTCGCGGCGAGCGCCGTGACCACGACAGAGGATCGTGGTCGGATACGGAGACGTGAACCCACCGGTCAAGACGGGGATCCACTCGCTCCGCTCATACCCTCGGCCTCGACCGGCCGGCCGGGGTGGACGACCGGCGGATCATCAACGGGATGGTGTACAGGATCCGTACGGGCCCGCCGTGGCGTGACCTGCCCGACCGATGTGGGCCGTGGCAGACGATCAGTCAGCCTCGGCTGCGGGTCATGGACATCAGCAGTGCGTGGGTCTCGTCATCGGCGGCGACCACGAGTCCGCGGCCTGCCTCACCGATCGGGCCACCGTCGATCCCGGTGACGGTGCAGCCGGCTGCTCGGCACAAAGCGATACCGGCCGCGAAGTGCACGCTTCTGGAGAGGTCACCGCCATCGGTGATGTACGCGGCGCGCTTGCCTGCGGCCACCCAGGCCAGTGCCAGGGTCGTGGATACGACGCGCGGCCGGAAACTCTCGACGAACTCGGGGTGGGCCAGCAGATCCACGGCCCGGAACCCGGGCGCGCTCGGGAACGGCGGGTCCAGGTTGACGTCCACCAGCCGGGTGGCGGCCGTGGGCGTCAGGAGGGCGTCGTCGGCCCCGTCCCGCCTCACCCGGGCGGCCTCTCCGTCGGTGAAGTACACCTCGCCGCCGAACGGGTCGGCCACGGCCGCCGCACCCTCGCGCAGCGCCACGTTGACGGCCACCAGCATGTTGCCGACGGCGTAGTTCAGCGTTCCGCACAGGGGATCCACCAACCACTGGCGCGTCGCGTGGACGACGCCCCGCTGCCCGCCTTCCTCCCCGAGGACCGCGTCATCGGGCCGTGCGGCACGGATGACGCCGAGGATCGCCCTCTCGGCCTCCACATCGGCGGTGGTGGCAAAGTCCCCCGCACCCTTGTCGATCCGGTCGAGCCGTTGGCCGTACATGGCGCGGACTACGTCCGCGCCCGCCCGCACCCCGGCCATCGCGACCGCGGCGTCGTCGGAACTCGCGTATGAGTCGATCACGCCCCGCAGACCATCGAGGCCATGGCCACCGTCCCGAACCTTCCGGCCGGGGCACCAGCAAGGTCACGCCGGGTCATGCCGGTCGGGGCCGGGCCATGTCGGGCCGGGCCATCTCGGGTGTGATCGAACCGGGTCGTACCGGTCCACGACGGGCAGGGTGCCGGGCCGTCCGGCATCCGGGACCAGGTCGGGCGGGCGGCGGTCCTACGCTGGGCCGATGACGGACCACGAGGAACCACCGCACGCCCCGCGCACGGAAGAGACGGAAGCGCCAGGCGGAGGAGGGGCACTGCCCGGCGCCCTGCGCGTCGCGGGGCTCGTGCTGAGCCGTACGCCGAGCCCTCCGCATCTGGCCTGCTGGACCGGCTCCCGGCCGGAGTCGACGGGCGGCGGACCGGCGGCGATCAGCGTGGTGACCGAACCGCCCGCGCCGCCCGGCGAGGCCACCCTCCGCCTCGCCCACGACGTGGTGGACCGGTTCGACGCCCTGGTGGCCGAGGCGCGGCGGTACTGCCGCACCCGGCTCGGGGAAGAGCGCTTCGGGCTCACCGCCGAGGAAGTCGCCCTGCTGGACCTGCCGGACCTTCCCCTGGGCGGTCCCGAGGCGACGGTGTGGGCCGACGGGTCCTGGGCCGTTCTCTTCACCGAGAGCCGATTCCGGCTCGGGGACCCCTACGGAATCCTCGTGACCTTCGACGGAACCAGCCCGGTCGACGTCGAAGGAGTCGGCGACGAGGAATGAACCGGGATGCCCGGCCCTCCCGGGACCGGATGCCCCGACCACCCACCGGGCCAAGGCGTTCCGGCCTTCCCGGGACCCGGAGCGGTGGCCCGGCCAGGATCCGGGACGGCCGCCTCCCGCACCTGAGGGGCCGCCTCCCCGCACCTGAGGCAGCGGCAGAGCCGTTCGGCTCCTGCCCGCGAACTCGGCTTCATCGCAAGACGATCGAGGACGAAAGCGTATATGCGTACCTAATCGGGAGGCGCGAGGCGGCGGCGAGCGTCTACCCTGCCGGGCATGATCGACTGGAACACCATCGAAGCCGCCGACTGTGCCGTGCCCGCCGACCGGGCCATGGACGACCTCGTCGGCGAACTGTCCCGCGCCCTGGCGGACCCCGACCCGCTGGTCCGGGACGGCGCGCCCTACACCGTCCTGGCGACCTGGATAGACCGGGGGACGATCGGGGCGTCCCGGCGGCTCGAACTGGGCGACGAGATGGCCGCCCGGTTCGGCGACCCGAGGACCGAGGCCCGTACCTTCGCGCCGCTCGTGCTCGACATGCTGGTGGCGGCGGGGGACCTGAGGGCCGGGTGGGTGGACGCGTTCGAGCGCTGGTACCCGGCGGAGCTGGATCTGCGCGGCCACGACGGGACGCTCGGCTGGCTGCACGCGGTGGCGCACGGCGCCGACCTGCTGTCCCGCCTCGGCCGCCACCCCGAGGTGGCGCCCGTACGGATGCTGGAGCTGGCCGCCGCACGGCTGACGGCGCCCACCGACCACGTCTACGACCAGCTGGAGGACGACCGCCTGGCGCGGGCCGTCGCCCTGGTCCTGACCCGTACCGATCTGAGCGAAGCCGACTCGACCGGCTGGCTGGAGCCGATCGCGGAACGCTTCGGGTCCGACCGCATCAGCACCCCGGTGCCCGCCCACATCAGCAACTGCCTGCGCACCCTGCGGTTGCTCCACGTCCTCGCCGACCGGGGCGTGCGCCCCACCAGCGACCTGCCCGCCGAACCCCTGCACCACCGCGAGGCGGTCAAGTCCGCCGTCGCCGACGTCCTCGACCGGATCGTCAGGCGCTGACCGACGGCGCTCCCCGGCGGACGTGCGCGCGCGGTCCCCGCCCTCAGGGCCGGTGCCCGCGCCCGGCCCTGTGGCTCCGGCGGCGGCGACGGGGACGTCTGCGGGCGCGGCCGACGGCGGCGATGACGAGCCCCGCGCACAGACTGCCGAGGAACTCCGGCAGCGCGGAGAAGACGATGTCCATCATGTCGGTGGTGCGGGCGCGCCGGAGGAGCCCGGTCGCGCGCCGACGTCCGTTCCTGGGCGTGGGGCTGGGCGACGCACCCCCGGGCCCACGGGTGCGGGTCGTCGTCAGGAGCGGTGCGTATCGGTGAGGAAACCGGTCCAGTCGACGGGGGAGGGGCCGAGGGAGCCCGTGGGGAGGAGCAGTCCCGAGGGGCCGTGCCGGGAGGCCGCCGCCCCTCCTTCCGGTTGCTCCGGCGCGTCGGCGGCGGGGAGCGCGGCGAGGAGCGTCAGCAGGATCAGGGCCGACTGTCCGGACAGGATCCGCGCCGCCTCGACGAGCCGTGGCGACCGGTCGGCGGGCAGGGACAGGGCGACGCAGGCGGGCTGCCCTTCGAGGGCCACCGGAACCGCCACGCACACCTCGCGCCGCGAGTACTCCAGGACGTCGAACTGGCTGGCGTGCGGGCCGTGGCCGTCCAGGGCGCGGAACAGCGCGGCGGGATCCGTGATGGTCCGCTCCGTCAGGGCGTACGGCCGGTACCGCGCCAGGTGGTCCATCCGGCCCTCGAAGTCGAGCTGGGCCATCAGGCTCTTGCCGTTCGCGCTGGCGTGGGCGGCCTCCTTCAGATCGACCCACTGGGTGATCGCCGGAGTGCCGGGGCCGTCCGAGCAGTGCTGGATGTCGATCTCCCCGTCGGTGTACCGCGCGTAGTAGACGGCCGCGCCCGTGGTGTCCCGCAGATCGTCGAGCAGCCGGGTGAGGGCGTCGTGGCGCAGGACCGGATCGCCCGCGGGAACGGGGGAGAAGAGCGGCCCGACGGTGTACGAGCCGTCGCGGAGGCGGCTGAGCAGGTGGTGCGCGCACAGCCAGCCGAGGAGTCGGCCGAGGCCGACTCCGCCGAGCCCCGCCGCCGAGGCGATCCCGGCCGGGGGAAGGGGGGCGCGGGCGCCCCGGACGGCGTGCAGGACGTCCAGTACCCGCATCGCCTCCCTCCACCGGTCCGGTGCCTCGGGCACCTGCTGGGCGAGCGCGGTCAGGGTCGTGTGCCGCAGGGGCCGTACGGAGAAGGCGGTGTTCCCGCCGGTCGGCGGGGCGTCCCCGCCCGTCCGTGGCCCGTGCGCGGCGGGTCCTTCGGCCGCCCGGCCGTCCTGCTTCGCGCGCGGTGCCGCCATCGGGTGCGGGACCATCCAGTCCCCGGGGGCCGCCTTCCCGCGCCGGGGGGCCAGCGCGAAGACCTCCTTGGCGAGGCCCGGGGTGGCGAGCGGCACCGTGCCGAGGTCCTCGTGCTCGTACGGAACCGTCCACCGGCGGGCCCGCGCGAGCGTCTGCCGCAGCAGCGGGGACGGGGGGCGGGTCGGGTCGCCCGCGAGGGCGCCCGGAGCGTCGGCGCCGCCGGGACGACGGGCCCACACGGCCGCGTCCTGGTACTCCCCGCGCCGGGAATGGTCGAGGAACAGGCAGTGGACGGCCGGGTCCACTTCGGCCCCGGCCGCCAACTGCCACCAGAACGTGGCCCCTTCACCGTCACCTGCGAGATGCAGCACACAGGCGAAGACGAGCGCGCCGCCGGGATCGGCCGCCGCGTACTCGGCGAACGCGGCGAGCGAGGAACCGGCCGTACGGGACAGGACGACCGCGGCGCACAGGGCGTCCAGTCGGCGCAGGGCCTCGTCGGCGTCGAGCGGATGCCGCCCGGGGTGACTGTCCGTGACGGGCCCGGTGGCCGGTTCCGACGGCTCGTCGGCGGTTTCGGCACCGGGTGCGGACGGGAGGCCGGCGGCGTGTGCCAGGAGCCGCGCGCGGGAGGCCGCGAGGTCGGGCCGCTGCCCGGGGACCTCGGACGAGGCCGTGGCGAGGACGTCCTCCACGGACCGGAAGACCTCGCTGTGCTCGCTCATGAGCAGGCCCTTCGGTGGTCCGGGCGGCTGCCCGGCAGGTCGAGTGTCCGCCCGAGGCGGGGGAGCGCCCGGCTGATGTGCGACCGGACCGTGGCCTCGTTGATGCCCAGCACCTCGGCCACCACGGAGGTCGGCTGGTCCAGCAGGAAATAGAGGGTGATCACGTCCCGCTGCCGCTCGGGCAGCCGGTGGACGGCGTTGCGCACGGAGATCCGCAGGGCCAGCGCGTCGAAGGCGTCGTGCGCCCCGGCGCGTTCGTCGAGCAGGCTCCACAGGGTCGGGTCGTCGACCGGGAGGGCGGTCCTCCGGCGTCTGCGCCCCTGGTCGACGAGGCGTCTCTTCAGCACGGTCCAGGCGTGGGCGGTCGGATTCTCCCGCGCCGCCACCTTCGGCCACCGGTACATCAGCTCCGCGAAGGTGGTGTCCACGGCCGCCTCCGCGAGCTCGTCGGACCGCAGGTCGTACCGTGCGAACCTGACGAATCTGTCGTACAGCCGGGCGTGGAACTCCCAGTACCCGGCGGGGCACCCGTCCGTGGGGAGGGGCGGCCGGGGCGGCCCGGTGGCGCCCGGCTCCTCCGTGCCGACGTCGCTCACGGGAGCACCTCTGCGTCCGTGTCGGTCCACCCCGGGCGGGCGGACCACCTCACCGTGGCGGGTACGCCCTCCCGGGCCCGTGCGGTGTCTCCCCCCGCTGCCGCCTCCGCGGCGAGTCCGCTCCGCGACACCGTCGTGCCGTCCCGCATGTGGCCCCCTCCCGTCGTTCCTGCGCACCGCCCGCCGCCCCCTCTCCGCGGTACCGGAGGCGATCGCCTCCACCGGTATCAGCGATCACGGCGGCCCAAACGTGCACAGGAAAATCAAAGAAAATAACAGAAAGTAATCGATCAGGATCGGTCTCCATTCGATGGCTATGGGAGACGGGGTGGGGGGTGGGGCGGGGGCGGGTTCACGCATCGGGATCGCGCCAAGTGGCCTGGAACCATTGACCCTTGCAGGGTGTGGAAGGATTTCGGCGCATCGTGGTCTGTTGCGTACGCGCCAAATCTGCGACGGGGGCGACCGGTTCGCGCCGGGCTCCGCACCCTTCTCCGGGGGTGGTGCCACACTCCCCGCGGCGTGCGCAAAGATCCTTCGTGCGGGCCTTCACGCTTTCTCCCCACCACCTTCACACAGCGAATACTTTCGGCCGTGGGGACCGCCGGATTCCGCCTGCCGGGGAAGACGGCGCGCCCTCCCGGTGCCTAGCCTCCCGGACCATGCGATCACTCCTGACCCGACGCCTCGGTCTCACCGTCGTTCTCGCGCTCTGTATGGGCCTCTTCGGCCTGGCCCCGGCCGCGAACGCCGCCGACCCGGCACCCGCGCAGCTGACCTTCTCCACCAGCGCCGCCACCACCACGCCCGGCGGCACCGTGAACCTCTCGATGACGCTCACGAACAACAAGACCTACGACATCTGGTTCGTCTACCAGACCATCGACCCGACCTGGCTGACCACCCAGCGCCCGGACCTCAAGTACGCGTTCACCGGCTGCACCCTCGCCGGCCCCTCGGGCAGCAGCTCCTGCTCCGGCACCGGCCCCGCCAACCTGGGCGCCAACTACGGCGCGACCATCCCGCCCGGCCAGAGCCGCACGGTCACGCTGACCCTCCAGGTCGCCCCCGACTCGGGCTGCAACGGCAACATAGGCTTCTACTCGTACTTCTACGCCGAGTTCAGCGACACCTCCAGCGTCAACGGCGGCCCGGTCTACACCCCGGAGACCCGCGTCCTCTGCGCCTGAGACACCAGGGCCCCGGGCGGACACCGTCTGAAAATCGCCCTTCGGGGCCTCTTTTCTGGACAGGTCCACACCTATGGCGGTGCCACCGGCGGGCCCTCGGCCCGCCGGTGGTCCTCATTCCCGCCAGTCAAGACCCGTAGGCCATCGGAAGGATCACCTCCGGTGCGGCGACAGACCCCCTGAGCGTCCCGGAAGCACCGCCACCGCCCCCGCGAGGACCGGCGAATTCTCGCCACCTTGTGCAGCAACACCACAAAAACCTCACAGATACCTCACCATTTGACGCGACGGATGCGTGGACGACCGGCCTTCGAGGGGGACGCCGGCGTCGCACGAGGGGGTGCGTCCGCTCCACGGAGCCGTACCCACCCCTGCTCCGGGAGGAGAACACCACCGCATGAAGCGGATAGTCAGCACCACCCTGCTCGCCGCCGGCGCGCTCCTGGCGGGACTCGTCCTGCCCACCTCGACCGCCGGGGCGGTCGAGCCGCTGCCCCGGGTCGACCTACGGGTCCTGGTCGTCACCGACGGCGGACCCGCCACCCAGGCCATCGCCGCCGAACTCCAGACGGCGGGAACGCCGTACACCGAGATCGACCTGAACCGCGCCGACCGGCCCGTCATCGACGCCGCCTACCTGGCCGACAGCGTCGGGGGCCGCGCCCGCGCCAAGTTCCAGGCGGTCGTCCTGCCCAACGACAACCCGTTCCCGGCGAACTCGCCCGAGATGGCCGCCCTCGTCGCCTACGAGCAGGCCTACGACATCCCGCAGGTCGACGCGTACACCTACGCCCGGCCCGAGGCCGGACTCCAGTACCCGGTCTACGGCGGCTACTCCGGCAGCCTCGACGGCGTCCAGGCCCAGGTCACCACGGCCGGCCGCGACGGACCCTTCGGCTACCTGGCCGGAGCGGTCCCCTTCGAGGACAACTCACCCACCGTCGGAGAGAGTTACGCCTACCTCTCCACCCCGGTGGCGGGCGCCGACTTCACCCCGTACGTCGAGGCGACGATCCCCGGCACCACCAAGAAGGGCTCGCTGGTCGGCGAGTACCAGCACGACGGACGGCGCGAACTCGTCGTCACCTTCGTCTACAACCGCTACCAGCAGCAGTTCCGCCTGCTGGCCCGCGGCATCGTCGAATGGATGACCGACGGCGTCCACCTGGGCGCCTCCCGCAACTACTTCGCCGTCCACATCGACGACGTCCTCGCCGCCGACGACCGCTGGAACTCCACGCTCAACTGCACCCCCGGCGACGTCGACTGCACCGACCCCAACGCCGTCCCCGACCCCATCCGGATGACCCCCGCCGACGTCGACGCGGCCGTCACCTGGCAGAACGCCCGGGGCTTCACGCTCGACCTCGCCTACAACGCCGCGGGCAGCGTGGACCACCGCGAGGACAACAACGGCGCCGACCCGCTCGCCGACCGACTGGTCACCCAGCGCAACCAGTTCCGCTGGATCAACCACACCTACACCCACGCCTTCCTCGGCTGCGAACAGGACACCTCCGTCGTGCCCTGGCGCTGCGCCACCCTGCCCAACGGCTCCGTGAAGTGGGTGAGCAGGACCGCCGTCTCCGACGAGATCGCCCTCAACCGCGCCTGGGGCCAGACCGCCGGACTGCCCCTGGAGAACGGCGAACTCGTCACCGGAGAGCACTCCGGGCTGCGCGTCCTGCCCCAGCAGCCCACCGACAACCCGAACCTGGGCCTCGCCCTCGGCGACAACGGCATCACCTGGCTGGCCTCGGACAACTCCCGCGACCCCGGCCAGCGGCAGGTCGGCTCCGCGACCACCGTCCCCCGCTACCCCATGAACATCTTCTACAACGCGGGCCGGGCCGCCGAGCAGGTCGACGAGTACAACTGGATCTACACCAGCCGCGCCCAGGGCGGCAGCGGCATCTGCGAGGACAACCCCGCGACCACCACCTGCCTGCCCGCCCCGCTCGACCCGGCCACCGGCTACGCGAACCACATCGTGCCGCTGGAGCGCCAGATCGCCCTCGGCCACGTCCTCGCCAACGACCCGAAGCCGCACTTCATCCACCAGTCGAACCTCGCCGAGGACCGCATCGCCTACCCCGTCCTCGACGGCGTCCTCGACAGCTACCAGGCGCTCTTCGCGACCAGCACCCCGGTGGTCAACCTGCGGATGAAGGACATCGGCGGCGAGCTCAAGCGCCGCACCGCCTGGCAGACCGCCGTCGGCGCCGGACAGATCACCGCCTACCGCATCGGCAGCGCCGTGACCGTCCAGGGCCCGGCCGGACTGGCCGCCCCCGCCACCATGCCCGCGGGAACCCTGCGCGGCGGAACCGCCTTCGGTGAGGCATACGCGGGCACCCGCTCCGGCTGGACCGCCCTCACGGCCACCCCGCTCACCCTCACCCTGTCCGCGCCGCCCGCCCCGGTCACCACGACCGGCGCCCCGGGCCCCGTCCCCGCGCCCGCCCCGGCCGCCCGCGTACCCCAGGGCGTCTCCGCCCGGGTCGCGCCCGGCACCGACGGCTGACCGCACCACCGGCAGCGAAGGTCCCGGACACCTCCTCGACAGGGGCGTCCGGGACCCGTACCACCACCCCACCACCGCCGTGGAGCACACACCCATGCACGTACCCCAGGGCGCCCGGCGCTCCGGCGCCCCGCGCGTCACCCTGCTCACCGAAGGCACCTACCCGCACAGCCACGGCGGCGTCAGCGTCTGGTGCGACCAGCTCGTCACCGGGATGCCCGACATACGCTTCGACGTCATAGCCGTCACCGGCACCGGACGCGAACCGCTCGCGTGGGAGGTGCCGGCCCACGTCACCGACGTCCTGTCCGTCCCCATGTGGGGCCCCGCCCCACCCGGCCGCGCCCCGCGCGGACGCGCCGCGAGACGCCTCACCGACACCTACGAGACCTTCCTCACCGCCCTGCTCGACCCCACCGCCGAAGCCGGTTTCGCCCCCGCCCTGCACGGGCTCGCGCGCGCCGCCGCCGACGGGGTCCTCAGCCCCTTCCTCCGCGGCGACACGGCGATATCCGTCCTCACCTCGGTCTGGCGACGGCCGGGCGTCCCCGCCGCCGAGGCCGGGCCCACCGTCCACGACGCGCTCACCGCGACCTCCCTCCTCGAACACGCCCTGCGCCCCCTGGCCGCACCCGTGCCCACCGACGGCGTCACCCACGCCGTCAGCGGCGGCGTCGCCGTCCTGCCGGGACTCGCCGCCCTCGAACGCCACGGCGTCCCCCTGCTCCTCACCGAGCACGGCGTCTACCTGCGCGAGCGCTACCTCGGCTACCGCACCGCCCCCTACCGCTGGCCCGTCAAGGCCCTGATCCTCGGCTTCTTCCGGCTGCTCGCCGAGGAGACCTACCGCCGGGCCGCCCTCATCACCCCCGGCAACCGCTACAACCGGCTCTGGGAGGAGGAGGGCGGCGCCGACCCCGCCGCCATCCGCACCGTCTACAACGGCGTCGACCCCGCGGCCTTCCCGCCCGCCGGACCCGAACCCGAGGCACTCACCCTCAGTTGGGCCGGACGCGTCGACCCCATCAAGGACCTGGAAACCCTGATCCGCGCCTTCGCGCTGGTCCGCGAACGCCTCCCCGAGACCCGGCTGCGGCTCTTCGGCGGCACCCCGCGCGGCGGCGAGGCCTACCGGGACCGCTGCGAGGCACTCGCCGCCGACCTCGGCCAGGGCGGACACGTCACCTTCGAAGGACGCGTGGACGACATCAGGGACGCCTACGCGGCCGGCAACGTCGTCATGCTCTCCAGCATCAGCGAAGGCTTCCCCTTCACCCTCATCGAAGCCATGTCCTGCGGACGCGCCACCGTCTCCACCGACGTCGGAGGCGTCCGCGAAGCCGTCGGCGACACCGGCCTCGTCGTCCCCCCGCGCGACCCCGACGCCATGGCCGCCGCCGCCCTCCGGCTCCTCGGCGACCCCGCCCGGCGCCGCGCCATGGGCGCCGCCGCCCGCACCCGCGTCGTCGAACAGTTCACCCTCCGGCAGACCATCGACACCTTCCGCGCCATCTACCGCGAACTCGCCCGGGGCCCGGTCCAGGCGCCCGCCCGGATCGTCCTGCCCACCCCGGCGGTCAGCGGCACCGGAAGGTTCGCCGGATGAGCGGCCCCATGTCCCTCGAACCCGGCGGCAGCGAACAGGACACCCTCGCGATCCGCCTGGCGGTGCCCCGGCCCCGCCGCTGGTCCGCCGACCCCGGCGACTCGCCGACCCTCGCGATCCGGATGCCCCGCAACGGCCCCGACGAGGCCGCCGTCAGCGAACTCGCCGCCGAACTGGCCGACCGCATCGGACCCGCCGTCCACCCCTACGAGGTCGCCGCGCTCCTCGAAGCGGACGGCCTCTCCGCCTCCATGATCAAGGAGCGGTACGGGCACCCCACCCTCTTCTCCCTCGCCGCCGCCCTCTACGACCGCGTCCCCCGGACCTTCCCCGAACCGCCCGCGGGCGCCGACCCCTGGCGGCCGGACACCCTGCGCTGCCTGCTGCGCGGAGCCCTCTTCGCCCTCCCCGCGCTCGCCTACCTCCTCACCTCACCGCTCTGGGACGTCACCCGGCACGCCCCCGCGCTCATCGTCGCGGGCACCGTCTCCTGGGCCTGGGGCCAGGCCCTCGGACACCGCGCCCACCTCCGGCTCGTCACCGGCCGCAGAGAAGCCGGACGCTCCCTCGTCGGCGGCGCCGCACTCGGCGCGGCCGTCGCCACCGCACTCGCCGCCCTGCCCGCCGGAGGCGGACCCGTCACCGCCGTCGCGGGCCTCCAGTCGCTCTACCTGGCCGCGGCGGGCGTCCTCCTCGTCCTCGGCCGCGAACGCCTCCTGCTCCTCACCCTCACCCCGCTCGTCCTGGGCGCCGCCGTCCTGCCCTGGTGGGACCCCGGCGCCCTGATCCGGCTCACCCTGCCCCTGCTCGCCGTCCTGGCCACCCTCGCCGCCGCGGCCCGCGTCCTCGCCGACTGCCTCGCCGAACCGGCCGCCGCCGACGCGGGCCCCCGCCCACCGCTGCGCGCCTCCGTGCCCTACGGCCTCTTCGGGCTCGCCGCCGCCGTCCTCACCATGCTGGAAGGACGCAGCGACCCGTACGCGGTCATCGCCCTCACCCTCAGCATGGGCCCCGCCGAATGGCTGCTCTACCGCTACCGCGGCTGGTCCGTCACGGCCCTGCGCCGCGCCACCACACCCGGCGGCTTCCTCCTGCGCTCCTGCGGTGTCCTCGGCCTCTGCCTCACCGGCTACCTGCTCCTCCTCCTGCCGCCCGCCCTGTTCATCGGCACCGGACCCGCCGCCCTGCTCGCCCTCGCGGCCCTGCTCTGGACCGCGCTGCTGCTCCAGGCCTTCGGAGTGGCCTGGCCACCGGCCCTCGTCTGCCTGACCTCCGCCGCCGCGGCGGGCGCCGTCACCTGGGCGGCCGGACCACCCGGCCCCGACGCGCTGCTCCCCGCCGTCTGCGGCGCCGCCGCGCTCTGCCTCGTCGGGGTGACCCTCGCCCTCCTCGGGCGGCCCTCCCCGCACGCCTGACGACCGGCCGGCGCCCACCCGCGCCGCCCGGCCGCACGGCACCCCCATGCCTTCCCCGTCCCACCCGGTCCCCGTGACCGCCCCGAAAGGAACCACACGTGACCTCCGCACCGCTCGCCGCCGTCACCGGAGCCGAAGGCTTCATCGGCTCGCACCTCACGGAGGCGCTCGTCGCCTCCGGCCACCGGGTGCGCGCCATGGCCCAGTACAACTCCTTCTCCTCCTACGGCTGGCTGGAGACCCTCTCGCCCGAGGTGCTCGACCAGGTGGAGATCGTGCTCGGCGACGTCCGCGACCCCGGCTCCGTCCGCGCCCTCCTCGACGGCGCCGACTGCGCCTACCACCTCGCCGCGCTCATCGCGATCCCGTACTCCTACCAGGCGCCCCACAGCTACGTGGACACCAACGTCACCGGCACCCTCAACGTCCTGGAGGCGGTCCGCGCCCTCGGCACCCCCCGGCTCGTCCACACCTCCACCAGCGAGACCTACGGCACCGCGCAGACCGTGCCGATCACCGAGGACCACCCCATCAACACCCAGTCCCCGTACGCCGCTTCGAAGGCGGGCGGCGACCGGCTCGCCGACAGCTACCACGCCAGCTTCGACACCCCCGTGGTCACCCTGCGCCCCTTCAACACCTTCGGGCCCCGCCAGTCCATGCGGGCGGTCATCCCCACCGTCATCGCGCAGGTCGCCGCCGGGGAGCGCACCCTCACCCTCGGGGACCTGCGCCCCACCCGCGACTTCACCTTCGTCGCCGACACCGCGCAGGCGTTCCTCGCCGTCGGCACCGCCCCTGCGGAACGGGTCGTCGGCCGCACCTTCAACGCGGGCACCGGCGGCGAGATCTCCGTCGGCGACCTGGTCGCCCTCATCGGCAAGGTCATGGACGCCCCCCTCGACGTCCGCGAGGACGCCGAACGGCTGCGGCCCGCCGCCTCCGAGGTCATGCGGCTCGTCGCCGACGCCTCCCGGCTCACCGACGCCACCGGCTGGAGCCCCGGCCACACGCTGGAGGAAGGCCTCGCCCGCACCGCCGACTGGTTCACCGACCCCGCCAACCTCTCTCGTTACAAGACCGGCATCTACAACATCTGAATCAGACGTCACGCACCCCGAAGGAGGTCCGCCATGCACGCTGTGATCCTGGCCGGAGGCAAGGGCGTCCGGCTCCGGCCGTACACGACCGCCCTGCCCAAGCCGCTCGTCCCGATCGGCGACGAACACGCCATCCTGGAGATAGTGCTGCGCCAGTTGTCCGGCGCGGGCTTCACCCACTGCACCCTGGCCATCGGCCACCTGGGCGAGATCATCCGCGCCTACGTCGGCGACGGCTCCCAGTGGGGAATGAAGATCGACTACGCCACCGAGGAGAGCCCGCTCGGCACGATGGGCCCCCTGCTCACCTTCAAGGACCGGCTCCCCGAGCACTTCCTCGTGATGAACGGGGACGTCCTCACCGACCTCGACTACGCCGAGGTCCTGCGGCAGCACACCGCCGCGCGGGCCCCGCTCACCATCGCCACCTACGCCCGCAAGGTCCGCATCGACTTCGGCGTCCTCACCACCGACGACAGCCGGGTCGTCGCCTTCACCGAGAAGCCCAGCATCGACTACCGCGTCTCCATGGGCGTCTACGGCGTCTCCCGCGACACCCTGGAGACCTACACCCCGGGACTGCCGCTCGGCTTCGACGAACTCGTCCTCGACCTGCTCGCCGCCGGGACCCCGCCGCACGCCTACGCCTTCGACGGCTACTGGCTCGACATCGGCCGCCCCGACGACTACGACCGGGCCAACGCCGAGTTCACCAGCCGCAAGTCCCTCCTGCTCAAGGGAGCCTGAACCACCATGAGGATCCTCGTCCTCGGCGCCGGGGGATACCTCGGCGGCCATGTCGTCGAGCGGCTCCGCGCCCGCCCCGGCACCCGGGTGCTCCTCGGCGGCCGTTCCCCCGCCGCCGACGTCACCGCCGACCTCGCCACCGTCCGTCCCACCGATCTCGCGCGGGCCCTCGCGGAGGCCGCCCCCGACGCCGTGGTCAACTGCGCGGGCGCCACCGGCGGCGACCCGGTCCAGCTCGCGGAGGTCAACGCCCGGGGCACCGCCGCGCTCTGCGCCGCCCTGCGCGAGGCGGCCCCCGCCGCCCGGCTCGTCCACCTCGGCTCCGCCGCCGAGTACGGCCCCGGGGACCCCGGCCACGCCGTCGCGGAATCCGCGCCCTGCGCCCCGGCCGGACCCTACGGCGCCACCAAACTGGCCGGCACCGTCACCGTGACCACCTCCGGCCTCGACGCGGTCGTGCTCCGCGTCGGCAACCCGGTGGGCGCCGGAGCACCGCCGGAGGGGCTGCCCGGCCGGGTCGCCGCCCTCCTCGCCGGGGCGGCGGCCGACCCGGGCGCCGAACTCCGGCTCGGTGACCTCTCCGCGTACCGGGACTTCGTCGACGCCCGTGACGTCGCACGGGCCGCCGAACTCGCCGCCACCGTCACGGGCCCGCTCCCGCCGGTCCTCAACATCAGCGGCGGGGAGGCCCGTTCCGTACGCGAACTGGTCCACGGGCTCGCCGCCGCGGCCGGATTCCCCGGCCGGATCGTCGAGGCCGACGGCGGCTCCGCCCGCTCCGCGAACGTCTCCTGGCAGTGCTCCGACATCACCGCCGCCCGCCGGAACCTGGCCTGGCGTCCCGTCCACTCCTTCAGCGACTCCCTCACGGAGCTGTGGGCCGCCCGCCGGCCCGGCCGCGCCCCCGAGCGGGTGGCGGCACCGTGAGCCTGCTCGTCCCGCTGTACGTGCACCCGGCCGAGGACCCGGACGCCTGGCGGCGCCTGATCACGGCCGGCGACCGCACCTACGGCGTCGTCATCAACCCGGCGAACGGCCCCGGCGAGGCACCCGACCCCGCCTTCACGGCCGCCGTCGGCGCGCTGCGCACGGCGGGCGCCCGGCTGCTCGGCTACGTCGACACCGACTACGGCGTCCGCACCCCCGCCGAGGTGGCCGCCGACTGGGACCGCCACCGGGCCTGGTACGGCGTGGACGGCTGCTTCCTCGACCGGACGACCGCCCGTCAGGAAGCCCTGGCCGACTGCAAGCGTCTGGTGCGGACCCTGCGCCGGGCCGGGGCCGCCACCGTGGTCCTCAACCCCGGCGTCCACCCGGCACCCGGCTACGCCCGGCTCGCCGACCTGACGGTCACCTTCGAAGGTTCCTGGAGCACCTACGTATCGGGGTTCAGCCGCCCCGCGTGGACGGCGCGACTCCCCGCGGAAAAACTGTGCCACCTGGTCTACGGGGTGCCCCTGCCCCTGGTGCCGCTCGCCGTCAGGACCGCCCGCGAACGCGGGGCGACGGTCTGCGGTCCGGTGACCGGAGAACTCCCCAACCCCTGGGCCGCCCTGACCCCGGCACTGACGGAGACGGACCGGTGAACCACCGGCCCGGGGCGGGGACGGCCACCGTCCTGCTGCTCCTGCTCGCCGTGCTCACCGCCTGCTCCGGCACCGCTCCCCCCGGCGGCACGGCGGGCGCGGACCGCACCGCACCCGCGCGGAGCACCGGTCCCCCCGCCACCCCGGACCGCACGGAACCGCCCGCCGGGACACGGACCCCCGCGCACACGGCCCGCCCGGAACCCACCGGACCGACCCGGACACCCGGCGCCACCGGCACCCCCGCCCGGCGCTGGCAGCCACGACCGGGACTGACCTGGCAGTGGCAGCTCAACGGCAAGATCGACCGGTCGGTCGACGTGGCCGTCTACGACATCGACGCGTTCGAGAACAGCGCCGAGGAGGTGGCGGCGCTGCACCGGGCCGGACGGAAGGTCATCTGCTACGTCAACGTCGGCGCCTGGGAGAACTACCGCCCGGACCGCGACGACTTCCCCGAGTCCGTCCTCGGCGGGCCCAACGGCTGGCACGGGGAGCGGTGGCTCGACATCCGGCGGCTGTCCGTGCTGCGGCCCCTCATGGAACGCCGCTTCGACATGTGCCGGGACAAGGGCTTCGACGCCGTCGAACCCGACCTCGTGGAGGGGTACGCCGCCGACACCGGCTTCCCCCTGACGGCACGCGACCAGCTCCGGTACAACCGCATGATCGCCGAGATCGCGCACGCCCGGGGCCTGGCCGTCGGACTCAAGAACGACCTGGCCCAGATCCCGCAGCTCATCGACCACTTCGACTTCGCGGTCAACGAGGAGTGCGCGCAGTTCGACGAGTGCGCGCTGCTGGCCCCCTTCGTCGCCGCGGGCAAGGCGGTCTTCCACGTGGAGTACGAGGAACCCGCGCACGCGTTCTGCCCGGAGTCACGGAAACTGCGGCTCTCCTCGATGCGCAAGCGCCTCCCGCTCGACGCGTGGCGCGACCCCTGCTGAAGCGGAGGGGACCGGGGCGGACGGGAAGGACCCGGCCGTGAGGAAGGGCCCGGCGCCACCACCCACATGGTGACGCCGGGCCCGGTAGGGGGCTCAGCCGAGGCGGACCGGCGTCACTCGCCGAGCCACGCGTCGTGGATCGTCACCGTCGGCACGTTGCCCTGCTTGTCCGTGACCTCGGCGGAGGGGGAGACACCGCTGTCCTCGGCCGGGCTCCGCACGACGACCGGACCACCGCGCGACTCGACCGGCTTCCAGGTCTTCCCGCCGTCGTGGCCGAGGAGTACCGGACGGAGCCCACGTGCCCCTGGCGGTGCATGGGGTCGCCCGCCGTCGGTCAGCGCGGTATGTGAGGTCGGCGGGAGGGCCATCAACGCGGATCGGGGCACGGACGCCCAGGTCATAGGGTTTCCGGCCGCCGCGTGGCCGTGCGGTGCGATGGGACGGCGACGGGTGGGTGACCGGACGACGCCACCGGTGCGATGCCTGTGCGACGGCGGCGCGGGCGCGGCGCTCAGGACCGCGCTCCCGGGCGGGTCCCAGGGCGTTGTCGGGGTCCGGGCCGGACAAGTCGGAGGTCCGTGAGCCGACTTGGCTGTAATGCGTCCCGGAAACACGATGCGGCACCGTCCGTCACGGGGCGGGGATTCCGGACGGATTCTCAGGGGACGAAACCGGGGTGTCCCCCACGGCAATTCACCGGGTTCCGGCCCAGCGGACGCGAAAGGGGTATTCCGCCGCCTCCCGGAGAACCGCACGACGAGGCGGCGAGGCCCCTTCCTTCGTGCCCCTGTCCCTGAATGGCTTCCGTCATCACCCTCTCCCGTCTCGTCGGGCCCCTGATCGCACGGGAGTTGCGGAGGAAAGGGCATCGGGGCCTTACGGGGTCCCGGTCGGCGCGCTTTCTCCCCCACCCGCCATGCGGCCTGCCTGCGGCTCCGCGCACGGAGGGTCCGCCGGAGTCCGCCCGCCCCCGTGGAGCGGGCGGTTTTGAGTCAGGCGGCCGAAGTGGAGTCAAACACTCGTGGAATTCGGCTAGTTGACGCCAAGTCAGTGGGCGGGGCGATCGTGCGGGGTAAATGCCTGAATGTCCCGCCGCCTGGATTTCGAGGAACCTGATGGTGTATAAGCAGGACGATCTCCCTGTCGAACGAAAGAGCGACCATGTCAGCCACGGAAGGACCCCCGGTCCCGGAAAGGCCCGGAACGACCGGGACCGTCCCGGAATTCCGGAAGCGCGCCCGCCGTCCCGCGACAACGGCCGCCGTCGTCGGCCCGCCCGGCCCGCGGGACGGCCGCCGCGCCGGTCGCGGCGCCACCGGCGCGGGCCGCCACGCCCGGAGCTCCACCACCGAGGGCGCCCCCGGAGAAGGCGCCCGCGCGCACACCGACACCTCCACCCGTACCGAACCACGAGGAAACCTGTGACCCCGAAGCCCCTCCGCAGGACCGCCCGCGCCGCCACCGTCGCCGCCATCGCCACGGTCGTCCTGACCACCACCGGTCTCGCCGCGCCCGCCGCCACCTCCGCGCCCGCCCCCGCGCCCACCGCCGCCGCGGGCGAGGGACTGCGCAGCATCGCCCTCGACGGCACGGACCCGGCGCACCGGGCCCTCACCGCCCGCCGCACCGCGCCCTTCAGCATGATCGGACTCACCTGGGCCGACCCCCGCGCCGAGCTGGGCGGCACCGCCCAGGTCCGCACCCGTGACCACGCCACCGGCGTCTGGTCCGGCTGGCGCACCCTCGACCTGGACGTCCGGACCCCGGAGACCGCCCGCGACGCCGGGGCCAGGGCGGGCACCCAGCCGCTCTGGACCGGCCCCGCCGACGGCGTGCAGGTCCGGGTCACCGGAGAGAAGAAGCTGCCCGAGGGCCTGCGCGTGGAACTCGTCGACCCGACCGCGACCGCCGCCCCCGTCCGCACCGCGACCAGGGCCGTGGCGCCCTCGGAGGCGCGCACCGCCCCGGCGGCCTCGACGACGACCGCCGCCCAGCCCGCCATCACCCCGAGGTCCGGCTGGGGCGCCGACGAGTCCCTGGTCCTGAACCCGCCGACGTACACCGCCCAGACCAAGGCCGTGTTCGTCCACCACACCGCCGGGAGCAACGACTACACCTGCGACCAGTCGGCCGCCGTCATCCGCGGCATCTTCCTCTACCACGTGCAGGGACAGGGCTGGAACGACATCGGCTACCAGTTCCTCGTGGACAAGTGCGGCACCGTCTTCGAGGGCCGCGCGGGCGGCATCGACAAGCCGGTCCTCGGCGCCCAGACCTACGGCTTCAACACCGACACCACCGGCATCGCCGTCCTCGGCAACTACAACGACGCCGTCGCCACCCCGCCGCTGCTCGACGCCATCGCGGGCGTGGCCGCCTGGAAGCTCGGTCTGTACGGCTACGACCCGGCGAGCACCGTCGACCTCGTGGCGGCGGCCGACAACGGCCTGTACAAGAAGGGCCAGGTCGTCGCCATGCAGCGGATCTCCGGACACCGTGACGGCTTCCCGACGGAGTGCCCCGGCGCGAACCTGTACGCGGACCTGCCGCTGATCCGCCAGCTCGCGGTGAGCCCGACTCCGGCTCCGGTCCCGGCGGGCCAGACCGGCTGACGGACCGCCGACGACGGGGCGGAACCCGGGCCCGTCCCGTCGTCACGTCCCGCCGTCCGGGCCCGCACGCCGGTCGCGGCCGGTCCCGGCCCTCATCTCCCCGGCCTCACCCGTCGAAGGAGCCGTGCCGTCCCCGCCCCGAGGCGAAGCGCGCGGCACCGGCCCGTGTCTCCCCGGCCGACAGGGACACCATGCCGTGCCGAAGCTCGGCCGCCAGCGCCTCCGGCTCGGACAGCCCGTACTGCTCCCGTACGGACAGCCGGTCGTGCCGCAGGCACACCTGCGGGAACGCCGCGATCTCCCGGGCCAGTTCCTCGGCGGCCTCCCGCGAACGGCCGGGCGGCACGAGCCGGTTGGCGAGTCCGATCGCGTACGCCTCGGACGCCGCTACCGGACGGCCGGTGAGGACGAGGTCCATGGCGCGGCTCTCCCCGATCAGTCTGGGCAGCCGTACCGTGCCGCCGTCGATCAGCGGCACCCCCCAGCGGCGGCAGAACACCCCGAGGACGGCGTCCTCCTCCACCACCCGGAGGTCGCACCAGAGCGCCAGCTCAAGACCACCGGCCACCGCGTGCCCCGCGACGGCCGCGACGACCGGCTTCGACAGGGACAACCGGGTCGGCCCCATCGGACCGTCCCCGTCCGGCGCCACCCGGTTCTCCCGCCCGGTGCCGATCGCCTTCAGATCGGCCCCCGCGCAGAAGGTCCCGCCCTCACCCCACAGCACGGCGACCGAAGCACCCGGATCGGCCTCGAACTCCCGGAAGGCATCGGCGAGTCGCCGGGCGGTGGGCCCGTCGACGGCGTTGCGGGCGGCGGGCCGCGACAGGATCACGGTGGTCACTGGCCCGTCCCGCTCGACCCGGACGGAGGGAGACACGGAGTCGTCGGTCATGGACGCATTCTGCCGGGCCGGTGCCGACCGGACCAGATCCCGCCCCCCGACCCTGCCGCCCACCGCACGGCCGCCCCCCCCGACCCGGTCCCCGCCCTGACCCGCCCCGGCCTCTCCCGGCCCGGCGCGGGAGATCAGAGCATGAGCAGCAGACGCGTGTTCGTCACCAGCTTCCGGTTCACACTGGTGCTCTGGACGAAGATCGTGAAGTCGTCGTTCTGGTCGGGCTTGACGCGGGCCTCCGCGTCGGGCAGACCGAGCAGCGCACGCGCCTCCGGACCCGAGTACACCCGGTCCGTCTTCTTCTCCAGGACCGCGATCCGCTTCCGCGCCTGTATCTTCTCCGCCTTGCTCAGCTGGTAGAACGCGCCCCCGGAGCGGTACGTGTGACCGGACTCGACGACCCACTCCCGGATGGCGACGTCACGGGTCACCGGGATCAGCGCGTACGCCTCCCGCTCGACCGGGGTCAGCCCCGCGGCCTCGATGGTCTTCCTGTTGACCGCGTCCGCGCCGGTGGAGAACACCGCCCGCGACCCCCGGATGCCCTTGGTGCGCCCGATCATGAACTTCTCGGTGGCCTCCTGGATGACCTGACCGGCCTCCTCAAGGCCACGGGTGCTCGTGGCGTCCCAGACCGCGACGTTGTCCTGGGGGAAGCCGCACCGCACGGCCTCCCGCCTGCCCGCCTGGTCCGGCACCAGGACGGCCAGCGTCCAGTTGTCCTCCTGCCGCTCGATCATCGAGGCGACGGCCTGGGGCAGTGCGCCCGGCCGCCCGGACGGGACGTCGGCACAGCGGTGGCTCGCGTTCTCCTGGCCGTCGGTCAGGACGAAGGTGAGGAAGCTGTGGTCACCGTAGAGCTGGGCCGTCCGCGCCAGTTCGTCCTGCGACTTCAGGGTCGCGGCGAGGAGCGCCGTCATGCCGCCGACCCGGTACAGCTCCTTCAGGGACGGCATCCGCAGCACGTCCTTGTCGTAGATGACGCACTCCACCTCGTCCGCGAAGACGTACACCGTGACACGGGTCTCCTGATCCAGCTCCTGGGACCGGCGCGCCAGGTAGGCGATCTGCTGGTCGGCGACCTGGACGACCTTCCGGCTCAGGGCGGACATGGAGGAACTGGCGTCCAGGACGAGCGCGACGTGATTGATGTAGTTCTGGGTTCCGGGCATGGCGGGTCCCCCTCGGTTCCGTCTGGATGATGCTTCCAGCCTGTCACCCGGCACTGACAATCCACCGGGCGCCGAAGCCGGGCCCGGCCCCGGACGGAGGGGCCCGGGGAACCGCTCGCCTCGACCAGCGGCCTTAAACCGCCCAGGAGTTGTGCCCAGAAGAGGACTGTCTGTCCCGTCCCGATGTCGGATACCAATACTGCGGCGCCTGGTGAGGCCCGCCGAAGGCCGGCGGCAGGTCCAGCGCGCCGGGAGGAAGCCCCGTGTTCCGCATCCGTCACGCCGCCGCGATAGCCACCGCCACCGCCGCCGTCTTCGCGCTCTCCACCGGACCCGCGTCCGCCGCGCCCGGCGACACCGTCAACATGTGCGCCAGCGCGCTGACCCCGAGCGGCTGGGTCGACGTCCAGTGGTGGAACAGCAGCGGCTGCGGACCCGGCTTCACGCCCAACAGCAAGCAGATCAAGGACCTGCGCGGCTATCCGGTGGGCACCCAGGTCAACGCCTGCGGCTCCACCTGGCCGCCCGCCGGATGGACCATCGTCAGCACCTACTACTCCAGCTCCTGCCGGTACTCCGCCGTCCCGAGCATCGACCCCAACACCTGGACGCTGAAGCGCACTTCCTGAGCACCGCCCGCCGTCCTCCCGCCCGGACCACCGGGGCGGGAGGACGGCGCGGTCCCCGTCACTCCGGACGACTGAAGCGGCGGGTGGCCCACCACAGCGCGAGCGCGCCACCGGCCAGGAGCAGCCCGGCCTCCAGGAGCAGCGGCGGCTGCCAGCCGCCCCACGCGATGCCGCCGACCGCCTCCTGGCCCGGCACCCGCAGCCCGATGCTCCGGCGCAGCAGGTCCACCCCGTACGCGATCGGGTTGACGGCGGCCAGGGCGTGCGCCCAGCCCGGCATGTTCTCCAGCGGGAAGAACCCGCCGGAGAGGAAGAGCAGCGGCATCATCACCACTCCGAGCAGCGTGTGGAACGTCTCCGGCCTGCGCAGGCCCACGGCCAGGGCCAGGGCGAGCGCGGTGATGGTGAACGAGGCCAGGAGCATCCCGCCGAGGAGCGTCAGCAGCAGGACCGGGTCGTACGGCAGGCCGACCGTGCCGGACAGGGAGAGGAGCACGGCCCCCTGGACGGTCGCCACCAGCGTGCCCCCGAGACAGCTCCCGAGGAGCAGGGTCGAGCGGCTCACCGGAGCCATCAGCAGCTCCCGGAGGTAGCCGCTCTGCCGGTCGGTGATCAGCCTGATGCCGACCATGATGGCCGGGGTCTGCACCGTCATCATCAGAATGCCGGGGAAGAGGTAGGTCTGATAGCCCACGCCCAGCTTCGCGTCGGGGATCAGGGCGGCCATTCCGCCACCGAGGATGAACAGATAGAGCACCGGCTGGAGCAGCATCAGCGCTGTGTGCGCCCGCTGGCAGGCCAGCCGCAGCAGGTCCCGGTGGACCAGGGCGTGGATCGCGCGCAGCTCGTGCCGCAGCCGGGGCAGCCGCTCCCCGGCCGTGGCGTCCGGGGAGCCGGGGGTCTCCAGGATGAGCGTGGTCATCGGCCGCCGCCGTTCTCCGCCGGGGTCCGGCCCGGAGCGGGGGTGAGGGGTGCGCGCCCGGACTGCGCGGCGTGGATGCTGCGGCCGGTGTGGTGGAAGAACACGTCGTCGAGGGTGGGCGGGGTCGCGGAGGCGGCGTGCACCGAGACCCCGTGGGTCTCCAGGGTCGCGCACAGCCGTGGGATCCAGGCGCTGCCGTCCGGCACCCGCAGCCAGACCCCGTCGGCGTCCACGGAGACGGCGCGGTCCGGCGGCACCGCCCGCCGGACGACCCGGCGGGCCCGGGTGTCGTCGCTGGTCCGCAGCACCACCCGGTCGTCCCCGATGGCCGCCTTCAGCGCGTGGGGAGTGCCCTGCGCCACCAGTCGCCCGTGGTCGATGATGGCGATGCGGTCGCAGTTCTCCGCCTCGTCCAGATAGTGGCTGGTGACGAAGAGGGTGCTGCCGTGCTTCTCCCGCAGGGCGCGCAGGTGCTCCCAGATCCGGGCGCGGGCATGAGGGTCGAGACCGGTGGTCGGCTCGTCCAGGAAGAGCACGCTGGGGGAGTGCAGCAGCTGACGGGAGATCTCCAGGCGTCGCCGCATCCCCCCGGAGAGGGTACGGACCGGGGAGCGGCGCCGGTCGCTCAGCTCGGCGGTCTCCAGCACCTCGGCGGTGCGGCGGCGCGCGGTGCGGCGGCGCAGCCCGTAGAGCCGCGCGTGGATGTACAGGTTCTGTTCGGCCGTCAGGTCCGGGTCCAGGGCGCTGTGCTGGAAGAGCATGCCGACCTGCTGCCGCACCCGGTCGGGCTCCGTCAGCACATCGGCGCCCGCCACCGTGGCGTGGCCGCCGGTGGGACGGGCGAGGGCGCACAGGAGCGCGATGGTGGTGGACTTCCCCGCGCCGTTGGGACCGAGGAACGCGAAGGTCTCGCCCTGCCGCACGTCCAGGTCCAGACCGCGTACGGCCAGGGTGGTGGTGCCGTCGGGGCCCGGGTAGCTCTTGACCAGGCCGCGCGCGCTGATGGCGAGGGCGGGCGCCGGAGGGTCGTGGCCGGGCTCCGGACCGGAGACGGCCGTGGTCATGAGGCCCGCTGGGGCGAGATCGTCGTCACCGGCGTGAAGCTGCATGTCGTCTGGTCCTCGTCCTGGGAGACTTCGGCGGCCGCCCCGCCCGTGGTGCGGAGCCGTCGCCGCTGACGGGCGCCCGGGAAACGGCCGTCGGCCGACGGCTGCCCGGGACAGCCGTCGGCCGGATGGTGCTGCCTGAGGATCAGGCGCAGCTGATGCCGATACAGATGGTGTTGAGGAGCGTCAGAAGCCCGACGCACTCACAGGTGCCGCTGAACGCGCCACCGTCGGCCCCGACCGGGTCGGTCTCCGGAAGGGCGTGGAGGGCGGCCAGCAGTTCGAGGTCGTTGTTCTCCATGGTGTGTCTCCTTCTCTGTGATGGGACGGCGGGCGGTGTGCCCGCGCTAGACCGGCTGCTGGACCATCCAGTGCCGGGGGTCTGTGTGGTCGGTCCGCAGGAGGAAGGCCAGGATCCCCGCGGAACCGTCGCTCCAACCGGTCGAGGTCTCCCCGTACTCGTTGGGGAAGACCACGTGACCGTGGCGCCGGGCCCGTTCGGCGACGATGAGCCGGGCCAGCTCCCCGGCCATGGCGCGATAGGCGGGATCGCCCGTCGCCTCGGCCAGGTCGAGCAGGTAGTCGCCGTTGCCCGCGAGCCCGTGGCACTGCGTCAGGGCCGCGCGGGAGGCGCGTTCCGTCACGGCGCCCGCGCCGCGCCGGGCGAGGTCGCCGTACCGGTCGTCCCCGGTGGCCCGCCACAGGCGCACCAGGAAGGTGCCGATGCCCGCCGAGCCGTGGCACCAGTACGGGGCCGTGGGCACGTCCGAGGCCTGGGCGGGCCACTGGGCCGTCTCCCCGACGCGTACGGCGTGGGCCACGAGCAGTTCACCGGCCGCCACCGCGAGGTCCCGGTGTTCGGCGCGCCCCGTCACCTCCGACGCGGCCAGGAGGAACGCGCCGATGCCGGAGCTGCCGTGGGCGAAGCCCAGGTACCGTTTGCCGCGTTCCTCGGAGACCGCTTCGGCGGGCACCGCCCAGCCTGCTCCGGCGTCCTCGTGGAGCGCGGCGGCGACCAGCCGGTCGGCCGCGTCGGAGGCCAGCTCCGCGAAGCGCGGATCACCGGTGCGGTGCCACAGGTGGAGGGCGGCCGTCCCGCTGCCCGCGGCCCCGTGGGTGATGTCGTGGCTGAGCGTGGCCTCCTGCGGTGCCAGGGCCAGGGCCAGGGCGTGGTCCGTCAGCGGCCGGTCGTCGAGGGCCCGCCCGGCCTCGAACAGTGCCCACGCCGTCCCGCGGCCCCCGAAGTGCAGTCCGGGGCGGACGGGTCCGGTGACGGGGGTGCGGTCCGCGATCCAGCGTCCTGCGGTGGCGAGCACCTCGGGCAGCCGGGGGTCCTGGGTGAGTTCGTAGTACCGGGTGAGGACGGCGAGGACACCGGCCGCGCCCTGCTGGACGGTACAGGGGTCGGTCTCCCCGGCCATGGTGGACACCGGCCACAGGTGCCGGTCGTCCGCCGGGGCGAGGGAGTCCACGAGGTGGTCCACGATCCCGGCCACCGTGGTGTGCCGTTCGTCGGTGGCGGTCGCCGTCACGGCGGCCGGGACGCCGCGCCGCGCGGGGTGCGCCCTGCGGAGCGCCTCCCGGGCCGTGGCGGGGTCCCAGCGGGCGGCGGGGTCGTCCCGCATCAGGCCGAGGAACACCTCGGTGAGGCCCTCGGGGAGCCCCGCCGGTGCGGCGCAGGCGGCCAGCCAGTCGGCGAGCCGCTGTTCGGCCGGCCGGTCGGCGGGCTCCTCCTCCAGCAGGTTCGGCACCTTGCCCGCCATGACGAAGCAGGCGGTGGCACCGAGGCTGTAGTAGTCGGCGGTCGGGGAGACGGGTGCGTCCACGAGCCGCTCGGGGGCGCTGAACCCCGGGGTGCCCACCCGGGTCGGCAGCGGATCGTCCTCGGTGAGGACGGCCAGTTCCAGGTCGATGAGGCGGAGTTCGCCGTCGGGACGGACCATCACGTTGCCGGGGGTGAAGTCCCGCAGCACACAGCCGTGGGCATGGGCGGCGGCGACCAGGTCCACGAGCCGCGCGACCAGCTCCAGCGCGTCGGCGCGGTACCGCTCGCTCCCCGTGTCACGGAAGTGCTCGGCGACCCAGTTGCGCAGGGGGACGCCCGGCACCTCCTCCTGGGCCAGGAACAGATGGCCGCCGTGGGTGAACATCGCCAGGGCCTCGGGTGCGAGCCCCGTCCCCTTCAGCTTCTCCAGGGCCCGCGCTTCGGCCCGCAGCCAGTCGCGGACGTCATTGCCCGAGGAGTCGGCCTCCACATGGGGCCGGGTCTCCTTGATCACCACGGGGGCGCTCGTGGTGACGTCGGTGCCCCGGTAGACACCGCCCTTGTTGGTGTGCCGGATCGCCTCCCGTACCGAGAAACGGCCGCCGAGCAGCACCGGGCGGTTCGCCGCCTCCTCCTTGCGGGGCGGTGCGGGCACCGAGGCGGGGAAGGGGGACACCGCCCAGGACGGCGGGGCGTACTGACCCGTGCGCTTGTCCTCGACCGGGTTGCCGTCGGGGTCCTCGATGAACCACACCAGCAGGCCCTCTTCCGAGAGCCGCTGCCGGCCGACGAACGCGCCGTACCGGTAGTGCACCAGACTGTTCACCGCGTACGGCTGGTCCGACAGGATCCGGGGGCCGGTGAGCCCCGCCGTGGCACGGTGCAGTTCCCGGGCGATCCGGGTCGCGTCCTCGTCGGAACGCGGGTACACGGTGATGAACTTGCCCGAGCTTCCGCGCGGGGTGGCACGGGAGTTCAGCGCGCTCACCTGGTCGAGCGACCGGGCGAACTTGAACGTCGACTCCTCCCGCAGCAGCACGTCCAGCGCCTTCGCGAGGACCGCCGGGGCGGAGGCGGCGCTGGCCGACACGTGCAGCTTCCAGCCCTGCGTGCGCTGTGCCCCCGAGGGGTTCGCGACCCGGCACCACATGTCGTCGGTGTCGGTCTTCCAGCGCGCTCCGCTACCGGTCGCGTCCAGCGCCCGATCGAGGAGGCTCTCGAACTCGGCTTCCATTGCGTGGCTCGTCATGCCTGTCCCTCTCAACGGTGAGAACCGCTGGTCGGAACGTTGCCCGAAGGAGGTGGGCATACCAACACACCAGACAGCTTTTCACTTGATGCGGCGAGCGCACAGCGCAGTTCACGCCGGTTCAAGTGCGCCGGGGCGCAATGCGATGCGCCGGAGTGCACGCGGGGTGACGGGCGAAGCAGCGTGGGAGGAAGAGAGAAAGCCCAGGTGACGAGAGGTCACACCGAGGGGAGCGCGCGGCGGAACGGGCCGGGGGAACCGCGCGCCCCTCCCGCCTTTCACAGGCGTCACGAGCCCGCCCCGGCCGATCGGAGGCACCGGCAGAAACCCCTGGGTGAAAGGGATTTCCTCCTCACGGCCGTCCTCGGCCGGACGCACGGGGGACCCGGCCACGGTCCTGCCCGGCTCATCGGTCAGATGGTTCCGCCCGGCGGGCCGGGTGCGACGGGCCTCCCCGGGCGTGGCGGGCTCCTCCGGTCAGACGGCGTCCCCGGTCGAACGGGGCCAGGCGGCCTCGCGCAGCAGGCGCAGGCCGTTGAGGCCGACGATGACGGTGGACCCCTCGTGTCCGGCGACGCCGAGCGGCAGGGGGAGGACGGCGACGAGGTCCCAGACGACCAGCGCGGTGATGAACACCCCCGCGACGGCGAGGTTCTGGACGACCAGGCGGCGCGCGGCGCGGGAGAGCCGGACGACCGACGGGACGGCGGCGAGTTCGTCGCGTACGACGACGGCGTCGGCGGTCTCCAGGGCGAGGTCGGATCCGGCCCCGCCCATGGCGATCCCGGTGTGCGCGGCGGCCAGGGCGGGGGCGTCGTTGACGCCGTCGCCGACCATGAGCACCCGGCGGCCCTCGGCCTCCCACGCCTTGACGACGGCCGCCTTGTCCTGGGGCAGCAGTCCCGCGCGGACGTCGGTGATGCCGACCTCGGCGGCCAGCCACCGTGCCGCGCGCTCGTTGTCGCCGGTGAGCAGGACGGGGGTGCGGCCGGTCAGGCGGGTGAGTTCCGCGACGGTGGCCGCCGCGTCGGGCCGCAGCCGGTCGGCGAGGCCGAGTACGCCCACCGGCTCCCCGTCGCGCGCGACCACGACGACCGTGCGGCCGTCCTCCTCCAGCGGGGCGACCACCGCCCGGTGAGCGGCGTGACCGGAGCCGTCCAGGAGGTGGGCGGGCGAACCGACGGTGACGGCGCGGCCGTCGACGGTCGCGGTGACCCCGCGACCGGGAGCGGCCGTGAAGTCGTGGGCCTCCGGCAGGCGCAGGCCCTCCTCGCGGGCGGCGGTGACCAGGGCGCGGGCGAGGGGATGTTCACTGGGGTGCTCCGCCGCGGCGGCCAGTGCCAGCAGGCCGCTCGCGTCCAGCCCGCTTCCCGCCAGCGGCCGGACGTCGGTGACGCGGGGAGTGCCCTCGGTGAGGGTCCCGGTCTTGTCCAGGGCGACGGTGTCGATCTGGCCGAGGCGTTCCATGACGACGGCGGACTTGGCCAGCACTCCGTGCCGTCCCGCGTTGGCGATGGCGGACAGCAGCGGCGGCATCGTGGACAGGACGACCGCGCACGGCGAGGCCACGATCATGAACGTCATCGCCCGGAGCAGGGAGGACTGGAGCGTGGCGCCCAGGGCCAGGGGCACGGCGAAGACGGCGAGGGTGGCGACGACCATGCCGATCGAGTAGCGCTGTTCGATCCTCTCGACGAAGAGCTGGGTGGGGGCCTTGGTCCGGGAGGCTTCCTCGACCATCCTCACGATCCTGGCGATGACCGAGTCCGACGGGTCCCGCTCGACCCGCACGCGCAGGGCGCCGGTGCCGTTGACGGTGCCGGCGAACACCTCGTCCCCGGCCTGCTTGGGCACCGGCAGCGGCTCACCGGTGATGGTGGCCTGGTCCACGTCACCGGCCCCGTCCACCACCCGGCCGTCCGCGCCGACCCGCTCGCCGGGGCGGACGAGGACCGTGTCCCCGACCCTCAGGTCCCCGGTGTCCACGGTCTCCTCCCCGCCGCCGGGCAGCAGGCGGGTCGCGGTGGCGGGCGCGAGGTCGAGCAGGCCGCGCACGGAGTCCGCCGTCCGCGCGGTGGCCAGGGCCTCCAGGGCGCCGGAGGTCGCGAAGATGACGATCAGCAGCGCACCGTCGAGGACCTGGCCGATCGCGGCGGCCCCCAGTGCGGCCAGCACCATCAGGAGGTCCACGTCGAGCGTCCTGTCCCGCAGGGCCTTCACTCCCTCCCGGCCCGGCTCCCAGCCCCCGGTGACGTAGGTCCCGGCGAACAGCGCCGCCCACAGCCATACCGGGCCGTCCAGCAGATGGACGGGCAGCGCGAGCAGGAACAGCACCAGGGAGGCGAGGGCCCAGCGGGCTTCGGGCAGCGCCAGCAGACGGGTGCGCCGCCGGGGCGGGGCCGGGCGCGGGCCGCCGGCGGGCGGAGCGGACCGCTGGTCCAGGGCGGAAGGCATGACGAGGCGACCCTTCACGGGCGGGAGGGGATGACACCTCCACCATACAAGAACATGTGAACAGGTCTTCATGTGTCATCGGTATGATGGTGCTCATGGGCCACGGACACGAGACCAGCAGCAGCGCCGGTACCCGCGAGCGTCTCGACGCGGTCGGCGCCGCCGACGTGGCCGCCACCCTCCAGGCCCTGGCCACCCCCTCCCGGCTCTACATCCTCGCCCGCCTCCAGGAGGGGCCCTGCTCGGTCGGGGAGCTCGCCGAGGCCGTCGGCATGGAGAGCTCGGCCTGCTCCCACCAGCTCCGCCTGCTGCGCAACCTCGGTCTGGTCACCGGTGAGCGCCGAGGCCGCAGCATCGTCTACTCGCTCTACGACGACCACGTCGCCGAACTCCTCGACCAGGCCCTTTACCACGTGGAGCACCTGCGCCTGGGCCTGCGCGACGCCCCGGCGGGCGAGTCCGCCCCGGCGGCCGCCGGTCGCTGAGCGCTCGGCGCCCCTCGAAGCCCCCGGGGCCTGGGCCGTGTTCGAGGTCCGGCCGCCCCGCGCGTGCCCTTCGCCAACGCGAGGCGACGGTTCGGGGCGCGCCGATCCGTCAGCGGCTGTGAACCCGGCCCGCCGCGTGCGGATGCCCCGGCGGGGGACGGCGGCCCCGCGGCCGTTGCTGAGGGAGGGCGCGTCTCCCGGCACGGGCGGGGTCGTGTGCGGGGGTCGCGTCTTCCGTGGCGGCGCGTGGTCGGCGGATGCGCGCCGAAGGCGGCCGGACGGCCTGCTCTCCGGCTCCGCCGCCGCACGTCTCAAGGGCCCGCCCGAGGACTCCCTGCGCCGGGCGGACCTGGTCGCGGACCGGGACCGCGCCGACATCCGTGAAGAGCGGCCCCACGGTGGTGGGCGGCCCGGCGTCGGCGTCCCGCTTCCCGAGGGGCAGGAGCCCGGCCGCACCCGACGACGTACGCGAAGAGGCGCGGGGGCGGCTCGAAGGAGACCGGCAGGTCCACCGGTTCCGTCTTCCGTACCGCCACGAGAACCTTCCGCCCCCGGCCGCCCGCGCCGCGCCGCCCGTGTGACCCGACGTCATGGCTTCCACGGCCCCGCCCTGTTCACGCGCGCGTGCGGCCGCGCCGCTTCCGCCGCCCGGTCGCGCGCCGCGTCACCGATCGCCCCGACCCCATTTTTGAACACGTTCAGCAGGGGCGTACGCTGCCCCCATGAGCGACACGAACGGGCCCCGAGCCCTTCTCGCACGCATTCGCGCCTGGCTGATCCTCTTCGTCGTCTGTCTCGTCCTGAGCGGGCTCACGGCCTTCCCGCTCATCACCGAACTCCGGCTGCTCGACTCCGCCCTGAGCACCTGGGCGGCCCCCGTCGCCGACGCCCTGCCCGGACTCGCCGAGTGGATCCACACGGTCCGGCTCGGGCTCGACACCGCGGGCGCCGAGTCCCCGTACCTGCTCTACGGCACCGACTGGCTCGCCTTCGCCCACCTCGTCATCGCGGTCGCCTTCTACGGCGTCCACCGCGACCCCGTCCGCAACGTCTGGGTCGTCGAGTTCGGCATGATCGCCTGCGTCGGCATCATCCCGCTCGCCCTGATCTGCGGCCCGATCCGGGACATCCCCTTCTGGTGGTCGGTCGTCGACATGTCCTTCGGGGTCTTCGGCATCCTGCCCCTCATCCACGTACGCCGACTGATCAAGCGCCTGGAAGCGAGCGGGGAGACGCTCCGGAGCCTCCCGGTCCGACAGCCCGCCGGGGCGCCCGCCGGGGCGCCGTCCGAGTGATCCCGTACGCGGTGTGCCGCGCCCGGTTCGTTGGTTAGGGTGAGGCACGAAGGCCGACCGGGCCCGCCGCCCGCGCGCCGGACGGGGCCAGGAGCCGAGGCCCGGGGGCCGGTCGAGACCGCCGGACAGCGGCCGGACACGACGAGGGGGCTCCGTTGGACCGCCTGATCACCACCACCGCCGAACCGGACGTGACCGGGCGGCCGGCACCCCCGGTGCTGCCACCCGCACTTCGTTCGACGCTGGGCCCGGCGGCCGTCCTCGCCGCCCTCGTGGTCCTCCTGCTCGGCGTCCTGTACGGCGGCCGGGGCGGGCCCGGCGCCGTGGACGAGCGGATCGAGGCGGCCCTGGACGACGTCCGGCCGCCGTGGCGGACGCTCGCCCTGGCCGTCGACTTCCTGGGGGAGCCCGCCGGAGCGGCCACGCTGATCGTGGCCGCCGTGGCGGGCTGCCTGCTGCTCCGCCGTCCCCGCGCCGCGGTGCTCGTCGTCCTCGGCACCGGTGTGCCCGTGGTGGCGACGACCCTGCTCAAGCACGTCGTGGGACGCACCATCAACGGCGGCCACCTGTCCTACCCGAGCGGACACACCGCCTTCCTCACCGCCCTCGCCCTCGTGGCGGGAGTGCTCGCGGCCGGACGCCTCGGCCTCGCCAGGGCGACCGGGGCGCTGCTGGTGCTCACCGGGGCGCTGGTCGCCGGGGGCGCCATGGGCTGGGCACAGGTCGCCCTGGACGCGCACTACCCGACCGACACCGTCGGCGGCTGGTGCACCGCGCTCGCGGCCGTCCCCGCCCTCGCCCGGCTGATCGACCGGACGGCCGACCGGCGGGCCGCGCGGACGGCCGCCACCGGCCGCCCCGCACGGCCCTGACGTCAGGTCACGCCAGACGGCGGAACACGGGCTTCACCGGCCGTCCCGCCAGCCACGGGGTCGGGTCCCCGGCGTCCAGCGCCTTGCGGTACACCGCGCACGCCTCGGCCACCACCTCCACGGTGTGGTCGATGTCGGCCTCGTCGAGCGCGCTGCTCACCACGAACGACGGGGCGAGCACCCCGCCCGCGAGCAGGGCGCGGAGGAACAGGGTGCGGTACTCCTGCGAGGGCCGCCCGGCCCCGTCGAGGGTGGCGAACACCAGATTGCTGGCCCGGCCCCGGACGAGGAGGTGGTCGCCGACGCCCGCTCCGGCCGCCGCCGCGCGGACCCCGGCGGCCAGCCGTTCGCCGAGGGCGTGCAGTCGCGCGGTGATCCCCTCCTCCACATAGGTGGTGAGGACGGCCATCGCGGCGGCCAGTGAGTGGGTCTCCGCGCCGTGCGTGGTCGACAGCAGGAACACCCGCTCGCCGGAGTGCCGCAGCCCGCCCCGCTCCATCAGCTCGCGGCGCCCGGCGAGCGCGGAGACGGCGAAGCCGTTGCCCAGCGCCTTGCCGAACGTGGAGAGGTCGGGGACGACGCCGTACAGGCCCTGGGCGCCCGCCTCGGACCAGCGCAGGCCGGTGATCATCTCGTCGAAGACCAGCACGCATCCGTGCCGGTCGGCCAGTTCGCGCAGACCGGCGAGGTATCCGGGCGGCGGTTCGCTGTGCCCCGCGGGCTCCAGGATCAGACAGGCGACCTCGTCCCGGTGGCGGGAGAGCAGTTCCTCGGTGGCGGCCAGGTCCCCGTACGGGAAGGCCAGGGTGAGTTCGGTGGTCGCCGCCGGAATGCCCGCGGGCATCGGCGTGGTGCCGATGAACCAGTCGTCGGTGGAGAAGAACGGCTGGTCGCCGCAGACGGCCACCCGGGGGCGCCCGGTGACGGCGCGGGCGAGGCGAACCGCCGCGGTCGTGACGTCGGAGCCGTTCTTCGCGAACTTCACCATCTCGGCGGTCGGCACCGTGGCCAGGAACCGCTCGGCGGCCTCGACCTCCAGGACGGACGGCCGGACGAAGTTCCCGCCCCGGTCCAGCTCCCGCCGGACCGCCTCGGTGACGCGCGGATGGACATGGCCGAGACTGACCGACCGCAGACCGGAGCCGTACTCGACATAGCGGTTGCCGTCCACGTCCCACACATGGGCGCCCCGCCCGTGGCTGATGACCGGGGCCAGGTCCTCGGGGTACTGGTCGTCACCCTTGGCGTAGGTGTGCGCGCCGCCCGGGATCAGGGCGTGCAGCCGCTCGTTCGCCCGCCGCGAGCGGGGGAGGGGGAAGTCTTCGGTGTTCACGCTGATCTCAGTTCTCCTCGTGCTTCAGAGCCTCGGCGTGCTTCAGCGCCTCGGCGAGGCCCGGCGCCTCCCGGTCCCGCCGGGACGCCGAAGCGACCGGCAGCGGCCACGGAATGCCCAGCTCCGGGTCGTCGAAGGCGATCGTCACGTCCTCGGCCGGGTCGTGCGGCCGGTCGATGCGGTACGAGATGTCGGCGGTCTCGGTGAGCGCCTGGAAACCGTGGGCGCACCCCGCCGGGATGTACAGGGTGTGCTGCGTCTCGCCGGAGAGCTCGAAGAAGGCCGTGTTGCGGTACGTCGGGGAGCCCGCCCGCAGATCGACGACGACGTCGAAGATCCTCCCGTACGAGCACCGCACGAGCTTGGCCTCCCCGGCGCCCGCGCGCAGGTGCAGACCGCGCAGCACGCCCCGGACCGACCGGGACAGGCTGTCCTGGACGAAGGCGTCCGGGTCGAGGCCGACCGAGCGGACCACCTCGGCGTCGAAGGTGCGGCAGAAGAAGCCGCGTTCGTCGGCGTACGGCGTCGGTTCGAACAGGTAGGCCCCGTCGATCTCCGGGACCGGGGTCGCTCTCATGTGTTCTCCCGCAGGGCGTGGGCGTGGGCAGGACCGGTCCTCGGGAAGAGGGCCGAGGTCAGGGCGGCGAACTGGTGGTCGAGGCGCCGGGCGGCGGCCCGGTTCCGCTCGGCGAGGACGCTCCGCAGCTCCGCCGAGCGCCGTTCGAGCTCCCGGAACTGTTCGAGCAGCCGGTCGGCGTCCACCTCGCGCGCCGGATGGCGGTACGCGCCGAGACCCATCTCGGCCATCAGCGCGTCGCTCTTCGCCGCGTAGCTGAGCGCGAGCGTCGGCGTGCCGACCTTCAGCGCGCAGACCAGATTGTGGTACCGGGTCGCCACCACCGTGTCGGCGGCGGCCATCTCCTTCATCAGATCGCCGAGCGAAGCCGCCTCCGAGACGGTGACCAGCGGCGAGTCCACCGCTTCGAGGATCGCGGCCACCACCGGCGCGTCGCACGCGTCCCCGGTGACCAGCCGGACCGGCCGGCCGTCCTCGGCCAGCGCACGGACGAACCGGGTCGTCCCGTCGAGATAGCGCCGGTGGATCTCCTCGGCCCGGTCGCGGTCGTCGTTGCCCCCGTGGAAGGCCATGACACCGACACAGACCGGGCCCGGCGGCCCCGGGGGCGTGCCCGGCGACGGCGTCGGCAGGGCGAACGCGAGGTCCGGATACACCTCGTCGCGCGCGGTGTCCACGCCCATCGCCCGCATCGCGTCCCGCGACAGGGTGTCGCGGTACGACCGGTACGCGGCCAGCCGCGCCGACCAGCGCACCAGCGCCCGGGTCGGCCGGTCGCGGATCGTGTCGGCGCCGACCCCGGCCAGCGCGACCCGGGTGCCGAACAGCCGCCCGGTCGCGCAGAGCAGGAACAGCGCGTACGGGAAACCCCACGGCCGCAGCGGCAGCGTGGCCTCCAGGACCCCCATGCCCGGCACGATCACCACATCGTGGCGGCGCACCCAGACGGCCGTCCGCACGGCGTCGACGAGCTTGCCCAGGCCCTTGCCCGCGACCGCGCCCACCCGCGACGCCGTCCGGTACTCCCCGCCGTACCAGTGCAGCCGGGTCGCGGGGACGCCGTACCGGGCGGTGACCGCCTCGGGACCGCCGCACAGCGCGTCCACCACCGCCCCCGGATGCTCCGCGCGGAGGTAGCCGAGGACCGCTTCGAGCGAACCGTCGTTGCCCAGGTTGCCGGAGCCCAGCAGCCCGAACACCCCGACGCGCGCCCCGGCCCTCCGGGTGGAGCTCACGCCTTCCTCCCCTCACGCCCGGCGACCAGGTCGTCGAGGGAGACCGTGGTCCGGCCCGGGTCGACCGGAGCACGGTCCTCGACCCGCTCACCGGCACCCGGCCGGACCCGGCTGGTCGCCCACGCCACCAGATGTCCGTAGCAGGCGCGCCGGTCCGCCGTGGACAGCGGCGCGCGCCGGATCGCCGACACGAAGCCCGCCACGTACTCGGCGAGCAGCCGGGGCGTCGGATGCAGCGGACCGGCCCGGCGCGGATCCAGGTTGACGCACCGGGAACGCTTGGACGGATTGGCCCGCTCGGCCCGGGTCGGGTGGTCGCGGCGGAAGTACAGCAGCTCCGGCACCTGGTGGAACGGCCCGTGCAGACCGATCTCGGAGACGAACGTGCGGTCCGCGTGGTGGTAGCTGTCGTGCGGCTTCACCCGGCGCAGCACATCGGCCCGCATCACCCCGTAGAAGTCGTCGCCGCCGGGCTCGAACAACATGCTGCGAAAACGCGTCGGCGCGTGCGGGGAGTCGGTGGCGAGCCCGTACGCGTACGGCACCTTCACCCGGCCCTCGCCGTCGATGACCGCCTGCCCGCTGTGCGCCAGGATCACCTCCGGCCGCTCGTCCAGCGCCTCCACACAGGCCCGCAGCAGGTCCCGGGCGTACAGGTCGTCGTGCGAGGCCCACTTGAACAGCTCGCCCCGGCACTCGGTGAACACGTAGTTGTGGTTCGGCGCGGCGCCGATGTTCCGGGGCAGCCGGATGTACCGGACGCGCGAGTCCCGCTCGGCGTAGCGGCGGCAGATGTCCCGGGTCCCGTCGGTCGACGCGTTGTCGGAGACGACCAGCTCGAAGTCCTCGTAGGTCTGGCCGAGCAGGGCCTCGAACGCCTCGGCGAGGTACTCCTCGCCGTTGTACACGGGCAGTCCGACGCTCAGCCGGGGAGGGGTGGTCATGTGGTCCTCACTTCACGGATGGTGTGGTGATCGTGCGCGTGCAGGGCGGACCGCAGCTCCAGCCACCACACGGCGGAACTGACCGCCGTCGCTCCGGCGACGCCCCAGGCGGAGCCGACGGTGCCGCCGACGAGCGCCCCGCCGAGCCCGCCGCAGACGTAGAGGGTGGAGGCGATCAGCTGACAGCGCAGGCTGCGCCGGGCGGCGGCGAGCGCGCGCAGCCCGGCCGCCGCGCCGGTGCCCAGGCTGGCGCCCGCGACACCGAGCGTGGCCGGCACGATGAGCTGCGAGGCGGCGTACCAGACACCGCCGAGCACGAACTCACCGAACCGGTCCGGTACGAACAGCAGCGCCGCGCCCCAGAGCAGCGCGGCGACGGCCTGCCCGCCGCCGAGCAGCAGACAGAACACGCGCAGCCGGTGCGGGGCCTGCCGCAGCACCCGCGCCGCCTCCGCGACGGTGACGAGCGAGAGGCCCATCAGGACGGCGAGGAACGGGCCGAGCAGCAGCTCGGAACCCCGGACGACGCCGACCGCGCTGACCCCGACGATCGCGCCGAGGCCGTACGCGCGCAGCTGGCCCGCGCCGCTGACCCCGACGTTCTCGACGAGGTACCGGTAGCCGAGGTCGCGCTGCTCGCGCAGCCAGGCGCGCGCCTCGGTCACCCGGGGCCGGATGCCGGACTGGTAGCAGCCGTACGCCGCCGGTACCGCGGCGGCGGCGCCCCAGGCGAGCACGAACCCGGCGACGCTGCCCACCCGGGCCGCGACCACCATCGCCGGGACGAGCGCCAGGCCGCCCAGCAGGTCGTTGGCGAAGGCCTTCCGCCCGGTGCCCGCGGCGAAGAAGGAGAACCGCCAGGCGTCCTGGAGCAGCAGTGCGGGCAGGACGGCGCCGAGGCAGGCGAACGCGTGCCCCACCCGGCCGCCGATACCGAGCCCCGCCGCCAGACACACGGCGCCGACACCGACGGCGACGCAGAGCGCGGTCCCGGTCGACCGGGCGGCCGCCGCGCGCCAGACCCCCGTGGGCACCCCGCTGAAGCGCACCATCAGCGGGTCGGTGGCCAGCCCGCGGGAGACCCCCAGCACCACGCCGTAGGTCACCCAGACCAGGCTGAACACGCCGAACGCGGCCAGCCCCAGCGACCGTGCGACATAGACCCCCACGACGAAGTTGGTCATGCTGCAGACCGCCTGGTCGGCGAGCCCCCAGGACAGCCGCCCGGCGATGGTCCGCAGGGCGGTGGGCCGGGCCGAGGGCACCGCCGTCCTCTCGCTTCCGGTGGTCATCGGATCACGCCTTGATCAGTCCGGCGTCACGCAGGGCGTCGGCCGCGTCGGCGACCGTGTCGAACGGCAGCCCCGACCGCTCGGCGACGTCGAGCAGACCGTGCTCGCCGTCCGACATGCTGAGCACCCAGAGCATGGCCATCTGCGCCTGCTTCGCGTCGCTGCGACCGCCGAGCGACTCGTACAGCCCGCGCCGCCCGAGCTGCGGTTCCCCGTACGGGCTGAGGTTCTGGTACCGCCGGTCGCGGTCCAGGACCGCGAACACCTCGCGGCAGACGGCGAGCGTGTCCGCCATCGCCTCCGGGGAGACGAAGTCCGGATCGTCCGCCGAGGTGTGGTACTCGGGATAGGCCGCGTACGGGGTGCGGCTGAGCGAGCCCACGCCGAGATCGAAACCGGGGGAGCAGTACTGCCGCTCGTCGTAGCCGTACGGAGTGAACTCGTCGATCCGGTGCGGGCGTTCCGAGGCCGTCAGCACGTGCCGCACCGCCCGGTCGATCTCCGCGTCGCCGCGCCTGCTCCGCTTGTACGTCAGCTGGCCCGGGTCCCCGGCGCAGGCCAGCACCAGGCCGTGTCTGACCCGCTCCACCCGCTCCGCGTTGCGGGCCAGCCAGGTGATCGCCCCGATGGTGCCCGGCGCGAAGATGAACCGGTAGGTGTGGTACGGCGTCCGCTCGGCCAGCTCCTTGGCCAGGAACGTCGCCACCGCGACCCCCGCCATGTTGTCGTTGGCCAGCGAGGGGTGGCAGATGTGACAGGAGACGATCACCTCCTCCGGCACCTGCCCCGGCACCACGTGCTCCGCGTAGGTGAGGTGGCCGTTCGCGAGGGTGGAGTCGATCCGCACCTCGTAGTCGCCGTCCGGCATCGCGTCCAGGGTCTCCTGGGACAGGCAGAACCCCCACTCCGGCGTGTAGTAGCTGGTCCGGTACGGCACCCAGGAAGGCTGGTCCGGCAGGGTGTGCAGATGTCCCCGCAGCTCCGCCAGCGGCATGGTCGCCGCCACCGGCACGCTGTAGCCGAGCACGTGCAGACTGGACTCGGCGAAGTCGACGACCCGTCTGCCGCTCGCGTCGGCGATGTAGGCGTCCCGGATGTTCCACTCCTGCGGCACGGTCCAGTCGAGCACCCGCGTCCCGGTCGGCACCTCGTGCACCTGGAGCGGGAGGTGTTCGCCCACGATGTCCAGGGTGGCGCGCACCCCGTCGCCCGTGATGCTCCGGCAGAGCGGGTACAGCCGCTCCACCAGCGCGTGCATCTCCTCGCCGACCGTCGTCATCGGCGCCACCGCAGGGTGTCGTCGACCGCGCCGCTCTCGGAGCCCGCGCGCAGCACCGCGAGACGGGTGAACCGGCGCTCGAAGTCCTCCCTGGTCAGCCCGTGCTCCCGGTAGGCGTCGGCGAGTTCGAGGGCGCCCCGCTTCACGGTCCACTCGCAGTCGAAGCCGGGGATCGCCGCGCGGAACCGGGAGAAGTCCACCCGGTACGAGCGGGGGTCGGCGCCGTTCTCGCCGGTGATGCGGACCTTCGCGCCGGATACCGCCTCGGCGACCTGCCCGGCGATCTCGGCGACGGTGACGTTGTTGGCCTCGCCGCCGATGTTGAACGCCCGGTCGTGCACCGCCTCGCGGGGCGCGTCCAGCGCTGCGGTGAAGGCACGCGCGATGTCGGCGGCGTGCACCAGCGGTCGCCACGGCGTGCCGTCGGAGAGCACCAGGACCTCGCCGGACAGGAGCGCGTGGCCCACCAGGTTGTTCAGGACGATGTCGGCGCGCAGCCGGGGCGAGTACCCGAAGGCGGTGGCGTTGCGCATGTACACCGGGGTGAAGTCGTCGTCGGCCAGCGCGTGCAGATCGTCCTCCACCCGCACCTTGGACTCCGCGTACGGCGTCACCGGACGCAGCGGGGCCTCCTCGGAGACCAGCTCGTCACCCCCGGCGGCGCCGTAGACGGAGCAGGTCGACGCGTACAGGAAACGGCGCACCCCGGCCTCGCGGGCGAGCCGGGCCAGCCGCACGGAGGCGTGGTGGTTGATGTCGTAGGTCAGGTCCGGCGCCAGCGAGCCCAGCGGGTCGTTGGAGAGCGCGGCCAGATGGATCACGGCGTCCACCCCGGCCACGTGCTCGGCCGTGACGTCCCTGAGGTCCACCCGGTGGCCCGCCGGGTCTTCCGGCCGGGGGCCGAGGACACAGTCCGCGAACAGGCCCGAGTCGAGGCCGACGACCTCGTGCCCGGCGGCGGCGAGGACCGGTGCCATCACGGTGCCCAGATAGCCCTGGTGTCCGGTCAGCAGTACGCGCAAGGTTCATTCCCCCAGGTCGAGAGTGAGTTTGGTGACGGCGAACGCCTCGGCGTAGCGCTCGTGGCATTCGATGCCCCGGATCCGCGCGAGGCCGAGGAAGGCCTCCCGGTCGTACCAGGGCCGGTGCCGCTGCGAGGGGTAGTGCTCCTGCAGCAGCCGCACCTTCCGCTCGGCGGTCTCCGGCGACAGCGGCTGATAGGCGGAGGGACGGCCCACGTCGCCGTCCCACTTGACGATCTCGTAGCCGAGCACGAGGTGGTCACGGAATCCCGTGGTCATCAGCTTGGCCAGGCCCCGGTGGTCCTGGTGCGCGTCGTCGGTGCGCGGCGCGAGGACCAGGTCCGGATCGGTCCGGGCGCGCAGCTCCTCCACCGCGGCCTTGGCCTCGTCCCAGTGCGCGGGCAGCCGGCCGTCGGGCAGCTTCAGCACGGTCAGCCGCAGATCGGCGTCCGGGCAGAAGGCGGCGAGCGCGGCCCGCTCCTCGTCCTCCCGGTCGCCGCCACCGCCGGAGAGCACCAGCGCGTCGACCCGGACGCCCGGCCGCGCGAGGCACACCGTCAGCAGGGTGCCGCCCGCGCCGATCGCGATGTCGTCGCAGTGCGCGCCCACCGCGACGATCCGGTCCAGGCCCCCGGCCCCGAGACGTATCACGCGGTCCCCACCCCGCCCGCGGTCGCGCCGCCCCGCTCCCACACGGCCCACGGGCGGTCGCCCCGGGCGTACCCGGCGTCGAGCGCGGCGCGTTCCTTCACGGTGTCGGTCGGCTTCCAGAAGCCCCGGTGCTGGTGCGCCACGAGCCGCCCGCCCTTGGCCAGGCCCGCGCAGCCGTCCGCGACCAGGTCCCCGTTCTCCGGTATGTGGTCGAAGACCTCCTGCCGGAGGACGAAGTAGCCGCCGTTCTCCCACAGCGGCAGCTCGCTCACGGCGGTGATACCGCCGACCAGGCCGTCCTCGGCGAGTTCCACGCAGTGGAACGAGGACTGCGGCGGCACCACCATCATCGACGCCCCGGCGTCCCGCCGCGAGAACCGGTCGATCATCTCCGGCAGCGGGGCGTCGGTGAGCACGTCGGCGTAGTTGGCGAGGAACATCTCGTCGCCGTCCAGATGGTGCCGCACCCGGCGCAGCCGCTCCCCGATCGGCGACTCCACCCCGGTCTGCGCGAACGTGATCGTCCAGTCGGATATGTCCGTGGACAGCAGCTCCGTACGGCCCCGGCGCAGCACGAAGTCGTTGGACGTCGTCTCCTCGTAGTGGAGGAAGAAGTCCTTGATGTGATGGGCCCCGTACCCCAGGCACAGGATGAACTCCTTGTGCCCGAAGTGCGCGTAGTAGCGCATGACGTGCCAGATCAGCGGCCGGGGGCCGACCATCGCCATCGGCTTGGGCACGTCGTCGGCGGTTCCGTTGCGCATCCGCATCCCGTAACCGCCGCAGAACAGCACGACCTTCATGACTTCACCTCGACGACGCTCAGTTCCGGGATGGGGAAGACCAGCCGGCCGCCCCACTCGTGGACGAAGGACAACTGCTCGACCAGCTCGTCCCGCAGGTTCCACGGCAGGACCAGGACGTAGTCCGGCCGGTCGGCGGCTATCCGCTCCGGCGGAAGGATCGGGACACGGGTGCCCGGAGTGAACCTGCCGTGCTTGTACGGGTTGCGGTCCACCGTGTACGCCAGCAGGTCCGGCCGCACACCGCAGTGGTTGAGCAGGGTGTTGCCCTTGCCCGGGGCGCCGTAGCCGACGACCGTCTCACCGCGCTCGGCCGCCTCGACGAGGAACTTCAGGAGGTCCCTGCGCACCTTCGCCACCCGCGCCGAGAAGTCCGTGTACCCGGACAGCTCCTGGAGCCCGGCGGCCTTCTCCCGGGCCAGCACGTCCGCCACCCTCCCCGTCGGCTCCCCGGCCGCCTCCGACGGCCGGGCCCACAGCCGGATCGAACCGCCGTGCGTGGGCAGCAGCTCGACGTCCACCAGGGTCAGCCCGCCGCTCGCCAGCGCCCGGATCGCGGACGCGACCGTGTAGTACTGGAAGTGCTCGTGGTAGATCGTGTCGTACTGGTTCTCCTCGATCAGGGTCAGCAGGTGCTGCACCTCGATGGAGACCCAGCCGTCGTCGGCGACCAGCGAACGCAGCCCCCGGGTGAAACCGACCACGTCGGGGATGTGCGCGTACACGTTGTTGGCGACGACCAGGTCCGCAGGACCGTGCTCGGCCCGGACGGCCGAACCGGTCTCCGGGGACAGGAACGCGGTGAGCGTGGGCACGCCCGCCTCCCGCGCGGCGGCGCCCACGTTCACCGAGGGCTCCACACCGAGGCAGCGCATCCCCCGGTCCACCACGTGCCGCAGCAGATAGCCGTCGTTGCTCGCGACCTCGACGACGAAGGCGTCCGGACCCAGGCCCGCCCGCCGTACGGCGTCCTCGACGAACACCCGGGCGTGCTCCACCCAGGACGTCGAGTACGACGAGAAGTACGCGTACTGCGTGAACGTCTCCTCCGGTGTGATCAGCGGAGGTATCTGCGCGAGCCAGCAGTCGGTGCAGACCCGCAGGTGCAGCGGGTACGTCGGTTCCGGCCGGTCCAGTTCCTCCGCGGCCAGAAAGCTCTCGCACGGCGGAGTCGCCCCCAGATCGACGACGCTGACCAGCGCCTCCGAACCGCAGAGTCGGCATCCTGTCATCTACTTCCCCCATTCCCTGCCCGCGCGGTCGTCCCGCCGCGGGCCCGTGTTCCCGTTGTCTGTCGGCGGCGCGCCGTGCCCGCCGCCGGACCGCCCCGCCATCGCGGCGCGGTACCCCTCCACCAGACGTTCCAGGCCGACGGCGGGGCTGAAGCCCCGCTCGTACCGGCGCCGGGCCGCCCGGCCCATCTCCTGGTTGCGGTCCGGATCGGCCGTGACCTCCCGCACCCGGGACGCCAGCGAACCGGACTCGCCCGGCCGGTGCAGCAGCCCCGTCACCCCTTCCTCGACGAGCTCGACGAAGGCGCCGTGACCGGCGGCGACGGCCGGAACCCCCGCCGCCATCGCCTCCGCGACCACCAGACCGAAGGTCTCCAGAGCCATCGAGGGAGCCAGCACGGCCACCGAACGGGCGACCGCCTCGCGGCACTCCGCCGGATCCAGCAGCCCCGCGTACCGCACGTCCTCCCGGCCCGCCGCCCACGCGGTCACCTCCGGCTGCAGCGGGCCCGCCCCGGCGATCACCAGAGGCACGCCCACCCCGCCCCCGGCGGCCAGCTCGTCCCACGCGGTCATCAGGAGCCGTATCCCCTTGGCCTCCGCGAGCCGCCCCAGGAACAGCAGGTGCTCACCGGCGCCCTCGCGGCGGGCGGCCGGGTCGGGCACGAAGTTGTGCTTCACCGCCAGCCGCTCCGACGGCATCCCGGACCGCACCAGCACGTCCCGCTGCGCCCGCGAGATGCAGAAGAACCGCTCCACGCCGGACCACCACCGCCGCCGGTTGACCGACAGACCGACCGCGACCGGAACCGTCGCGAGCCGGGAGTCGCGGTAACAGCCGTGCCGGACGGCGGGCAGCGCCCACGCGGTCCCGACGCACTCCGTGCACGACCGGCCCTCCCGGTGCAGCGTGCCCGGCGGGCACACCTGGGTGTAGTTGTGCAGCGTGGCGACGACGGGCACACCGACGTCGGCGCAGGCGGCGAGCACCGCGGGCGACAGCAGCGGAAAGACGTTGTGGACGTGCACCACGTCCGGCCGGTCGGCCCTGAGCCGGGCGGCGAGCTCCTTACGGACCCCCGGATTCCACGGCACGAGCAGCGGCACGGCCACCTTGCCCAGCAGCGACCGGCCGGCGATGTCGTCACTGCGCCGCTCGAACAGCTCGACCCGGTGGCCGCCCGCCCGCAGCAGTTCCACCTCCTCGTCGACGACCCTGTTCTCCCCGCTCGGCTGCGCCGAGGAGTATCGGTTGTGGACCACCAGGACATACATCTCAGGTCACCTCCGGGCCCATCGCGGGACACGTCGTCGGGGCATGTGGGGTGTCGGAAGGGGCTCGGCCGGGACGGGGGCCGCGAGCAGCGAGGCGGCCAGGGCCAGGTGCAGGAGGTACGCGGAGGCGTCGCCGAGCCCCACCTCGGTGTACGAGGAGATCGCGCAGTAGCTGATCAGGAAGATCGCGCAGGCCCTCGGCAGCGACGGCGGCCGGAGCAGCGCGACACCGCCCAGCACGACGATCATCGACGCGACGAGCGCGACCCCGGTCAGACCCTGCTCGTGATAGACGGCCAGCCAGCTGTTGTCGATCGGCAGGCCGTCGAACGACTTGTCGCCCAGGCCCGTACCGAACGCCCGCTCCCCGAGCGTGCGGGGCATGGACAGGAGCGAGTCCCACACCACGGCCCGGCCCGTGAGGTTGGCGAAGTTCTCCTGGCTCTGCCCGCGCAGGAACCACGCCTGCATCGCGGAACTGAACGCCACCGCCGCCACCGTGCCGCACACCACCGCCCAGGCGAAGAACCGGCGGGCGGCGGCGCTGGTCAGGACGAGCGAGCCGATCGCGAGGGACAGCCCGACGAGCAGACCGAGCGTGGCCGTCCGGGTGTGGGTCATCGCGAGCAGCACCGCCGACAGCACGATGACCGCCGCCGCGTTGGCCCCGCTGGTCCGACGGCCGAGCAGCAGGAGCACCGTCAGCCCGATGATCACCGCGGAGTACTGCCCGATCTGCGGCGGGGTCAACGGCCACAGCGCGCCGACGAGCCGCCCGCCGTAGTACTCGGGCATGGCCGTCCCCGGTGCGACCGCCAGCCCGACCGCCACCAGCACGAGCACCGCGAAGTACATCCGGACGTGGTACCGGACGAACGTCAGACCACCGTCCCACCAGCGGCTGAGCAGCCACAGCGTGCCGACGAACAGCGACAGCCGGGCACAGCGGAACAACGCGCCGAACCCGACCTCCAACTGCACGCTGGCGATCAGACTCGGCACCAGCAGCAGGGTGAGCAGGAACACGAAGGCACTGGGCCGGATGCGCAGCCGGGGATTGAGCACGAGCGCCAGCGCGAACGCGGTGACCAGCGCGCCCATGGTGGCCATCTGTATCAAGGAGCGCGGGATCGCCACGACGGTCTTCGCCCCGGCCGAGCCCAGCGTGTTGAGACCGAGCAGCGCCCAGACCACACCGACGGCCTTCGGCGTCCCGACGAGGCGCGCCACGGCACCGGGCTGCTCCTCCGGCACACCCGCCCCGTCCCGTTCCGCACCCCTGAGGTCCTCGCTCATCTCAGCCGCCCGACCGCGCGGTGAAGGTGCTGCCCGCGTCCTGGAGGTACGGAGCCCGCCGCCACTGCCCCGGATCGAGCTTCCGGCTCGGGTCGTTGGCCACGAAGGTCCACGGCCCCCGGTAGACGTTGTCGTGCCAGTGGTTGTGCTGTTCCAGGGTGATCGCCCGCGCCACCCGGTCGCCCCGGTACGGCGACCAGTCCGGGTAGGTGCCGTAGTTGGCCACCACCGCCATCCGGCCGCACCCCGCCGTGCACGCGAGGACGGACGGGTCGAGCAGGAACCGGTTGTCGTGGATGTCCACCCGCTGGGTCCGCCACCGGCAGTCCGCGTAGAGCGGTGCCCCGGCGATCGCCGGACGCGCGCAGCGCCCGGTGTCCTTCACGAGCAGCGTGCAGTAGCCGGTGGAGGTGTTGGCCGGACTGTTGCAGAACCGGTCCGCGTTCTCCCACAGGGTGATCCCGTTCCAGTTGTCCTCCAGCACGTTCCGGTAGATCTCGATCTTGTCCGTGCGGGCCGGGACCCGGGGCTCGCCGCCGGACTCGGAGACGTAGACCGTCGCGTACGGGAAGTCGTCGCCGCCGTCGGCGGACGCGCGCCCCTCGACCCAGTTGTTCCGCCGGATCGTGTTGTTCCGGATCACCGCGTTGTAGCTGGTCTCGTACACCAGCGCGGCACCGTCATTGGCCTCGATGACGTTGTCCTCGATACGGAAGTCGTTGTTGTTGTTGTCCGCCCACAACCCCGCGCCCCGGTTGTCGTGCACCCAGTTGCCCCGCACGTCGGCACCGTCGACCGCCCAGAACTTGATGCCCCCGCTGCACCCGCAGCCCGGCTCCCGCCGCTCCCAGTCGTCGGTGTTGTTCCCCACGACCTCGTTGCCCTCGACCACCAGACCACGGATGGAGTCACCCGTCTTGTACGCGTTCATCCCGTACTGCCCGTTGGCGCGCAGACAACTGCCCGTGAGCCGCTGACGCGCACCGGCCATCAGCCCCGCGCCGGAGTTGTGCTGGATCGTCGTGTGCTCGATCACCCAGCCGTCGGCCATGTCGTGATTGACCACGCCCTCGTTGTTCGGCGCGACGAAACGCTGCACCGTCAGATGGCTGAGCGTGACGCCCCGGGCGGTACCGCCGAACGCGTACTGGTTGACCTTCCCGCCGTCCAGGACGGCGCCCGGCGCGCCCAGGTAGCGGTTCCCCTCCTTCGGCACGACCTGCGCGTACCGGTCCCCGTCCAGCCGGTGCGTGCCCGGACGCAGCCAGAACGTGCTGCCCGCGGGGCTGCTCGCGGTCTTCGCCGCCAGATCACCGACCACCGAGGGATCCACCGACACCGCGCCCGCCGGGGCGGACACCGGGCCCGCCGCGGGCCCGTCGCACACCCGGGCCACGGACACGTCGGACGCCCCGGACGCGCTGGGCGCACCCGTCGGCGCCACCGGGGCGTCCGCCGTGCCCGTACAACCGGCCGCCACCGGCAGGACGAGCGCGAGCACCGCCACCGGCACCGCCCAGCGCCGCCTCCTGAACACCACGCCTCCTCCCCGGAACATGTCCCGCCGATCCGTACCGGGCCCGCGGGGCCCGGCCTCCCGTGTCGTCCTCACCCGCGCGAGGGCGCTAGTCGTGGAACGTGAGCACCGTGACGAACCCCTCCGCGCCCTCCGCGAGACCGGTGCCGGTACCGACCAGCGTGGTGGCGGGCTCCTTGCGCCCGAAGCCCGCGGAGTACCAGCCGAGCGGCGGCTCCGTCTCGCCCCGGTGCGCCCGCCAGGACAACTGGCCCGGGAGGTCGAGCACCGCCGAACGGTCCTCGCCGTCCCGGCTCCAGGTGAGCACCGCCCGGTTCCCCGACAGGTCCGCGCCGATCGCCGGACCGAGATGGAACGCCAGGCGCACCGGCCGGTCGCCGCGGATCTCGTCGACCACCCGCAACTCCCGCTCGGCGCGGGTCAGTTCCACCCGGCGGCGGTGCGTGGCCGGCTGGTAGCCGTCGTGCTCGGCGCACCACCGGGCCACCCCCTCGGAGCCGGGGTCCGCGACCAGGACCCGGGTACGGGCCTGCCGGGTCCACAGGAACGGACCGCCGGAAGCGGACTGGTCGGCGCCGTCCCACTCCAGCGTGTTGTGACCGAGGGTCGAGCGGAAGTACCGCCGCCACTCGGGCTGCCCGTGGTAGCAGAACGTCCCCGGGTCGGCGAGCACGTCCACCCCGTCGTGCCGCACCTCCACCGACAGCGCGTCCGCGTGGGCGTGCGCCGCGATCGACAGGAACCCGTGCGGACCGCCGTCGCAACGGCACCAGATCCCCCCGGGACCGCGCAGCACGGTCATGCCCGCGTCGGCGAAGTGGGCCGGGCGCTCCGCCGGACGGGTCACGGCCGGAGCCGTGGGCCGTACGAGCGAGGCCAGCAGCGGGGTGCGCACATCGGTGCCGGTCACCACCGGCCACCAGTCCAGCCGCCCGAACACGGCGTCCCCGGTGGCCAGCAGGGACCCCCACCGGTCGGTGCCCGCGCCGTCCACCACCAGCCCGTGACCGTCGTCGGCGTCCCCCTGGCGCGGCGGCCGCAGCCGGTCGTCCACGACGGCCGCGAGCGCGTCGGTCATCCGCAGCAGCACCAGCCGCACCGTCGGCGGCACCGGCACCCCGACGGCGTCCGCCTCCGCCACCGCCGCCAGACCCAGCTCCAGCACCAGACCGTGGTACTCGGAGGCCAGCTCACGGTTGAGACCGGAGAGGAAGGTGTTGCTCCGCAGATGCCGGCTGAGCGAGCGCAGCGCGTCGGCCCGCCACCGCCTGGAGGTGGGGAACCAGCCGAACGCGCAGGCCGCCGCGAGCTGCCCGGCCGCCTCGGCGATCACATGGTTGTTCGCCGACGAGCCCCTGCTGGGGAAGGCGGCCAGCCACCGCTGGTGGTGCCAGATCTGGTTCACCGCCACCGGGTTGTCCTCGAAGAGACCGGCCGCGCCCGGCCAGCCGTCGAGCAGCCGCCGGATCCACACCCAGGACAGCAGCCGGATGCCCAGCTCGATACCGCTGATCCAGTGCACCCCGCGCAGCGGCGCGTTGCCCGCCCACCACGACCGCAGGTGCTCGGCCACCCGCTCCGCGTACCGCTCGTCCCCGGTGACCGCGTAGGCGGCGGCGAGCACGGTGAGGTACTGGTGCCGGGACGGCTCCCAGATCTGCTTGATGTCCCCGACGACCTCCTCGTCCCGGTACGGCACGTCGAAGGCGTACCCCCACGGCGCCCGGCGCCCGGTCTTCGGGTCGTACCACCAGTCCGGGGCGACCAGGTCGTCGCGCTCCACCCCGAAGAACTCGCCGTGCCCCGCCATCAGCCGGTCCGCGTCCGCGACCAGCCGCTTCGCCGCGTCCGGCGGCACCGAGGCGAGCGCCCCGGCGGGCAGCACCGAGGTGAAGCGGCCACCGGTCACCCGGGGGCAGTCCGGCGGCGCCGACCGCCACCGCCGCCTGCGCACCGCGTCACCCACCCGGCCGCCGATCTCGCCCGGTTCCATCCGGGACAGCCGCCGCAGGTACCAGCCCGCGCTCATGGTCATCGCGGCCCCGCCAGCGTCACCGGCGCGCCACCGGCCAGGCTCGCCCCCACGGCGAGGGTCGCCGCCGTCGTGGCGACCAGCGACTCCAGCGGCACCGGCATCGGCCCGCCGGTCCGCACGGCCCGTACGAACGAGGCCAGCTCCGCGGACTGGCCCTTGTCCCGGGCCTTGGGCAGCCGCGAACTGACCCACCGCTTGCGGCCGTACACCGAGGCGCGCACGAAGTCGTCGAGCCGCAGCACCCTGCCGTCCGCCAGGAGGTCCAGCGTCTCCTTGGGGAAGCCCGAGGCACCGGTGGTGACGTAACTGATGGTGGCGGTCGACCCGTCCGGGTAGCCCAGCACGACCTGGAGGTCCTCGTTGCCGGGCGTGGTGATCGCGTACACCGAGACCGGATCGGCCCCGAGCAGCCAGCTCGCCGTGTCGATGAAGTGCCCGCCCTCGCCGACGAACCGCGAGCCCTCGCTGCCCTGCCGGAGGTACCAGCTGCCGTGTTCGAGGCGGCCCGCGTTGACCAGGTAGCGCAGGCTCGCCGGGCCGGTACGGTCGCCGAACTGCTTCCTGGCGTCCTGGAGCAGCGGCGCGAACCGGCGGTTGAAGCCCACCTGGAGCCGGTCGTTGCCGGACTCCTCCACCGCCGCGAGCACCCCCGCCAGTTCGTCCCCGGTGAGCGCCAGCGGCTTCTCCACGAACACCGTCTTGCCCGCGAGCAGCGCCTTGCGGGTCAGCTCGGCGTGCGAGCTGTGCCGGGTGACCACGAACACCGCGTCGACGGACCCGTCCCCCAGGACGGCGTCGAGATCGGTGGTCGCGCGGGCGAAGCCGAACTTCCGCTGCGCGTTGGCCCCGGACAGCGCCGTCGTGGTGACGACCGTGGACAGCTCGACGCCCTCCCGCCCGGCCAGGTGCGGAAGCAGCATCGACGTCGCGTAGTTCCCCGCGCCGACGAACGCGAGCCGCACCGGCTTCCCGGCGGACCGGGCCCGGACGGGCGCCCGGTCGCCGCGCGACACCACGGGCACGGTCACCGACGGGGCCGCCTCCCGCGCCGGGGACTCCTCCGGATACCGGAACAGCACGGCCACGGCCTTCAGCTCGCCGTCCTTCAGCCGCCGGTAGGTGTCGACGGCGTCGTCGAACGCGGCGATGTGCGAGACCAGCGGCTCCACGTCCACGCTGCCCCGCCCGAGGAGGTCGAGGAAGCAGGCCAGATTGCGGCGCTCGGTCCAGCGGACATAGCCGATCGGATAGTCCCGCCCCTCCAGCTCGTACTCCGGGTCGTACCGCCCGGGGCCGTAGCTCCGGGAGAACCGGACGTCCAGCTCCTTCTCGTAGTACGCGTTCCACGGCAGGTCCAGACGGCATTTGCCGATGTCCACGACCCGGCCCCGGTCCCGGCACAGCCGGGCCGCCAGCTCGACCGGCTGGTTGCTGTCGCCGCCCGCCGCCAGATACACCTGGTCCACACCGTGACCGTCGGTCAGCTCGGCGACGGCTGCCTCGACGGCCGCCGACGAGGGATCGCCGCAGGCCACGGCGCCGAGCCGCTCCGCCAGCTCGCACCGCGCCGGATCGGGATCGACCCCGACGACCCGGACGCCCGAGGCGGTGAGCAACTGCACCACCAGCTGCCCGATGAGCCCCAGACCGATGACCAGCGCCGACTCACCGAGCCGCGGTTCGCCCTGGCGGACGCCCTGGAGCGCGATCGACCCGACCGTGCCGAAGGCCGCGTGCCGGGGCGCGAGCCCGTCCGGCACCCTGGCGTACAGGTTCTTCGGCACCCAGTTCAGCTCGGCGTGCAGCGCGTGCTCGTTCCCCGCGCAGGCCACCAGGTCGCCGACCTTCACATCGTCGACCCCGGGGCCGACCTGCTCCACCACCCCGCACAGCGAGTAGCCCAGCGGCGTGTACGAGTCCAGCTTGCCCATCACCTTGCGGTAGGTCGCGGGCACTCCGTTGACGGCCACGCTCTGCATGACCTTGGCCACCTGGTCCGGGCGCGAGCGGGCCTTGCCCAGCATCGACATCCCGGCCTCGGACACCTTCATCAGCTCGGTCCCGGTGGATATCAGCGAATAGGCGGTACGGACCAGTACCCCGCCCGGCTTGCACCCCGGCACCGGCACGTCGAGCACCGTCAGCTCACCGCTCTTGTAGTTCTGCACGACCTGTTTCACCGAAGTCCCCTTGCTCCTACGCCGTCGGGCGTGCGTTCTCGCCGGACCCGGAGGTCGCGGCGCGGTACCAGTACTCGAGGGTCAGCACATGCCACAGATGTTTGGAGAAGTCCCGCTGCCCGGCGGCGTCCTCGGCGACCATCCGCGCCAGCGCGTCCCGGCGCAGGAACCCGGAACGGACGAGGACGCCGTCGTTCACCACCTCGCGCACCAGCGGCGCCAGGTCCCGGCTCATCCAGGCCCGCAGCGGGGCGCTGAACAGGCCCTTGGGCCGGTACACGATCTCCCGGGGCAGGATCGAGGTGGCCGCCTCCTTGAGGACGGCCTTGCCCTGCCGGCCGACGATCTTCCGGTCGCCGGGCACGGCGAACGCCGCCCTGACCACCTCGACGTCCACGTACGGCACCCGCACCTCGGTCGAGGCGGCCATGCTCGACCGGTCCGTGTACGTGAGGTTGAGACCCGGCAGGAACATCCGGGTGTCGCCCAGGCACATGCGGTTGACGAAGTCGTCGAGGTCGTTGTCCCGGTAGACGTCCGCGTGCTCGGTCAGCACGTCGTCGACCGTCCCGGCCAGGTCCGGATCGACCAGGTCCAGCAGCTCGCCCCGGTCGTACATGGTGTAGCTGCGGCGGAACGCGGTCTCCTCCGGCAGATCGGCGAAGGACAGGAACCGCTTGGCGAACCGCACCGACCGGTACCCCCGGCGGGCCGTGGCCACCGGCAGCCGGTCCACCGCCGCGGACAGACCGCGCCGCACCGGCCGGGGCACCCGCTGGTAGCGCAGCGCGATCAGATTCGCCAGGTGCTTGCGGTACCCGGCGAACAGTTCGTCGGCGCCCATCCCCGAGAGCATCACCTTGACCCCCGCCTCCCGGGCGGCCGAGCAGATCAGGAAGGTGTTGATCGCGGCCGGGTCGCCGATCGGTTCGTCCAGGGTCCGCGTCATCTGCGGCAGCAGGTCGAGCACGTCCGGGGCGATCTCGATCTCGTGCAGGTCGACGCCGAACCGCCCGGCCACCTGGCGGGCGTAGCGCAGGTCGTCGGGCATCGCCTCGAACTTGGCGTCCTCGGCGCGGAACCCGATCGTGTAGGCGGAGATGCCGGGCAGCTCACGGGAGGCGAGCGCGGTCAGATAGCTGGAGTCGAGGCCGCCGGAGAGGAAGGTCGCCACGGGGACGTCGGAGAGCAGATGACGCCGGGTCGACTCCTCGACGACGGCGGCGATGTCCGGCACGTCCCCCGAGAGGGCCCGCTCCCGGCCCTCGGCGGCGACCTCCCGGAGGTTCCAGAACCGGCCCCGCTCCACCCGGCCGTCCGGACGGCACCGCAGCCAGGTCCCCGGCGGCAGCTTCTCCGCCTCGCGGTACGCGCACCGGGTGTCCGGCACCCAGTAGTAGAGCAGCGAGGCCACCAGGGCCGCGTGGTCCACCTCCAGCGAACCGCCGGTGGCGGCGGCCAGCGCCTTCAGCTCGGAGGCGAACACCAGACCTCCGCCGCGCCGGAGCAGGAACAGCGGTTTGACGCCGAGCTGGTCGCGGGCGAGCACCAGCTCCCCGGTGCGCTCGTCGAAGATCCCGAACGCGAACATGCCGCGCAGCCGGGGCAGACAGTCCGTGCCCCAGCGCCGCCAGGCCTCCAGGAGCACCTCGGTGTCGGAGGTGCCGCGGAAGCGCACCCCGGCGGCCGTCAGCTCGGCGCGCAGCTCCGGCGCGTTGTACAGCTCGCCGTTGTACGTCAGGACGAGGCCGTCCGAGACCATCGGCTGGGCGCCGGTCTCCGACAGGTCGACGATGGCCAGTCGGCGATGACCGAGCTGCACCTCGCCGTCGCCCACGGGATGGCCGTACCGGCCCGCCCCGTCCGGCCCTCGGTGGGCGATGATGTCGGTGAGCCGGTCGGTCACGGCCTTCCCGTCCGGCCATCGGTAAGTCCCTGCGATGCCACACATGTGCTAGCGCGCCTCCTGGTCGCTGTCCGGGACCCTTGCCGCCCACATCGGCAGCCGTTCCGTCCGATGCCGTCCCGTGCCGTTCTGTCCCGCCGTTCCGCCCCGTCGGCCGCGCGGCGCGGCGCCGGGACCGTCCCACAGCGTGCCGTCCGTGCGGTCGCGCGGATCGGGGTCGATCAGCACCACACCGATCACCGGGATGTGCTGGTCCGCGAGCTGCCGTGCCACGGTGTGCAGCCAGGCGGCACTGCCGTGCCCCGCCCGTACGACGAGGACCGTCCGCGCACCGAGGTGCTGGAGGTCGGTCCACGCGGTGCCGGGCGCCACCGTGCCCACCCCGATCCGGAGTTCCTGTCCCGGTCCCGCCGGGGCGCTCTCGTCCCTGACCACGGTCGGGCCGCCCGGCCTTGCCCGCCGGTCGGCGAGCCGTCGGCGGGGCAGGGCGTCGACGACGACCACGGGTCCCTCCGTCCCCAGGGCCCCGGCGAGGTCCAGGGCGATCGTGCCCGTGGCGCCCGCGCAGCCCAGTTCGAGGAGCGACACCGGTCCGGTGGCGCGGCGCAGGGTGCGCGCCAGGGACGAGGTGAGCCGTTCCCGCGCCTCCCGGTCCCGTCGGCGCCCCCACAACCGGGGTGCCCGCCGGGGGAGTTCGGCGATGACCGAGGCGCCGAGGTGCGCGGCGACGTCCCGGCGCAACACGGGGCGGTCCGCCACCACCGCGCCGACCGAGACCACCGCGAGCCCGAGCGCGAGTCCCAGGGCGAGTCCGACCGCCGCGTTGGTGGCGGCGGTCCTGGGCAGGGAGTGCCGCACCACGCGCGGCGCGTCCACGATCTGCGTCCCGGCGACGAGCCGGGGCGTGCCGATCCCCGCACTGGCCGCCCGCTGGGCGAAGTCGGCTATCTGGGAGCTGAGTTCGGCCCGGCGGGCGAAGAGCGACTCCATGTCCGCCGACGCCTTCGTCCCGCTCGTCGCCGGTCCTTCGCCGATCGCCTTGTTGACCTGGGCGAGGTCCTTGCGCAGCCGGTCGCGCTGGTTCAGGAAGGCCTTGGCCTCGGCGTCCGAGACCTCCCGTATGCGTCGTACGTGGTCCGCGACGAACGCGTCGGCCAGCGCCCGCGTCCGGGCCACCGCCTCCGCGTCGGTCGCGCCCGTCACCGTGATCTGCAGGACGTTGTTGGTCAGCCCGGCGCCCTCGTAGTCCCGCATGAAGTCCTCCGGTTCCTCGCTGGACCCGAGGGACCGCAGGGCCGCACCGGCGATGCGCGTGGTGTGCAGCAGGGCGACATCGGTACGGATGAGCGTTCCGGGGTCGTTCGGCTGGTCCTCCTGGTGGGCGACCAGCACCTTGGTCGTCGCGGTGGGCGGCGGCGGCAGCAGGACCGCGAGGGCCGCTCCGGCGAGCAGCCCGAGCAGCGCCACGGCGGACCAGAGGCGTCGCCGCCTCCGTACCGCCACCACCAGGCTCTGGAGGTCGAGGAGCGGGGTGGCGGCCGTGGGCTCCGGGGCCGGGGGCGTCGTCACTCGGCACCTCCCGTGGGCCGCCCGGCGCCCGAGGACGCCGGGGCGGCGCCCTTCTTCCGGGAGCGGTCGGCGGACCGTGCCGAAGCGGCCCGGACCGTGCAGGCGACGACGACGCCCACGACGTCGTGCCCGGCGTCCGCGCAGGCCTCGCCGATGCCCGAGAGCTCCCCGGCCGTCCAACTGCCCGCGCTGAGCACCACCAGCGCCCCCGACTCGTCGTCGCGGTCCCGCACCATCGGCTGGGACACCGACACCTCCACGACCCGGGGCGCCGGGTGTCCGCCGCCCGGGGCGGGATCGGCCGCGGTCTCGGCGGCGAGCTCCCCGGCGGCCCTGCGCGCGGGCTCGTCACCCTCCGGGACGACGACCAGGAGCCGCAGCGGGGCCGGGACCTGCTCGCGGAGACGGGCGCCCACCCGCCGGTAGCGGATCCGGCCGCTGGCCTCGTCACCGGTCAGGGGGGTGGGCAGGTCCCACCGGACGTCGATGCCGAGGAGCCGACGCGCGAGGGCCCCGGGACCGGCGCCCTTCGCCCGGTCCGCCCGCCGCTCACCGGGCACCTCGACGGTGCCGAGGCTCGGCGCGCCGAGCGCCGCGGCGATCTCCGGCTCGGTGCGCAGACGGCGGCCCATCCGCGCGGTGGCGAGATGGCCGAGGACCGCGAGCAGGAAGAACAGGACGGCGCCGACGGCGACCAGTTGCGTCTTCGTCGGCGGCGCCTCCCCGGTCGGCCGGGTCGACGGTCCCATGACGACCATGTTGGCCTTGGCGGCGGGCTGGTCGGCCCGGTTCAGCTTGTCCACGGCCTCCTGGAGTGCCGTACGGAGCTTCGCCAGCTCCGTACGGGTCTGCACGCTCTCCACCGACCGCCCCTCCCCGGCGCCGTCGGCCAGTTCCGTGATGCGGCGGCTGGTCCGCTCCACCAGCTTCCGCAGCGCCTCGGGGCGCGAGGCGGCCTCGGGGTCGGTGTCGGCGCCCACGACCTGGGCGGCGTACGTGACGAACTGCTGGGCCGCCTGGTCGGAGAGCCGCTGGGCGCCCTCCGGGGTGTCCGCCGTGCCGGAGATCTTGATGATGTTGCCGTCGGCGACTCCGGCGCCCACCCGGTCGCGCAGCTCCTCGCCGTCGACCCCGGGCAGCGCGAGGGCGGTGGCCGTGCGGTCGAGCACCACCGAACTGACGGCGATCTGCGCCTGGGTCATCAGTTCGCGCTCTTCCCAGGCTCCCGGCAGCAGCACCGACGCCGAGGTCGTGTACCGGGGCGGGAGCAGCCAGGAGGTGCCGTAGCCGACGAGCGCGCCGACCACGGCGAGGGTGATGAGGAACCGTCGGCGCCGACGGATAATCCGCCCGATGGTGACCAGGCGTATCGTGTCGTCGCTCAACGGCGGTGCCTTTTTCCCTTTCGTACCGGGCCGCCCGCCGAGACCGGGACCTGGTCGCGGCAGGCGGCGGCGTAAGCGGCGAGCAGCGCGCGCTGGGAGTTGCGCCAGGCCAGCGGACCACTGATCCGCTCCTGGCCGATCTTGCCCATCCGGGCCCGCTCCTCCGGATCGTCCAGCAGCCGCGAGACGAGCCGCGCGAACTCGCCCTCGTCGTCGTCGGCGGCGTAGACGGCGGCCTCACCGGCGGACACCCGGGCCTCGCGGAGGTCGAACGAGACGATCGGCCGGCCCATCACCATGTACTCCAGGACCTTGTTCATGGTCGACACGTCGTTGAGCGGATTGCGCGGATCGGGGGAGAGGCACACGTCCGCCGTGGACAGGTACCGCACGAGATCGGCGTCCGGTACGCGCCCGGTGAACCGCACGTGCTCCGTGAGCCCCAGCCGCCGGGACAGCTCCACCATCGCGTCGAAGGCGTCCCCGCCGCCGACGAACACCGCGTGCCAGTCGGTCCTTCCGACCTCGTCGCGCAGCTTCGCCAGGGCCCGCAGCGCGTAGTCGACCCCGTCCTGGGGGCCCATCACACCGAGGTAGCACAGCAGATGGGGCTTGCCGTTCTTCAGCTCGGGCTCGGGCGGCACCGGATGGAAGCGCTCGATGTCGGGCGCGCTGCGCACCACGAACACGTCCTCCGGCCGCCGCCCCCCACGGCGCAGCGCGACGTCCCGGTAGCTCTCGTTCGTGGCGAGCACGATGTCCGCCGCCCGGTACGTCCGCCGTTCGAGGGCGCACACGGCGCGGTAGAGCAGGTCCTCGCCCCGGTCGAACCGGGAGAGGTACAGCTCGGGCACCAGGTCGTGCTGGTCGAAGACGAACCGTGCCCCGTGCCGCTTCAGCCACAGCGCGGGCAGGAACAGCAGGTCCGGCGGATTGCAGGCGTGGACCACGTCGACCGGGCCGACCCGGCGGGCCAGCCGGAGCGTGTGCCACAGCGCGGAGCCGTACTCCCGCAGATAACCGGCCGGTCCTCCGGTGGCCGCGCGCAGCGGATAGCGGTGGATCCGTACGCCGTCGATCACCGCCTCCGGTTCCGTGTCCCGTTTCTCCCCCCGGGGGCAGATGACGTGCACCTCCCACCCGGCGTCACGGAGCGTCGTGCACTCCTGCCACACCCGCCGGTCGAACGGCACCGACAGGTTCTCCACCAGGATCAGCGCGCGACGGGCCTGCCCGTCGCCGCCGGTCGTGTCACCAGGCAAGGCCCATGTACCCCGGTTCGGCCCGGCGCGCCTCGGCGTCGGGAAGGCGGACGAGATCGACGATCACCGGACCGTCGCCGTGGGGGAGCGCCGCGTGCACGGCCGGGTCACTGGTCCCGATCAGGCACACCTCGGCGTGGTCGAGGACCTCGTCGACGGATTCCGCGAGCAGTTGCGCCAGATGCGGCAGCCGGGTCTCGATGTACTCGCGGTTCGCGCCGAGCAGCCGGGACAGGTTGACGTTGGGATCGTAGATCCGCAGGTCGTACCCCTTGCCGAAGAGCCGCTCGGCCAGCTCGACGAGCGGGCTCTCGCGGAGGTCGTCGGTGCCGGGTTTGAAGGACAGGCCGAACATCCCCACCCGCCGTTTCCCGGTGCGCTCGACCAGTTCGACCGCGCGCTGCAGGTGGTCGGAGTTGGAGGGCAGCACATGGGCGAGGATGGGCACCGAGACGTCGGCCCGCTGGGCCGCGTGGACCAGGCTGCGCAGGTCCTTGGGCAGGCAGGACCCGCCGAAGGCGAAGCCGGGCCGCAGATAGGCGGCGCTGATGTTCAGTTTGCGGTCCGCCAGGAAGACGTCCATCACCTGGTGCGAGTCCACCCCGAGCGCCTGGCACACCGCGCCCAGCTCGTTGGCGAAGCCGATCTTGAGGCCGTGGAAGGCGTTGTCCGCGTACTTGATCGCCTCGGCCGTCGGGACCGGGACCCGGAACACCTCGCCGGGCAGCCCCTCGTACAGCGCCGCCACCGTGTCGCCGCTCGCCGCGTCGAGTTCGCCGATCACCGTCTTGGGCGGGTCGAAGAAGTCCCGCACGCTGGTGCCCTCGCGGAGGAACTCCGGGTTGACCGCGACCCCGAAGTCGACCCCCGCGGTGCCGCCGACGTACTTCTCCAGGATCGGCACGAGCAGGTTCAGACAGGTGCCCGGAAGCATGGTGCTGCGGAACACGACGGTCTGCCGCCCGCCGCGCTCGGCCACGGCGGCACCGATCTCCTCGGTGACCCGCTCCAGATAGGTGGTGCACAGACTGCCGTTGGGTTCCGACGGCGTGCCCACGCAGATCAGGGACACCTCGCTGTTCGCTATCGCCTCGTGGACGTCCGCGGTGGCGCGTAACGCCCCCGCCTCCACGACCTCGGCGATCAGCTCGCCGATCCGTTCCTCCACGACCGGCGCCTTGCCGTCGTTGACCAGGTCGACCTTCACCTGGCTGACGTCCACTCCGATGACCTCGTGCCCGAGGCTGGCCAGGCACGCGGCCGACACACAACCCACATAGCCGAGCCCGAAGACGCTGACCCTCATGTTCCGTTCCTCCCCCAGGGCAGGCCCTCGTGGCCCGCCGTTCGCGCACTGCCTGACGACGCCCCCGTGCGTCAATAAGCTCCCTGCCCGTAGAACACCGCCCGCAGCGTCTTCCAGAGGATCACCGCGTCCAGGGCGAGCGACCAGTCCTCCACGTACCGCAGGTCCAGCCGCACCGCCTCCTCCCACGGCAGGTCGCTGCGTCCGCTGATCTGCCACAGACCGGTGAGCCCGGGTTTCACCAGCAGCCGCCGCCGGATGTCCGGGGCGTACGCGGCGGACTCCTCCGGCAGCGGGGGCCGGGGACCGACCAGCGACATCGACCCCGTGAGCACGTTGAACAGCTGCGGGAGTTCGTCTATCGAGTACCGGCGCAGCACCGCCCCCACCCGGGTCACCCGCGGATCCCTGCGGAGCTTGAACAGCAGGCCCGCGCCCTCGTTGCGGTCCGCCAGCGCGGCCCGCGCCCGGTCGGCTCCGGAGACCATGGTGCGGAACTTCAGGATGGTGAACTCGCGCCCGTCCTTGCCGACCCTGCGCTGGCGGTAGACCGCCCCGCCCCGGCTGTCCGCCAGGACGAGCAGCCCGACGAGCAGCATCAGCGGCGAGAACAGCATCAGCAGGACCGCCGCGCCCAGCCGGTCGACGACCTCCTTGACCGCCCGGTGGCCCCCGGTGAAGGCCGGCATACTGACCCGCAGCAGCGGTATCCCGAGCACCGCGTCGACGTGCAGCCGGGGCCCGGCCACCTCCATGAGCACCGGCGCCACGACCATCTCGGCGTCGCTGCCCTCCAGGTTCCAGGCCAGCCGCTGGAGCCGGTCCGGCGACCAGTGCGGGTCCGGGGTGACCGCGACGACCCGGTAGCCGTCGCGCCGGACGTGCCCCGCGACATCGCCCAGCCGGCCGACGACCGGCACCCCGTCCAGTTGGTCGCCTTCGAGCGAGGGGCTGCCCGCGGTGCACACCGCCTCGACCCGCCAGCCGAGGTGCGGGAACTTACGGGTCCGGGATATCAGGTCCCGCACGGTGGCCAGGCTCCCGGCCGCGAGCACCGGCCGCAGGCACCTGCCCTCTTTCCGCTGTTTGTGCAGCCAGAGACGGAGGAGATACCGCTCGGTCATGGTGACGAGTGCGATCGCGGGAATCGCCACGAAGATCCACAGTTTGATATTCCGTGAGGTGAGGGCTATTCCCCCGAGCGACAGTACGACGGTCGCCGTGAACAGTGAGCGCCCGAGACGACGGAATTCCTCGGCGCCCTGGCCGAGAACGGCCGGAGCCCACGATCTCGTGACCGCGAGCGCGCCCAGCACCAGCAGTTCGGTGCCGAATGCGAGAATTCCCCACTTCTCGTGCCAGTTGGCCGCGTCCCGGGCCCCGAAGAAGTTCCCTATGGCCGCCACGACGAAGGCGGTCGCCGCTGTGTCGCTGAGGATCACCGCACGGCGGTACCGCTGCTCCCAGTCGCTCGCGGGCTGTCTGACCGCCCGGTTGATCGGCCCGTTCTCCAGCGGTCCGCGCGCCGATGGAAACGGGCTGACTAACTCCCCCTGCTGCACGGACCCCCCCAGGGTTCCAGTGGATTCGACGTGGTGGCTCCACACGGTTCTTCTCCCCCCACGGAGGCCCCCGCCTCCCGCACGATCCTCCCCTCGGGAGGCCCCCGCCCCCCGTGCCGCGCCGTTCCTCCGCGGGAGGTCATCGGCCTCCGCGCATGACGTGCTGATTCCTGCGGTGCGTCATGGACACCCCGGCCCGGCGGCGCACTCGTAAGGCCGCCGGATAAAGGAGGTGTACCGGATTCCGTCGGAACCCCGGGTGCTCCCCGCACCCGGGACCTCACCCGGTCTCCGGGAATTGATCGCCCCTATGTGTGACGCAAGGGGCGTTGCCGCTGGTATTCCGAGACGCTGGGCCTGTAGATCATCTTTTGTCGCCTCGTGTCCGATCATCTGAAGCACGGTCAATCTAGACCATCGAGGCCCGTCTGGAGGGTGGATGAGTGGAATTCGTGGTCAACCTTTGAAGGTTGATCCACCACCGCCCTGCCGCCCGATGATCACTCGGGGACGGCCGTATGCCCCGTGACCTGTGGTGACGACGTTTCTGCGGACCGTAGGCGGGTGTGGTGGCGAGGTATCGCGCCACCACAGGTTGGCCTGTGTTGAGTGGATGTGTCTGAGCCACCTGTCCGACGCGTCCACCCCTATCCGGAACCGGGCGCGGGTGCCCACGGCGTCCCGGACGGCTCCCCGCCGCCCGAGGGCCGGGCCCGTCGGCGCCGGGAAGACCCGCGCGCCCGGCGGCTTCGCCCGTACCGGTCGACGGCGGACGCTCCGCGCGCCGGGGCCGACGGCGACGGAACCCCCGGAACCGGGTGTGCCCCTGGGCCTCGGGCGCCTGGCCGGGCCGCGGCCGGGCCGCCACGAGGGCACCCTGGGGCCGGGCGGCCGGATCCTCTCCCACACCGGCGGACCGACCGGGGCCCGGTACGTGTCCGGGGCGTTCTGTCCCCTCGGAGAGCGCCGCGACCGGCTCAGGCACGGCACTCCCGCCCAGGCGCTGAGTCTCCTGGGCGAGGACGTCCACGAGCACACGGCGTCCACGCGGGCGGGCGCGGACGACGGCCCGGCCCCGCAGCTCCTCCAGTACGAGGGAAGCCGGGGCGCCCCCGTACCGCCCCGTGTGCCGGACCGCCTCACCCGGAGCGACCCGGGCTGTGACGTGTGCGCGGTGAAGGCCTGCCCGGCCGCCGCCACGCTCCCGCCGGACTCCGGGGTACGGGAATGACCGCGCCTCCCGTGGACGGGCGCGCGGCCCCGGCTACGGTCGGCCGCCGGGCAGGCTCAGTCTGTGGACGTACGGCACCCGCCGACAGGGTCCGCCCACGGGCTCGGCGGAGTCCCGGTTCGAGGTGCGGTCTCCCGTCGACGCCGGACGGTGTCCGGAGACGTACCGCAGGCGGCCCGTACCGCGTTCGACGGAGAACTCCTCGGCGCCCGGACGGTCTTGACGGCCCGGCCGTGCCGGACCGGTCGGCCGTCGCTCCGCCGGTGGCGCCAGAGGTCGCCGGGCCCGTCCGAGCCCTTCGACCGGCTTGGGGAGCAGCGATGGCGTGCGAGCCCCTGACCTGGAAGGTCCTGGCTCGCTCCTGGCTGCACCGGATTCGTGACCTGGTGAGTTCCGCCGTCGCGTGGGGCTCCGGGGGAGAGGCAGGGTTCCTTGAGGGAGCCCGGCTCCGTTCGGTCGGCGCGACCGTGGCGCACGCGCCTGAGCCCTGGCCCGTGTGGTCGCCCGGAGCGTGTCTCTCCGATGAGCCTGCCAGCTGTCGGACGGTCCATCCGGTCAGTGATCACCGATGTGGTGCGGGGCCGGATCGAGCCTGGTCGGAAGGCATCCCACCGCAACGCGCCCGGCCGGTGCGCCGTTCATCCCTGCCCAGCCGTCGGGCCGTCCGCGGCCCGCTGGGGCGACGTGCTGGTCAGGACGGGGCGGCGTTCGCGTGAAAGCGCGAAGTCGGCCCGGTACGCCCGAATGTGCGTCACATGCCCTGCTGCCCAGGGTCGCGGTCGACCGGCGGCTCGATCGTCTGCCGTTGCCGGGACGCGTAGGACCGGCTCTTGTTGCGGTTCCCGCACACCTTCATCGAGCACCAGCGGCGGCTGCGGTTCTTCGACACGTCCCAGAAGGCCCAACCGCAGGTGTGTTCCGCGCAGCGCTTGAGCCGGGCGGCGTCCCCGGTCGTGACGAGCTCGCTCCACGCGATCGCCAGCGCGGCCAGCGGCCGACGCTCCGCCGGTAGCTCCGCTGCGGGGGTCAGTGCGCCACGCGCTGTGACCAGCACGGGGTGTGCGGCCAGCACCCGGTCCGCCGCCGCGAGCAGTTCCGCGTCGGGGGTGTCGCCGACATGGGCGCCCAACTCCTCGCGGATGCCCGCGCGAAAGGTCACGTAGTTCTGGTGCGCTTCGGTGGAGATCTCGCCGGGCGACGCGAGCAGGCCGCGGTCCTTCAGCCAGTCGGCCAGTCCGGCCGGGGTGGCGATCTCGTCGTGTGCCTCTTCCACGTCGACCGTGTTGGCGAACGCCTCCACCAGGACGGCCGAGGCCGGTGGCTCCAGCATCGCGGGTCACCTCCTACAGGTTTCCACCATTCTACCGCCTAAACGTTTTGCTGGTTGCGTGACGATGGGGTGTACGTCAAAGTGATCTCACCAGCTAAAGCGTTAGACAGTTATAGGATGGTCATGGTTACAGCGATGCCTGAACGAACACGGACCGACGAGAGCCTCGGCGCGTCGACGCCGGGGCCCTGCGCCCCACCGGACCCCGGTCGCCGCAACACCGCTGTCCTGGTCGGCTTCACCGCCGCGACCAACCTCGCCGACGGCGTGATGAAGATGGCCCTCCCGCTGCTCGCCGCCCAGCTCACCGACTCTCCCGCCCAGGTCACCGCCGTCTCGTTGACCCTCACGCTGCCCTGGCTGCTTGTCGCCCTGCACATCGGCGTGATCGTCGACCGCTTCGACCGGCGGCGGCTGCTCTGGGGCGCGAATGGGATGCGGCTGCCTGCGATGGGGTGGCTCACCGTCTCGGCCGTGACCGGTGGCCTCACGCTCGGCCAGCTCTTCGCCGCCGGAGTGATCCTCGGCGTCGCCGACGTACTGGCCTCGACATCCGCCTCCGCTCTGGTCCCGGCCGCGGTGCCGCCAGCGGGTCGGCAGCGCGCCAACGTCTGGATGGTGGGGGCCGAGACCGTGGGGCAGGAATTCGCCGGGCCTTTCATCGGCGGGCTGCTGCTGGCGGCCGGGACGGGTCTCGCGCTGGGGCTGATAAGCGCCTCCTACGCGGTCGCCGCCCTGGCCCTGCTCCTGCTGGTGGGCCGCTTCCGGGCCGACCCTCCCGCCCCGGACGCGGCTCCCGTCCCGGTCAACAGCCGGATCGCCGAGGGGCTGCGCTTCCTCTGGCGGGACGAGGTGCTGCGCACACTGTCGCTGGTCGTCGCGGTGCTCGCCGCCGTCTGGGGTGCCTGGCTGGCACTCATGCCGCTCTACGCCAAGCAGGCCATGGAACTCGGACCGCAGCAGTACGGCATCGTGCTCAGCGCCCTCGGCGTCGGTGGGCTGGCCGGCACGATGGTTGTGACCTGGGTGAACCGGCTGCTCGGTGCTCGCCGGGCGATGTTCGCCGACCTGATCGGCACCGCCGCGATGGTGGCGCTGCCCGCCCTGACCACCAACATCTGGGCAGTGGCGGGCGGTGCGTTCCTCGGCGGCATGGGCGGCACGCTCTGGACGGTCAACTCCCGCACCGTCGCCCAGAGCAAGGTCCCCGACGAGATGCTCGGCCGCTACGACGCGGCGGCTCGGCTCTTCAGCTTCGGCGCCATGCCGCTGGGCGCCGCTCTGGTGGGCCTGCTGGCCGAACTGGGCGGAATGCGGATCGCCTTCGGGGCGTTCGCGGTGGCCGCAGCGGCGACACCGGTGCTGTTCCTCAGGAACGTCACCCGGTCGGCCCTGGAATCCCGCTAGGAACGCGCCTCTTCCGACGCGTTCCCCGCCCGACGCGCGGGGCAGACGTGCCCCGAGGCGATACGGGCCCCGAAAGGTCCGGAGACATACCCCGGCCCCTCCGGGAGAGGGCCCCGTTGACGCCGACGACCGTCCCGGATCTCCTGACCGGACGGGTGACCCCGGCGCCACGGCACTGGACCGAAAACGAGCCCGCCACGAGACCGTCAAGGGCGTGTTCGTCGGGCTCGCCCCGGCCGGCCGCCCCCGCGTTCAGGGCTCCGGCGGCGTACTGGTGCGCCCGCACGACTGTGGAGTCGGCCCCACGGTCCAGTCGGTTTCGTCGTTGGCGTCCGCAGCCGTCGGCACGGCTGCGAAGCCCGTGCCCAGGCGCCGTCGACGGCCCAGGTGATCAGCCGCTTGTGAGTGGTCTGGATCAGTGATCACTGACCGGACAGATACCTCCGATCAACCGGCCATCCCGTCGAAGGGACCACGCTCTAGACGAAGTTCTTGTTGATCAGGAGGTCCAGGATGTCGGTGCGGTAGTTGGGGAAGTCCATCGGCACGATGCCGAAGCGGGCTCGCTGATTCCTCCTGGGGTCCAGGTACTCGTAGACGCTCGGGAAGATCTTCTTGGCCCCGATGGAGGGATCGGGGATGGGGCCCTTGGCGGTGCTGGTGAAGTTGATGAACATCCTGGACGTGCTCTGGTCGTGGAAGGCCGCGTCGAACTGCGCGACGATCGCCCTCTTCTTCGCTTCGTCCGGGACGTTGTACTGGTCCTGGATGTCGCAGTGGTCGCTCCACTTGAGGGTGGTCCAGTCATGGGTGAAGTCGGTGAGGAGCACGACCTTTCCGCGGGCCTGTCCCAGAGCGGGCCACGACGGGTTGGTCCAGAAGAGCGGACGGAAGCCCATGGACGGGTCGTCCAGGTACCAGTTGAAGCGGCGCTTGAATTCCTCCGAGTCGAGTTTGTTGCCGCCCGCGTACTCGTTCTTGATCCGCATGACGATCACTTCACCCGGATTGCCGCGGAGGAAGTGGTCGCAGTCGTTGAGAACGTCCTGGTAACGCTTCTTCATGTAGATGTCGCTGTGGTAGAGACCCATCTCGTTCCTGGTCCCCGCCAGGCCGTTCAGACGGATGTCGAGGAACCGGATGCCGTTGTCGAGCTGCGTCAGCAGGTCCCAGTCCTGACACTTGGCGGCGGGTATCCCACTGGTGGAGCAGGTGTTGTGGGTACCGGGGATCGTCAGGCTGGTGAGGGACAGGCCGCTGGAGAGCGAGCCCATCCAGGACCGGTGGGACCAGCTCGCGGCAGTGGCCGTACTCGGGATGCCGAGCACCGCGGCGGTGGCGAGGCCCCCGGCACCGGCTCCCCACTTCAGAACGTCACGACGGGTAGGGCGCATCCGCACACTCCAGTTCGCAGGAGAATCACCGTGTTTGCTGGGAGCGTACGGTCATCGCCGAAGAGACGTGTCCTGATCCGGAGAACATGTCGATCTGATGTCCGTCGGGCATGGATCCACATTCTTTCCGGTCTGCCCCTGTCCCGGGCGATTCGGAACCGGATCTTCTCAGTTCTGAAATTACGGGACCGGGGATGCCGCGATATTCCGGGTAAATGGGGGTGCCGGGCTGCGGTGTGCCGAACCGGTCGAACTGCGCACCACCGTCGACCGTTTCAGCGACCTCACCCCCTCCCCGCGGTCACCGGCTCCGCCCGAACCCGGCCTCTCCTCCACCAGCACCCGAAGTGTTCCCGAGCCGGTTGACACGGCAACCACGGCGGCCGGACCCGGCCCGTACCCTCCGGCCGGGCGGCCGGACACCGAGACCTCTCACCAGCAGGACAACCGGGGAGCTGACGGTACGAGTCCGTCGGCGGCGGCGTCACCGTCGTGGAGGTGCTCGGAGAGCACCTCCGGCGTCACGAGCACCGTCGTGGGGAAACTCCTTCGCCGGAGGAACGGTCCGATGCCGAACCTCAGCGCTGCTACGGCTGGTCGGCTGCCGTCGACAGGTGGTGCCATGCGTGTCCGCAGGTGCCCTTGCAGGAGGTCTCCCTCCGTCGGGCGTCGGCGACGGCGAACACGGCGACGAGTACACGGAACGCCTTCACGTGCTCGTCGGCGGGGAGATCGGCGAACCCGGTGCGGGGCGGGTCCAAGCAGATCATCACCGAGGGGTTGGCCGTCGGCTTCACCCCGGAGCGCGCCACGCCGACGCGGCCGTCCGCGGCGGTGATGTGCGCCTGCATCGCGTAGCCGCCGACCTCCCGCAGCACCTCCTGCCTACCCGCCGGAGAGAGGCCGGAGAACCAGCTCGTCCCGTCGTCCAGCGTGCGGTGCCCCTGAGCCATCTCGTTGACGACCCGCTCGGCCTCCCGCCGGACGGCGCGGTCGTCCTCACCACTCGTTCCGGTCATCTCTTGATCGTCCCACGCTGCCGCACTTCGGGACGGGCCGCCGAAGGCCACTACCGCGCCCGCGTCCGCTCCCCTCCCCGGGCGACCGCGCGTGCCACGGTCCGGGTACGGCGGGCCTCACCGCCCTACGACGGTTCGGGAACGGCCGGGTGCGGGTTCACGGGCGGCGAGGGAACACCGCCGCCCGGCACCGTCGCGCGGGAGCCCCGGTGCGCGGCCGCCGGGAACGGCCGCGCACCGGCTCCCGATCAGGCGGTGTGCAGCGTGAGGCCGTAGCGGCCGAGGATCTCGTTCACGGGCTGGAACCAGGTCTCGCCGCCGGAGGAGCAGTTGCCCCAGCCGCCGGAGGTGACGCCCTGGGCCTGGTCGCCGCTGATGAACGCGCCGCCGGAGTCGCCGCCCTCCGCGCAGACGCTGGTCTTCGTCATCTGGTGCACGGCGCCCTGGCTGTAGTTGACCGTCTCGTTCTTGGCGAGGACGGTGCCGCAGTGCCACTTCGTGGTGGAGCCCGAGCGGCAGATCGACGTGCCCACGGGCGCCTCGGCGGAGCCGCGCACCAGCCGGTCCGGGATGGCGCCCCAGCCGAGGACGACGGGCACGGTCCACCAGCCGCTGTGGACGCTCACGTACGCGTAGTCGTCGCCGGGGAACGAGGAGCCCTGGAAGGTGCCCATGGCGGAGCCGTCCCAGCCGCGCACCGACGCCCCGGCCCGGCCGCAGTGACCGGCCGTCACGAACCCGCCGTGCACGGAGAAGCCGATCGAACAGCGCACGTTGCCGGTGTAGTACGGGTCGCCGCCGACGGTCCCCGCCGCGTAGGTACGGGGCGCGGTGGCCGCCTCGGCGACGGTGACGGGCCCGTTCGCCCGCGCCTCGTCGACGAAGGCGCGCACGGCGGGGGCGTCCCGCTCGGCCCGTACGACCGTGACGACGACGCTGTTCGCCTTCGGGTCGACGTGCCAGCCGGCCACGCCCTTCGGTGCGGAGAGCGCGTCGAGGCGGGTCTTGGCCCGGTCGAGGACGGCGGCGCTGTGGCGGACCACCCGGGTGTCGGCCCCGAGCGCCCGTATCCCGGCCTCCTCGGCGCGGTCGGTGAGGGCGACGACGAGCCGTCCCGAGGAGGGGTCGAACCACGAGCCTCCGTACGCGCCGCCCGCCGTCTGCCGGGCGGTCTTCTCGAGGCCCGTCGCCGCCTTCTCGGCGCGCAGCCGGTCCTCGGCCTGCCCCGAGGTCAGGCCGAAGTCCTGCCGGAGGGCGTCGAGCAGCCCGGCCGAGGCCGCCGGGGCGGCGGACGGGGGCGGCTCGGGGAGCGGGGCGGCGTTCGCGGCCCCGACGTGGGCGGCGCCGAGACCGAGCGTCAGCAACAGGGCCGCGATGGCGGAGCCCAGGGGGGTGGTGCGTTTCACGAAGCCTCCTGGTGTGGGGGAGTCGAACGCTTGAGAGCGCTCTCAGGGTGCGGTGGGGCGTACGCTAGCGGCATTGATTTGGCAGGGCCATACCAAAACGCGACAGTGCTCGTCGGCCTCGTGTCTCCGGCACCGCCCACCCCGGGGCGGCCCGGCGGGCGGCCGGTCGTCCGGCGGCCCGCCGACGGGCGGCGTATTCGTCGCGAAGGCGTACGGGGTGCCCGCGCGGCTTGGGTGCCGGACGAGCCGAAGAGGGGTTCCGGAACTCCGGAGCGCGGCGCGATCCCGGGCGGGACTTCACCAACTCTGCCGATCCACAGGGGAGTCGGTGCGTTTTGGGGGGATTCGCCGGGTGGGGTTCCTGGCCCGCCGCCGCGGGCGGGGCGCCCGTCCCCCGGCCCCGGGTGCGGCCGAGAGCCGGGTGGTCGGGAAGGGGAGGAGGGCTCCGCCGGAATGCGAGCTAGATCACGTCTCCGCCGTACATCTCTTCGGGTCCCTCGTGCGTCTTGTGTGCGCGAGGTCCGTACGGGCCTCGTGTGACGACGACTTCTACCAAGGGCAGAGCATTTTGATATCTACGACACCGCGCGTGCGCCGTGCCGTGACCATCACGGTCACGACCTCCGCCGTCCTGGCCGGCGGTCTCTTCGCCGGTCAGGCGCACGCCGCGACGCGGCCCGCCCCGTCCATCACGGCCCCCGGCGGCTTCGTGATGAACAACGGGACGGGCACGACGCTGTTCGGCAAGGCGGCGGACACCCGCCGGTCGACCGGCTCCACCACGAAGATCATGACGGCGAAGGTGGTGCTGGCCCAGCGGGGCCTGAACCTCGACGCCACGGTCACGATCGACAAGGCCTACAGCGACTACATCGTCGCCAAGGGGGCCTCCTCGGCCCGGCTCATCGTCGGGGACAAGGTGACGGTCCGTCAGCTCCTCTACGGCCTCATGCTGCCGTCGGGGTGCGACGCCGCCTACGCGCTGGCCGACAAGTTCGGCACCGGCACCACGCGGGGGGCCCGGATCAAGTCGTTCATCGGCAAGATGAACGACGAGGCCAGGAGGATGGGCCTGACGAACACGCGCTTCGACTCCTTCGACGGGATCAGCAACGGGTCGAACTACTCGACCCCGCGCGACCTGACGAAGATCGCGAGCAGTGCGATGAAGAACTCCACGTTCCGCACGATCGTGAAGACGAAGTCCACGAGCCAGAAGGTGATCACCAAGAGCGGTGGCTACCGGTACATGGCGTGGAGCAACACCAACAAGCTCCTGAGCACGTACAGCGGCGCGATCGGTGTGAAGACCGGTTCGGGTCCGCAGGCCAAGTACTGCCTCGTCTTCGCGGCCACCCGTGGCAACAAGACCGTCATCGGCGCGGTGCTCGGTGCGCCGAACGAGACGAACCGCACGGCTGACGTGAAGAAGCTGCTGGACTACGGCTTCACGAAGTAGCAGACGCGACCGGCACCCACGCACGGCTGACCGTGCCGGTCGCGGCTCCCGGCCGCCTCCCGTTCGACGGGAGGCGGCCGGGGCATCCCGCCCGCCTGAGCGGCCTGAGCCGTTGGAGTCCCCGGCCGGTGCGCGGGCCCGTCCCGTTCAGCCCGAGCCCCCGGGCGCCGGGGAGCAGGTGAGCACCGTCTTGCCGGTCGTGGTGCGGGCTTCGAGGGCCGCGTGGGCGTCCGCCGCGTCGGAGAGCGCGTACCGCTGCCCGATCCGGACCCGCAGGTGCCCGTCGCGCACCAGTCCGAGCACGTCCGTTCCCCGCCGGAGCAGTTCGGCCCGGTCCTGGACGTGGTGCTCCAGGTTCGGCCGGGTGACGTACACCGATCCGGCGGTGTTGAGACGCTGGAGGTCGATCGGCGGCACCGCGCCGCCGGACTGCCCGTAGACCGCCAGGACCCCGCGCGGGCGCAGCGCGGCCAGGCTCTCGTCGAACGTCGGACCGCCGATGCCGTCGAACACCGCCGCGGCGCCGAGACCGCCGGTGTGCCGCCGTACCGCCGCGAGCAGGGCCCCCGGTGTGTGGTCGACGACCTCGGCCGCGCCGACGGACCGCGCGGCCTCCGCCTTGGCCGGGGTCGACGCGGTGCCGATCACCGTCCCGCCGCGCAGCCGTACGAACTGGGTGAGCAACATGCCGACGCCGCCCGCCGCCGCGTGCACGACGACGGTGTCGCCGGGCCGGACCGGGCAGGTGTCGGCGGACAGGTAGTGGGCGGTCATGCCCTGGAGCAGGGCCGCCGCCGCCTGTTCGGCGGCGAGTCCCTCCGGTACGGGCACCAGCCGGTCGGCCCGTACCACCGCGTACTCCGCGTAGGCGCCCGGCAGGTTCGCCCAGGCGACCACGTCCCCGACGGCGACCTCGCGGACACCGGGCCCGAGCTCGACGACGGTACCGGCGCCCTCCTGTCCGGGCACGTACGGCAGTTCCTTGGCGTAGAGGCCGGAGCGGAGGTAGACGTCGATGTAGTTGACCCCGGCGGCGGTGAGCCGTACGAGCGCCTCGCCCGCGCGCGGTACGGGGCGCGGCAGTTCGACGAGTTCGAGTACGTCCGGCGCACCGGACCGGCTGACCTGAATGGCTCTCATGGTGGGGAGCGTACGGCGGCCGTCCGGCGCCGGACGGATGCCCAGGGGTTCAGAGCCGGTCATAACCGGCCTCCTCGGCGAGGTCGCGGACGATCGGCAGGACCTGGCGGATCTCGTGCTCGTGACGGCGCCACTTGTCCGGGTCGGGAGCGGTCTGGGTCATCACGACGGGGAGGTCACGGCGGCCCCAGGCATCGGTGAAGGGCAGCTTCACCGCCTCGGCCACGGCCTCCATCGTGGCCACCGGGTCGGCCTGGACGTCCTCGTAGCGCACGAGTACGGAGTTGCCGGTGGGGGCGAGGGCGCGGGCGGCGTCCAGGACGGCCCGGTTGTGGGTCTGCCAGTTGTGCGCGCAGACCTCGGCCAGGCGCAGTCCGACCCAGTCCCGCCAGCCGGGCGGCAGGCTCAGGTTCCACCACTGCTTGCCCCACGGGAACACGTCCGAGTAGCCCTGGATGCGCAGCGGTACGGGCACCGGGTAGGAGAAGAACATCCTCGGGTTGAGCCAGGCGTCCATGAGGGAGCCGATGCTGGTGCGCGGATCGCGGACGACGAACACGAAGGTGGCGTCGGGGTAGAGGGCCTGGAGGAAGGGGACGCGGAAGCAGGACTGGATGCTCTTCTCCACCAGCCGGATTCCGCCCGCCAGATCCTCCGGGGTGGGGCGCGGTCCGCGCGGCGGGAAGCAGAACGGGGTGATCTCGTCGAGTTCGCCGCCGTCCCGGGTGGTGGGCGGTCCTTCGGGCAGGTCGCCGGGGAAACGTTCCCTGAGGGCCTTGAGCGGTACGTCGTAGTAGTACGGCTGGAGGCCCTGGGCGCTGATGAATTCGAGGTGGTCGAGCTTGTCGTCGACGGACCACTCCGCACCGGGCCTGCGCGCGGCGGCGAGCAGGTCGGCGTCGAGCCGGGCCGCCACCTCGGGGGTCGCGTCGGAGGCGTCGAGGGCGTTGGAGTCCCAGCCGCGCCGGCTGGGGTGGAGGCCGCCGCGTTCCCATATCGGCTTGCCCTCTCGGCCGATGCTCCAGACGTGCTCGCTGCGTTCGATCAGGCCCCGGACCAGGCTGGTGCCGGAGCGGGGATGGCCGACGACGAAGATGGGCTGCTTGAGCATGGCGGAGTTCGCTTTCGTGAGGAGGCGGGTTCTCATACGGGCCAGCGGGCGGACCTGACGTGCCGGTTCGCGAGTCCGGCCACGGTGATCACGGCCTGGGCGCCCGCGATCAGCACGATCGCGCCGGTGACTCCGAGGAACTGCAGGGACACCCCGCCGACCAGGGAGCCGAGCGGGGAGCCCGCCCCGATGAGGGTGATGGTCGCGGCGATGGCCCGGCCCCGTCGGTGGTCCGGGGTCTGCCGGAAGATCATGATGTCGACGAGGATCTTCAGCGCGGGCAGTCCGAGGGCCGCCAGGGTCAGCATGGCGAAGACCCAGACCGGTCCGAGCGGGACCGCGAGGAGGGCCACCGCCGCCGTGGTCAGCGTGGACGCGGAGATCAGCAGCGCGCCGGGGCTGAGCAGCCGGTTGAGCCTCGGCACCAGCGCCGAGCCGACGAGCATCCCGACGGCGGTGCCGGACAGGGCCAGACCGATGGTGCCGGGGGAGTGGTGCTGGTCGCGCAGGGTCACCATCACCATCAGGATCGCGGCGGTGATGCTGAAGTAGAAGATGCTGATCAGGAGCAGCGCGGACCGCAGCAGCCGGTCGCCGAGGAGTTCGACCACCCCGGAGAAGGCGGTGGTCAGCGGCCCCAGCGCGCTCTTCCTCTCCCGCTCCACCGGTTCGTCGGGCGGCGTCGTCTTCGGTACGCGGACCAGCAGGGCGCAGACGAACGAGATCACGAAGCCGATGATCGCGGCGAGGAACGGGAACGTACGCGACACCAGGTAGAGCGCGCCGCCGAGCGGCGGTCCGGCCAGGGCGGCGGCTCCGCTGCGGGCCTCGTCCTGACTGAGCGCGGCGGTCAGCTGATGGTCCGGCACCACGGCGCGGATCAGCAGCATCCGGGCCGGTGCGCCGAAGGCCGTACCGGCGCCCAGGACGATCGCTGCGAGGATCAGCAGACCGAAGTTCGCGCGGTCGGTCATCAGGGTGAGGACGATGAACGCGAGAGTGAGCGCCCGGACCGCCTCGGAGATCAGCAGGATGCGGCGCCGGTCCCAGCGGTCGACCACCGCCCCGGCGGGCAGTCCGACGAGGAGGGCGGTGCCGATCTGGGCGAAACCGAACAGGCCGGCCAGCGCGGGCGACCCGGTCAAGGACATGATCAGCAGGGGATAGGCGACCTCCACGGTTTCGAGGCCGAGGTTGGCCGATGCCGCCCCGATCCACAGAATTTGGAAACGCCGGTTACGGCGCAGGGGCACTGGCGTGGCGGAAGCCGTGCTATCACCCTGACGTAAGCGTTCACTCATGCGTGAAAGGTAGCATGTGCGTGAATGGTTTGCTACGAGGAAACGGAGATGGGTCCATGGCTGACGATGCCGACGCGGTGACGGTCGTCCGGGAGGTGGACGACGTGGAGACGCTGAAGGCCCTGTCCGACCCGCTGAGACTGGCGATCCTGCGCGCGATGATGAGCGATGTGCGCGCCGCGCACCGGGTGAAGGACATCGCCCGGCTCCTGGACCAGCCGACCACACGGCTCTACCGGCACATCAAGGTGCTCGAAGCGGCGGGCCTGATCAAGGTGGCGCAGACCCGGATGGTCTCCGGCATCCAGGAGAGCCAGTACCAGGTGGCGCAGTTCGCCCTGCGGCTGAGCCGTGACCTGCTGGCCGCGCCGGGCAACGCGGGCGACCTGGCCGACGCGTTCGCCGTGACGCTGAACGACTTCCGCGACCGGCTCGTACGGGACATCATCAGCGGTCGTTTCCAGCCGGAGCCCGAGGCCGGGGAGAAGCCCGATCCGCTCGGCCCGATGGTCGTGGCACTGGACCGGCGGCTGACGCCGGAGCGGGCCACCGAGTTCCGGTCCCGTCTGTCCGCGCTGATGGAGGAGTTCAACCGGCCCGACGACGAGGAGAACGCCGTCGTGCCGGTCGAGTTCCTGCTGATGTTCTGGGCGCCGAAGGAACCGGTGGGAGAGCCGCCCGCGTAGCCCGCGCTCCGCCCGGGGCGCGGCGTCCCGGAGGCGCGGCGTCCCGCACACGCGCGGGCGGGCCGGACCCGGGGCGCGTGACAGCGCCCCCGGGTCCGGCCCGTCATGGCCGTCAGGGGCCGTACTCCCGCACGAGTACCGGCGGTCGGACCCGAGGCGCGGGGGAGCGCCCCTCAGGTCCGGTCGGCCCGTCCGCCGGGCAGGGCCGCCGGACGCCTGCGGGGCAGGGCCGCCGGGCCCGCGCCGGGTCTCACTTGGCCGCGATGAAGAGCCGTCCGCCGGGGAACCGGTGCGGCACACAACGGGCCTGGTCGAAACCGGCCTGCCGGAAACGGTCCAGCCAGTCCTCCTCCGGAGGCAGCGTCACGTTCATGAACCCGGCGTGCAGATAGGTGAACAGCGCGCTGAACCTGCGCTCGCGCTCCGCCGACGCGTACGGCACCGCGTCGGTGATCGCCATGATGCCGCCGGGCCGCAGCGCCTCCCGGCACCTGCGCAGCACCCGGTCGAAGACATCGCCCTCCTGCACGATGTCGTGGAACACGAACCCGGCGTGGATGACATCGGCACCGGCCACCGGAGAGGGGTCGTCCGCGACGGACTGGATCGGCCGCTCCACCACCGTGAGCCGGTCGCCGACGCCCGCCGACTCCGCCGCGCGGGCCGCCTCCTCACACGCCCCCGCACTCATGTCCAGGGCCACTCCGGTGCTGTCCGGCAGCCTGCCGAGCAGATCGATCAGCAGACCGGCCGCACCGGCGCCGAGGTCGACGATCCTCCGCGGCCGGACGGCGAGGATCGCCTCGGTGGCGGCAGGGTAGAAGCCCTGGCTGCCGATCCACCGCGAACTGACCGCCACCTCGCGCCCGTTCCGCCTGTACTGCGCGGCGGCGGCCACCGGATCGCGCAGGAACTCGGCGGGATGCTGGACGTACGGCTGGTTGGCCCGCAAGGACCAGGTCAGGTAGCCCGACTGGTGGATCCGGTCGGCGAAGTCGTCCGAGGCCCGGAACTCCTTCACGCCCGTCGGCACGAGCAGCGCCGCGGCGACCAGCACGGACAGGAAACCGCCCATGCCCTCCTCGGGCACGTCCGCGGCCACGGCCAGCTCGGCCACGGTGACCGGCTCGCCGCGCTCCAGCAGCGGGACGACACCCAGCCGGTCGGCCATCTCCAGCAGGGTGGCGACGGCGGCGAGATCGGCCGCGGTCTCAGGGGGACTGATGCTTGACATCGCGCTCTCCCACTCCATTTCGACGATCATCTCGAGTTCCACGGTGCCGGGCCGGTACGGTTCCCGGCCGGGCGGGCACGGCACCGTCGGCGCCGTGCGGGTCAGGGGGCCCGCCGCCACCGCTCGGCGGCGGGGCGACGGGAAGGGCGGGGGCGCGCGGACCGACCGGGTTCACCGGGGTCCGGGCCACCCTCGGGCCTACGGAGCGACGGGCGGGTGCCGACCGCTCCGCCGGGCGCGGACGCGCGGGACGTCCGTGCCCGGTCTCACCGGGGATCCGCCCCGGTGCCCCCGGTACGCCGACGGAGCTTCGGACGGGCACGGTTCTCCGCCCGCCCGAGCCGCGCGGCGAGCGCGGCGACCGTCGGCGACTCGAACAGCGCGGCCACGCTGAGGCTCGTGTCGAACCGGGTCCGCACCCGGTTGAGCAGCCGGGTGGCGAGCAGGGAGTGGCCGCCGAGGTCGAAGAAGTTGTCGTGCACGCCGACCCGCGAGGTCTTCAGGACCTCGGCGAACATCGCGCACAGAGCGGCCTCCCGCTCGTCCCTGGGGGCCACGTAGGCCGTGTCGGACGCGCCCGGTCCGGGCGCGGGCAGCGCCTTCCGGTCGACCTTGCCGTTGCCGGTGAGCGGCAGCCGGTCCAGGGTGACGAACACGCTCGGCACCATGTGGTCCGGGAGCGTCAGCGCGGCGTGCGCCCGTACGGCGGCCACGTCCACGTCCGACGGCACGAGGTAGCCGATCAGCCGTTCGCCGTCCCCCGTGACCGTCGCGTGGGCCACGTCCGGATGCCCGGTCAGGGCCGCCTCCACCTCGGCCGGCTCGATCCGGAACCCGCGCACCTTCAGCTGGGCGTCGACACGGCCCTCGAACTCCAGCACCCCGTCCGCCCGGTACCGGGCCAGGTCCCCGGTGCGGTACATCCGCCCACCGGCCGGGCCGTACGGGTCGGCCAGGAACCGGGACGCGGTCACGTCCGGCTGGTACGCGTAGCCCCGGGCCAGGCCGGTCCCGGTCACGTACACCTCACCGGGCACCCCGGCGGGCACCGGCCGCAGCCGCTCGTCGAGCAGGTACAGCCGGGTGTTGTCCATCGCCCGGCCGATCGGCACCGTACGGGCGGGCACCGTGCCGATCGGGTACCAGGAGGAGATGACGGTGGTCTCCGTGGTGCCCCAGGCCGCCGCGACCGCGGTGCCCGGCGCCTCGGCCACCAGGTCGGCGACCGCCCCCGGAGACACCACGTCACCGGCCGTCCACACCAGGTCCAGCGCGGCCAGCGCCGGTGCCGCCTCGGCCACCATCAGGTTGAACAGCGCCGAGGTGAAGACCGCCGTGGTGGCCTTCCCCCCGACGATGGCGCGGGCCAGCACCTCGGTGTCCAGATCGCCCTCGGGCGCGATCACCACCCGCCCGCCGGTCAGCAGCGGCAGCCAGATCTCGTACGTGGACGGGTCGAACGACGTCGGCGAGTGCATCAGCGCGTCGGCCGGGCTCAGCCCCTCCCAGGCCCGGTCCGTGACGAACTCGGCGACACTGCGGTGCGAGACGCTGACCGCCTTCGGAGTCCCGGTCGAACCGCTGGTGAACATCGTGTACGCGGTCCGGTCCGGGTGGCGCAGGGCCGTGGGGCCCCGGTCCTCGGCACCGGGGGAGGGCGTGAGCACCGTGACCCCGGTCAGGTCCGTGGGCCGGTCGGTGACGAGCAGCCGCGCCCGCATGTGGTCGACCATCCGCTGCCGCCGGGCCAGCGGCGCCGCCCCGGGCAGCGGCAGATAGCCGCCCCCCGCCTTGGCCACGGCGAGCACCGACACGAGGTAGTCGATGCCGCGCGGCTGGCTCACTCCCACCGGCTCGTCGGGCCCGCACCCCGCCGCCACCAGCAGGTGCGCCAGATGGTTCGCCCGCCGGTCGAGCTCCCGGTAGCCGATCGTCCGGTCGCCCTCGACCGCGGCGACCGCGTCGGGGGTGGCGGCGGCCTGCCGGGCGAACAGCACGGCGAGGTCCTCGTCCACGACCGGCCGCGCGATGTCGTCCCGCTCCGACAGCGCGGCCCGCCGCTCGGCCTCGGAGAGCAGGTCGACGCGCCCGATCGGCACATCGGGATCGGCGACGGCCGCCCCCAGGACCCGCAGCAGACGGTCCGTCAGGGAGACCACGGTGTCCCGGTCGAACAGATCGGTGCGGTAGCGCACCTCACCGGTGACGCCCTCGGGCACCCGGCCCTCTCCGTGGTGCTCCGTGAAGCTCAGGTTGAGGTCGAAGTCCACCGGACCGACCCGGACGGCCTCGACCGCGCCCTCGGCCGGTGCGGGCGACACGTCCACGCCCGGCAGGGCGACCGCGGCCCCGGCGTTGTTCTGCAGCACCAGCATCGTCTGGAAGAGGGGGTGCCTGCTCAGCGACCGCTCGGGGTTGAGCGCGGTGACGATCCGGTCGAACGGCAGTTCCTGATGGGCGTACGCGGCCAGGTCCAGGTCCCGCACCCGGCCCAGCAGCTCACGGAAGCTCGGGTCGCCCGAGGTGTCGGTCCGCAGGACCAGACTGTTGACGAAGCAGCCGATCAACTGGTCCAGACTGTCGTCGCTGCGCCCGGCGACCGTGGTGCCGACGGGGATGTCGGTGCCCGCGCCGAGCCGGGTGTACAGCGCCGCGAGCGCGGTGTGCAGCACCATGAACAGCGTGGTGTGCGTCCGCCGGGCCAGCTCCAGCAGACCGGCGTGCAGCGGTGCGGGCAGGGTGACCGTCAGCAGGGCGCCCGGCAGGTCCGAGGAGTCGGGCCGGGGCCGGTCGTAGGGCAGCGCCAGTTCCCGGGGGAGCCCGGCGAGCCGCTCGGACCAGTACGCCGTCAGACCTTCCCCGGCCGGCCCTTCCAGCAGGGCCCGCTGCCACAGCGTGTAGTCGGCGTACTGCACCGGCAGCGGACGCCGGACCGGGGCGTCACCCCGGACCCGGGCGGCGTACGCCTGGGCGAGGTCATGGCTCAGCGGAGCCAGGGACCAGCCGTCCCCCGCGATGTGATGCATCAGCAGCAGCAGCGTGTACCGGTCGGGACCGGTACGGAACAGATGGAGCCGCAGCGGCAGATCGGTGGTGAGGTCGAACCGGTGCCCGGCGGCGGCCGTCAGCTCCCGGTCCAGACCGGCCGGGTCCACCCGCGTGATCCGCAGCACCTCGTCCGGGTCGGCCACCTCCAGGACCTGCTGACGGGGTACCCCGTCGGTCTCAGGGAAGAGGGTGCGAAGCGTCTCGTGCCGTTCGAGGAGGTCACCCACCGCGGCCCGCAGCCCCTCGGTGTCCAGCGGCCCGTCCAGGCGCAGCACCAGCGGCCAGCCCAGCCCGTTCCAGCGGGAGAGGAACCACAGCCGTTCCTGGGCGTACGACAGGGGCAGCGGGGAGGGCCGGGCCCCCGGGACCAGGGCGGCGCGGGCCCGCCGCGCCCCCTCGCCGGAGCCGAGCCGGGCGGCGAGCGCCGCCGCCGTCGGGGCCTCGAACAGGTCCGCGACGCCCAGGTCGGCCCCCAGGTGCGTACGGATCCGGTTGACCAGACGGGTGGCGAGGAGCGAATGCCCGCCGAGGTCGAAGAAGCTGTCGTGGGCGCCGACCCGGGACCTGCCGAGCAGCTCGCCCATGAGCGCGACGAGGATCTCCTCGGTGGGGGTGCGCGGCGCCGTGTACCCGCCGCCGGTCTCGAACTCGGGCTCCGGCAGGGCCCGCCGGTCCAGCTTGCCGTTCGCCGTGAGCGGCAGCCGGTCGAGGACGACGAAGGCGCTGGGCACCATGTAGTCGGGCAGCGCCGAGGCGATCCGGTCCCGTACGTCCGCGATGTCGGGAGCCGCGCCGTCGGGCACCAGATAGGCGACGAGCCTGCGTTCGCCGCCGCGGTCCTCGTGGGCGGTGACGAACGCCTGGGCGAGCTCCGGCAGGGCGGTGAGGCAGGACTCGACCTCGGCCGGTTCGACCCGGAAGCCGCGGATCTTCAGCTGGGCGTCGGCCCGCCCGACGAAGTCCAGGGTGCCGTCGGCACGCCACCGGGTGATGTCACCGGTCCGGTACATCCGGTCGCCGGGCGGCCCCCACGGGTCGGCGGTGAACCGTTCCGCGGTCAGGTCGGGCTGTCCCGCGTATCCGCGCGACACGCCCGAACCGGCGATGTACAGCTCGCCCGGGACCCCGGCGGGAACCGGCTGGAGCCGCCCGTCGAGCACGTACAGCCGGGTGTTGTCCATCGGGGCCCCGATCGGCACCCGGCCGGGCACGGCCGCCGCACCGGACATCGAGAACCGGGAGGAGCAGGTGGTGGTCTCGGTCGGACCGTACAGCGCCCGGACGGTCAGACCGGGGTGCCGGTCGAGGAGCCGTCCGACCGCCGCGGGAGGCACGACGTCGCCGCCGGTCAGGACCTCCCGGACGCCCGCGAAGCACTCCGGGTCCTCCGCGAGCGCCGCGAACAGGCCGGAGGTGAGCCAGACCCGGTCCACCCCGGACGCGGTCACCGCGCGGGCCAGACCGGCGTCGTCGAGGACCTCCCCCGGAGCCACCACGACCGTGCCGCCGGTCAGCAGCGGGGTCCAGATCTCGTGGACCGAGGCGTCGAACCCGGTGGCCGAGTGCATCAGCACCGTACCGCCGGCCCGCCAGAGCCGGTCGCGGACGAACCCGGCCGCGTTCCGGTGCGTCAGGACGACCGCCTTGGGCGCACCGGTCGAGCCGCTGGTGAACATCACGTACGCGGCCTGGTCCGGGTGCGGCTCCGGGCGGGGCGGCCCGGGAGCCGCGCCGTCCTCGGGCGCCAGCACGGTCAGACCGGTCAGGCCGTGGGGCCGGTCGGTGACGAGCAGGGCCGCGCCCGCGAGCTCGCACATCCGGCGCAGCCGGTCCGTGGGCACGGCCGACGGCAACGGCAGGTAGGAGGCACCGGCCTTGAGCGCGGCGAGCATGGACACGATCAGATCGGCCGACCGGTCCTGGAGCAGCGCCACCGGTCGGTCCGGGACCGCTCCGGCCGCGACGAGCCGGTGCGCCAGGTGGTTGGCGCGCCGGTCCAGCTCGGCGTAGGTCAGGACGACCGGCCCGGTGACCGCGACCGCGTCGGGCGTCGCCGCGGCGCGCTCGGCGAACAGCCCGGGTACCGAGGCGTCGGGCAGCGGCCGACCGGTGTCGTTCCAGGAGCGCAGAAGGGTGTCGCGCTCGCCGTCGTCCAGGACGTCGAGCCCGCCGAGCCGCTGGTCGGGGTCGGTGGCGACGGCCCGCAGGACACGGACGAAGCGGTCGGCCAGCGCTTGTACGGTGGCCGGGTCGAAGAGCCCGGTGCGGTAGACGATCTCGCCGACGACACCGTCGGCGGCGCCGTCCCGCCGGTAGGCGTCGGTGAGGTTCACGAACAGGTCGAGCTGGGCGGCGGACGGCGTCGACCGGACCACCTCGACGTCCAGACCGGTCAGGCCGAAGTCGGCGTCCGCGTTGTTCTGCAGGACCAGCATGGTCTGGAAGAGGGGGTGACGACCGAGCGCGCGGGCCGGGTTGAGCGCCTCCACGACCCGGTCGAAGGGCAGCTCCTGGTGGCTCAGGGCGGCCACGTCATCGGTCCTGGCGCGTTCCAGGAGTTCACGGAAGGTCGGATCGCCCGAGGTGTCGGTGCGCAGCACCAGGTTGTTGACGAAGAAGCCGACCAGATGGTCGAGCTTGTCGTCGCCGCGCCCGGCGACCACGGTGCCGATGGGGATGTCGGTGCCCGCGCCGAGCCGGGTGAACAGCGCGGCGAGGGCCGTGTGCAGCACCATGAAGAGGGTGGTGCGGCTCTGCTGCGCCAGCGCCAGCAGCTCGGCGTGCAGCGCCGCGGGTATCCGCATCGGGAGCAGCTCGCCCGCGTGGTCGGCGCCGCTGGGGCGGGGCCGGTCGTAGGGCAGGGCGAGTTCCTCCGGAAGGTCCCTCAGGTGGTCGCGCCAGAAGCCGGTCAGCTGCTCCTGGTACTCCGTGGTCAGCAGCTCGCGCTGCCACAGCGCGTAGTCGGCGTACTGCACCGGCAGCGGCTCCCACCGCGGCGCCGTCCCGGCGGCCCGTGCCGCGTACGCGGTGGCCAGGTCCTGGGCCAGCGGGCCCATCGACCAGCCGTCCCCGGCGATGTGGTGCAGCACGAGCACCAGGGTGTGCCGGTCCTGCGCGGTGCTCAGCAGCCGCACCCGCACCGGCACGTCGGCGGTGATGTCGAAGGGCTCGCGGCAGACGGTCCTGACGGCCTCGTCCAGGTCGTCCCCGGCCACGTCGAGTACCCCGACCAGGGCGTCCGCCGCCACCTCGGGGAGGACCCGCTGGTACGGCCGCCCGTCCCGCTCCTCGAACACGGTGCGCAGCGACTCGTGCCGCGCGAGGAGGTCCCCGACCGAGGCGACGAGGGCGGCCCGGTCCACCGGGCCCGTCAGCCGCAGGACCACGGGCAGGTTGTAGGTCCAGCCGAGCGGATCCATCCGGTTGACGAACCACAGGCGCTGCTGGGCCCAGGACAGCGGAACGCGCTCCGGGCGCGGGGCGGCGACCAGCGCCGGTGCCTCCTGTCCCGCGCTCCCGGCGATGGTCGCCGCGAGACCGGCGACGGTGGGCGTGGCGAACAGCGCGTCGAGCCCGAGCCGGACGCCGAAGGCGCCCCGGATCCGGTTGAGCAGACGGGCGGCGAGGAGCGAGTGCCCGCCCAGGTCGAAGAAGTCGTCGTCGATGCCGATCCAGGCCCGGTCGAGCAGTTCGGCGGCGAGCTCGCAGAGCAGCTTCTCCCGCGCGTCACGGGGGGCCCGGCCGGACACGTCACCGCGGAAGTCGGGTTCGGGCAGCGCCCGCCGGTCCAGCTTGCCGCTCGCGGTCAGGGGCAGCGCGTCGAGCACCATGAACGCGGAGGGCACCAGAGAGGAGGGGAGCCGCTCCTTGGACCAGTCGCGCAGGGCCGCGACGAGCAGCCCACGACGACGGGTGGCGATCGGGTCGTTGGTGAAACCGGTGAGCCCGGTGGGATCGCCGACGGGGACGGCGGATGCGGGGGAGGCGACGGCGGTGGCGGCGGATTCCGGGGGTGCGGTGGAGCCGGGGGAACCGACGGACCCGGACCCGGGCGTGCCGGTGGGTCCGGTAGCGGCGCGATGCAGGTACACGCCGTCCAGCACCCCGCCGCCGTCCGCCGCGGGGAAGAGCACGTCGAGCAGGTCCGGGCCCTCGGCGGACCAGGTGACCACGGCGGTGCGGCCGTGCGCCTCGGCGAGGGCGTGCCAGTACTCCGGGTCGATCCGGTCGTCCGGCCCGTCGAGCGCGGCCCGCGCGGCCCCGGCCGGGGCGCCCGCCCGGACCGCGCGCGCGGCGGCGACCTCACCGGCGACCCGGGCGTTGCGCACCCCGGTGAGCCGCAGCGCGGCGCCGTCGGCCAGCCGTGCGGCCAGGTCCTCCGGGCCCCGCACGTCGAGCCCCCAGCCCAGCGCCGGGACCGCAGACAGGTCCTGGGCGTCGGCGCCGTCCTCGTGCAGCACCACGTCGTAGCGGTGCTTGGTCAGTTCGTTGTGGTCGGCGCCGCGCTTGAGCCGTACGTCCACGGCTCCTGCGCCGACGGTGCCGAAGAGGCCCGGATGGATCAGGAGCTCCTTCTCCAGGACCACGGCCTGCTCGATCTCGCGGCGCAGCACCCCGGGGCCCGGATCGTGGTCGAGCTGCCCGAGCCGGACGCCGGTCCACATGCTGTCCACCAGCGGCAGGCACCGTACGTCCCCGACGAGCAGCCGGCCGCCCGGGGCGAGCAGGCCGAGGAGCTTGGCCAGCACGTCCCGCAGGTACCGTTCGTCGGGGAAGTACTGGACGACCGAGTTGATGACGATCGTGTCGAAGCGGCCCCGGGGCAGACCGGTGGTGACGTCGGCGGCCTGGACGCGCAGGGTGACCTTCCCCGCGACGTCCGGCTCACCGGCGAGCCGCTCGCGCAGCCCCTCGATCGCCGACGCCGAGTAGTCGGTGCCCCAGTACTCGTCCACCAGGCCGACCAGCTGCGTCAGGATCAGCCCCGATCCGACGCCGACCTCCAGCACGCGCCGGGGGGCGAAGCCCCGTACGCGGGTGACGACGGCCTCCCGCCAGCGGGCCATCTGCTCGACCGGGATGCCCTCACCGGTGTAGGTGGAGTTCCAGCCGGAGAAGTCCGCCCCGAAGGCCGACCGGTCGGACTCGTCGTAGAACGTGTCGTAGATCTGCTGCCACTCGTCGACGTGCCGTTCCGCGTTGCCGTCGTCGGTGTCCCGCGCCGGTGCGCCGACCAGATACGCGGCGAGCCGCTTCTCGCCCCGCCGGTCCTCGTGGACCAGGACGCGGGCCTGCTCCACCGCCGGGTGCCCGGCCAGGACCGCCTCGATCTCGCCCGGCTCGATCCGCAGCCCCCGGATCTTGACCTGGTCGTCGGCCCGGCCGCAGTACGCCAGCTGACCGTCCGGCAGCCGCCGCACCAGGTCGCCCGTGCGGTACATCCGGGCCCCCGGCTCCCCGAACGGATCGGGGACGTACCGCTGCGCGGTGAGCCCGGGACGGTCGACGTACCCACGGGTCACGCCGCCGCCCCCGCCGTACAGCTCGCCGATCTCGCCGGGGGGCGTCGGGCGCAGCCGGTCGTCCAGGACGTACAGACGGGTGTCGCCGGACGGGAAGCCGATCGGCGGGGCGTCGGGACCGGGGACGAGCGGGGCCGAGAGGGTGACGGCGATGGTCGTCTCGGTGGGGCCGTAGCCGTTGACCATCCGGCGGCCGGGGCTCCACAGGTCCACGAGGCGCGCGCCGCACGCCTCACCGCCGACCATCAGGGACCGCAGCTCCGGCAGTTCCGTCCGGGGCACGGTCGCGAGGACCGACGGCGGTACGAAGGCGTGGCTGATCCGGTGGTCCGCGAGGAACGCGGCCAGCTCCTCCCCGGCGAGGGTGCCGGGGGGCGAGACGACCAGGGTGCCGCCCGGCGCGAACGCCAGGAGCACCTCGATGATCATGGCGTCGAAGCTGGGCGAGGCGAGCTGCGACACCACGGAGCCGGGGCCCGCGGCCATCCGGTCCACCAGGTCGGCGGCGAACGGCGGCAGCCCCCGGTGCGGCACCGCGACGCCCTTGGGACGGCCCGTCGAACCGGACGTGTAGATGACGTACGCCAGGGACAGCGGACGGTCCACCGGATCGGGGGCCGTCACCGGCGCCGACGCCGCCTCGGCGAGCAGCTCGGGCAGCGACAGCTGGGCGGTCCCCGGGGTGTCGGGCAGCGCGGGCCGCCCCGCCCCGGCGGTCAGCAGGACGCGGGGCCCGCTGTCGGCGCACATGAACGCGATCCGCTCGGCCGGGTGATGCACGTCCACCGGCAGGAACGCGCCTCCGGCCTTCCCGACCGCGAGCAGGGCGACGATCAGGTCCGCCGAGCGGGGCAGCGCGAGCGCCACCACGTCCTCGGCGCCGATGCCGCGACCGCGCAGCACATGCGCCAGCCGATTGGCCCGGACGTCCAGCTCGGCGTAGCTCAGCTCGACCGGTCCGCAGCGCAGGGCAGGTGCGTCACCGCGCCGCGCCGCGTGCCCGGCCACCAGACCGTGCAAGGACTCGGACGGTTCGACAGCGGCCGACGGCAAGCGCTCCGGCGAAAACGGCATCGCGGCTCTCCATGATCGATGTGTGCCGGTGGTCCCATGAGGGCTGGCCCGTGACGAGTGGTCCATGACGAGTGGTCCATGAGGGCTGGCCCATGATGAGCGGGCGCCGAGCGGCCCGACAACCCCTAGAAGAGGCCGCCGGAACCCCAGCGGACGGGGCCGTTTCGAGGCGGTCCGCCCTGCCCTCCGCGCCATCGGCCTATCGTGTGCGGCCGACGACCGTCGATGTCTCGCAGGCGCAGGAGGATCCGTGTTCCCGTTGTCTTTCGCGCAGCAACGCCTGTGGTTCCTCAACCGCCTCGACACGGGCGCCTGGACCTACAACCTGCCGCTCGCGCTCCGGCTCGACGGCCCGCTCCACACCCCGGCCCTGCGCTCCGCCCTGGCCGATCTGGTGGCCCGGCACGAGAGCCTGCGCACGGTCTTCCCCGAGGTCGGGGGAGAACCCCGGCAGAGCGTCCGGGACACCGTCGACGTCACCGAGTTCCTCACCGAACTCGACGTCCCGGCCGCGGAACTGCCCACGGCACTGGACCGGCTGGCCCGGCACGCCTTCGACCTCACCACGGACCTGCCGCTGAGGGTGTGGCTGCTGCGCGCCGACGAGCACGACCACACGCTGTACCTGGTGCTCCACCACATCGTCGGCGACGGCTGGTCCACGGCGCTGCTCGGCCGCGACCTGGCCACCGCCTACGCGGCCCGCCGCGCCGGAGCCGCGCCGGACTGGGAGCCCCTGCCCGTCCAGTACGCCGACTACGCGCTCTGGCAGCGGGAACTCCTGGAGGGTCCGGACGGCGCGGACCTCCTCGCCCACTGGACCGCCCGGCTCGACGGCCTGCCCGACGAACTGCCGCTGCCGCTCGACCGGCCCCGGCCGGAGATCTCCGGCGACGACGGCGGCGAAGTCCTCCTCGACCTGCCCCCGGAGCTGCACGCCCGTCTGCTGCGGCTCGCCCGCGAGGCCGACGCCTCGCTGTTCATGGTCGTCCACGCGGCCCTCGCGGCGCTGCTGACCCGGCTCGGCGCCGGCACCGACATCCCGCTCGGCACGATGGACGCGGGCCGCGCCGAAGAGGACCTCGAAGACCTCATCGGTTTCTTCGTCAACACCCTGGTGCTGCGGCTCGACACGGGCGGGAACCCCACGTTCCGCGAACTCCTGGCACGGGCCCGGGAGACCGACCTCGCCGCCCTCGCCCACCCCGAGCTGCCCTTCGACCGGCTCGTCGAAGCCCTCAACCCGAGCCGGTCGCTCAACCGGCACCCGCTCTTCCAGGTCGCGCTCGTCCTGCAGAACAACGCCGCCGCGCGCTACGCGCTGGACGGCCTGACCGTCACCGAACTGCGGAACCGGACCATCGCGGCGCACTTCGACCTGTCGGTCGCCTTCACCGACCGGTACGCCCCCGACGGCACCCCCCTCGGGATGTCCGCGCAACTCGTCCACCGCACCGAACTCTTCGACCGGGACACCGTCACGGCCCTCGGACACCGCCTGGTACGGCTCCTCGAAGAAGCCGTCCGGGACCCCGACCGGGCCCTGGGCGACATCGACCTCCTCGACGCCCGGGAACGCGACACCCTGCTGCGCGTCTGGAACGGCACGACCCGGCCGGAGACACCCACCGGACTCGCCGAGGCGTTCACCCGGCAGGCCGCCCTGACACCCGGCGCCCCCGCCGTGTCCGACACGGACGGCACCCTCGACTACGCCGAACTGGACCGGCGCAGCGACCTGCTGGCCGGCCGCCTGCGCCGCCGGGGCGTCACGGCGGAGACCCGCGTCGCCATCCTCCAGCAGCGCTCCGCCGACCTGATAGTGTCGATGCTCGCCGTGCTCAAGGCGGGCGGCTGCTTCGTACCGCTGCCGCTGACCGCGCCCACCGAACGGCTCCGCGACATGCTCCGGCAGGCCGGCGCGGAACTGCTCCTCGTCGACGACGTGCTGCGCGACCACGAAGCGGCGAGCGGCACGGGCACAGGCACGGGCACGGGCATCGGAACCCTGACGGTGACCGGCTTCCGGGCCACCGAGGCCGATCGCGCCGCCGTCCCGGCCGCCTCCGCGCACCCCGAACAGGCCGCGTACATCATGTACACCTCGGGCTCGACCGGCGCGCCCAAGGGCGTCGTCACCACCCAGCGCGGTGTGCTCGCCTTCGCCCGCGACCGCTGCTGGAACGACGAACGGCCCCGCCGCGCCCTGCTCCACTCACCGCACGCCTTCGACGCCTCCACCTGCGAGATCTGGGTGCCGCTGCTGTCCGGCGGAGAAGTCGTCGTGGCACCCGTCGGCGACGTCGACGGAACCGTCGTACGGGCCGCCGGACTCACCGACGTCCTCCTCGTCTCCGGCCTCTTCCAGGTCATCGCCGAGGAGGACCCGGACTGCTTCACCGGAGTGCGCGAGGTCATGACCGGCGGCGACGTCATCAGCCCCGCCGCGGTCCGCGCCGTCCTGCGCCGCCACCCCGGCCTGACCGTCCGCGCCACCTACGGCCCCACCGAACTGACCATGTGCTCCGTCCAGCTGCCGCTGCGCGACCCGGACGCGGTGCCCGACAGCGTGCCGCTGGGCCTGCCGATGGACAACACCGCCGCGTACGTCCTCGACGACCGGCTGCGACCGGTACCGGTCGGGGTCGTGGGCGAGCTGTACGCCTCCGGCGCCGGTCTGGCACGCGGCTACGACGGCCGCCCCGGACAGAGCGCCGAACGCTTCCTCGCCGACCCGTTCGGCGCGCCCGGCACCCGCATGTACCGCACCGGCGACCTCGCCCGGTGGCGCGCCGACGGCACCCTGGAATTCGCGGGCCGGGCCGACAGCCAGGTGAAGATCCGGGGCTTCCGGGTCGAACCCGGAGAGGTGGAGAGCGTCCTGGTCCGCCACCCGCACGTCGCACAGGCCCATGTGCACGCCCGCGAGGACCGGCCGGGCGACAAACGCCTCGTCGGCTATCTGGTGCCCGCCGTACCCTCCCCGGACCTCACCGGGATCCGCGCCGCCGCCGCCTCCGTACTGCCCCCGTACATGGTGCCCGCCGCCCTGGTCCCCCTCCGGCAGCTGCCGCTCACCCCCAACGGCAAGATCGACCGGAGACTGCTCCCCGCACCCGACGAGACCGCCTCCGGCACCGAGCACGTCGCCCCCCGCGACGACCGGGAACGCGCCCTGTGCGCCCTGTTCGCCGAAGTGCTCCAGATACCCCGCGTCGGCGTCCACGACGGCTTCTTCACCCTCGGCGGCCACTCGCTGCTCGCGATCCGGCTGATCAACCGCATCCGCACCACGCTCGGCGCGGACCTCGGCGTCGCCACCCTCTTCCAGGCCCCCACCGTCGCCGAACTCGCCACCCGCCTCGCCGCACCCGGCGGCACCCGACGCATCCCCGCCGCCCCCCGCACCACCGCCCCGCCCCTCTCGTACCAGCAGGAGGGCCTCTGGTTCCTGCACCAGCTCGACCCCGCCTCCCCGGTCTACAACGTGCCGCTCGCCCTGCGTCTGCGCGGCCGACTCGACACGGAACGGCTCTCCCGCGCCCTGGGCCTGCTGGTCGCCCGGCACGAGAGCCTGCGCACCCGCTTCGTCGCCGTGGACGGCGTGCCCGTCCAGGTGACCGACCCCGCACCGGCGTCCTGGCCGCTCACGGTGACCCCGACGCACCCCGACGCGGTGCCCGAGGCGCTCGCCGGGGCCGCCACCCGCCCCTTCGACCTGGCCGCCGACCGACTGCTGCGCACCGAACTGCTGCGGCTGGGCCCGACCGAGCACGTCCTGGTGCTGTGCACCCACCACATCATCGCCGACGGCTGGTCGGCCGGTGTCCTGCTCGACGAACTGGCCACCCTGTACACCGACCCGGACGGCTCCCTCCCCGCCCTGGACATCCAGCCCGCCGACCACGCGGTCTGGCAGCGAGCCCGGCTCGCCGACGACGTCCTGGACAAACAGCTCGGCTACTGGCGCGAACAGCTCCACGCCCTGCCCCGGCTCGACTTCCCCGCCGACCGCCCGCGCGGCACCGGCGCCGGACACCCCGGAGCCACGGCGGAACTCGTCCTCCGTGACGACCTCGGCGCGGCACTGCGCCGACTGGCCGACACCGAACGCGGATCGCTCCTGTCCGTCCTGATGGCCGGATTCCTCGTCGTCCTCTCCCGGCACACCGGACAGGACGACATCGGCATCGGCTCGGTCTTCTACGGCCGCGACCGCCCCGAACTGGAACCACTGGTCGGCTACTTCGCCAACACCGTCGTGCTCCGCGCCGACGTCACGGGCAACCCGTCCTTCCGGGAACTGGTGAGCCGCTGCGAACTCGCCGTACGGGGCGCCGCCGAACACCAGGACCTCCCCTTCACCACCCTGGTCGAACAGCTCCGACCGGCCCGCGAACCCGGCCGCAACCCGCTCTTCCAGATCAGCCTCACCCTGCACGCCGACGAAGTCCCCTCGGCCGCGGCGGCGTTCGGACCGGTCACCGTCGAACCACTGCCGGTCTCCGGCCGGGTCGCCCGCTTCGACCTGGCCGCCCACGCCACCGTCACCGCCGACGGCGGACTGCGGCTCCAGGCCGAGTACGCCACCGACCTCTTCGACGACGACCGGATCAACAGGCTCCTCGGACACCTGGGCCGCGTCCTGACCCGGGCGGCCCGTGAACCCGACGCCACGGTGTGCGACTTCGAGCTCACCGGGCCCGAGGAGACGGCACTGCTGCACCGGTGGAGCGCGGCCCGGCGTACGACACCGGCCGACGCCTCGCTGTGGGACCTGTTCGCCGAACAGGTCCGGCTGCGCCCCGACGCGGTCGCGGTGGTCGCGGGCGAGGAACGGACGACCTACCGGGAACTGGCCCGGCGCGCCGAACGCCTGGCCGCCCGTCTGGCCGCCCGGGACATCACCCGGGGCAGCCTGGTCGGCCTCTGCGCCCGCCGGGACACCGACCTCGTCGTCGGCGTCCTCGGCATCCTGCGCGCCGGAGCCGCCTACGTACCGCTCGATCCCGACCACCCGGCGCAGCGCCTCTCCGCCATGGCCGCCGACGCGGGCCTCTCGGTGGTCGTCACCCAGCGCGGACTGGAGGTGCCCGCGACCCCGCTGCTCCTGGACGCCGACACCGACGGCGACCTCCCCGTGCCGGACGTGACCGCGACCGCGGCCGACCTGGCCTACCTGATCTACACCTCCGGCTCGACCGGGGCTCCCAAGGCGGTCACCGTCCCGCACGGCCAGGTCGTCCGGCTGATGCGGGCCACCCAGGACCTGTACCGCTTCGACGAGCGGGACGTGTGGACGCTGTTCCACTCGTCCTCCTTCGACTTCTCCGTCTGGGAGATCTGGGGCGCCCTCGTCCACGGCGGCCGACTGGTCGTGGTGCCGTTCTGGCAGACCCGCTCGCCCGAGGACTTCCAGGGCCTGCTGGCCCGCGAGGGAGTCACGGTCCTCAACCAGACCCCGGCCGCGTTCCGGCAGCTCGTCGCCGCCGACGAGGAACGCCCGGTGCCGCTCTCCCTGCGGTACGTGATCTTCGGCGGGGACGCCCTGGACATCGACTCGGTGCGCCGCTGGTTCGACCGGCACGGCGAGGAACACCCCCGGCTGGTCAACATGTACGGGATCACCGAGACCACGGTCCACGTCACGTACTCCCCGCTGACCAGGGAACTCCTGGAGGACAACGCCAGCCCCATCGGCGAGCCGATCCCCGACCTGTCCCTGTGGGTCGTCGACCGGGCCGGGCGCCCGGCACCCATCGGCGTACCGGGCGAACTCCTCGTCGGCGGCGCCGGACTGTCCTGGGGCTATCTGCACCGGCCAGGCCTGAGCGCCCAGCGCTTCGTCGCCGACCGGTTCGGCGGCGCCCCCGGCGCCCGCCTCTACCGCTCCGGCGACCTGGCCCGCCGCCGCGCCGACGGCGGCCTGGAGTACCTGGGCCGCATCGACCAGCAGGTCAAGATCCGCGGGTTCCGCATCGAACTCGGCGAGATCGAGGCCGTGCTCGCCGCCCACCCGCGCGTCGACCACGCCTGCGTGACCGTGCGCGACGACCGGCTGGTCGGCTACGTGGTCACCGGGGAGGCGGGCGACCTCGCCGAGATCCGCGCGCACCTGGCGGCCCGGCTGCCCGACTACATGGTGCCCTCCGCGCTGGTGCCGGTGGACCGCATCGCGCTGACCGGCAACGGCAAGGTGGACCGGGCCGCGCTGCCCGCGCCGGAGCCGAGCCGCGTCGGCGAGTTCGTCGCACCGCGCTCCGACACCGAGCGCGCGGTCGCCCGGATCTGGTCCGCCCTCCTGGGCACCGACCGGATCGGCGTCCTCGACAGCTTCTTCGACCTGGGCGGCACGTCCCTCGACCTGACCCGGCTGCGCGCCGAGATCCGCCGACAGCTCGGCGTCGAACTGGACATGCGCGACCTGTACTCGGCTCCGACCGTGGAGATGACCGCCGTGCTGCTCGACCCGTCCCGCCGCGACCGCCCCCAGCCCTCGCCGGACGCGCCGAGCGGCGACCGCCCCCAGCCCTCGCCGCTCGTGCCGATCAAACCCACCGGCGGCAGGCCGCCGCTCTTCCTGGTCCACGCCGTCGGCGGCTCCGTCGTCCCGTACCTTCCGCTGGCCCGTCTCATCGACCCCGAACAGCCCCTCTACGGACTGGAGGACCCGGGGCTCGACGGCGGACCGGTCACCACCTCCCTGACCGCCCTGGCCGCGCGGTACGTCGAGGCGATCCGCGCCGTCCAGCCGCACGGCCCCTACCACCTCGGCGGCTGGTCCCTGGGCGGTGTGGTGGCCGCGGAGATGGCCGCGCGGCTGACCGCCGTCGGCGAGGAGACCGCGCTGGTCGTCATGCTGGACACCGGGATGCCCCCGTACCTCGGCGAGGAACTCCCCGACCGCGCGGTCCTCCTGGGCGGCTTCGTCCACGACCTGGCCGGTCTGGCGGGCGTGCCGGCGCCCCGGTACGACGAGGCCGCCCTGCGGGGCCTGTCGCCGGACCGTCAGGACGAGGCGCTCCTGGACCTCCTGGAGCGCGCGGCCCTCGTCCCCCCGGGCATCCGGGAGGACATGAGGGAGCGCGTCCGGGTCTTCGAGGCCAACACCCGCGCGCTGCTGCGGCACCGGCCGGGCCCGGTCGACGGCCGCCTGGTGCTCCTCTCCGCGCGGGAGCAGCCGCACCGGCCCAAGACCCGCCCGTGGCGCGTCCTCGCCCGTGGCGGCTTCGAGTTCCACACGGTCCCCGGCGACCACCACACCATGCTCCAGCAGCCCCATCTGACCGCCCTGGCGGAGAGCCTGCGCGGCGTCCTGGACCGACTCGTCCGCTCCTGACGCCCAGCCGCCGCCCCGGGCCCGGTCGGCCCGCCCCGGGACGGTGGCCGGAGGGCCCGTACCAGCCCGTACCGGACGGGGGCGCGGGCCCCGGACATCCGCGCGTACGACACGGGGGCGGTGGTACGGGACCGGGCGGGTGCGACGCGTACGGCACGGCGGCGGGGAGGCGCGTGGAGCACGGCGGCGGGGCGGAGACGCACCCCGGACGCAGCGCCGGGGGCGGCACGCACAGGACGGCGGGAGCGGAGGAACCCGCTCCCGCCGTCCTGTTTCCCGTGGACCGGCGCCTCAGGTGCGCCGGGGGTCCTCCCCGGACCGCACCGGGGACGCTTCCCCGGACCGGGCGAGCCGCTCGGCGAAGTCCGCGAGCACCGGGTGTTCCAGCAGGACCCGCACCCGGACCGTGATGCCGAGGCGTCGGCGCACCGCCGCCACCACCTCCATGGCGGCCAGCGACTGGCCGCCCAGGGCGAAGAAGTCGTCGTCGTCCGCGACCGGGACGCCCAGGACCTCCTGCCAGATCTCGGCGACTTCGGTGGTGTCCATCGTGCATCAGCTCCTTGAGGGGCTCACGCCGGGCTCAGCCGCACCGGCAGACTGGTCAGTCCATGGATGAAGTTGGCGGTGCTCCACACCGGGGTGCCCGCCGGGGCCACCGTGCGCACGCGGCGGACCAGCGCGGTCAGCAGTGCGGTCAGCTCCAGCCTGGCGACCCGGGACCCGACGCAGACGTGCGGCCCCCAGCCGAAGGCCAGGTGCCGGTTGGGCGTCCGGTCCGGCCGGAAGGTGTCCGGGTCGGCGAAGACGGCCGGGTCGCGGTTGGCCGAGCAGATCCAGGCCGTCACCCGGTCGCCGGGGAGCAGCCCGGTCCCGGCGACCGTCACCGGGCGGGTCACCGTGCGCAGCGCGTGCAGTCCCGGGCTGGTCCAGCGCAGGATCTCCTCCACCGCGGTGGGCAGCAGCTCCGGTGACGCGCGCAGCGCCGTCCACAGCTCGGGCCGTTCGCAGAAGACGAGGAGCGCTCCGGCCGCCGCGTACCGGACGGTCTCGCTGGCTCCGGTGAGCACCCCGCTGCAGTTGAGGACCAGCTCCTCGTCGGTGAGGTCGCCGCCGGCCGCGAGCAGCGCGCTGACGAGGTCGTCGCCGGGGCGGGCGCGCCGCCGGTCGATCAGGTCGGCGAAGTAGCCGAAGATCTCGGCGTTGGCGTCCAGCCGGTCGATCGGGTCGGGGGAGTCCAGGCCGTCGGTGGTGAGTCTGCCGATCAACGGCCAGTCCGCGCGGGGCAGGTCCATCATGGCGCAGATGACCTGGTTGGGCAGTCGTTGGGCCAGGTCGCCCACGGCGTCCCGGACCAGGGGCCCGGCGGCCCCGTCCGGCCGGTCGTCCGCGCGGCCTTCGCCACCCGTGCCGACGACCTCGTCCACCAGGTCGGTGACCCCGGCGACGATCCGGTCGTGCCAGAGGCGCAGCGCCGCCGGGGTGAACGGCGCCCCCACCACGCGGCGGATCCGGCCGTGCCGGGGCGGGTCGCTGACCACCATCATCCGGTCGGCGACCAGGTCGGCCGCCCCGTCCGATCCGCCGAGCCTGATGCCGGAACGGGAGCTGAAGGTGGCCGGATCACCCAGTACGGTCTCGACGTCGTCGTAGCGGGCGGCGACCCAGAAGCCGGGACCGTCCGGCTCCGGATGCCGGGTCAGCCCCGGGCGCTCGCGCAGGGCCGCGAGCTGGTCGAGGAACCGGTACCCGGAGAAGACGTCCGGTGCGAGCAGGTCGATGTCCATCGCGGGTCAGCGGGCCTCGATCACGGAGAACGGCGACTCCGGGATCGGCAGGACCCGGTGGGTGCGGAATCCGGCCGCCTCCAGGATGCGGGTGAACCCGGCCCGGTCGCGTTCCCGGCCCCCGGTGAGGACCATCATGCCGAGGTCGCTCCAGTGGCTGACGTGCTGGGTGCCGTCCTCCGGCACCAGCATCTCGATGACGAGGAGCCGGCCGCCGGCCGCCAGCGAGCGACGGCTCGACCGCAGGATCTCCACGGCCTGCTCGTCGGTCCAGTCGTGCAGGACGCTGCACAGCAGATGGGTGTCGGCGCCGGTGGGCACCGAGACGAAGAAGTCGCCGGGCACCGCGCGGCAGCCGGGGACACCGCCGCCCAGGTTCACCTCGTCGATCACCGTGGGGCGGTCGAACAGGATGCCGCCCGCGTGCGGGGCCACCGAGAGGATCTCGCCGAGGAGGAAGCCGTCGGCGCCACCGATGTCCAGGATGACCTCGGAGCCCGTCCAGTCGACGGCCTCGGCCGCCTGCCGGTAGAGACGACCGGTCCGTTCCCGCATCCGGCGCAGGAACGCGAGGTTGGCGCCGCGCCGGGTGTTCTTGACCCCGAAGAAACCGCCGCCGCCGTCGCCGTCTCCGCCGTCTCCGCCGTCGAAGGACGCCGCACCGGTACGGAAGGTGTCCGTGGCGCGCAGCCAGGCGAGCTGGCTCTCGGCGTTCACCAGTGACGCCGAGAGGCTGTCCGGGGCGTCCCGGCGCAGCCGGGCGCCGAGCGGGGTCAGCCGGAAGCCGGTGGCCGGGGCGCCGGAGAAGAACCCGGCCGTGGTGAGGGCGGACAGCAGCCGTCCCAGGGCGTCGGGATCGGCGTCGATCAGGGCCGCCGTGGTCTCCACCGGCTGCGGGGCCGTCGGCTCCATCACATCGGCGACGCCGAGTTCGACGGCGATGCGCAGGGCGTGCGGCAGCACCGCGACCATGCTGTCGTCGACGAGCGTGAGGTAGTCCCGCACGATCCTGTCGGTGGCCTCGGCGGCGCGGTCGCCGTCGGCGTCGGCCTCCACGACGGATGCCTCGACGGCGCTCGCGTCGGCGGTGACGGCATCGGCGGCGGAGGTCTCGGCGGCGGTGATCCCGGCGTTCTCGGTGGTCTCGGTGTACGTGGTCATCGTCAGCCCCTTTCCTGGGGTCGGGACGCGCAGCAGTTCTGTCACGGCACGGTGGTCGACCTTGCCGTTGGCGTTGTGGGGGAGTTCGTCGAGGCGGCGCACCAGATCGGGCACCAGATGGCCGGGGAGCAGACCGCGCAGCTCCGCGCGCACCCGGTCCGGGTCCGCACCGCCGGTGAAGGCCAGCGCCAGCCGCTCGTACGCGCCGCTCCGGCCGGTCAGGGCGACCGCCACGCAGTCGCGGACTCCGGCGCGGTCCCCGGCGCGGCTCTCCACCTCGCCCAGCTCCACCCGGTAGCCGCGGATCTTCACCTGCCGGTCCGCGCGGCCCAGGAAGTGCAGGACGCCCCCGGCGTCGCGCTCCGCGCGGTCACCGGTGCGGTAGACCCTGGTCGGCACGCCCTCCACGTCGACCGTGACGAAGCGCTCGGCGGTCCGTTCCGGGTCGTGGAGATAGCCCTGGGCGAGGCCCGCGCCCGCGACGCACAGCTCGCCGTCGATCAGATGGACGTCGGTGCCGGGCACCGGGCGCCCGATGGGCACGCCGTGCGGCAGGTCGCAGTCCTCGGGCCGGATGCGGTGCGTGGTGGCGAAGGCGAAACTCTCCACCGGGCCGTAGCAGTTGTGGACGGTCGTGTCCGGATGCCCCGCCAGCAGCGCGCGCACCGGCTCGGGCGACAGCCGCTCACCGCCGATGAACATCAGGTCGATCCCGCGGAAGCAGCCGGGGTCCAGCCGCACCAGCAGGTTGACCACGGACGCGACCAGGACGAGGGTGTTCACGCCGTGCCGCGCGACCAGGTCGCGCAGGGTGTCCGGCAGCAGATGGTCCTCGTCCGGCAGCACCACGGTGCCGCCCCGGGACAACATGCCCCACAGTTCGAGGCCGCAGGCGTCCCACCCGACCGGGGCGAGCTGGGGCAGCACCCGCCCGGGGGCGAAGGCGGCCAGCGGGCCGCTGTCGAAGAGCCGCAGCACCGCCCGGTGCGGAGTCACCACCCCCTTGGGGGTGCCCGTGCTGCCGGAGGTGAAGAAGACACACGCGGGGTCGTCCGGCCCGAGGTCCGCGTGGACCGGAGGGGTCCCGGGGACGGGCTCGGCCGGTGGCGTCCAGCACGGGGCGCCGGCGAGCGGGACGTCCGTGACGAACAGCGGTGCCCGCAGCAGGCGCAGCAGTTCCCGCACCCGCTCGTCCGGCCACTTCACGTCGATGGGGCAGTACGCCGCGCCCGTCTTCAGGACGGCCAGCAGCAAGGTCGCCATACGGGCCGAGCGGGCGACGCGCACCGGCACCAGGCAGCCCGGCCCCACCCCTGCCGCGACCAGTGCGGCGGCGTACGAATCGGCCGTTGAAACAAGTCGGGAATAGGTGACGGGACCGTTGTCGTCGATCAGCGCAATATGGTCGCCGTATTCTGCCGCGCGCTTGTCGAGTGCCTGATGAATCAGCACGTACCGCTCCTTGTCCGCAGCTTCGATCGCACGCATACTCACCTGCCACGAGCGCGTGCGCAACCCCTATGAACCCCATAGCGGACACCCCGGTACCCAAGCGCGGGAAGGGGTGTTCCGCACTGTTCGGCGGCTGGGGGCGGAGCGCGTTGACATTCTTCCGGGCCCGTCCGTAGCGTTTTTCCGTCGCGGTACCGGGATCTGACAATTCGCGTTCCCGCCGTTGAAAACCGATTATCGAGCCTTGGGGGAATTCATGCCGTCCACACCCCAGACCAGAGATCAGCACGCCGTCGACGCCGGGATCGACCACATCACCCTCTCCGTCGGTGACGCCCACGCCCGTGCGGCCGAGTTCGTCGAGCGCTACGGCTTCGAGGTGATCGCCGCCGGGGAGACCCCGGAGTTCACCGCGGTGGCGGTGGGACAGCGGGACATCGTCCTGCTGCTGCTCGAAGGCCGCACCGACGACCATCCGGCCACCCTGTTCACGGCCCGGCACGGCGACGGCGTGAGCGACATCGCCCTGCGGGTGGCGGCGCCGGACCGCAGGGCGGCCCTCGAAGCCTTCGGTGACGTGACGCACACCTTCGTGACCCGGTCCCCCGGCGAGCCCTGGTCGCTGCCCGGCATCGACCCGGTGCGGGGCGGGGAGACCACGGCCCCGGCCGGGGGACACCTGCTGTGCGTCGACCACATCGCGGTCTGCCTGGAGAACGGCGAACTGGGACCGACCGTCGAGTTCTACCGCCGCGAGCTGGGCTGGCGGGTGGTGTTCGAGGAGGACATCCACGTCGGCGCGCAGGCCATGCAGTCCAAGGTGGTGCAGAGCCCGGACACCGGAGTGACGCTGACACTGCTCCAGCCCATGAGCGGAGCCGTCCCCGGCCAGATCGACGACTTCCTGAAGAGGCACGGCGGCGGCGGGGTGCAGCACCTGGCCTTCGCGGTGCCGGGCATCGTGGCGGCGGTCGCCGAACTCGGCGCCGCGGGCGTACGGTTCCTGACCACTCCCGACACGTACTACGAGGACCTGGAGGAGCGGCTCGGCTCGTCCGGCTACCCGGTGGAGGAACTGCGCGCGCACCATGTGCTCGCCGACCGGGACCACGACGGCGAGCTGTTCCAGATCTTCACCCGGTCCGAGCACCCGCGCCGTACCCACTTCATGGAGATCATCGAACGCCGGGGCGCGACCACGTTCGGCAGCAACAACATCCGCAAGCTGTACGAGGCGGTCGAACGACAGGACTCGGCGTGACGGGCGGCCCGAGCGTACTGGCGGCCGATCCGCTCACCCTCGCCGACGTCGAGGACCGTGCCCGCGCCGTGCTGGCGCCCGAGGTGTACGACTTCGTGGCCGGCGGAAGCGGTGACGAGTCGACGCTGAACGCCAACCGGGCCGCGTTCGACCGGTGCCACCTCGTCCCCCGCGTCCTGTCCGGAGCGGCGAGCGCCGACACCACGACGACCCTCCTCGGGGTCCCGGCGTCGATGCCCGTCGCGGTCGCGCCGATGGCGTTCCACTCGGTGGTCCACCCGGACGGCGAACCCGCGGTGTCCCGCGCGGCGGCCGGGGCCGGGATCCCCTTCACCGCGGCGACCCTGGCCAGCCGCCCGCTGGACGAACTGACCGCCGCCGACGGCGCCCTGTTCCTCCAGTTGTACTGGCTGCGCGACCGGGCCCGCACCGAGTGGCTGATCGACGAGGCCGAACGGCTCGGGGCCCGCGCCCTGATCCTCACCGTGGACGTGCCGTTCATGGGACGGCGGCTGCGCGATCTGCGCAACGGCTTCGCCGTACCGGCACACGCCGCCCCGGTCAACCTGCCCGACGCGCAGCGCGGCGCGGGGCAGAGCGTCGGCGGTCACGCCGCCGCCGTGATCGACCCCACCCTGTCCTGGTCCGACCTGGAACGGCTGCGGCGCAGGACCAGGCTGCCGCTGGTCCTCAAGGGGGTCCTCGACCCGGCGGACGCCCGGCGCGCGGTGGACCTCGGCGCGGACGGCCTGGTGGTGTCCAACCACGGCGGCCGGCAACTGGACGGCGCCGTGCCCAGCCTCCTGGCCCTGCCCGCGATCCGGGCCGAGGTCGGCGACGCCTGCGAGGTGCTGCTCGACAGCGGTGTGCGCAGCGGCACCGACGTGCTGCGCGCGCTGGCCCTCGGCGCCTCCGGGGTGCTGCTCGGACGGCCGGTCCTGTGGGGCCTCGCCTCCGGCGGCGAAGCAGGTGTGACCTCGGCGCTGGAACTGCTGCGCACCGAGATCGAAGTGGCGATGGCCCTCGCCGGAGCCCCGCACGTGGCCGCGGCCGGACGCCTCGGCGTCCGGTGGACGTCCGCAACCCCCGAACGGGAGGACTCATGACCGAGGCGTCCCACGCCTCGACGGCACGGCCGGTGACGGCGCTCGACCTGGCGGACCTGCACGGGTCGCTGTCCGATCCGGCGCTGCTGTCGATGAACCTGCTGAACGAGGTGTCCGAGCGCTACCCGGACGCGGTCTCCTTCGCGCCCGGACGGCCGGACCCCGGCGGGTTCACGGTCGAGGACGTCCACCGGCACCTGCGCACCTGGACCGAGCACGTCGGCGGTGGCGCCGGGGGAGCGGGCGCCGCCCGCGACCGGCTCTACCAGTACGGCAGGACGAAGGGCGTCATCCAGGACCTGGTGGCCCGCAACCTCGCCACCGACGAGGGCATCCGGGTCGACCCCGAGTCGATCCTGGTGACCGTCGGCTGCCAGGAGGCCATGGTCCTGGTGCTGCGCGCGCTGCGCGCCGACGAGCGCGATGTGCTCCTGGCCACCGAACCGTCCTATGTGGGCGTCACCGGCGCGGCCCGCCTGGTCGACCTGCCGGTGGTGCCGGTCGACAGCGGCACCGGCGGCATCGACCTGGACGACCTGGCCGCCAAGGTGCGGGGCGCGCGGGAGGCCGGTCTGCGCCCCCGGGCCTGCTACCTGGTGCCCGACTTCGCCAACCCGACCGGACTCAGTCTCGACGTACCGACCCGGCACCGGCTCCTCGACCTGGCCGCCGAGCTGGACATCCTCGTCATCGAGGACAACCCGTACGGCTTCTTCGGCGACGGCGCCTCCCCGAAACCGACGCTCAAGTCGCTGGACGAGGGCCGCCGGGTCGTCTACCTCGGCTCGTACGCCAAGACCGTGCTGCCCGGCGCCCGCATCGGGTTCGTGGTGGCCGACCAGCCGGTCCTGCGGGACGGCGAGACCGTCGGCACCCTCGCCGACGAGCTCTCGAAGATCAAGAGCATGATCACGGTCAACACCCCGCCGATCGCCCAGGCGGTCATCGGCGGAAAACTGCTGGAGAGCGATTTCGCGCTGCGCGAAGCGAACCGGGACGCCACCGCGCGGTACGGACAGCGGCTGCGTCATCTGCTCGACGGGCTGGCCGCGCGGTTCCCGGCGCCGTCGCCGGTCACCTGGAACCGACCGGACGGCGGATTCTTCCTGGTCGTCACGGTCCCGTTCGTCGCCGATGACGACCTGCTCGCCCACTCGGCCGAGCGGCACAAGGTCATCTGGACGCCGATGCACCACTTCTACGCGGCGGGGGGCGGACTGCGGCAGCTGCGACTGTCCTGCAGCTCGCTCCCGCCGGAGGAGATCGACCTCGGTCTGGACCGGTTCGCCGCGCTGGTGACCGACCTTCTGGAGAGGACCTGAGAACCATGAGAGCGCTGACCGTAAACGAGCGGATCGTGTCGGACGACACCGACGCCTATGTGATCGCGGAGATCGGCCACAACCACGAGGGCGACCTGGACAAGGCCGAGGAGCTGGTGCGCCAGGCGGCCGCGGCCGGGGCCAGCGCGGTCAAACTGCAGAAGCGGGACAACCGCTCGCTCTACACCAGGGAGATGTACGACTCCCCCTACACCGGACGCAACAGCTTCGGCCCCACGTACGGAGCGCACCGCGAGTTCCTGGAGTTCGGCACCCGCGAGTACACCCACCTCCAGCAGCTCTCCGCCGAACTGGGCGTGGACTTCTTCGCGACCGCCTTCGACTTCGCCAGCGTCGACTTCCTGGCCGAACTGGGCGTCCCCGCGATCAAGATCGCGTCCGGTGACATCAGGAACACCCCGCTGCTGGCCTACGCGGCGAAGGCGGGCAAGCCGCTGATCGTGAGCACCGGCGGCGCCGACATGGAGTCGGTGCGGCGCGCCTGCGGCACCGTCCTGCCGATCAACCCGGACCTCGCGCTGCTCCAGTGCACGGCCACCTACCCGGCCGAGCCGGAGGAGCTGAACCTGGCGGTGCTCGGCACCTACCGGGCCGAGTTCCCCGACACGGTGATCGGCTTCTCCGGGCACGACCTCGGCCCGTGGGCCGCCTGGACCGCGTACGCGCTGGGCGCCCGGGTGGTCGAGAAGCACGTCACCCTCGACCGCACCCGGCCCGGCAGCGACCACAAGTTCTCGCTGGAACAGGCGGACATGGCCGAACTGGTCGACGGGCTGCGCCGGGTGCGCCGCTCGCTGGGCGGCCCGGACAAGCGGGTGCTGGAGCGCGAACGGCCCGCGATGGGCAAGATGGGCAAGAAGCTCGTCACCCACCGGGACCTGCCCGCCGGACACCGCCTCACCCTGGAGGACGTGGCGATCAAGTCGCCGGGCGACGGGCTGACCCCCGACCGGCTCGCCGACGTGGTGGGCCGACTCCTCGGCAGGCCCCTGGCGGCCGACGCCGACATCACCCTGGACGACCTGGTGGACGGCGATGCCGGCCGCGACTGACCTGACCGGATCGGTCGCCGTGGTGACCGGGGTGTGCGGACGGCTCGGACCGGTGTGGGTGGACGCCCTGCTCGGCGCCGGTGCCCGGGTGGTGGGCCTGGACGTACGGGACACCGTCGGGCCGGAGCTGCGGGCGGTGGTGGACGCCCACGACCCGAAGCGGTTCCTGACCCTGGTGGCGGACGTCACCGACACCGGCGGTCTGCGCCGGGCGCTCGACGACTGCCTCGAACGGGCCGGGGAACCGACCGTCCTCGTCAACAACGCCGGTGTCGACAGCCCGCCGTCGGCCCGGGGCGGCGGCTGGCTCTTCGAGGACATCCCGGACGAGGTGTCCGGCGGCGTCCTCGACGTCAACGCCCTGGGGACGCTGCGGATGTGCCAGGTGTTCGGGTCACGGATGGCCCGGAACGGCGGCGGCTCCGTCGTCAACATCGGCTCGATGTACGGCCGTCTCGCACCCGACCCCCGGATGTACGAGCACCTGCCGGTGGACCCGCCGTTCCTGAAACCGCCCGCGTACGGCATGTCCAAGGCGGGCGTCGCCGCGCTCACCCGGTACCTCGCGGCCCTGTGGGGCCCGGCCGGGGTCCGGGTGAACACCCTGTCACCCGGCGGGGTGCTGGGCGCGCAGGACCCGGTGTTCCGGGAGAAGTTCGACGCCCGGGTGCCGCTGCGGCGGATGGCCCGCGCCGAGGACCTGACCGGCCCGCTGCTGTTCCTCGCCTCCGGCCTGAGCAGCTACGTCACCGGTACCGAACTCGCCGTCGACGGCGGGTTCGGCTGTTGGTGACACCGACCCCTCCACGAGGAGAAGCCATGGACAGCTCCCTGGCCTGGATACCGCGTGCCGAGTTCGAGCGCGTCCTGGGCGACGTAGCCGATCCGCACGACAGGGCCCGCGCCTTCGCGGCGATGTGCCGGATCAACACCCTCTACATGATCGCGCGGGCCGGTTCGGGCCACATCGGCTCCAGCTTCAGCGCCGCCGACGTGGTGAGCTGGCTGGTCCTCGAAGAACTCGACCGGCCGTTCGAAGCCGACGGAGACGTGTACTTCTCGTCGAAGGGCCACGACGCGCCCGGACTGTACGCGGCGATGATCGCGCTCGGACTCCTCGACGAGGACCTCCTGCACCGGCTGCGGCGGATCGACGGACTGCCGGGACACCCCGACGTCGGCACCCCCGGAATGCCCTTCAACACCGGCTCCCTCGGCATGGGCATCTCCAAGGCGAAGGGCCTGGTCCTCGCCCACCGCCTGTCCGGCCGGGTCTCCCGGGTGGTGGTGATGACCGGCGACGGCGAGCTCCAGGAGGGCCAGAACTGGGAGGCGCTGCCCAGCGCCGCCCGGTACGGGATGGGCGAGCTGACCGTGGTCGTCGACCACAACCGCCTCCAGTCCGACACCTACGTCACCGACGTCAGCGACCTCGGCGACCTGACCGGCAAGTTCACCGCCGCGGGCTGGGGCGTGCTCCGGTGCGACGGCCACGACCCCGGCCAACTGGAGAAGGCGTTCGCCCGCCGCGCCGCCGACCACCCCGACCGGCCCGTGGTGATCATCGCGGACACGGTCAAGGGCGGCGGCTGCCCCACCTTCGCCGCCACCTCGATGGCACCCGGCGAATGGCGCTACCGCCACCACAGCGGCGCCCCGGGCCCCGAGGACCGCGACCGCGCGTACCGGGAACTCACCGACACCGCCGACGGGATACTGCGCGGGCGCGGCCTGCCCCCGCTCCGGCCGGTCGTACGGACCGTGGACCCGCCGGTGAAACCGTCCGGCGTACGGCTGCCCGAGGTGTACGGGAGGCTGCTCACCGAGGCGGCCCGCGAGGACCCCCGGATCGTCGCCCTCGACGGCGACCTGATCCTCGACACCGGCCTCATCCCGTTCCGCGAGGCCCACCCGGACCGGTTCGTCGAATGCGGCATCGCCGAACAGGACATGGTCTCCATGGCCGGCGGACTCGCCGCGGGCGGAATGCGCCCCTTCGCGCACTCCTTCTCCTGCTTCCTGCACGCACGGCCCAACGAACACATCTACAACAACGCCACCGAACGACGGCCGGTGGTCTACGTCGGCTCGCTCGCCGGACTGCTGCCCGCCGGACCCGGCCACTCCCACCAGGCGGTCCGCGACGTGTCGGCGCTCTGCGCCGTCCCCGGCCTGACCATCCTGGAACCCTCCCACCCCGCCCAGCTGGCCGCCGCCCTGGACCACTGCCGGTCCACCCCGGACAGCGTCTATCTGCGCCTGTCCAGCCAACCGGTCCCCGCCGAACTCGCCGCACTGCCCCCGGCCCCCCTGAAGACCGGCAGGGGACAGGTGCTGCGGGACGGCGGCCGGGCGGTCGCCCTCGGCGCCGGACCGGTGGTCCTCGGACAACTCCTCGCCACCGCCGACCTGCTCGCCGCCCGGGGCATCGCGCTGACCGTGGTGGACCTGCCCTGGCACAACCGGATCGACCCGGAGTGGCTGGCCGGACTGCTCACCGGCGTCCGGCACCTGTTCGTCGTCGAGCACCAGTACGACAGCGGAGGCCAGGCCGACCTGATCGCCCGGCACCTCATGGAGACGGGCACCGGGGACGGCATCGCCTTCCACGGCCTCGGCCTCACCGAAGTACCGCGCTGCGGCACCGACGCCGAAGTGCTCGCCGCGCACGGTCTGGACGCGGCCCACCTCGCGGACCTCATCGGCGCGGACGTCCTGGACCACACCCGCACCCCCCGACCCGACGGAGACACCACGTGGAAACTGTCCGCAACGAACTGAACCGCCCGCCCCAGGAGACCGTCGACGGCTTCCGCGCGGTCCTCGCCGAGTACAGCCCGAGCTGCCTGGTCACCGACGCCCGGCGCAGGGTCGGCGCCATCGGCGGACTGCTCCCGGTGAAACACCACCACAAGATCGCCGGACCGGCCCTCACCGTCAACCTCTCCATCGACGACCTCGTCGACTGTATGCCCGTGCTCAGGCAGGCACAGCCCGGCGACGTGATCGTGGTCGCCTGCCACGGCACCACCCGTACCGCGATGTGGGGCGGCCTGATGTCCACCCTGTCACGCCAGATCGGCATCGCCGCCGGAATCGTCGACGGCGCCGTCCGCGACGTCGACGAGATCCGCGACCTCGACTTCCCCGTCTGGTACCGCAGCACCGTCCCCCGGCCCTCCCCGACCGCCGTGCACGACCGCACCGAGCCCGTCCAGGTCAACGTCCCGGTGGTGATCGACGGCCAGGTCATCAACCCCGGGGACATCCTGGTCGCCGACGAGAACGGCATCGCCGTCGTACCGAAGGACGAGGCCGAGACCGTACTCGCCCGCACCCGGATGAACATCGACCGGGAGCGGGTCATCCGCGAGAAGATCAGCTCCGGCCTGTCGGTCGCCGAACTGATCGCCGAGTTCGGACACCTGTGATGCGCGTCTACCTCACCGGCGCCGACGGGATGCTCGGCACCGCGCTGCGCCAGGAACTCGCGGCGCGCCCGGAGACCGCCGACTGGCCCGTCCTCGGGGTGTCCCTCGCCGACTTCGACATCGGCGACGGGACGGCCGTACGCGACTCGATCGACGCCTTCCGGCCCGACGTGGTCGTGCACACCGCCGCCAACGCGGTCGTCGACTCCTGCGAACGGGACCCGGCCCCGGCCCTGCGCGTCAACGTCGGCGGCACCCACCACGTCGCCGAGGCCTGCCGACGGCACGGCAGCCGACTGATCTACATCTCCAGCGACTACGTCTTCGACGGCCGGGCCCCCGGACCCGCCGGATACAACGAGGACGACATCCCCTCCCCGGTCAGCGTCTACGGACTGAGCAAACTCGCCGGGGAACGGATCGTCGAAGCCGTGCCGGACCACCTCGTGGTCCGCACGTCCTGGCTGTACGGCGGCACCGACCCACGCCTGGACCAGGTGCTCGCCGCCGCCCGGGAGTTCCTCGACGGCGGCCGTCCGCGACTGATCGACGACCAGTTCAGCAGCCCGACCTACCTCCCCGACCTGGCGTCCGCACTGGTCCGGCTGCTCCCCGGCGCCCTGGCCGTCCGCGGCCTGCTGCACATCGCCAACCGGGGCCGGGCGAGCTGGTACCAGGTGGGCCTCGCCCTCGCCGAACGCCTCGGCACCGCCCACCCGGTGCCCATGTCCATGGCCGAGGCGGGATTCGTCGGCGGCCGGCCGCGCGACTCCCGCCTCGACAGCACCCGCGCGGCCGCCTTCGTCCACGCGATGCCCCACTGGACCGACGCCCTCGCCCGGTACTGCGCCCTGCTCACCGCGGGCGACCGGGGACCGGTGAGCCGCTGATGCCCCAGCCGTTCCTGCTGCTGGACTTCGACGGTGTGGTCTGCGACACCGAACGGGCCGCCCTGCTCGCCTGGCAGGACCTCTACGACCGGCTCGGCGTGCCCTTCGGCACCGAGACCCGCGCCGGGATGCTCGGCAACTCGGCCGGGGCGCACCTCGCCCTGGCCGACCTGGCCGCCCGGCTCGGCCGGCCGGTCGCCGACGACGAGTGGGACTGGCAGCGGGAACGGCGGGCCGCCCGGTGCGGGGCCGCACCGGCCCGGCCCGGCGTGGAGCGGCTGCTGCGCACCGCGGAGGCGGCCGCGATCGTGTCCAGCAGCCCGGCCGCCTGGGTGGAGGGCCACCTGGGACGGCTCGGGCTGCGGCACCACTTCGCCTTCCTGGTGACCGGCGACGACACCGACCGCCACAAACCGCGACCGGACCTGTACCTGCTCGCGCTGGCACGCGCCGGGGTGGGGGCCGACGACGCCCTGGCCGTCGAGGACTCCCCGAGCGGGGTCACCGCCGCCCGCGCCGCCGGTCTACGCTGCGTGGCGGTCCCCTGGGAACCGTCCGGGGCACCCGGCCTGGCCGACGCCGACGCGGTGCTGCCCAGCCTGGGCGACCTGGACCTGCGGCGCTATCAGCGCAACGAGGTGTGACATGGAGATCACGGCGGACACCGCCCTGGAAGAACTGTCCCGGCACGTCCTGATGGACGGTCTGGACCTCGTACTGGACCTGGAGCGCAGCCGGGGCAGCACCCTGATCGACGCGCGCGGCGGCGAGGAGTACCTGGACCTCCTCACCTTCTACGGCTCACTGCCCCTGGGCATGAACCACCCCGGCATGACCGAGGACCCGGCGTTCCTCGCCGAACTCACCCGGGCCGCCCTGCACAAGGTCACCAACTCCGACATCTACACCGTGCAGTACGCCCGGTTCGCGGCGACGTTCCGCCGGGTCCTCGGCGACCCGGCGCTGCCCCACCTCTTCTTCATCGACGGCGGCGCCCTGGCCGTCGAGAACGCCCTGAAGGTCGCCTTCGACTGGCGGGCGCAACGGGACGGCACCGACCCCGCCGCACCCCTCGAAGTCCTCCACATGGAGGGCGCCTTCCACGGACGCAGCGGCTACACGCTGAGCCTCACCAACACCTCGCCGACGGTGACCGCGCGGTACCCGGGATGGGCCTGGCCGCGCGTGCCGGTACCCGGGCCCGGCGCCGAACGGGAGGCGGTCGAGGTCGCGCGACGGCACCTGGCCGAGCGCGGCGACCGGATCGCCTGCTTCATCGCCGAGCCGGTCCAGGGAGCGGGCGGCGACCGGCACCTCGGCAGGGAGTTCCTGCTGCACATGCAGGAGCTGTGCCACCGGTACGACGTGCTGTTCGTGCTCGACGAGGTGCAGACCGGCTGCGGCCTGTCCGGCGCCCCGTGGACGTACCAGCGGCTCGGACTCGCCCCCGACGTGGTGGCCTTCGGCAAGAAGACCCAGGTGTGCGGTCTGATGGCGGGCGGCCGGGTGGACCAGGTCCCCGAAGGGGCGCTGGCCGTGCCGAACCGCCTCGGCTCCACCTGGGGCGGCAACACCGCCGACATGGTACGGGCCACCCGCATCCTGGAGATCATCGAGCGGGACGGACTGGTGGCGGGGGCCGAGACCAGGGGCGCCCACCTGGGCCGCCTCCTCGCCGACCTGGCGGCGGCCCACCCCGCACTGGTCCGCGACGTGCGCGGGCTCGGCCTGATGTGGGCCTTCGACCTGCCCGACACGGCCCTGCGCGACGAGGTCCTGGACCGGCTGCGCCGCTCCCACCGGGTGCTGCTGCTGCCCGGCGGACCGCGCGCCGTACGGTTCCGCCCGGCCCTGACCATCGGGCTCGACGCACTCGACAAGGGCGTCGCCGCACTGGACGCGGTGCTCACCGCCATGGGCCCGCGATGAACGGCCACGGGCTCCGTGTACGGGGACGTAGGGGTTGTCAGGAGTTTGCCGCGCGACCAGAATGCGGGCAGCTCTTCCATTCGACGGCGATAAAGGAGTGCGCTGGCTCATGAGCAATCCGTTCGAGGATGAAAATGCCTCATACCGCGTTCTGGTCAATGCGGAGGAGCAGTATTCCCTGTGGCCGGATTTCGCGGAGGTCCCGGCGGGCTGGACCGTCGTCCTGCCGAGCACGACCCGGCAGGAATGCCTGGACTACGTGAACGAACACTGGGTCGACATGCGCCCCAAGAGCCTCGTCGAGGCGATGCGCCGGGCCGACTGACCCCGCCCCGCCCCGCCCGCCACGGCCAGGGACCACGCCGCGAGAGCGCGTGGTCCCTGGCCGTTTCCCGTGTCCGTCACGACCCCTCCCGGACGCCCCGCGTTTCCCCCGGGGCGAAAAAGGTCCGCGGCGGCCGTTCCACGGCCCGCACCGGCCGTTCCACGGGATTATCCCGCGCCCGTTCCGTCACACCGGAAACCACGGCCCCCGCGGGGGCCGATAGCGCGCCGATAGCCGGTCGATGAGCCCGGCGGCGAGCATGGGTCCCGTCGGCGACCGGAACACCCGGTCCGCGGGTGCTGACGGCGTGCGGCGAGAGGACGATCCCTCCCGGCCCACCCGCGACCTACTGCCTGGCCGAGGAACGGTATTCCCTCTTTCTCACCGACCCATGGGAGGAGTTCGCGGTGGAACTGGTGGAGCGCGAAGCACCGATGGCGCTGTTGACGACACTGGCCGAACGGGCGCGGGACGGACACGGACGCGCCGTGCTGGTCTCCGGACCGGTGGCGGCCGGCAAGAGCGTCCTGGTGCACAACTTCGCCGATCACGCCCTGAGCCTGGGAATGCTTCCCCTGGCGGCGCTGGCATCGAAGGACGAGCGGCACCTGACCCTGGGCGTGATGCGCCAACTGGTCGACGACGCGCCGCTGGACTCCGCGGACCGGACGCGCGCCGTGGCCCTCATCGAGGAGGGCGTGCGCGCCGCCCGGCACCGGGGCACCGACGCGCAACCGGACGACGGCGTCGTGCGCGGACTGGCCACCGTCCTGCTGGAACTGGCCGAACGCTGCCCCCTGTACATCGCCGTCGACGACGTCGAACAGGCCGACCAGTCCTCGCTGACCTGCCTCGCCTATCTGGCGCGACGCCTCAACAGCGCCCGGGTCCTCGCGGCGTTCACCCACGGCGGCCACGGCTGCGACACCGAGTTCCGCTTCGTGGCCGACCTGCTGCGACAGCCCAACTGCCACCGCGTCGAGGTCACCCAGCTCTCCCCGGCGGGCGTCCGGCAGCTGACGGCCCAGCACCTCGGAGAGACCGTCGCCGCCGAACGCTCCGCCGACTGGCACGCCTACAGCGGAGGCAACCCCCTCCTGGTCGAAGCACTGGTCCGCGACCACCTGGGCGGCGGCGAGGCGGGCCCCCGCTACCGCGAGGCCGTCCTGTCCTGCCTGCGCCGCAGCTGCCCGGACATGGTCCGGACGCTGAGCGGCTACGTGGTCCTCGGCGAGCTGGACAACCTGGACGGACTGCTCGACCTGAGCCCGGTCCGGACCACGGAGGCGGTCCACGCGCTGATCGCGGGCGGACTGCTCACCATGGACGGATTCCGGCACGAGGCCGCCCGCGACGCGGTGACCGGAGCCGTCGACGCGGACGGCCTCGCCCGGCTCCACACCCGCGCCGCCGTCCTGGCCCACGAACGAGGCGCCGGGACCGAGGTGATCGCCGACCACCTGCTGCGCGCCGGAGCGCCCCCCGAAGCCGGAGTGCTGGAGGAGCCCTGGGCCCTGCCGGCCCTGGAGGACGCCGCCGCGCACGCCCTGCGCGACGGCGCGGCCGACCGCGCGGTCGACTGCCTCCGGCTCGCCCGGCACATCTGCGCGGACCCGCTCCGGCGGGCCCGTATCACCGCCGCACTCATCCGGGCCGAGTGGAGCATCAACCCCGGTGTGTCCAGCGGCAGGCTCGGCGAACTCGTCGAAGCGATGCGCAAGGGCCGCCTGCGGGGCGCCGACGCGCTCACCCTGGCCCGCGCGCTCCTCTGGCACGGCCGCTTCGAACAGGCCCAGGAGGTCCTGCGCCACCTGGCCTCGACAGGGTGGGCGACCGACCCCGAGACGGCCACGGAACTGCAGATCACCCGCCGCCGCCTGCGCCACACCTATCCCTCACTGCTCGCCGCGCTCGGCCCGAGGCCCGCCTCCGGACGTCCCCCCACGCACTCGGTGAGCGCCGACCGCCGCCTCCAGGCGGTGTCCGCGCTGGCCGCCGTCCTCGGCGGAGGTCCCCATCAGGAGGCCGTCGGCGTGGCGCAGCGGGTGCTCCACGGCACCCGGCCGGACGAACTGTCCACCGAGACCGTCGAGAGCGCCCTCCTCGCCCTCGCCTACAGCGGGCGGGCCGAGCGCGCGTCGGCCTGGTGCGAGCTGTTCCTCGACCGGATGCGGACGCGGCACACACCGAGCAGAAGGGCCAGGCTGGGCGCCGTACGGGCGGAGATCGCCCTGCGCCGGGGCGACCTCACCGACGCCCGGCGGTACGCGAGCGAGGCCCTCGCCGTCCTCCCGGCGATCAGCTGGGGCGTGACCGTCGGCGCGCCGCTGAGCACCCTGATCCTGGCCACCACCGCGATGGGCCGCTACGACGAGGCGCAGACCTATCTGGACCACCGCGTCCCCGAGCCGATGTCCGAGACCCGCTACGGGATGCACTACCTCTACGCGCGGGCACGGTTCGGACTGGCCACCGGCTATCTGGAGATGGCCCTGGAGGACCTGCGCCGGTGCGGCGCCACGCTGGGCCGGTGGGGGATGGACACGCCAGGACTCATCCCGTGGCGCACCGACGTCGCCGAGGTGTACCTGGGCCTCGGCCGCCCCGCCGACGCCCGGCGGATGCTGGAGGAGCAGTCGGCCAGGTTCCCCGTCATGCCGAACCGGGTCCGCGGCAGCGCGAGCCGGGTCCTGGCCGGTGCCGGGGCCCCGGCACACCGGCCGACACTGCTGCGCCAGGCCGCCGAACTGCTGCAGTCCGACGACGGCGACCGCTACGAACTCGCCCTCGCCTTCGCCGACCTGGCCCGCGCCTACCGGACCCTGGGCGAGTTCCGGCGGGCCGCGGCGGCCGAGCGCCGCGCGGTCATCGTGGCCGCCGACTGCCACGCCGAAGCACTGGTCCGGGGCCTGGCCGTGGAGAGCGCCACCGCGCTGCCGACACCCGCCGACGGGGGCGACGGCCTCACCGAGGCCGAGCGCCGGGTGGCCGCGATGGCCGCCGTCGGCTGCTCCAACCGGGAGATCGCCGAGGGACTGCACGTCACGGTCAGCACGGTCGAGCAGCATCTGACCCGTACCTACCGCAAACTGCGGATCAGCCGCCGCGCGGACCTGCCGTCCCTGCTGGGCGGACCGGTGACGGGAGACCTCACCGACGCCCGGCGGCGCTGAGCCCGGCCGGGCTCAGCGCATTTCCGTACCTCCCGCCGCGAAGGAGCCACATAGCCAGACGTGTTCGTAAGCTGAATTCAAGCCATATGGCCCGGCGTTCTTCTCGAAGCCCGTACTGAATCGGGGGCGCCGCTTCCCGCCGTCGAATCCCCGGCCCCCGCGGAAAACACCGCTCACTGGACAGAGCCGATCGGGTTAGGTAGATATGACGTTGGTGCGTAGCTGACCGGCGGAAACTATGGCGTGGATGTGAAGGGCGGTCATGCGCTTTCAATTACTGGGGCCGTTGGAAGTCGTCGGCCCCGGTGGCCCGGCGCTGATCACCGCCGAGCGCCAGCGCATCGTTCTGGCTGTCCTGCTGCTCGAACCGAACCGGATCGTTCCGGTCGGCCGGCTCGTCGACGCGGTCTGGGGCGCCTCCCCGCCGCCGACCGCGCGCGCCCAGATCCAGATCTGCGTCTCCATCGTCCGCGCCAGCATGGCGAAGGCCGGTCTGCCCGACATCATCCGGACCAGATCGCCCGGATACCTCGTCGAGGTCGGGGACGACGAACTGGACCTCCATGTCTTCGAGCGGGCCGCGGCGGCCGGACGCACCGCCGCGGAGGCGGGCCGCTTCGCGGAGGCGGCGGACGCCTTCGAGACCGCGCTGGGGCTCTGGCGCGGTTCGTCGTGCTTCGGCGGCGGCATCACCAGTACGGTGCTCCAGGCCCCGGCCGCGCGCCTCGACGAGCAACGGCTCGCCGTCGTGGAGCAGTGGGTGGACGCGCGCCTCGCCCTCGGCCTGCACCAGCAGCTCGTCGCGCGGCTGATCGACCTGGTCATGCAGAACCCGCTGCGCGAACACCTCCGCGCCCAGCTCATGGTGGCGCTGTCCCGGTCGGGGCGCCAGGCCGAGGCGCTGGAGGTCTACCGGCGGGGCCGGCGCGAACTGATCGACGAACTCGGCATCGAGCCGGGGGAGGAGCTCCGCCGCCTCCAGGAGTCGATCCTGTCCGGCCGGCTGGACGGCGCCCCGCCGGCCGACGTGCCGTCCACGCGGACGCTGCCGCCGACCCCGACAGCACCGGCGGCGCAGATGGCCCCGGCGGCCACCACGGTCGTCGACCCACCCGCGGTGCCCCGTCTGCTGCCCGGCGCCATCGCCGACTTCAGCGGACGCGACGACCTGCTCGCCCGGCTCGAAGAGGCGCTGGAGGAGGACACGGAGACCTCGTACGCCCTGCGGATCGTCTCGATCACCGGCCGGGGAGGCGTCGGCAAGACCGCCCTCGCGGTGCACTTCGGGCACTCTCTGGCGAAACGATTCCCCGACGGCCAGATGTTCGCCAAGCTGCGCGGCCCCTCCGCCCAGCCGATCCTGCCGACCCGCATCCTGGAGCGCTTCCTGCGCAGCCTGGGCATACCCGGATCGGGGATGCCGTCCACCATCGAGGAACGGGCCGAACTGTTCCGGAACCTGGTCGCCGACCGGCGGATGCTCATCGTCCTCGACGACGCGATCGACGAGGAACAGGTGCGCTGGCTGCTGCCGGGCTCGTCCAACTGCCCCGTCCTGATCACGAGCCGGTCCCGGCTGGCCGGTCTGGAGGGCGCGAGCTGCGTCCAGATCGACGTGTTCTCCACCGAGCAGGCGCTGCAACTGCTCAGCCGGGTCCTCGGACGCGAACGGGTCCACGGCGAACTGCCCAGCGCCCTGCACCTGATAGAGCTCTGCGGCAACCTCGCGCTCGCCCTGCGGATCGTGGCGGCGCGGCTCGTCACCCGGCCCCACTGGCCCCTGAGCAAGCTGGTGGCCCGGCTCCGCGACGAACGCCAGCGCCTGGACGAACTCACCCACGGCGGAGTCGGCGTCCGGGCCGGTCTGGCCATGGTCTACGAGGGGCTGCCCACCGACGCGCAGCGCCTCTTCCGGCGGCTGTCCATGCTGGAGGCGGCGGAGTTCGCCAGCTGGGTCGCGGCGCCCCTGCTCGACGTCGCCGTGACGGAGGCCGAGGACGTCCTGGAGTTCCTCGTGGACGCCCAGCTCGTCGACGTCGACGTGGTGAAGGGCCGCCGCCCCCGCTACCGGCTGCACGACCTGGTCCGGGTCTACTCCCAGGAGTGCCTGGCCGAGCACGAGAGCACCGCCGAACGGTCCGTCGTCCTCGGCCGGGTGCTGAGCACCTGGCTGCTCCTGGTCGAGGAGGCGCACCGACGCGCCTACGGCGGCGACCACACGCTGATCCACGGTGAGGCGCCCCGCCTGGCCCTGGAGCAGTCCGTCGTCGACCGCGAACTCGCCGATCCGCTCGGCTGGTTCGAGGACGAGCGGGCCAGCCTGATCACGGCCGTCAGACAGGCCGCCGGGGCCGGTCTCGACGAACTGTGCTGGGACCTGGCGCTGACCTCGGTCACGCTCTTCGAGATGTACGGCTACTTCGACGACTGGCGCACCACGCACGAGATCGCGCTCGACGTCACCCGGCGCAACGACAACCGCCGGGGCCAGGCGGCGATGCTGTACTCGCTGGGCGCCCTGCACATGTTCGAGTACCGGCTGGACGAGGCGCGCGGCAGGCTGGGGCCCGCCCGCGAGCTGTTCCGCCAGGTCGGGGACGTGCACGGCGAGGCGCTCGCGGTCCGCAACCTCGCGTTCGTCGACCGCATCCAGGGCCGTCTGGACGAGGCGATGGCGGGTTACGAGACGGCGCTGCCCATGCTCGCCGACGTCAACGACTCGACCGCCGAGGCCCACGTCCTGAGCAACATGGCACAGATCCATCTGGACCGAGGGCTGATCGCGGAGGGCAAACGGACCATGGCGGCGGGCCTGGCCGCGGTGGAGCGCTCGGGCAACCGGCGGGTGCGCGCGCAGATCCTGTGCCGTCTGGGCGAGGCGCATCTGCAGATCGAGGAGGTGACCGAGGCCGAGTACGTGTTCACCCAGGCGCTGGAGACCGTCCGCTCGGTCGGCGACCCGGTCGGCGAGTGCTACGCCCTGCGCGGTCTGGCCATTGTCCGGTCCCGTCAGGGGAGCCACGGCGCGGCCTACGAGATGCTGGAACAGGCCATGGGGATCGCCTCCCGGGCCCGTGAGTACCTCGCCATCGGCAGGATCCAGCTCTCGCTCGGCGAGGTGGCCGCGGACCGGGGCCACTACGAACGGGCCAAGGAGCACATCGGCACGGCACTGGACATCTTCGGGCGGATGCAGGCCGCGAGCTGGCAGAAACGGTCCGCGCGCCTCATGAGCGAGGTCTGCGCGGCCTCCGACGACGCGGCCGCGGCCGCCGCCTACGCGCGGGCGGGCTCGGCCTGACGCCGGGCCCGGAGCGACCGGCGGCGGACCGCGTTCGCGCCGTCCCGGTGTCCGGCGGCCCGGTACCGGAACCGGCCAGCCGGGTGCGGGACGTCCGTGTCCGCTCCGGCCGCGTGGCAGGATGCCCGCCTCGGTGGCGGGTTCCCGCCCGGCGGACGACGGGCGGTGAGAGAGAAGGAAGGCCCCCGTCGTGATGACGGCGGGGCTGATGCTCACAGACGGGACGCATCCGGTGTCCCGTCCCCCAAGGGATGCGATCGATGAGGCCGGTGTCACGTGAAACTCGGAGTGTGTGTCTCTGATGGAACCAATGGGCGGCCCGTCGACGGGCTGCTGATCCGTATCGAAAGGCCCCGGCTGGACGAGTGGCAGACCGTGTGGCACGGGCTCACCGGCAGGGACGGGCGGCTCGACCGCCCGTCCCTGCCGGAGGACGCCCCCGGTCCGTTCCGGCTGGTCCTGGAGACCGACCGGTATTTCACGACGCTCGGGATGCGGCCGTTCTACAGTCACATCGCGGTCGCGTTCGCCGAATGGGAGGCGGACCAGGAGATCCCCATCGTGATCGCGCCCCATGGATACGCGGTGTGCGCCGTCGGCCGGTAGCCGTGGCACCCGGGTGACGCGCGGCGGACGCGCGAACGAGGCATGACAGGCCGTACGAGAAGACGTACGGCACGACGCGTGACACGACGCGTGACACGACGCGCGAGGAGACCTGCGGCAGGACGTACGACGGCGGATGGCCCCACCCCGGTCATCTCCCCGCGGTGGCCAGGCCCCGCGGTCGCCCGGCCCCCCCCGAGGCCCGGCGATGTCGTCGCAGGCGCGGACGGAGCCCGCGCCCGTGCCGACGAGGCGGCGGCGGGCGAAGGCGATCCCTTCCCCCGTGCACCTCGCCGGACACACCGGTCGCCAGGACGGCTCCCCGTCGTACGGTGCCCAGGGCCGCGTACCAGAGGCGGTCGCCCTGCGGAACCGGGCGCTTAGCGAGGAGTTAGCGTTCTGGTAGGGGGACGAAAAGGGGACTCACTAGAACTGGAGTCGTCCACCCGGACCTCCGGGTCACGAGTTTCCGCATGGGAGATCGATATGTTGGCTCTGCTGTACGCGCTGGCCGGATTCGCGGGCATCTGTACCCCCTCCGACACCATCTGGGGCTGACCGTCGCCCGAGTGCCTTCACTCATGTGTGACGCGGAACGCGATGCGACGGCGGACGAGGAGCGGACGGTGAACGGCACGTGCCGACCGGGGGGTGACGCCGGATGAGCATCTCGGTCCGGGTCATCGACTCCACCAACGGCTGTCCGGTCGCGGATCTGGCCGTCACCCTGCACGCCCGGGAGCACGGCACGTGGCCCGCGCTGACCCGGGCACGGACGGACGACGCGGGGCGCGTCGGCTCGCTGAGCGGCGAGGCCCTGCCCCACGGCTTCTACCGGCTCGTCTTCGAGACCGGCGAGTACTTCGCGGAGCGGGCCGTCGACAGCCTGTACGCCGAGGTCATCGTCTCGCTCCACCATCAAGGTGATCCGAACCACCTGCACATTCCGTTGCTGCTGAGCCCGTTCTCGTACACCACCTACCGGGGCAACGTCCCCGGCGCGGTGACCGCAGGGACGGTCTGAGGGCGGGCGGCGCGCGCGTGCTGAACTCCCCCGTCCCCCACGGCCCGTGCGGCGATCCCGCGCGGTCGTGACACGGGTGGCGCGGTCCGCCGGCGGAGACGGTGCGGGGACCGCAAGCAGAAGGGGTGGAAAAGTTGTCCGACGCATCGCCATCGACGATCCTCACCGTGCCGGTCGCCTCCCTGCTGCCCGCGGACTCCCCGCGTCTCCTGGGGCTGGACGAGGGCCATGCGCGGGCACTGGCGGAGAGCGGGACCGAGTTCGAGCCGATCCTCGTGCACCGGGACACCGGACGGGTGGTCGACGGGATGCACCGGCTCCGGGCCGCCGTCCTGCGCGGGGAACACCGCATCACGGTCCGCCATGTCGACGGCGCGTCGGCCGATCTGTTCATCCAGTCGGTGCGGGCCAACACCGGCCATGGCCTCCCCCTGACGCCGGGGGACCGCAAGGCGGCCGTCCTGCGCATCCTCACCACCCACCCCCACTGGTCGGACCGGGCCATCGCCGCCGTCACAGGGGTGTCGCCGAAGACGGTAGGGGTCGTACGGGGGAAGCGTTCGACTGAGGAATCTCCTCAGTCGAACGCCGACGTCCCCCGGGTGGGACGGGACGGCCGGGCCCGCCCCGCCGACATGCCGGAACGGCGCCGGAAAGCCCGCTCCCTGCTCGCGGAGCGGCCCCGCGCGACCCTGCGCGAGGTCGCCCAGGAGGCCGGGGTCTCGGTCAGCACCGCCCACCGCCTGCGCCAGGAACTGCGGTCCTGTACGGCCGGTCCCGGGCCCGACGAGCGGACGCCCGCCCCCGTGACCGTCCGCGAGGACCCCCCGTACCTCACCTCGCTCGTGGTCGCGGCACCCCAGCGCTGCTCCGGCCTGACCTCCCTCCCGGTCCCGGTGGACCCCTCCTCGAGGGGGGCCGCGCGGATGCGCGTACGGGCCATGGACGTGCTGTCCAACGACCCCTCGATCCGCTTCACGGACAGTGGTCGCGCCCTGCTGCGCTGGCTCAACGGACAGGCCCAGGGGCTCGCGGCGGGCGAACAACTGCTGGCGGCCGTCCCCCCGCACTGCGCCCACGCGCTCACCGAGGTGATGAGCCATTACGCCCGGGAGTGGGAACGGCTGGCCGCCGGAATGCGGCAGACGGACCCGGTGAACGGCCCCTGGCGCGTGGTCCGCTGAGGCGTCCACCGCCGGTCGGCGCCCCCGGGGCCGCCGACCGCCACCATTGAGGCGCCCGCTGCCGACTCGCCGCCGGACCCCCACCGCCGTAGCCCGTCTCCGCGCGCCCCGAGGGGGCCCACGGTCCCCGGGGCACCGCCGCGCGGGGCCGTCGCCGCCCGGTCGCCCGTCACCGCCCCGCCCCGCCCGCCCGCCACTGCCGCCGGCCGCCCGCCACGACCGGCGGCGGAACCATGTCCGCCGCCGTACGGGAGCCCCGCGGCCGTGGCCGCGCCCTCCGTGCCGGACGAGGATCCGGCCCGGCCCGGCCCCGCGCCCTCCCGCGCCTCGGCCGGTGCGCGAGCCCGCCACCCCGCCCCCAGCCGCTCCGGCCGTCCCTCCCCGATTCCGTGTCCCGTCCCTCCCCGACGTGCCCTGGCGCATTTCCATGCGCGGATGGCGCATATGAGAATTCCTCGGTGACGTAGCTCACGTTTGACGGGAGAATTACGTCCAGTTGACTCCCTTTACAGGGGAGACGGAACGGCGAATATGCTCAATTGCCGGACTCATAAGCATTGATGAAACCTTCTGCGGCGCCGCCTTCGTGGTTACCGTGAGACGCGAAACGAGGGGGCGGGCACCGGGCCCCGGGCTTCGCGGCCGTGCTCCCCTCGCCCGGATCCGTTCCGCTGATCCGAGTGATCCGGTCCGCACTCACGGACCCCGTGTTCCCCGGGTGCCGGTGGCGGTCCGTCAGAGACAGGCCGACGCCATGGGTGACGCCGGAGCGTCGAGCACGGGACGGTCCGCGCACAGACGACCGGTGGGCCCGTGGCAGGTGCGACGCGTTCTGACAGGAGCAGAGTGAACATCTCGGTGGACGACGCCAGAGTCATGGCCAAGGCACTCTTCGAAGCACGTGCGACGGGCCGCCCGATCCCTCCCTTCACCGACGGGCGTCCGACGCTGGACGTGCACGACGGCTACGCCGTCCAGCGCGAACTGGTCGCGATGCTGACGGCGGGCGACGACACCGTCGTGGGCTACAAGGCGGGACTCACCTCCGCCCCCATGCAGGAGCTGTTCGGCGTCAGCACCCCGGACTACGGACCGGTGCTCGGCTCGACCGTGTACGAGAACGGGGCCACCACCCCGGGCGACGCGTTCATCGCGCCCAAGGTCGAGGCGGAGATCGTCTTCCGGCTCGGCGCGCCCCTGAAGGGTCCCGGTGTCACCGTGGCCGAGGCCCGTGAGGCGATCACCGAGGTCATGGCGGGCCTGGAGATCGTCGACTCGCGGATCGAGGACTGGCGCATCCGGCTCGCCGACACCGTCGCCGACCTCGCGTCCAACGGCGCGGTCGTGCTCGGCCCGCCCGTCGCGCTGCCCGACGACTGCGACGTCCGGCTCATCGGCATGGCGTTCTCCCGCAACGGCGACCTCGTGGCGACCGGAGCCGGAGCCGCCGCCCTGGGAGACCCGGCCGCGGTGGTCGCCTGGCTGGCGAACGTCCTGGGCGAGCACGGCGTGACGCTCGAAGCGGGCCAGCTGATCATGACGGGCGCGCTCCACGCAGCGGTCCCGATGCGGCCCGGCGACAGCTTCGTGGCGGAGTTCGACCGGCTGGGCACCGTCACCCTTCACATGGGCGGCATCGGCGGTATCCGTGACAACGGCGATGCCGACGGCCTCGGTGGTACCGGTGGTACCGGTGGTACCGGTGGTACCGGTGGTACCGGCAACAGCGGCGACGACAGCGACTCGTAGACCACTCTCGCGCCCCAAGGTGAATCTCTAGACAGGGAAGGGCGATGCAGCCATGAAGCGAAACGGGCGCCTGCCCGTGGCCGTCCTCGGCGCCGGCCTCATCGGAGTCGATCTGGCCGAGAAGATCATGCGTTCGGAGTTCCTCGACTGCGGTCTGGTCGTGGGACGCGACGAGAAGACGCCCGGCCTGCGACAGGCGGCCGAACTCGGCCTTCCCATCGGGACACGGGGGATCGACTCCCTCCTGGACGCCCCCGAGCCGTTCGCCATCGTCTTCGACGCGACCAACGCCCTGGCCCACGCCGAACACGCGGAACGCCTGAGCCTTTCGGGCACCAAGCTCGTGGACCTGACCCCGAGCAAGGTGGGGCGGATGGTCATCCCCAGCGTCAACGCGGCGGAGGTCCTCGGCTGCGACGACATCAACATGATCAGCTGCGGCGGCCAGGCCTCGATACCGATCCTGCACGCGATCACCCAGACGCACCGGGTCGACTACGTCGAGGTCGTCACCACGGCCGCCAGCCCCAGCGTCGGACGCTCCACCCGGCTCAACCTCGACGAGTACATCGAGACCACGCAGGACGCGGTGCGCGACTTCACCGGCGTCAAGGACGTCAAGGCGATCCTCAACATCAGCCCGGCCAAGCCTCCGGCGACCTTCCGGGTCGCCATGTCGATGCTGGGGGAGGGCTTCAGCACGGCGTCCGTGGACGCGGCCGTGACCACCGCGGCCGAGCAGGTCCGCTCCTTCGTCGGCGGCTACCGGATCACCGCGTGTGTCGTGGAGGAGAGCAAGGTGTTCGTCGCCGCCGAGGTCACCTCGTCCGGCGGACGCATCCCCCGGTACGCGGGCAACCTCGACATCATCAACTCCGCCGCGGTCCACGTCGCCGAACGATGCGCGGCGGCCGGCCCGGCGCGCATCGGTACGGAGACGTCATGAGCGCGGCACCCCCTCCCGGCACCGGAAAGCCGGTCCTCATCCACGACGCGTCCCTGCGCGACGGCCATCACGCCGTCCGCCACCAACTGGACGGGGCACAACTGCGCGCCTACGCGCGGGCGGCGAACACCGCGGGCGTCCCCGTGGTCGAGGTGGGGCACGGCAACGGCCTGGGAGCCTCCTCCCTCCAGGTCGGGCAGGCCAGGACCGGCGACGACGAGATGCTGTCGATCGTGCGGGAGGCCCTCACGGACAGCAGGATGGCCGTCTTCATGCTGCCGGGCTGGGGCACCACCGCCGACCTCGAACGGGCCCTCGCCCACGAGGTGGACGTGGTGCGGATCGGCACCCACTGCACCGAGGGCGACCTCGCCGAACGGCACCTCGGCTTCCTCCGCGAGCAAGGGGCCGAGGCCCAGGCCGTCCTCCTGATGAGCCACATGGCGAGCCCCGAACGGCTGGGACGCGAATGCGCCCGGCTCGTGGAGTTCGGCGCGACCGCGGTGGGCATCATGGACTCCTCCGGCCACTACCTCCCGGCCGACGTCACCGAGCGCGTCCGTGCCATGCGGGAGGCCGTCGACGTCCCGGTGATGTTCCACGCCCACAACAACCTCGGCATGGCGGTCGCCAACTCGATCGCCGCCGTGGAAGCGGGCGCGGACATCCTGGACGCCTGCGCCCGGGGCTTCGGCGCGGGCGCCGGGAACACCCAGCTCGAAGTGCTGGTACCCGTACTGGAACGGATGGGCTTCCCGACGGGGATCGATCTGTACGGACTCCTGGACGCGGCCGACATCGCCGAGCGCGAGCTCATGCCCGCGCCGCCCACCATCGACTCGGTCAGCGTCGTCAGCGGCCTGGCCGGAGTGTTCTCCGGGTTCAAGACCCGGGTCCTGGACATCTCGCGCCGCGAGGACGTCGATCCGCGCGACGTCTTCTTCGAGCTGGGCAGGAGACAGGCCGTGGCGGGGCAGGAGGACCTCATCGTCGAGGTGGCCCTCGCCCTCAAGGCGGCCCGCGGTGCCTGAGAGCCGCGAGCCCGCGGCTCCCGGCCGGGACGAAGACAGCGAGGGAGGAACCAGCCGTGTACGACGTACTCAAGGACATCCTGGTCAGCGAACTGCACGTACGTGAGGAGGACCTCGCGCCCACCGCCACCCGTGAGGAGGTCGGTCTCGACTCCCTGGCGGTGCTGGAACTGTCCACCGCGCTGAACGAGCGGCTCGGCATCGAGGTCCACGACTACGAACTCCTCGACGCCGACACCCTCGCCGACGTGGCCCGTCTGATGGCGGACCGGCGGCCGGGTGACTGAGCCCCACCGCCGACCCGGGCACCGCCCGCACGACCGGGCGAGGCGGTGCCCCCTCCACCGGGAGTCCCATGTCTCACCCGTCCCTGCGCGCGGTTCTCGGAACCCTCGCCCCCTACCGGCCCTCCGCGGGCCTCCACGGACCGGCCGCGACGACCCGCCCGCTGTCGGCGAACGAGTCGCCGCACACCCCGCTGCCCGGTGTCGTCGAGGCCGTCGCACGCGCCGGAGCCACCGTGAACCGCTACCCGGACCCCGGCTGCGGACCGCTGATACGCGCCCTCGCCCGGGTCCACGGGACCACGGAGGACCGGATCGCGGTCGGCGCCGGATCCCTGGCCCTCCTGCAGGCGCTGTTCCAGTCGGTCGCCGACCCCGGCGCCGAAGCCGTCCACGCCTGGCCGTCGTTCGAGGTCTACCCCACGCTCGCCGCCCTCGCCGGAGTGGAATCCGTCCAGGTGCCGCTGACCGACCAGACCCATGACCTGCGGGCCATGGCCGACCGGATCTCCCCCCGCACCCGCCTGGTGATCGTCTGCAACCCGAACAACCCGACGGGCACGCTCGTCGCCCACGACGAACTCCGCGCGTTCCTCACCCTCGTACCCCCCACCTGCCTGGTCGCCGTCGACGAGGCCTACCACGAGTACGCCCGCGGACCGGCGCCCTCCACCGCCCTGGACCTCTGCGCCGAGCACCCGAACCTGGTCGTGCTGCGCACCTTCTCCAAGGCGTACGGACTCGCCGGACTGCGCACCGGATACCTGGTGGGGGACGCCTCCGTCGTCGGGGAACTGCGCAAGGCGTGCCTGCCCTACGCGGTCAGCACCGTGGCACAGCACGCGGCCGTCGCCGCCCTCGGACTCGCCGACCAACTGCTGCGGCGCGTCGACAGCACGGTCGCGGAACGCACCCGGGTCCGCGACGCCCTCCTCCGTCAGGGCTGGGACGTCCCCGACAGCAGAACCAACTTCCTCTGGCTCCCCCTGGGCCCGCTCGCCGCCGACTTCGGCACCTGGTGCGCCCGGAGGGACATCGCGGTACGGGCGTTCCCCGGCCTGGGCGTGCGGGTGTCGGTCGGAGCCGCCGAGGACGACGACCACTTCCTCGCCGCGGCCGGCGCATGGCGCTCCGCACGGCCGACGGCCACCCCCGGCACCGGACAGACACGGCAGTTCCGAACGACGGCGGAGGCATCATGACCACTCTTCACACCGCGCCCGGCACACTGCTCCCGGACGGGTCCGGGCTGACCCGGCACGTGGTCGTCGCGCCGGGCATGTGCAGTGGGGGCTCCCTGCTGTTCGGCCGCATCGGGGACTGGACCTGGGAGGTGGTGAGCGAGTCCTGCCGGATCAACGTGCACGCCGCCCGCACCGCCGACGGAGACCCCGCCTATCTGTCCTTCTACTACTACCGCGTGCGCGGCGGGGACGTCGTCCATCCCCACGGGCTCACCTTCGGCGACGAACTCCGGGTCGACTCGCGGTCGTTCCAGTTCGGCAACCAGTCGGTCATCACCCTGCACCGGCTCGCCCCCGCCGGACTCGACCTCCCCGACGGACCGCTGGACCCGGCGGAGGTGTACGAACACCCGCACCCGGACTGCCTCTACGCCGAGAACTTCAACCGGTGGATCGCCCGCACCACCGCGGGCAGCAACCGGGGCCTCGCCCAGGTGACACCCCCGGACTTCGGCTACCAGGACCTGGCCCCGCTCCCCAACGCCTACTCCCCCCGGGCCTTCGTCGGCAGGGCCCGGTCCACCGGAAGCTTCCACCCCGACGGTCCCCCCGGTTTCCAGGAGACCGGGGAGCCCCGCACGTTCACCTACACACTGGACGTCGTGCGCGACCTCAACGGCGCCGGACTCATGTACTTCGCCTCGTACTTCTCCGTCTTCGACACGATGCTGCTGCGCCTGTGGCGCGCCCTGGGACGCACCGACGAACAGTTCCTGCGGCGCAAGGTGACCGACCAGAAGATCGGCTACTTCGGCAACGCCGACCCCGGCACCGTCTTCGAGGTCACGGTCCGCCACTGGCGCAGCACCACGTCCCCGGACGTCGAGATCGCCGACATGGCCCTGCGCGACACCGCCACCGGACACCTGGTCGCCGTCACCGCGATCGAGACCGGGACGGCGGGGAGCCGCTGCCCGGACGGCGACTGACCTCCCGCCCCCGCCTCCGCTCCCGCCCGCGATCCGCCCGCACCGGACGCCCTCCCCGCCGAACCGCACCCCGGATGGAGCACATGACCGACGACCTCACGCACGGCGGCGCCGTCGGCGCGACGGTATGGCTGACCGGCCTGCCCAGCGCGGGCAAGACCACGATCGCGCTGACCGCGGCCGACGCCCTGCGGACCGCCGGACGCCGGACCCACGTCCTGGACGGCGACGAACTGCGCGCCCGCCTGACGGCCGACCTCGGCTTCTCCCGCCGGGACCGGGAGACGAACGTGCGCCGCGTCGGCTTCGTCGCGCAGCTGCTCGCCTCCCACGGCGTGACGGTACTGGTACCGGTCATCGCCCCCTACGCGGACGCCCGCCACGCCGTCCGCGAACACCACGAGGCCACCGGCACCGCGTACGTCGAGGTGCACGTGGCGACCCCGGTCGAGGTGTGTGCCGCGCGCGACGTGAAGGGCCTGTACGCCCGGCAGGCGCGGGGCGAGCTGTCCGGCCTCACCGGCGTGGACGACCCCTACGAGCCGCCGGACACACCCGATCTGCGGATCCCGGCACACGAGCAGAGCAGCACGGAGTCGGCGGAGGCGCTGGTCGCGCTGCTGCGGGAGAAGGGGCTGGCATGACGACGGCGACCACACCGTACGAGAGCACCGACAATCCGTGCACACCGACCCACGCGGACCTGCTGGAGTCGGAGGCCGTGCACATCTTCCGTGAGGTGGCGGGGGAGTTCGAGCGGCCGGTGATCCTCTTCTCCGGCGGCAAGGACTCCATCGTCATGCTGCACCTGGCGCTGAAGGCCTTCGCCCCGGCGGCGGTCCCCTTCTCGCTGCTGCACGTCGACACCGGGCACAACTTCCCCGAGGTCCTGGAGTACCGCGACCGGGTGGTGGCGGCCCACGGACTGCGCCTCCACGTGGCCTCCGTACAGGACTACATCGACCGGGGCGCGCTCAAGGAACGCCCCGACGGAACCCGCAACCCGCTCCAGACCCTGCCGCTGACGGAGACGATCCGGACGCAAGGCTTCGACGCCGTCTTCGGCGGCGGGCGGCGCGACGAGGAGAAGGCCCGCGCCAAGGAACGGGTGTTCAGCCTCCGGGACCAGTTCTCCCAGTGGGACCCGCGCCGCCAGCGCCCCGAACTGTGGCAGCTCTACAACGGCCGCCACGCCCCCGGCGAACACGTCCGGGTCTTCCCGCTCTCCGACTGGACCGAGCTGGACGTGTGGCAGTACATCGCCCGCGAGGACATCGAACTGCCGGAGATCTACTTCGCCCACGAGCGCGAGGTCTTCCGGCGCTCCGGGATGTGGCTGCCCGTGGGCGACTGGGGCGACCCGCGAGGCGGCGAGACCGTCGAGAAACGCCTCGTCCGCTACCGCACCGTCGGCGACATGTCCTGCACCGGCGCCGTCGACTCCGAGGCGGTGACCCTGGACCAGGTGATCGCGGAGATCGCCGCGTCCCGGCTCTCCGAGCGGGGCGCCACGCGCGCCGACGACAAGCTCTCCGAAGCCTCCATGGAGGACCGCAAGCGCGAAGGGTACTTCTGAGCATGACCAGGACCACGGAACTCCCGGCCGCCACCCTGCTGCGGTTCGCCACCGCCGGCTCCGTCGACGACGGCAAGTCCACCCTGGTGGGCCGTCTCCTCCACGACTCCAGATCGGTCCTGGCCGACCAGCTGGAGGCCGTGGAACGGGTGTCGGCGGGCCGCGGGCAGGAGGCGCCCGACCTCGCCCTGCTCACCGACGGTCTGCGCGCCGAACGCGAACAGGGCATCACCATCGACGTCGCCTACCGCTACTTCGCCACCCCGAAGCGGCGGTTCATCCTGGCCGACACCCCCGGCCACGTGCAGTACACCCGCAACATGGTCACCGGCGCCTCCACCGCCGAACTGACCGTGATCCTGGTCGACGCCCGCAACGGCATCGTCGAGCAGACCCGCAGGCACGCCGCCGTCGCCGCCCTCCTTCGCGTCCCGCAGGTCGTCCTCGCGGTCAACAAGATGGACCTGGTGGGCCACAGCGAGCCGGTGTTCGCCACGATCGTGGCGGAGTTCACCGAGTACGCCGCCGAGCTCGGCGTCACCGGGGTCACCGCGATCCCGATCTCGGCACTGGCCGGGGACAACGTGGTGCGGCCTTCGGCGGTCATGGACTGGTACAGCGGTCCGACGGTCCTCGAACACCTGGAGACGGTGAAGGTCGGCCGGGACCAGGACCGGCGCGGGGCCCGGCTGCCCGTCCAGTACGTCATCCGGCCCCGCACCGCCGAACACCCCGACTACCGAGGCTACGCCGGCCGGATCGCGGCCGGTTCCCTCCGCGTCGGCGAACCGGTCACGATCCTGCCGTCCGGCCGTACGACGACGATCTCCGGCATCGACCTCCTGGGCAGACCGGTCGGCGTCGCCTGGACCGGGCAGTCCGTCACCGTCCTCCTGGCGGACGACGTCGACGTCTCGCGCGGCGACCTGATCGTGCCGACCTCGGACGCCCCGGCGACCACCCACGACATCGAGGCGACCGTCTGCCACGTGGCCGACCAGGCACTGACCGTCGGCCACCGGGTGCTGCTCAAGCACGGCACCCGTACGGTCAAGGCCATCGTCGAGGACATCCCCGCCCGGCTCGCCCTGGACGACCTGACCCTGCGCCCCCACTCCGGACGGCTCGTGGCCAACGACATCGGCCGGGTCAGGATCCGCACCGCCGAGCCGCTGCCCGTCGACCCCTACGCGGACTCGCGCCGCACCGGCTCGTTCATCCTGATCGACCCCGGCGACGGCACCACCCTGACGGCGGGCATGGTCGGCGCGTCCTTCGCCGCCCCCGAACCGTCGGCGGACACCACCGAGGACGACGGCTGGGACTTCTGAGTACCCGCTCCCGCTCGGGGCCGGTTCCGTAGTTCCACCGATGCCGGGGCGCGGCGAGCCGGAAGGATCACGTCCACCTCCACGACGGGCCCCGTCCCCGGGGTCCGCCGCGCCGTGCGGGGCCATGGTCCGCGCCGACTCGCGCGGCCCGACGCGCCCGACACGGAACAACGCCCGCCGTGATGCCCGAGACGTCCCCGCCGACCGGCCCCGAGGGCCTGGTCGCCGGGTGGGGCTTCGGCGAGTCGCAGGCCGGTGCCGTCGTCGTACGCCTCCCGGAAGGGTGGGACGAGCCGTCCTCCGCGCCGGACGGGGCGGAGGACGTCCGGGCAGGGGCGTGCGCGGCCGGGCACGCGACGACTCCGGCCCGGCCACGCGACGGACTCCGGCCCGGCCACGCGGCGTGCCCTGCCCCCAGGGGGGTGCGGCGGTCGGCGGCGCTCTCTTCGTCCCGGGCCCGGCGAGCGGGCCGTTCACCACCCCGCCGCGCCTCCCGCGGCCCGGTCCGACAGGACCTCGCCGATCGTGCGGAGCGGAGCGGGGTCCAGCATCTCGTAGTGGCCGCAGGGGACGTCGAAGGACCAGAGGCGCCCGCCGCCGTACGTCCGCCAGACGTCCGGGTCGGCTCCCGGGCCGTCCGACGCGGCCCGGAAGTGGAGCACGTCCACCCCGCGCGTCCGCGCCGGGGCCGCCCGCAGCGCGTCCACCGCCGCCCGCACCGCGATCCGCGCCCCCTCCACCGCCCGCTCCCCGAGCAGCGCGATCTGCTCCGGTGGCGTCCCGTCCACGGCGAACCCGGCCGACCCGGCCACGTGCCGGTGCGTCTCCTCCCAGTCGGGCAGACCCTCCTCGGGAGCCGGGTACGAGTCCAGCAGCGCCACGAACTCCACCGCGTGCCCGCCCTCCACCAGCTCGACGGCCACCCCGTGGGCGAGGGTCCCGCCGACCGACCAGCCGAGCAGCCGGTACGGCCCCTCCGGCTGCACCTCCCGGATCCGCCGCGCGTACTCCCGCACCAGCTCCTCCGGCTCGCGCGCACCGCCCTCCGGATCGGCGAGGCTCGGCGCCTGGAGCCCGTACAGCGGCACCTCGGGATCCAGGTGCGGCAGCAGCCGGGCGTACGGCCAGGCGAGACCGCTCGCCGCGTGCACCGCGAACAGCGGCCGCAGCCGTCCGCCGGTCCGCAACGGAAGCAGCACGTCCAGACCGGAGCCGTCCCCCTCGCCGTCGAGCCGCCGCGCCAGGGCCGCCGGGCTCGGCGCCTCGAACAGGGCCCGCACCGACAGCTCGGTGCCGAGGACCGCCCGCACCCGGCTCACCAGCCGGGTCGCCAGGAGCGAATGCCCGCCCAGATCGAAGAAACCGTCGTCCGGGCCGACCCGCTCCAGCCCGAGCACCTCGGCGAACAGCGCGCACAGCGGCTCTTCGTGCGCGTGGGCCGCCCCACGACGGACGGCGGAGCCGTACACGGGAGCGGGCAGCGCCGACCGGTCCAGCTTGCCGTTCGGCATCAGGGGGAACCGGTCCAGCGGCACCACCGCCGACGGCACCATGTGGTCCGGCAGCGCGTCACGGAGGAAACGCCGCAGCTCCGCGCCGTCGAGCGCCGCCCCCGGCCCGCCCCCGACGGCGTACGCGACCAGCCGGGGACCGCCCGCCCGGTCCTCCCGTACCACCGCGACCGCCCGCGCCACGCCTTCGTGCCGCAGCAGAGCCGCTTCCACGTCGCCGAGTTCGATCCGGAACCCCCGGACCTTCACCTGCCCGTCGAGCCGGCCCAGATACTCCAGCTGCCCGTCCGGCCGCCACCGCACCTGATCGCCCGTCCGGTACATCCGGCCGCCGGGAGCACCGAACGGGCAGGCCACGAACCGCTCCGAGGTGAGCGCCGGGCGGTTCAGATAGCCACGGGTGACGCCCGCGCCCGCGATGTACAGCTCTCCCGGCCGCCCCTCCGCCACGGGCCGGAGCCACGGGTCCAGTACGTACACCCGGGCGTTGGGCACCGGACGGCCGATCGGCGGATCACCCCCGCTGTCGTCGGCACCACCGCGCCACCAGGTCGAATAGGTGGTCGCCTCGGTGGGGCCGTAGATGTTGGTGACCGCACAGCCCGGCACCCGGTCGCCCAGCTCGCGCAGCAGGGCGTGCGGCACGGCCTCCCCGCCCAGGACCACATGCGGCGCCGACACCTCGAAGGCGTCGCCCGCCAGCAGGCTCGCCATCGCCGAGGGGACACCGCTGACCAGGCTCCCCTCCCAGCCGTCCCGTTCGAGCAGCGCGAACAGGTCGTCGACCAGCTCCAGACACCCGCCGAGCGCCAGCGTCGTCACGATCTCGAAGACCGACACGTCGAAGCTGAGCGAGGTGGACGCCAGCACCCGGGCCATGCCCCCGGGCCCGAAGTGGTCCTCGACGGTCGCCACGAAGTTGACGGCGTTGGCGTGCTCGACGACCACGCCCTTCGGGACGCCGGTGGTGCCCGAGGTGTAGATCACATAGGCGGGATGCCGGGGCAGGAGCGGCCCCGGCCGCTCCCCGTCCACGACGTCCGCGTCCTCCCGCCCCTCGATCCGCCGCACCACGTCCGGATCGTCCAGGACGAGCGCGGCCGTCCCCTCCGGCAGCACGCCCCGGGTCGCCCCGGTGACCACCGCGAGCCGGGGCCGGGCGTCACCGAGCATCCGCGCCACCCGGTCGGCCGGATAGCGCACGTCCACCGGCACATAGGCGGCCCCCGCCTTGAGCACGGCGAGCAGGGCGACGACCATGTCCGCGCTCCTCGGCAGCGCCAGGGCCACCCGGGTCTCCGGTCCCGCGCCCTCGGCGAGCAGCACGCGCGCCAGCCGGTTCGCCCGGCGGTTCAGCTCGCCGTGACCGAAGGTCCGCCCCCGGTACGAGAGGGCGGGCTCGTCCGGGACCAGCCGGGCCCGCGCCTCGATCAGGGCGGGCAGCGTGGCCGACGGCACGGGCCGGTCCGTCGCGTTCCACTCCTCCAGCACCCTTCGGCGCTCGCCGTCCGCGAGGACCGGGAGCTCCCCGACCGTGCGGTACGGATCCTCGGCGACCGCCGTCAGGATCCGGGCGAAGAGCCCGGCGATCCCCTCCACCGTGCCGCGCCCCAGCAGATCGGGCCGGAAGTCCAGCCGGATGCCCAGCTCCTCGCCCGGCACACAGATCAGGGAGAGCGGATAGTGGGTGGCGTCGAACCCCGACACGCCGACCAGCAGCGCCTCGCCCAGACGGCGCTCCCCGGAGCCCGTCGGATAGTTGTCGAAGACCGTCGTGGTGTCGAACAGGGACCCGAACCCCGCCCGCCGCTGGATCTCCGTCAGCCCCACGTGATGGTGCTCCAGAAGGTCGAGCTGCTCGTCCTGGACCCGTTCGACGAGGTCGAGCAGCGTGTCCCGGGGGTCCGCCCGCACCCGCGCCGGAACGGTGTTGATGAGCAGGCCGACCATCGTCTCGACGCCCTCGACCTCGGCGGCCCGGCCCGACACCGTCGTCCCGAACACCACGTCGCCCTGCCCGGTGAGCTGCCGCAGCACCAGCCCCCAGGCCACCTGCGTCACCGTGCCGAGGGTCACCCCCGCCTCCCGCGCCCGGTCCGTCAGCGCGGCCGTCACCCCGGCGGGCAGCGCGCGCACCACCCGCTCGGGAACCACCGTGCCCGCGCCCCGCGCGCGGGGGGCCACCAGCGTCGGCCCCTCGATCCCGGAGAGCGCCTCCGCCCAGGCGTCCCCGGACCACCGCGCGTCCACCTCGCCGAGCCACTCCAGATAGGAGGTGTACGAGGGGGCCGGTGGCAGCGGACCCGCCCCGGCGGCACCGGCCCCCGCGCCGTACAGCCGGAACAGCTCGTCGAGGAGGACCGAGACGGACCAGCCGTCCAGAATGATGTGATGGTTCGTCAGCACGAACCGCCACCGGGTGTCGTCCAGCCGGATCAGCAGGAAACGGAGCAGGGGGGGCCGGGCGGTGTCGAAGCGCCGCCGCCGCTCCTCCTCGACCAGCCGCACGGCCTCGGCCTCCCGTCCGTCGGCCGCTGTCCCGGTCAGGTCGGCCGTCCGCCAGTCCACCCCGGCCCGGGAGCGCACGAACCGTACGGGGGCGCCCGACGCGTCCGTACGGAACCCCGAACGCAGGCTGTCGTGCCGGTCCTGGAGCACCTGGCACACCTCCCTCAGCAGCGCCTGGTCGAGCGGGCCCTCGAAGTCCAGCGCCAGTTGGGTGGTGTAGACGTCCTGGCCGTCCGCGTCGAACGCCGTGTGGAAGAACAGCCCCTGCTGGAGCGGGGACGGTCTCGGCGTCCCCCCGTGGGCGTGCCCGGCGTGCCCGGGATATTCGGAGTGCTCGGAGTGCTCGGGGGTCTGCTCGTGGATGCGGTCCGCTGTGGTCACGCCGTCTCTCCCGGTTCGCCGGTACGTGCGGTCAGGGTCTCCAGGGCCTCGAACCAGGCGTCCGCCAGGGCCTCCACGCGGGACCGTTCGAGAAGGGCCCGCGGATACGCCCAGCTGACGTGGAGCTCAGACCGGCCCCCCCGGTCCAGGACGACCGCGGACACCTCCAGGAGGTGCGTCAGGGGCATCTCGGGGTCGCCGCCCCCGGCGACCGCCCCGGACTCCGGCGCCAGCCCCCAGTCGGTCGCCTCCGGCCGGTCGAAGCGGCCCAGGTAGTTGAAGAGCAACTGCGCCCGGGGCCGCGCCGCGAGCACGGGCCCGGTCTCCGGATGCAGATGGCGCAGCAGACCGTGGCCGAGCCCCTTGTCCGGCATCCTTCCGAGCCGCTCGTCCACCGCCCGCACCGTGCCGTCCGGATCGCCCGGCAGCCCCGGGAGCCGTACGGGGAACATGCTGGTGAACCAGCCCACGGTCGCCGACAGGTCGAGGCCTTCGGCGATCTCCTCACGCCCGTGTCCCTCCACGTCCACGAGGAACGGCGGGCCGCCGGAAGCACCGCCGGGGCCGGATGCCGTACGCCAGTGCCCCGCCGCCGTGCTCAGCGCGCCGAGCAGCACCGCGTTCACGCCCACACCGAGACGGGCGGGCACCCGGGCCAGGAGCGGTTCCGTCCGCTCGGCGGGAAGGACCCGGGTCACCCGGTGCTTGGAGCCCTCCACATCACGGCCGGGCACGAGATCCGCACCGGGCACCAGATCGCCCGCTCCCTCCACGACATCCAGCCAGAAGGGGAGTTCAGCCGTCCGTCCCCGCGCCTCCCGCTCCAGGAGGCGCCCCCAGTCGGCGAACGACACGGGCGTGAAGTCCGGCCCGGCCGTGCGCGGGGCGGCGCCGGTGCTCAGGTCCTCCAGGAGGACGCGCCACGAAACCCCGTCCACCACCAGGTGGTTGATCATCAGCAGGAGCCGTCCGGGCCGTCCGGGACCCGCGTCGAACCACACCGCCTGGAGCACGTTCCCTTCGCCCGGCGCCAGCCGCCGCCGCGCCGCGTCCGTCTCGGCGCGGACCAGGTCCGCGAGCTGCCCGGCACCGAGCCCGGCCGCGTCGACCCGCACCAGGCGGTCGGCCCCGTCCACCGTGCCGCGCGGCAGCACGTCGAGGCGCCACTCGGGGGTGCGCCGCAGCCGTGTCCGCAGGGCGTCGTGCCGGTCGAGCAGCGCCCGGACCAGCTCCCGCAGCCGCCGCAGGGACAGCTCGGCCGGGGTCCGGACGAGCACCGACTGGTGGAAGCCGTCGACGGGGCCGCCCCGTTCGCGCTGCCAGTGGACGATCGGGGTGAGCGGTACCTCGACGGTCGCCGCGCTCTCGACGGCCGCCGCCACCTGGGCGGGCGCCACCGTGCCGTGCGCCGCCGCCGCGCCCGCCCTGGGCGGCCGTGCCTTCGCGTGGACGGCCAGTTCGGCGACGGTGCGGTACCGGAAGACGTCCCGCGTGGAGAGGGCGAGACCGCGTGAGCGGGCCCGGGACACCAGCCGGATCGACACGATGCTGTCGCCGCCGAGCGCGAAGAAGTCGTCCTCGACCCCGACCCGGGGCCGTCCGAGGACGGCCGCGAACAGCTCGCAGAGGACCTTCTCGGCCGGAGTGCCCGGCTCCCGCGCTCCCGGCGCCGGGGCGGCGGGTTCCTCCGGCGGGGGCAGCGCGGACCGGTCGAGCTTCCCGTTCGGCGTGAGCGGCAGCTCGCCGGGAAGCACGACGAAGGCGGCGGGCACCATGTACGGCGGCAGCGCCCGCCCCGCCCACCCGGTCAGCTCCGGAACGAGGCCGTCGTCCGTACCGGTGGCGGTGGCCCCGGCGAGAGCCACGTAGGCGACGAGCCGCCGCTCACCGGGCCGGTCCTCGCGCACCACCACGGCACTGCGGGCGACCCGTTCGTGCCGGTCCAGGACGGCCTCGATCTCCCGGGGCTCGACGCGGAAGCCGCGCAGCTTCACCTGGTCGTCGGCGCGCCCGAGGAAGTCGAGTTCACCCCCGGGCGTCCACCGGACCAGATCACCGGTGCGGTACAGACGGGCGCCGGGCGGACCGTACGGATCGGCGACGAACCGCTCGGCGGTCGGACCCGGCCGCCCGAGGTAGCCCCGGGCCACCCCCGCACCCCCGATGTACAGCTCGCCCGGCACGCCCACGGGCACCGGCCCCAGCGTCCCGTCCAGGACGTACACCCGGGTGTCGCCCAGCGGGGAACCGAGCGGCGGGCGGTGCGCGTTGTGCGGGCCGATCGGGGCCGCGAGGGACCAGATGGTCGTCTCGGTGGGCCCGTACACATTGGTGACCTCGGCGGCCAGGCCCACGAGACCGGCGGCCAGGGCGGGGGGCAGGGCCTCGCCGCCGACGAGGACGCGCAGGCCCCGGACCGCTTCGGGGACCTCGGACACGAGGCCGGACCACAGGGAGGGGGTCGCCTGGACGGCGGTGACCCCGTGCCGTCCGGCCAACTCGCCGAGGGCGTGCGGTGCGTGCACCTCGTCGGGCGAGGCGAGGACGACCGCGGCGCCGTGGACCAGGGGCAGGAGCAGCTCCAGATGGGCGATGTCGAAGGCCACGGTCGTCACGGCGAGCAGCCGGTCGGCGGGGCCCAGCGGCAGCCGCGCGCGCAGGGCGGCGAGCAGATGGGCCAGATTGCGGTGGGTGACCGCGACCCCCTTCGGGCGGCCCGTCGAACCCGAGGTGTACAGGACGTACGCCGTCGCGTCGGCCGGAACCGGTTCGTCCGGGCCCGGACTCCCGGCCCCGGCGGGCAGGGGGCCGTCCAGGGCGAGCCAGTCGTCGGTGCCGAGCGCCTCGCGGGTGGCACGGTCGGAGAGCACCAGGAGCGGCGCCGCCTCGGCGAGCACCGACGCCACCCGGTCCCGGGGGTGGTGCGGATCGACGGGGAGGTAGGCGGCACCGGTCCGGTGCACGGCGAGCAGCGCGACCAGGAGGTCGGGGGTGCGGCCCGTCGCCACGGCGACCAGCCGCTCAGGACCCGCGCCCAGCCCCCGCAGCAGTCCGGCCAGCCGGTCCACCCGGGCGTCGAGTTCCCCGTAGGTGATGCGGCTGGTGCCGTGGAGCACGGCCACCGCCTCGGGTGTCCTGGCGGCCTGCTCCCGGAACCACCGCGGCACCGAGCCGCCCGGCACCTCCCCGCCGGTACCGGGGCCGGACCACTCGGTGAGCACGGTGTGCCGTTCGGCGGGGGACAGCACGTCCAGTCGTCGCACCGGCAGGGAGGGGCGGGCGGACGCGTCGGCGAGGAGACGGGTGAAGTACCCGGCGATCCGTCCGGCGGTGGCGGGGCCGAAGAGGTCGAGGGAGTGGACGAGGGTGCCGTCGAGACCGCCGTGGGACTCGGAGAGGTCGAAGAGGAGGTCGAAGGGGACGCTCCGGTAGCGGCCGTGGTGCAGCGGCTCGACCTGGAGGCCGGGCAGTTCGACGGCGCCGGTCGCGTTGTTCTGCAGGCTCAGCATGACCTGGAAGAGCGGGTGCCGGGCCGCCGACCGCACCGGCGCGACGGCGTCCACGACCTGCTCGAAGGGCACGTCCTGGTTCTCCAGCGCCGCGAGGACCCCGGGGCGGACACGGTCGATCAGCTCGCCGAGGTCCGGGTCCCCGGAGACGTCGGTGCGGACCACCACGGTGTTCACGAAGCAGCCGACCAGCTCGTCGAGACCGCTGTCGGTCCGTCCGGCGACCGGGCTGCCGACCAGGACGTCCGTCCCGGCGCCGAGCCGCCTCAGCAGCACCGCCAGGACGGCGTGCAGCACCATGAACACGCTCGCGCCGTGCGCGCGCGCCAGCGCCGTGAGACGTGCGTGCACCTCGGGGGTGATCCGGAACGGCACCGTACCGGCACGGTGGGTGGCGGCGGCCGGGCGCGGCCGGTCGGCGGGCAGCGCGATCTCGTCGGGGGCACCGGCCAGCGCGCCGGTCCAGTGGGCGAGCTGCCGGGCGAAGGGGCTCCCGGGGTCGTCCGGCGCGCCCAGCTCCGCACGCTGCCACAGGGTGAAGTCGGCGTACTGCAAGGGAAGTTCGGGGAGGTCGGGTGCCCGGCCCCGCAGCCGGGCGGCATAGGCCCCGGAGAGGTCCCGGAGGAAGGGGGCGGCCGACCAGCCGTCGAAGGCGATGTGGTGGACCGTGACCACGAGGACGTGCTCCTCGGGGGAGCGGGCGAGGAGTTCGGCCCGCACGGGTGTCTCCCGCGCCAGGTCGAAGTCGTGCTCCGAGGCCGCGAGCAACGCCGCCTCGACGCCCGCCTCCGGCACCGCCCGCACCGGCAGGTCGAACCCGGCGGGCTCCAGGACCCGTTGGCACGGCACCCCGTCGGTGACGGGAAAGACGGTGCGCAGGCTCTCGTGCCGGGTCACCACGTCCCGCAGCGCCGCCGCGAGCGCCTCCCTGTCCAGGCGGCCCGTCAGCCGCAGGGCCGTCGTCACGGTGTGCGAGGCGGCGCCCTCCGCCAGCTCGCCCTGGAGCCAGAACCGCAGCTGGGAGAAGGACGGCGGCAGGACGTCCCCGCGCGGCCGGGACCGCAGGGGGCCACGGCCGGTCCCCGAGGCCCCGAACCTCCCGGCGAGCCCGGCGGGCGTCGGCGCGTCGAAGACCGCGCGCGGGCCGATCCCGCCGTCCAGCACCTCCCGCAGCCGGTTCACCAGCCGGACGGCGAGCAGCGAATGCCCCCCGAGCGCGAAGAAGTCGTCGTCCGCGCCCACCTCCGGCACCCCGAGCACCTCGGCGAACAGCCCGCACACCAGGCGCTCGACGGGCGTGCGGGGCGCGCGGGAGCCGGTGCCCCGTACGGGCGCGGGCAGCGCCGCCCGGTCCAGCTTGCCGTGGGAGGTGAGGGGCAGTCCCTCGGGGAGCACGACGAGGACGGGCACCATGTAGTCGGGCAGGTGCCGCCCGGCGTGCTCGGCGACGCCCGCCGCCGGATCGCCGTCGACGCCCCCGGCGGGGACGACATAGGCGACCAGGACGCGCTCCCCGGGCCGGTCCTCCCGTACGAGGACGGCGGCGCGGCCTACGGCCGGATGACGCTCCAGGACCGCCTCGATCTCGCGGGGTTCGACGCGGAAGCCCCGTATCTTCACCTGGTCGTCGGCGCGGGCGAGGAAGTCGAGCTCGCCGTCGGCGGTCCACCGGACGACATCACCCGTGCGGTACATACGGGTGCCGGGCGCGCCGTGCGGATCGGCGACGAAGAGCCCCGAGGTGAGTCCCGGGCGGCCGAGGTAGCCGCGGGCCAGTCCGGCGCCCGCCAGGTACAGCTCGCCCGGCACCCCGACGGGCACCGGCCGGAGCCACGGGTCGAGGACGTACACCCGGGTGTTCGCCATGGGCCCGCCGATCGGCGGCCTGCCCCCGTCCGCGTCCCGGGCCGGGTCCAGGCGCCTGGACGTGGTGAACGTGGTGTTCTCCGTCGGCCCGTACACATGGGTCAGGGCGGTGCCCGGGAAGTCCGTCAGCATCCGCCGCACGGCCCCGCCCGACGGCTGCTCGCCCCCCGTCCAGACGTGCCCGAGCCGCCCGAGCAGCGGACTTCCCTCCGCGACCAGCAGATTGAACAGGGCGGTGCTGAGGAACGCGCTGTTCGCGTCGCCCTCGGCCGCGGCACGCTCCAGCGCCCCGGGCGAGGAGTCGCCGGGCGGTACCAGCACGACCGTGCCGCCGCCGAGCAGCGGCACCCACAGCTCGTAGGTCGAGGCGTCGAAGGAGTACGGGGAGTGGGCGAGCACCCGGGTGTGGCCACCGTCCGCCGCCCAGCAGGGATCCGTGGCGAGCGCGACGATGTTCCGGTGGGTCACCAGGACCCCTTTGGGGCGGCCGGTGGAGCCGGAGGTGTACATCACGTACGCGGCCCGGTCACCGGAGACGTCCGGCCGTCCGCCGTCCGGATCGGGACCGTCCGGACCGGGGCCGTCCGGACCGGTGTCGTCGTCGGCCAGGACCAGCGGCGGGCCGGGCGGCGGGCCCCCGGACGGGGCGCCCCCCGGCTGCGGGGCCGTGAGGGCCTCGGCCCGCTCCCGGGTGGCCCCGTCCGTCAGCAGCAGACAGGGCCTCGCCTCCGCCAGGACCGCGCGCTGCCGTTCGTCCGGGTTGCGCGGGTCCAGGGGGAGGTAGGCGGCCCCGGTCCGCAGCACGGCGAGCAGGGCGACGACCAGCTCGGTGGAGCGGCTCATGGCCACGGCGACCAGCCGTTCGGGGCCCGCGCCCCCCGCGCGCAGACGGCGGGCGAGACGCTCGGCCCGGTCGTCGAGTTCCGCGTAGCCGATCCGGGACGGGCCGCAGACCACCGCGATGTCGTCGGGGGCCGCGGCCGCGCGCCGCCGGAACAGCTCCGGCACGGAGTCGGCCGGGAGCGGGACGTCCCGGCCGTTCCAGGTCTCCAGCGCCGTACGGACCTCGGCGGGGGAGAGGAGTTCCAGACGGCCCGTGGGCCGCTCGGGTGCGGCGACCGCCCGGGTGAGGAAGGCGGTGAAGCGGCGGGCCAGCCGCTCGGCGGTGGCCCGGTCGAAGAGGTCGTGGGCGTAGACAAGGGCGCCTTCGAGCGTCCCGTCGGTCTCCACGACGTCGAAGAGCAGGTCGAAGGCGGTCGTGCGGTGGGGCACGGGGGCCAGGAGACGGGTGTCGAGACGGGGGAGGCGCACGGCGGCGCCCGCGTCGTTGCGCAGGTTCAGCATGACCTGGAAGAGCGGGTGCCGGGCCGACGACCGCACCGGGTTGACGGCCTCCACGACCTGCTCGAAGGGCACGTCCTGGTGGTCGAGCGCGGCGAGGGCAGCCGTCCGCGCCTTGCGGATCAGCTCGTGGAAGCCGGGGTCGCCGGAGGTGTCGGTCCGGATGACGACCGTGTTGACGAAGCAGCCGACGAGCTCGTCGAGACCCACGTCGGTGCGTCCGGCGACCGGGCTGCCGACCAGGACGTCCGGACCGGCGCCGAGCCGCCGCAGGAACCCCGCGAGCGCCGCGTGCAGGACCACGAAGGTGCTGGCGCCGTGCTGACGGGCGAGCCGGGAGAGGTCCCGGAAGACCTCGGGCGGCAGGCCGAAGGGGACGGTTCCGGCCCGGTGGGTGGCGGTGGTGGGGCGCGGCCGGTCGGTGGGCGGTGCCGTCTCGGCCGGTGCGTCGGCGAGGACACCGGTCCAGTGGGCCAGCTGGTCGGCGAAGAGACTGCCGGGGTCGTCCGGCGCGCCCAGCTCCTTGCGCTGCCACAGGGTGAAGTCGGCGTACTGGAAGGGAAGTTCGTCCCACGACGGGGACCTGTCGTCGAGCCGCGCGGTGTAGGCGTCCGAGAGGTCGCGGAGGAAGGGCGCGACGGACCAGCCGTCGATGGCGATGTGGTGCACGGTGATCGCCAGCACATGGTGGCCGGGGGAGCCCACGGCGAACAGCACGGCCCGCAGCGGGATCTCGCGCTCCAGGTCGAAGGGGGGCCCGGCCGCCTCGGCCACGGCCGCCTCGACGTCCTCCTCCGCCACCCGCCGCAGGGGCAGCTCGACCGTCACCGCCTCCAGGATCCGCTGCCCGGGTACTCCGTCGGTGACCGGGAAGACGGTGCGCAGGCTCTCGTGCCGGGTCACCACGTCCCGTAGCGCCTCGCGCATCGCCGCCGCGTCCAGCGGGCCCGTCAGCCGCAGCGCCATCGAGGCGTGGGGCGAGCCGCCGTCGCGGTCCATCTCTTCCTGGAACCAGAACCGCAGCTGTGAGAACGACAGGGGGATCACGGTGGTCTCGGCCTCTCGGGTCTCTGGGGTCAGTTCGCTTCGAATGCCGCGCGGAGCGCGTTCAGGTGCGGCAGCCCGTCCAGCACGGTCCTGGTGCCGATGCCGAAGTCGATCAGGCACGCGATCTCGTCCACGCCGACGGCGCGCAGCCGCTCGACCGTCGCGGTGGCGTCCGCCACCGTCCCGAAGAGGCCCCGCTGTTCGAAGTAGGCGTCGAAGGACCGGGCGACGAGGAAGTCGAGGTCCTCGTCCTCCAGCGCGTCGATGTCGAAGTCCGGGTCGAGGGCGCCGAACGAGCGGGCGATCAGATGGACCGAACTCCTGAGGTAGGCGGTCAGCGGCCCCTCGACGATGGCGCGGACCTCGTCCCGGTCGGTGCCGAGGAAGCTGTGCAGCATCAGGACGACATGGCCCTCCCAGCCGTCGTGGGTCTCGCGCGCCGTCCGCCGGTACGCGGCGATCCTCGCGGCGAGCCCGTCGACGTCCTGGTGCAGCAGATGGGTGAGGACCCCGGCCCGTGCGGTCGCCGCTGTACGAAACGTTTCCGCATCGCCCGCGCTGGTCACCCAGAGCGGCAGCTCCCGCTGGACCGGCGGCGGGAAGATCCGTACCGTCGCCGGGGCGCCGTTGCCGTCCACGACCTCGTGGTCCTCCCCGCGCCACAGCCCGCGGAGCTGCTCGACGCTGTCGGCCAGCAGGCGCTTGCGGTCCTCGTACGGTGCCCTGCTCAGCGCGAAGTCCACCGGGTGCCAGCCGGAGGCGAGGGACACCCCGGCCCGGCCGCCGGAGAGGTTGTCCACGACCGACCACTCCTCCGCGATCCTCAGCGGATGGTGCAGGGGGGCGACGACGCTCCCGGCGCGGATGGCGACGGTGCTGGTGATCATCGCCAGGGCGGCGCCCACCACGGACGGGTTCGGGTAGAGCCCGCCGAAGGGGTGGAAGTGCCGTTCGGGCGTCCACACCGCGCGGAAGCCGTGCCGGTCGGCGAAGCGGGCTCCTTCGAGGAGCAGCTCGTACCGTCCGGCGTCCCCGTCCGGTGTGCTGTCGTCGGCGAAGTAGAAGAGGCTGAAGTCCATCGGGGGATCCTTCGGTGAGCCTTGTCGTCGATGATCCGGGCGTCTGCCGGGCGGGCCGTCGCCGCCGCCCGCCGGAACCGGTGCGGCCGTCTGCCGGGGCCGGTGCCGCCGTCAGCCGGGGCGGGGCATCCTCCGTAGCGCGGGCCGCGCCTTGCGGGCGCCGGAGAGCCGCGCCGCGAGCCCCGCCACGGTGGGATCGTCGAACACCGTGCCCACCTGGAGCTCGACCCCCAGCTCCGCGCGGACGCGGCTCACCAGCCGGGTGACGAGCAGCGAATGGCCGCCGAGCGCGAAGAAGTCGTCGTCCGTGCCCACCGGGCAGGCGGTGTCCGACCAGTCCTCCGGGCCGATCGCGCCCTCCGTGACTTCCCTGCCGACCGCGCCGGTCCTGTCGGCGGCGGCCCCGCTCGGTGCGTCCGCCGGTGTTGTCGTGGCGAGCCCGAGGATCTCCGCGTACATCCGGCACAGGGCCGCCTCCCGCGCGTTCCGGGGCGGGCGCCCGGTGCCGCTCCGGACGGCGGGCGGCGCGGGCAGGGCGGCCCGGTCGAGCTTGCCGTGCGGGGTCAGCGGGAACGCGTCGTGCACCACGATCGCGGACGGCATCATGTGGCCGGGGAGGTACGCGGCCGCCCACGCGGTGACCGACCTGACCAGTTCCGTGTCGTCGGTCGCGGCGAAGGGCACGCTGACATGGCGCTCGGGGTCCACCGGCGGGCCGGTCCCGGTTCCGCTCCGGTCTCCGGTCTCCGGAGGGAAGTCCTCTTCCCCGGCGGAGAATTCGGCGTCGACGTGCTCGGGGCCCGCCTTCACCGACCAGCGCAACACGGCCCGGTGGCCGAGGCGTTCGCCGAGCCGCGCCAGGTCCTCCGGGTCGGGCCCGGGGTCCGGCGACCCGCCCGAGGCGCGCAGGTCCTCGGCGAGGCGCGCGTTCGGCACGCCGGAGACCCGGACGGGCGGGGTGCCCGGGGCGCGGTCCCGCAGCACCTCCGCGAGGCCGTCGAGCGTACGGACGTCCGCTCCCCACACCAGTTCCGTCATCGCGCCGGGGGCCGATCGCGTGTCGCCGGTTCCGGACCGAGTGCCGCCGGTGCGGCCCCGCCCGTCTCCGGTGGGGGGCGGGGTGTCTTCGGCCCGGCGCAGGACGACGTCGTAGCGGTACCGGGTCAGTTCGTTGTGGTGGGTTCCCCGCTTCAGCCGGATGTCGCAGCTCGCGAAGCGCCGCCCGGCGCCCCAGGCGGTGCCTGTGGACGCGCGGAAGAACTCCGGGTCCACCAGCAGCTCCGGGTCCCTCGCCAGTCCGCGCGCCACCGCCCGGCGCTGCTCCGCGCCGCCCGGTGCGACGCCCGCCGAACGGGCCGCGACCGCGCCGTGGAAGGACTCCGCGAGCCCCAGGTGCCGGACGTCGCCGACGAACACCGAACCGCCGGGCACCAGGGCGTCCGCCGCGAGCGCGAGGACCCGGGCGAGATGGCGTCCGCCGGGGAAGTACTGGACGACCGAGTTGAGGACGACCACGTCGAAGTACCCGCGCGGGACGCCCTCGTGGTCGTCGGCCGGCCGGCAGTCCAGGACGACCCGCCCGGCCAGTTCCGGCCGTCCCGCCACCCGCCGCCGCAGCCGGTCGATCACCCGCGGCGAGAGATCGATCCCCCAGTAGCGCTCCGCCCCGGGAGCGAGCTGTGAAAGCAACAGGCCCGTACCCACGCCGAGTTCGAGAACACGTCGGGGTCTCAGCGCGCGGATGCTCCGCACGGTCTCGTCCCGCCACTCGCGCACCTGCTCCAGCGGCAGCGCGTTGCCGTCGTAGGAGCTGTTCCACCCGGTGAAGTCCTCACCGAAGGCGGCTTGTCCGTCGACCGGAACGGCGTCGAGCACCCGCCGCCAGTCGGCCACCCGGTCCGCGTCGGCCGTACGGTCCGCAGCTGTCCCACGGTCCGCGTCGGCCAGGCGATCCGCGTCCGGCCCACGGTCCGCGTCGGCCGTGCGGTCCGCTTCGGCGGCGATGAGGTCCGTTTCACCCGGCCGGTCGGCGTCCGACCGCGCGGGTGGCTCACGGAGGATGTGGGCCACGAGCCTGCGGTCGCCGTACCGGTCCTCGTGCACGGTCACCGCGGCGGCCGACACCCCGGGGTGCCCGGCGAGCCGTGCCTCGATCTCGCCCGGCTCGATCCGGTGGCCACGCACCTTGACCTGGTCGTCCGCCCGTCCGACGAACTCCAGATCGCCCGCCGCGCGCCACCGGACCAGGTCCCCGGTGCGGTACATCCGCGTCCCGGCCGGTCCGTACGGGTCGGCGACGAAGCGCCCCGCCGTCAGACCGGGCCGCTCGAGGTAGCCCCGGGCCAGATTGGCCCCCGCGACGTACAGCTCGCCCGCCTCCCCGACGGGCACCGGCCGCAGGGCGGTGTCGAGGACGTGCAGACGCGTGCCCCGGATCGCCCCGCCGATCGGCGGTGTGCCGTCCCGCTCCGTCAGCGGTCGGCTCATGGTGGCGCAGACCGTGGTCTCCGTGGGTCCGTACCCGTTGACCAGGGTCCGGCCGGGAGCCCAGCGCCGCGGCTGCTCCGCGTCCAGGGCCTCACCGGCGGAGACCAGGAAGCGTACGTGCGGGAGGGCGTCGGACGGCAGGACCCGCAGCACGGAAGGCGGCAAGGAGGCGTGGGTGACCCGCTGTCCGTCGAGGAGACGGCGCAGTCCGGGACCCGGCATCAGGTCCAGGGCGGGCGCCAGGACGAGCGCGGCCCCCGCGGACAGCGCCATCGCCAGCTCCCAGAAGAACGCGTCGAAGCCCGGTGACGCGAACTGCAGGACCCGGCTGTCGGCGTCCACCCCGATCGTCTCGTGCTGGTGGGCGACCAGGTTGGCGAGACCCGAGCGGGTGACGACCACGCCCTTGGGCAGGCCGGTGGACCCGGAGGTGTAGACGACGTACGCGGGCAGTGCGCCCAGGTCCCGCCGGGCGCCCGGCGGCGGTCCGGCCGCCGGGGCGCGCCGCAGCGCCGCCACGGTCTCCGGGCCGTCCAGGTCGGTGCGCGGCACCGCGCCGCCGGACGACAGGACCGTGCCGGAGTCCGCGAGCAGCAGGGCGGGGGCCGCGTCCCCCAGGATGTGGGCGATGCGCCGCGCCGGGTAGCCGGGGTCCACCGGAAGATGGGCGGCGCCGCTCTTCAGCACCGCCAGGACCGCGACGACCAGATCCACCGAGCGGTCGAGCGCCGAGGCCACCACCTTCTCCGGTCCCGCGCCCCGCGCGGCCAGCACATGGGCCAGCCGGTTCGCGCGGGCGTCGAGCTCCCCGTAGGAGACCCGTTCCTCGCGGAAGACCAGGGCGACGGCCTCCGGGGCGGTCCCGGCGTGCTCCTCGAAGAGGTCGATGAAGTGCCGCGCCGGGGCGTCCGTGACGCCGTGCGGCGCGGGGCCGCCGGGCACACTCCCGGCGGGTGGGGCGGCGCGTGCCCTCTCGGCGGGTGGGCCGGTGCGAGGCGCGTCCTCGGCGGGCAGCGGGACGGGACGTCCGTCCTCGCCGGTCGGGGCCGTGCGAGGTCCGTCCTCGTCGGGCCGGGTGGTGCGGGGCGTGTCCGCACGCCGGGCCGTCACGTCCCCGGCCGCGCCCGGCCCGACCCGCCGGCCGTGCGGCGTGTTCGCGTCGGGCGTCCCGCCGGGGCGGACCGGACGGCCGCCCCTGACCAGGTCAGCGGTACGGTGCGTCCGCGCCCCGGCCGGACCGTGGAGGTCGGCGACGGTTCTCTCGCGGGCCGGTGCGGGGCGGCCCGCGCCCTCCGGGGCGACGCTCACACCCGCGAGGTACGGCTCCCCCGGATCGTCCTCGGCCACCGGCCGCCGCGAGGCGCCCATGGCAGGGGAGCGGACCGGGGGGAGGGGCGGACCTCCCTGGAGCGAGGGGCCGGTGACGGGTGCGGCGGTGGCGACCACGCGCTCCGTCGGCCCGTACAGCAGGACGGCGTCCACCCGGCCTTGTTCCGCGAGCCGGGCCAGGTCCGCCCGGAGGGCCGAGGACACGGGCTCCCCGGAGAGGAGCAGCCGCAGCGGAGGGGTGCCCGGAGCCCCGGTCACCACGTGGGAGCGCAGGGCCTCCCAGCGGGACGGGGTGGTGTCCAGGTCGGTGGCCCCGTGGTCCCGGAGGAACCGGGCGAACAGCCTCGGATCGGCGCGCTGTCCGTCGTCCGGAAGGAGCAGGGTGTCGCCCCGGCAGACGCGGGCCCACTGCCGGACCGAGGCGTCGAGACCAAGATCCGCGTCCCACACCACCCGCGCCGGAGCCGGGAGGAAGACACCGTTGTCCTCACAAGCCGCCATGAGGCGGGCGGTGTCGCCCCGGGTGACCGCGACCCCCTCGGGCGGCCCGGCGCCTTCCATGGCGGGGAGGACGAACGCCGCCGCTCCATCGGCCACTTCACCCACCGGAACCGGCGTGCCCGCAGCGGACGCTCCCGGGGCCGAAGGAAGGTCCGGGCGCCGCGTGCCCTCCGGCCACCCGGTGCCACCGGGCCCGGTGACGACCACCGTACGCGCCCCGGTGTCCCCGGCGGGCGGACGTCGCCGGTACGCCGGACGGGCCGGGTCCAGCGGTACGTAGGCCGTGCCGAGCCACCACACCGCGAGCATCGCCGCCACCGGGCCGACCCCGCGGGCGAGGTCCAGGACGACGGTCGTTCCGGGCCCCACGCCCGCCGCGCCCAGCTCCCGGGTGGTGCGCTCCACCCGGGCGCCGAGTGCGCCGAAGGTCACCGACTCCGACGGCGTCACCACGGCGACGCGCTCGGGGCACCGGGCGGACACATGGCTGAAGCGGGTGAGCAGGTCGAGCGCACTGGTGACCACGGACAGCTCCTTGCGCGGGAAAGGGGGCGGTGCCATGTGGGTGGTGCGGGAGCGACCGGACGCGGTCGCGGCGCTCGTGGCGCGGGCCGTCGTCAGTGCGGAGCGGTGTCCGTCGCGCCCCGGCCCGTCGTCGGCCACCCGCCCGGGACACCGCCTCGCGAAGACCGGGGGGTGCGTCGGCCCCGACCTCTGACGAGGGCCGGGAGGTCGTCGGTCTCCTTCTCGAACGGATCGCTCATCCGGGCTCGACCCTCCCCTGGGACACGGTGCGTTGGCGGTGGACGCGGTCGAGCCTAAGCGGCACCGACGGGAAATGGCCACCCTGGTTTCCAGGGCGGGGAAAATGTACGATCCGGCCCCGAACTCGCTTGCGACGAACCTATTCTGAGGCCTGTTCAGAACACTTCGCCATCGATGTCCGGAGGCCGTGCTGGAGTCCGTCACGCCGACTGCCGCGCAGTCCGCGAAAGACCGTGGCCGACGCCCGCACCGGAACTTCCGGCTGCTGCTCGTCGGCGAGACCACCAGCAAGCTGGGCACCAGCGTCACCTCCGTCCTGCTGCCGCTCGTGGCCGTCACCACCCTCCACGCCTCGCCGTTCACGATGGGTGTGCTCACCGCCGCTCCCTGGCTGCCGTGGCTGGTCGTCGGACTGCCCGCCGGGGCGTGGGTCGACCGCCTCCCGCCGCGCCGCGTCATGCTGGTGTGCAACGCGGTCTCCGCGGCGGTGTTCGTGAGCGTCCCGGTCACCTGGTGGCTGGGAGCCCTGACGATCTGGCACGTCCTCGCGGCAGCCCTGGTCTCCGGTACGGCTTCCGTCTTCTTCTCCACCGCCTACTCGTCGTATCTGCCCCGACTTGTGCCCACGGAAGACCTGATGAGCCGCAACGCGCAGCTCCAGGCGGGGGACCAGGCCGCCAGGGTGGCGGGCCCCGGCCTCGGCGGGCTGATCGCCCAGACCCTGGGCAGTGTGCCGGGTCTGCTGCTCGACGCCGTGTCCTTCGTGGTGTCGTCGCTCTGCCTCACCGCCATCCGCTCCGACGGACCGCGCCCGGCCCCGGCGCCCCGGCGACGGCTGGGCCGCGAGATCGCCGACGGCCTCCGTTTCGTCGTCGGAGATCCGCCGGTGCGGGCCGTCACCGCGTTCGGCGCGGCGGTGAACCTGGCGATGGCCGGTTTCCAGGCCGTCCAGATCGTCTTCCTCGTACGGACCGTCGGCGTCGGCCCCGACACCCTCGGCTGGCTCGTCTCCTGCGGAGGGATCGGCGGAGTGCTCGGCGGGCTCATGGCCGGGCGACTCGCCCGGAGCCTCGGCACGGCACGCGCCCTGCTGCTCATCCACCTCACCGCCGCGCCCTTCGGCCTGCTGGCCGCGCTCGCCGCTCCCGGCGCGGGCCTCGCGTACTTCGTCCTCGGCACGGTCGTGATGTTCGCCGGGGTCGTGGCCTGCAACGTCATCACCGTCAGCTTCCGGCAGGCGTACTGCCCTGCCGAACTGCTGGGCCGGGTCACCGCGACCACGCTGTTCCTGAACTACAGCACCATCCCGCTCGGCGCCCTCCTGGGCGGCTCCCTCGCCTCCCTCCTCGGCGCCCGCACCACGATGTGGGCCGTCACCGCCGCACTGCTGGCAGCGGGCGTCTTCCTGCTCGTGGGGCCACTGCGCGGCCTCCGCGACCTGCCCGGCGCGCCCACCGCCGACGCCTGAGGATTCCGGCCGCACGCCCGGGGACCGTAAAACGCTCGGAGAAGGGCGAAGGGTGTACGGGCCTCCGGCGTCGGCCGACACTCCACCCGACGCCCGACGCCCGACGCCCGACGCCCGACGCCCGAGGACCGGCACTCCGCCCGCCCGGCCCCCTCAGACGACGATGCAGGTCAGCGCCGCCCACAGCAGGGGAGAGTCAGCGATCCGGCCTTCGGCGCGCCAGCGGTCGAGCCGCTCGCGCTGCCAGGCGCACAGCCCGTCCACCGGGTCGGGGCCCTCATGGGCGGTGTCGACGGCGACGACCGCCTCCGACAGCGGCCGGACGGACTCCGGCACACCCGCCAGGTGATGGAAGGCGAAACTGGTCGGCAGCGGCCAGCGGGTGGCGGTCACCAGGTCCGCGCCGTTGTGGAGCATCGCCGTGGCGAGCCCGAACGACTCCGCGAACCGCAGGTCACCGCCGCTCTCGCAGCCGATCAGGGCGACCCTGGGCGGCGCGGGCCAGATCAGCGCCCCCGGTTCGCCGTCGCCGCGCAGGGGGAGCGTCCCCAGCAGGAGGTCCTTGGCGGACAGCGGCCGATGGGCACGGACCGGCTCGGTCAGACCGGCCGTCCCCGGACCGCAGCACAGATGGAGGGTGCCGTCCTCGCTCTGGCCGCCCTCGACCGGAGCGCCACTGACATGACCGACGTACAGCAGCCGCCGCGGGCCCGCGCGCAGCACACCGCTCAGCCACTCCCGGTCCAGGTCGGTGCGCCGGAACGCCTCCGCCGCAGTGGCGGGAGACGGCGCCACCGGGCCCGTGTCGAGATGTCTCCGGACCAGCGCGAGCAGTTCCGGGTCCGAGCCGGGCGGCCCCAGCACCGAGCCGAGCGCCGAGTCGGCCCGGAAGCCGGGCACACGCGGGTCGAGCACGAGCACCACCGGGCCGGGCACCTCCGCCGGGGGCCCGGCGGTCATCCGGTCGGGAGCCGGTGCCGGACGTCCGGCGGCCGTCCGGTCGGCACCCGGTGCCGGACCACCGGTGTCCCCCCGGGCGCTGTCCGCCGCCGGAGGAGCGAAGGCCGTCGCCCGGCCGTCGCCCTTCGCCGCACCCCCGACCGCGCTCCGGCGCCGCAAGGACGTCGGCGCGGTGGTCACCACGTCCGCCAGGTCCAGGAGCCGCACGTCCGTGTCGTCCACGGCGAGCAGCTCCCACGGGACCTGGGCGGTACGAGGGGACGGCTGGATCCGTATCAGCGGGCGGCCCGCACGGGTCGCCACCCGCCGGATCTGCTCGGTCAGGCCCTCCGGCCACAGCACCCCGCCCAGCGCCCGCGCGAGCCGCCGCTCGGCGCCGCGCCCGGCGAACGCGCCCGCTCCGAAAGCACGCCGGATCCCCGCCTCCCCCTCGCCCGAACCAGGCAGGGCTTCACTCAACTCGCCCACCAACCGCTCGACTTCGACGGCGGGCGCGTATCCGGTGCCGAACCCCCGGGCGCCTCCGGCCCACGTCCAGGTCATGAACAGATCGCCCGCGTCGGCGAGCCGGACCTGGACCACCGGCCGCCCGGTCAGCGCCTCGGTGTCCCAGAACGGAACCTCCGCCTCGGCCACGATCCGCCGCTCGTAACGGAATTCGGCCGCCGCGATGTACTCCTGGAGCGCCACCCGGCCGGACTCCGCCGACATCCGCACCTTCGGCGGCGGCCCGACGCGCAGCCCGACGGAGGCGGCGGCCTCCGCGGCGACACCCCCGAGCGCCACGGCCCCGCCTTCGCCGTACGTCTTCGTCGCGGGGTCGGGGAAGACCGGCGCGCCGCTGGACCCGGCAGCCCCCGGACGGCCTCCGAGCGACAGCGCCGCGCCCGCGCAGCGGTGCTCCACCAGCTCGAAGAGGAGCCCCTGGTCCTGACGGCGCACGGCGAGACGGAAGACCAACCGCATCGCCTCGTCGGCCAGTTCCAGCCACTGGCCGCGCGCATGGGCCGTGACGAAGTCGTGGCGGGCCGCGGCGAGCGTCAGCGCGGCGGGGAGAGCCAGGGAGAGCGCGGTGTCCACGGACATCCGCTCGTGGTCGCCGTGGTCCGCCCGGTTCAGATCGTCCTCAAGGGCCCGTGCGAGCAGCAGGTCCACCTGCGCGCACCGCTCGTGGATCCGCCGGACCTGATAGACGTCCCGGGCCTCCTGGGCCAGCCGCCGCATCTCCTCGATGTCGCCCCGCACATAGGCGTGCTGGGCGCCGAGCGACATGCTGTCGGCGGCGGCCACCGAGGCGCCGAGCCGGGTGAACCGGTCCAGGCTCGCCGCCATCAGGTCCCGCGCCCCCGTGGCGTCACCGCGCAGACCGGCGAGGTGACTGCGGGCCTGCTCACAGACCGCCAGGTCCCCGAACCGACGCTGCCCCTCGAAGAGGATGGACGCCTCCCTGAACAGCTCCTCCGCGCGGTCCGGTTCGCCCCGCCCCCAGGCGAGGAACGCGCGGTGCGTGAGCAGCACCTGACGCTCACCGCTGTCGCCCAGGGCCAGAAAGCCGTCCTCCGCCCGCGCGAAGTAGTCCTCGGCGGGGTCGTACCGCCCGGTCGCGGAGCAGATCGCGCCCAGTGCGGTCAGCAGCCGCGGGACCGCCTCCGCCGCACTGTCCGGAGTGACGGACAGGAGGAGCACGCCGTGTTCCTCGGCCGCTCCCCACTCGCCGCGTGCCATCAGCAGGAGCACCCGGTCGAGGCCGATCTCGGCGGCGCGCAGCCCGTCGGGGTCCGTGAACTCGGGCAGGACGGCCGCCGCTTCGTCGAGACGGGCCAAGGCCTCGTCCGGGCGTCCCGTCGCGCTCAGTACGGCGGATCCGGCGATCAGCGTCCGTAGCAGGATCTCCAGCCACAGCTGACGCCCCCGTGGCCCCATCGGCTCCGCCGCGACACTGTCGAGGAGCGCGCGGGACCGCTCGTTGGCCTCTTCCGCGCGGGGCAGGTCCGAGGCGGAGAGGAGGACGCTCGTGAGGTCGGCGAGCAGATGCGCCCGAAGGAACCGCACATCGGGAGAGTCGTCCAAGGACCCCGCGAAATCGAGGAGTTGCTCGTAGACGGCGTACGCGGCCCCGAACTCGGCGGCCATGTGGTGCCCGTGGGCCTCGGCGAGACCGCTGTCGAACGGCTCCCCGTACAGACTCGTCTGCGCTCCGGTCGCGTCCGTCATCTCAGTGGTCCTCCCCACCGGCGGTGGCCGCGAGGATCTCGGCGAGGAAGGGCGCTGCCACGCCGTCGAGGGCTCCGCTCCGCACGGCCCCCGCCGCCCCGCCGCGTACCCCGTCCTCCACGGGCAGTGCCGCGGCGGCGAGGCGCCGCCGCGCCAGGGCGCGGACGGCGGCCCGCCCGGCGCTCGCCGCCGGACCGGCACCAGGGTCGAAACCGGGCAGCAGGACGCCGACTCGGACGTGCGGCGGGGCCGGGCCCGCGCCGGACGGACCGGCGCCCAGGTCCACCTCCGCCCGGCCGGTCCACAGGTCGTCCCGCCGGGCGAGGGGCACCCGCAGCGGGCCGCCGCCGTTCACCGCGATCTCCGCGACGAGAGGCACACCGGTGACCGGAGCCGCGACGTGCGCGACGGCCTCGATCTCGACCAGCCGCCGCGCGCCGACCGCACGTGCGGTCCAGGACACCGCCTCCTCCGAGGCGTCGACGAGACCGGGCGGGTAGCGGCACCAGTCGTTGGTCCCGTACCCCCGGGCGATCACCCGGCCGCCGGAGAGCGCCGGAGCGCCCGCCGCGAGGGCGTAGCCGGACCGGCGCGCGAACAGCGCGCCGAGGTCGGCCGGAGCGCCCGTACGCCCCTGGTCATGCCCCCGCTCCAAGGCCGAACGCAGCTCGCGCAGTTCTGTCCCGTCCAGCCCGGCACAGTCCGCCGCGTCCACGATCAGCCGTAGCACCCCGTCCAGGTGACGTGCCGTGTCCGTCGTCCGGGGCTCCGCACGCCACCACTGGAGCAACGGGCCGAGAGCACCCGGATGCGCCCCGATCAACTCGGCCGCGCAGTCGTCCGGTTGATCACCCCCGTCGTCGAACAGCTGCTGGCAGCGATGGGTGAGGGCCGCCGACTCCAGTGCGAGCAGGCCCGGTTCGAGCACCGCGACGCCGTCCCCGTACGAGGCGGGCCACCAGCGGGCCGCCCAGTGCGCGAGACCGAGCCGGGCGGCGGCGCCCGCGAGGGCGGAGGACTCCGCCGGGACGCGTACGCCCGGCGCCCTCTTCCCCGGGGCATCGGCGTCATGGATGCCGTTCCCGGCCACGGCGCCTCGCGCACCGGCTCCGGGCGAACCCCCGTGCCCACCCGCCGGGCCGTAAGGAGCGCTCCCCGCCCGTACGGCGTGCACGGCTGCGGCGACGCGCTCGCCGTAGAGCGCCCACAGCCACTGCTGCGCCCGCACCGGATCATGGATCTCGGCCACCGGCGGCCCCGGCGCCCCGAGGACGGGCCGGACGAGGACCGCCCCGGCGACATCGAGCACGGCCTGAGCGAACTCCGGAGCGGCGACCCTCTCATCGGGACGGCCCCCGCCGGAGCCGAAGCCCGACCCGAACCCGGCCCCTGCATCGGTGTCGGTACCGGGGTGGGGATCGGGAGCGACCAGGACCATGCCGTCCTCGTCCAGGCCGACGCGGACGTCCGTCCCGGCCCCGGCCATCACGCGCCCCCCTGCCCGGACGGCTCCACCACGGCCGGAGGCGTCTCCGTCAGGGCGCGCAGTGCCGACCGGACCCGGGCGCGATGGTCCATCATCACCGAGCGGGCGACCCCGTCGAGCACGGCCCAGGCCGAGGCCAGGTCCGTCAGCGGCGCGCCGCGCACGTCCCGCCCGTGCAGCCGTACCCACAGCCGCCGCATGTAGGCGGCCCACGGGGTGCGGAGGTCGTGAGCCAGGGCCTCCAGGGCGCCGCCGTCCGGGTCGGGCCGGGGCGAGACGGTCATCCTGCGGGCGCGCAGCACCGAAGCCTCCCGCCGCCAGCGGCTGTTGACGGCCCGGTGCGCCGTGGTGCGGCCCGCCGGGGACGTTCCTGTGCCCAGCGGATCGAGGCCGACCGCGAGACGCCCGCCGAGGACGGCGGCGACACGCAGGCTCTCGTCGCGGAGACCGAGCGGAGCACAACTGCGCCCGGCCTCCCGGGCGACGAGCTCCGGCACCGTCGGCAGCTCCTCACGCCGGGACGAGGCATGGAGGACGACGAAGAGCCGCTCGAAGAGCGTCCGGTCGAGGGGCGCGGGCAGCGTCGCGGTCGACGCGCCCCGGCCGACCTCGGGCCGAGGCGGCACCGGGAGGGCGGTGAGCCCCAGGGGCGCCGGTGGCCCCCCGGCGCCCCACACCTCGTCCGTCCGCGCCCACAGGGCCCGGCCGAACAGCCCGCCGTGCCCCGCGTCGACCATGGCGGCGTACGCCGGTGAGCCGTCGGGCGCGGCGCAGGCGTCCAGAGCCTCGGCGGCCAGCGCGACCGCGACGGCCGTCTCGGTGCCGGACACGACCGTACGGCCGTCCCGTGCGGCACCCTTGCGCCCTTGCCAGGCGACGGCCAGTTCCGCTTCGAGCCGGTCCCGCCGGTCGACGTCCGCGAGGTGCTCCCGGAGCGCTTCCACGGTGCGCCCGCCGCCCGCGTCCGCCACCTCCGCGACGACGGCCCCGGCCCTGTCCTCAGCGTCGTCCGGGGGAGTCCCGTACTCGACGGCCAGCTCGAAGCATCGCTGGAAATACAGGTCCTGGGGGTTCCCCGCCACGACTCCCCGCGCCCGGCGGGCCTTCTTGAGCAGCGTGAACCAGCCCGCCGTGGCCACGAGGAGCGGCGCGGACTCCCGGACCAGGGCGTCGAGGCGAGCGGCCTCCTCCGGTACGAGGAAGTCCGCCGCGAGTCCCGGCCGCAGCGCGGGCCTGACGACCAGCGGCAGCACGATCAGCTTGACGGTCCTGGTCAAGGGGGCCCCGCCGGGGCCGCTCAGCGGTTCGAGCCCCGGCCCCAGGGCCCGCCAGGCACGGTCGATGACCATGGCACGGGACCGGGGCCCTCCGGTCGGCTGGCTCGGCGACGACATGCGGGGAGCGTACGTCGTGTCCGAGCGGGCGGGCGAACCTGGGATCGGTAGGCGCCCCGGACCGCCTAGCGTCCGTCTCGCGTACCGCACGGGCTCACCACAAGGAGAAGCGGCCATGGGAATCTTCGGGAAGCGTCGCCGGAACCACGCGGAGCGGACAGCCGGGATCGTCGACGGGGTGGCGAGCGGCAAGGGCTTCTACGGCCGAGCCACGCGCGCGTTCCTCGGTCAGGAGGACTTCGCCAGGGTCCAGCAGTCGATCGGCGCGTACCGCTCCGGCGACGAGGTCCAGCGCCTGCTCGCGGCGGGAGTGCCGACCGTGCCCGCGGTCGTCGTGTCGCTCGCGGACACCGGACAGCTCGTCAACTTCGACCCCGTCGTCGATCTGGTCCTCCAACTGTCCGGCAGCGACGTCCCCGTCGCGGTCCGGACCGTCGTCTCCAAGCTGCGGATCCCGCGCCCCGGCGACCCGGTGTTCCTGATCGCCGACCCCGCCCGGCCGGGCGGCTACCTCTACGCGGGGGACGGCGTGGCCCGTGGCCTGCCCCCCGAGACCCCGCACCACTGAGGTGCCCGGCCACGACGGCCCCCGGTGGACGCGGGTGTCACGGGTCGGCCCCGGGGGCGCGGCCTTCCTGTACGGCAGCGCCGCGACGCTGTGCCTGTGCGGACCGCTCACCCTGGGCGCGGTCCTCGTCGCCGGTCCGGAACTCCTGCTCATGGGCATCGTCTTCACGGTGGTCCTGCTGCCCCTCGGCCTGGCGCTCGGAGGTCACACCGCCGCCGAGCGCGAAGCCGGCCGACGGCTCGACGCCCAGGGGATTCCGGCGACCGCCGAAGTCACCGGGCTGACCGCGTGGGAGGACGGAGAGGACTCCGGCGCGGACGTCGGCCTGCGGATCAGCGGGCCGGGGTTCCCGCCGTTCGAGACGACCTGGCGCCGCTCCTCCCCCTGCTCCCTGCGCGTCGGCCTGCGGCTCCCGGCCGTCGTCGACCCGCCCCACGCCACGTACCGCGTGGAGATCTGACGGGCCGCCCCGCGGACGTCCGGCACCGGCTCCCGGCCACGCCCTCAGGGGCCGGAGCCCCGCTCTCGCGCTACCGCTGACCGCCCGGCCTTGCGTCGAACGGACGGCTCCGCCCTTTCGGCCACCTTCCCATAATTCACTCCCGGGATTCTGGAGAGCTTCGGTTCTCGCTGCCGACGGGAGGTCACCTCCTTTCGCAGGGAAGGGAACACGGAGCGAAATCGGCAACCTTGGAAGCAGCGATAGAAGACCGGGGGAGGGGAGAGCGGATGGGCACGGGAAAGAGAATTGCCCTGGCTTCCTGATGGAACGGAAGCCAGGGCTATTTGCGCTGTTTCAGTGGTACGGCCGGGGAAGGGGGGCTGTTATCTCGCTGCTTCGATGCGTTCGGGGGTGTCGGGGATGTGTGCGGCCGGGGTTTCGGTGCTGGTGGCTCCGGTCTTGCCGCGGAGGCCGAAGGCGCTGATGAACGCGGCGACGAGGGCGGCGATCAGGGGGACGACGAGGGCGGCCTGGTAGCCGTCGAGGAGGG